>NZ_JBFUPS010000002.1:0-1088776 GCF_041360695.1 Chitinophaga sp. RCC_12
ATCTAAAAATCTAAAAAAAATCCAAAAGTAAAAATCCAGGTAATCAGTAAAATCAGCGTAATCCTGAGCCAAGACAACATCCGCACTACTCTTTCACTACCAGCCTGAAGCCGTTACCATGGATATTCACGATTTCGATATTGGTATCATCTTTCAGGTATTTGCGCAGTTTGGCGATGTATACGTCCATGCTGCGGCCGTTGAAGTAGGTATCGCTGCCCCATATTTTCTTCAGTGCCAGTTCGCGTGGCAAGAGATCGTTTTTATGTTCGCACAACATGTGGAGCAATTCGTTTTCTTTAGGGGATAACGTATGTGTTTCACCGTTATGGGCCAGGGTGCGCAGGCGGGAATTGAAAGAGTAGGAGCCGATCACGAATTCGTGAATTTCTTCTTCCTTATTGTTCAGTTCCTGGTTGCGTTTCAGGATGGCTTTTATTTTCAGCAGCAGCAGTTCGCTGTCGAATGGCTTGGATATATAATCATCCGCGCCCAGTTTGTAGCCCTGGATGATATCTTCCTTCATGGTTTTGGCGGACAGGAAGAAGAGGGGAATATCGGGGTCTACGTCCCTGATTTCTTCCGCCAGTTTAAATCCGTCCATATTGGGCATCATAATGTCCAGCAGACAGATGTCAAATTTTTCGCGGCGGAAGGCTGCCAGGGCCAGGATACCATCGCGGCATAATTCCACATCATAGTCATTCAGCTCCAGGTAATTTTTCAGCACCATACCCAGATTGGTATCATCCTCAGCCAATAATATTTTCGGTTTACGTTCTTCCATAATCATAAAGGGTTGATTACAACAAATATAAAGTTTTTCTGCGGCACGAAAGGTCGGTAAAATTTGGGCGCCGGCCCTCAAATGATTTGTTAAACTTACGGTGGCTGGTCGGGCTAAAGTCTTATTATTTCTTGTTTAACAGCGAAGTGAAGGGATAACGGAGATTGGTATAATTGATCATATCTACCACGATATTCCCTACAGATATGGGGCTTTCGATGCGTAGCGGTACTTTGTTGGCGTCGTCGCTTACCCACACGGTCATTTTTTCGCCGCCTTCGAAGATGGTGCCTTTGATGAGGAGGGGCTTGAATTTAATGGCCCGGAACTTCCCGAACTTGGTATTTACTTCCTCTTTTCCCATGTACCTGATGTAGATGTTATATACCTGGTCGTCGAGAAACATCGCGAAGGGGATCTTATCGCCGGCGTTGTATTTGTTGAAGTCGATGTTACGGGCGTAATAGATAGCGCTGATCACGTCCTGTACGCAGGGGGGTACGGTAAAGGTGCCATTTGTGCTGATGGCCTGGTGGCCGGCCTGGTTAAACACAACGTTATTAAAGATCTTGTACCCGCCTTCGTTTACATTCCTGACAAATTTGAGGGGTTGCAGGGTGGCAGTATCTATGTAGCTTTCGTATTTGTCGCGTACTTTAAAGATCCAGTCGTATGCACGGTAGGTTTTGCCGTCGCCTACCACATGATAAACATCGCGGTTGGCGAAGCGTTCCAGTGCCACGTTAAAAGTGGCTTCCCCGGCGCCTACGTACATTTTACCAAGATTATAGAATACTTTCAGGGTAATACTTTCACCAGCATTGAAGCTGCTGTTACGGATGGAGCAGAAATCGGATTGTGCTTCAACGGGTTGAATACAGGAAAGTCCTAAAATTATGAGTAGCAAATACTTCATTGATGGAAGCTATTTTTCCTTAAAAATTTTTACTCCTAACAACAGCACACTTCCCAAAACGGCCGGTATTACCAGGTTAATCAGCCAGATACCTGCAGTGGCAGCTACGATGGCCACGGTATTGGAGCTAAGCAACCCAAGAAAAAAGATACTTACTTTTCCCCGGACTCCTAATTCTGCGATAGCGATGGTAGGAACTACTGCCATTACCAGGTAGATGACACTGTTCAGCAAGAAGGCCTGCCACCATAGAAATTCCATGCCAAGTGCGTCCAACAAAATCAAATACTGTGCCGAGAAGACCACGTACCGCAGGGCTGAAAGCAGCAACAGGTAACGTAAATCGCCGGATGAGTACTTAACAATGATCTGCACAAACACCTTCGCTTTACGAAGGAAAGGTATCTTTTCAAATACAGACAGAATGATTTCTAACCGAAAATATAACAATATCGTCAGGCCACAAATTACTGTACCGGTAATCAGGACTAATTTCTGCCATAAAGAAGGCGTAAGGAAGCCGCTTTCTTTTGCCAGCGCATAGTTGTTGATATAATAGAGCAAACCAATTAACCCAAAAATAATAGTGACGATCAGCTGGCTGAAACTTCCTACTATCGTTGCCGCAATGGCTTTCAGCTTATTATGGTTTTTCAGGTAAAGTATGCGTCCACCGTATTCGCCTACACGATTGGGGGTGTTTATAGACAGGGATACGCCGGAAAGGATTGCACTGAACGACCGGAGGAACGACACTTCTTCGAGGGGTTTCACCAGCTTCTGCCACTTACGGGCTTCCAGTCCCCAGTTGAAAAGCATCAGTACCGTAACGAGGAAAATGCCCACCCAGCCTTTCTCCTGCAAGGCTCCCCACATGTGCCGCACGGATTGTTGCAGGTTATCACGGTGGATGAGTTGCGAGTAGATAGAGTATGCCAGCCAAGTAAAAAGCCCTGCCCCTAATAAGTAATTGAGAATTATTTTGGTACTTTTGTTCAGACAGTCAAATTTTGGCAAAAATAAACTCCTGTTGGCAAACAAGTCAAAAATAATTCTCGGCATTGACCCTGGCACCCTTGTAATGGGCTATGGGCTTATACTTATCGAAGGAAAAAAGGCCAGCCTCCTGGAGATGAATGTATTGAAACTCTCTAAATTCAAAGATCACTACGAAAGACTACAGCTGATTCATTGCAGGGTACAGGAACTTATTCAAGAGCACCAACCAACCAGTTTTGCCATTGAAGCGCCCTTTTTTGGCAAGAATGTGCAAAGTATGCTGAAACTGGGCCGTGCCCAGGGCGTGGCTATTGCAGCGGCTATCCAGGCCGGTCTGGAGGTTACCGAATATTCCCCAAAAAAAGTAAAGCAATCTGTTACAGGCAATGGTAATGCTGACAAAGAACAGGTTTGGCTGATGCTGCAACGCATCCTCAGTATCTCTGAACGCCCTGATTACCTTGATGCTACAGACGCTCTCGCAGTGGCAGTATGCCACTTTTACCAGGAAGGTAATCCGCTCGCAGGACCAGGCAAAGCAAAAGGCTGGGAGAAATTCCTGCAGCAGCACCCGGAAAGGATTTCCAGATAAAAGTTACCGGGTTAAAAGGTTATTTCATAAATCCGTAAATTGTAGTTACTTTGGTTTAAATTCAATAACCCAATTAAAGCTAACGGCCATGCGTCCGGACAACAGCTTAACTATGAAAAGTGACCATCATTTGTTATACGGAAATTGTATAACAAGCTTTTTTATATTAATCAGCATCAGGCAGATATGAAAGCAAGAATCCTATTGGTGGAAGATGATCAAAATATTGGTGCGGTTACGAAGAAACGATTGGAAGAAGCGGGCTATGATGTAGTGCACAGTATAGACGGCCAGGCGGCCTGGGAACAGTTCCAGTTACGCTCATTTGATATTTGCCTGCTGGACGTGGTAATGCCCAAAAAAGACGGCCTACAACTTGCGCAGCAGATCCGCGAACTCAATGACCATGTTCCTATATTATTCCTCACTTCTAAAAATGAAAAAGAAGACAGAATAGCCGGACTCCAAACCGGTGCGGATGATTACATCAGCAAACCTTTCAGTATGCAGGAACTGATCCTGCGCATAGAAGTTTTCCTGAAACGGACCATGAGCCGCGGGAAAGACAAATTGAACCTCTATACAATAGGCCAGCTTACCTTTGATTATGAAGATCTCCGCCTCTATACTTCCAATGGAGATATATCCATTTCCGTTACACAAAAAGAAGCGGACCTGCTGAAATACTTCTGTAATAATCCCAACAAAACACTGAAAAGAGAAGACATACTTTCCAATGTATGGGGAAAAGACGACTATTTCCTCGGACGCAGTATGGATGTATTTATCACCAAACTGCGGAAACACTTCAAATCAGATCCGCAAATCAAACTGGAAACCGTGCATGGTGTGGGATTCCGGTTTAATATCCCTTCCAAATAACCATTACATTGCAGCGATAATCTGCGCCTGTATTGCCTTAAATTCTTCTACAGACAGCTTCAGCTTACTGCGGGAAAAATTCATATCATCTGCCGAATTAATCGGGATCAGGTGCATATGCGCATGCGGCACTTCCAGTCCTACCACGCTAATGCCTATACGATTACAGGGAATCACTTTTTCTATGGCCTGTGCAATCGGCTTGGCAAACAACAACCACTCCTGCAACAGGTTATCTGCCACGTCAAAGAACTTATCCGTTTCTGTTTTGGGTATCACCAGGGTATGCCCTTTTACCAGCGGGAAAACATCCAGGAAAGCATAAAAATGTTCGTTCTCTGCTATCTTATAGCTCGGAATCTCGCCTTTGATAATTTTCGTGAAGATGGTCATAGTATGTAGTTCTTAGTAACATGATAAAAAAAACAGGGGCTGCAAATGAATGCAACCCCTGCAAATATCATGAAAAAGTAGGCTTATGCAGTTATATTATCGATCTTAAATTTAATCTGTCCGTTTGGCGCCTGTACTTCAGCGACCTCGCCTACCTGCTTGCCCAACAAGCCCTTGCCTATCGGGGAGGTTACCGAAATTTTGCCGGCCTTCAGATCCGCTTCGGTTTCAGAAACGATCTGGTAAGTAACCGTCTTCTTATTAGCTACATTTGTAATAGTTACCTTACAAAGGATAGACACTTTTGACGTATCAATAGCATCTGCACTCACTATCCGGGAAGCCGCAATCGCATTTTCCAGTGTGGCAATCCTCGCTTCATGCAAACCCTGTGCTTCTTTAGCGGCATCATATTCGGCATTTTCCTTTAAGTCACCCTTTTCCCTTGCTTCTGAAATAGCACGTGCAATTTCTGCCCTTCCTTTGGTTTTAAGCTGGGTCAGTTCGCTCATCATTTGATCAAGGGTTTCTTTCGTAACGTAATTTATGCCAGACATAACCTGTTGTGTTTTTTTGGTTATAAGAAAAAAAAATCAACGCCTCCATTTGCACAGAAGCGTTGTTTACTGGTATTATTGCAAATATAATGAAATTTGTATAAAGAAAAAAGCCCCTTATTTCGGTTATAAATAAATTGATAATCAATCATTTATATCCGAAAAACACACCTGTTTGACCAGGTTTAAAGTATATTTAATTTCTCTAATACAATACGGGCCATTTTGATGCTTGCCTGATGAGAGTAACCGGCAATATGCGGGGTTACTACTACATTATCAGCCTTCAGCAACCAGGCCAGTTGTTCTTTTTCTTCTTCGTTATAAGCAGATAGTTTTTCATTTTCCAGCACATCCAGGCAGGCGCCTGCCAGTACGCCACTACTGAGTGCGGCAATCAGGTCGCGGTTATTCACCAGCTTGCCCCTGGCCACATTCATGAACCACACCGGCCGGGCAAAAGAAGCAAAGAACGCCGCGTTGCCCAGGTATTTCGTTTCGGCGGTCAGTGGCAGGTGTAAGCTTACCACGTCTGCCTCCCGGAATATTTCTTCCATGGTCGACTCCTTTACCGCAGCCGTACCAAAGCCTGTTTTATATTTATCGTACGCCAGTATGTTAACGTCGAATCCCTGCAACTTATGCGCAAAGGTGCTGCCCGTATTACCATAGCCAATAATGGCCACCGTTTTGCCGTTCAGCTCATAGCCCCGGTTGCCGTCGCGCTCCCAGATACCTTGTCGTAACTCAAGGCTGCTTTTCAGCACATTGTTCAACAGGCACAACAGCATGCCCACAGCCTGCTCTCCTACTGCATCCCGGTTACCTTCGGGGCTGCTCACACAACGGATGCCCTTACTTTCTGCATAAGGCACGTCGATCAGCTCCATTCCCGAACCCAGGCGGCCGATCCATTGCAGGTGTTTAGCCTGGTCGATCAACTGCTTGTCCACATGAATACGCGTGGTAACGATCAGTCCTGTGCATTCACCGATCTCACGATATACTTCATCATATGTAACAGCCGGCAGGTAGGTGACTTCATACCCTTTGCTTTCCAGCTGTTCAATCAAATACGGATGTGTTTTTGCCGTAACTAATACTTTCCTGGTCATATCATCTTATGGGATAATGCTGCAAAATCAGCCACACTCAGCTCCTCGGCTCTTTTTGTAAAGATGGGATCCTGTGCCAGCAGTTCCTTGTCAAACATCGTTTTCAGCGGATTGCGCAATTGTTTGCGCCGTTGTCCGAAAGCTGTTTTCACCAATACAAGAAATTTACGCTCAGAGGCAATATCTACCGGTTGCTCCAGCCGGGTGAGGCGGATGACGGCAGATTTTACTTTTGGCGGCGGATTGAAGCAGTTTTCATGTACTTCAAACAAATATTCAATCTTATAATAAGCCTGTAACAGTACGCTCAGGATACCATATTCCTTATTTCCATGCGGAGCGGCAATACGTTGTGCCACTTCTTTCTGGAACATGCCCACTACCACATCCACCTGCTGACGCCAATCGAGCAGCTTAAACATGATCTGGGTAGAAATATTATAGGGAAAGTTGCCGATGAGGCGGAACGGACCCTCAAAAGGCAGGGCAGCATCCAGAATGCTTTCATTGATCAGCTTCCCCCTGATAGCGGGGTACGTTTTTTCCAGGAACTCCACCTTTTCCCTGTCCAGCTCAATAGCTTTGAAATGAATGCCTGGCAGCTGCAACAGGTATTTTGTGATGGCGCCCCCGCCGGGGCCCACTTCCAGCACTTGCTGGCCTTCGATTACAGGTAGCGACTCCACAATTTTCCTCGAGATGTTCTCATCTGTGAGGAAGTGCTGGCCGAGTGATTTTTTTAGTGTATACATTGTGAAGCGCAAAGATAAAGCATTTATTAGCTTTTAGCTTTTGAAAATGCTCCCGGCTAAAAGCGAAAAGCTAACCGCTAAATACTTTATATTTGCCATTCATTGAGGCAATTCAGCATGAGTACTATTCAGATCAACAAACCGGTAATCGGCATCACCATCGGTGATATCAACAGCATAGGCGCCGAAATTATCATCAAAACGTTTATGGACGCACGTATGATGGAATTTTGTACGCCGGTGATTTTTGCATCCAACAAAACCATCAACTTTTACCGGAAGCTGATGAATGAAAATAATTTTAACTACCAGAGCATCAAGGACTTTACCCGTCTTAACCATAAGCAGGTAAACGTGTATAACTGCTGGGAAGAAGAAGTGCAAATCACCCCCGGGGTACTGAATGAAACCGGTGGCAAATACGCCGCACGGGCACTGGAAGCTGCCATCAACTGTTTGAAAGATGGGTATATCACCGGCCTGGTGACAGCCCCCATCCATAAAAACAATATTCAAAGCGAAACTTTTAACTATACCGGCCACACGCCTTACCTGAGGGATTCCTTCAATGCAAAGGATGTGCTGATGTTCATGACCGCCGACAATATGCGTGTGGGCTTGCTCACAGAACATGTACCCCTGGCGGATGTAGCAAAATATGTGACCAAAGAAAATATCCTGGGCAAGCTGCACCTGATGAGAGACAGCCTGGTAAAAGACTTTGGTGTGGACCAGCCACGTATTGCCGTATTGGGACTTAACCCGCACGCCGGCGACGAAGGACTGATTGGCCGCGAAGAAATTGAACACATTGCCCCTGCCATCAGGCACGCGAAAGGCAATGGTATCCTGTGTTTCGGACCGTATAGTGCAGACGCCTTCTTTGCAAGGGAAATGTTTAAGCAATTTGATGGCGTACTGGCTATGTATCACGACCAGGGCCTGATACCGTTTAAGTCGCTGGCCAGCGGCAACGGTATTAACTATACTGCCGGACTGGGCATTGTGCGTACTTCACCGGATCACGGCACGGCATTCGATATTGCCGGCAAAAACCTGGCTGACCCGGATTCTTTCAGACAAGCGATTTTTGCCTGCCTGGAAATACTGGAACAACGGGAACGCTATGCCGAGAACACCCGGAACCCACTCAAGAAAACAGAACTGGCATCGGAATAGCTCAGGGCCTTCCGGCTTTCAGATAAGATTGTATGGAAGTAACGTAGTTTTCAAAGGCTTTCCTGCCGGTGGAGGTTATCTTGCAGATGGTTTGCGGATAATTATCCTTAAACTGCTTTACTACAGAAATATATTCCGCATCGCGTAATTTATTAATCTGTACACTCAGATTACCTGCTGTGGCATTTGTTTTTTCTTTCAGCAGCGTAAACTCTGCTTCTTTTTCACTGATCAACACGGACATAATAGCCAGCCTCAACTGTGAATGTAATACCGGGTCCAGATCTTTAAAATCCATGAGCTTAATTTTCTTAAACAGCTATTTTGATATTTAGCTATTTTGTTTCAATGGTTTTATCACGGAAACAAAATAACTAAATATCTGAATAAATACTACCTGATTATTGCTGGCTTTGTTCCAGCAGCTTGCGGGTATATGGTTCTCCCCAATGCGGTGCTATACTGCTTTCCGGCTTGAAGGCCGCAAACTTTTCCAACGCCAGCTCCAAGGTTGTTTTAGCTTTTGATTTACTGCCACCCCATTGTTCCGGTGTAAATAATAATGATTGTCCCTGTAACATGTAAATTCTCGGGTTCTCCGGATTGAAGCTCTTCGCCTGTTCCAGCAGGGAAGCTGCTTCAGGGCCATATTTCATGCCACGGCTCATAGGATCAACTGTTAACCGGGCGGTAGCTACCAGTGAACGGATACAGGCAACTTCAGAGTTCTTTGGACTCAGCGCTTCGGCCTTGTCGAGGTTAGCCTCTGCTTTGTCGGCCAGCGGATCTATCCCGCTTTTGTCTTTCAGGGTAAACGCCTGCATTACCTGCATATAGGCAGCGTAATAATAAGGCAGCCACTGACTTTTTTCTGCATCCGCAATACGTTCAAAAGTGTTGGCCTTCTGTTGTAATCCTTCGGCAGTGAAAATACTGCTACTGTCCAGGTCAGACGTTTGCTTCATCATGGCCTCCGTGTATTGGGCGCTTTGCGCCATGACAGCAGTAGTTACACTACCGGTAAATAAAAAAGCAAGAAATAATCGTTTCATATTTATTATGATTAGAGGTTATTAATAACATCCTGTCTTCTGTCGATACCAAAATTCATAAACATGCCGAGGTAAATGAATCTTGGTACGTTGGGTACTACTTCATCCCTGCGCAATCCATCGGTAGAATAATGGTATCCGAACACCTGTTTATTGCCTAATACGTTGCTCACCGACAACACAAAAATGGTGAATGCCTTCCGGATACTGGTAAGGTAACTGGCACTCACGCCTACGGAGTTGTAGGTCATTGTCCGGTCGGACATGAACTTGTCGGTGGGCTGATTGGGATTGTAATAAGGACGGCCTGTGGCAAACGAATACGTTAACCCCAGGTTGGTGCTGAGCTTTGGCAGAAAATGCTTGTACACAATGCTGGCAGTATGATTGGCCGCAAAGTCGGGCTGTACCCGGAATGGATAGTTCAGGTAGTCGCGTTTGGTATCGAGGTAAGAATACGACACCCAGTAGTCCACGTTCTTAAACGTTTTCCGGTCGCGCCAGAACAGTTCCACTCCCTGCGCATACCCGCTGCCATTGTTGTTATATGCCGGCGTTGTTTTCACCAGGTCGGTATACTTCTTA
Organism: Chitinophaga sp. RCC_12; assembly: GCF_041360695.1. Classification (NCBI taxonomy): domain Bacteria; kingdom Pseudomonadati; phylum Bacteroidota; class Chitinophagia; order Chitinophagales; family Chitinophagaceae; genus Chitinophaga; species Chitinophaga sp. RCC_12. The sequence goes on from NZ_JBFUPS010000002.1 coordinate 9,810, forward strand.
TAAAATACCTCTGTACGGAAAGTATAATCCGTTGCCACCCGCTGATAGCTGAGGATGTAATGTGTGGCTTTCATATACCCCAGGTTGCGGTTGAAGCGGATATACTGCGGCTCCGGCTTCTGGTAATAATCGCCATAGGCTACGGAAAACTGGCTGTAGTTATTCATTTTATACGCCAGCGATACACGGGGTGCAAAATTCATTTCCCCCAATACAGAACTGTATTCCGCACGACCTCCTACACGCCCTACGAAGCTTGGGGTAAAGTAAATATCTCCCTCTGCAAAAGCAGCCGTGTAGTTGTCTGAGAAGTTGGCTTTATTTTCATTAAAGGCCGATCTTTCTTCCGCATACTGGTACTCCCCTCCCAGCCGCAATACAGAGAAGCGCCCGAGGTTCTTGTAAAACATCACCCGCGTCTGGCTCAGGTCCGATCGCACTTTAATCAGTGAGGGCGCGGGATTCTTTAACAGGGTATCTGCATTGATATTGTCCGTATTGCTGCTGAAAGAAGCGCCGATATATAGGTGCCAGTCGTGACCAATATTTTCCCGGTAGGTAAGATTCGTATATACGTTATTGTTATGCAACTTAAACGACTCTGTATAACCCGGGTACTCCAGGCTGTTGGAGTTAAATCCCATTTTGGTCCAGTTGCCATACCCGTAAAATTTGAGCATGCCTGTACGGGAGGTTTTATGCCGGAAATTTACGGAGGTGCCGATGATTTCCGGTCCCAGGTTCGGTGCGTTTTTAGGCTTGACGATATTAAAGTAGGGCGACAGATTGGTATAATCTGCTTCTATACCATAGGAGGTTTTTTTATCTTTTGAGAGATTGTCCAGCCCGGCGCTCACGCCTATTACCGATACCCCGACAGAAGAAGACGAACGCTCCGGCAAGTCGATGGATTCAAGGATCAGTGCAGAAGACAGCCCCTGGCCATATTGCGCGGAGTAGCCGCCACTGCTGAAAGTGGTTCCTTTAAACAGGAAAGGAGAAAAGCGGCCACGTCCCGGGATGTCGGGGAGGCTGCTGTAAAAAGGATTCCTTACGAGCATGCCATCGATGAGGGTTTGTGTTTCATAGCCGGTACCGCCGCGTACAAACAGGCCCTCGCGGTCGTTGGTTTGCTGGGCACCGGGTAATGTTTTAATGGCATTGGCAATATCGGCGCCGGCGCCGGCTGTGGTTACAATATCCAGCGGCTTCAGTACTGTACCTTTCTTATCATCGCTGGCTTCAAAGCTGCCGGCAGAAATGGTTACAACTCTCAGTGCATTCACCGCGCTTTTCAGCACAATGTTCAGTTGTTCTCCTGCGGCGGTATTTATTTTCAGTTCCAGTGCCTGGTAATTGGTGAGCGTGGCCGATAACAGCTGGTCGCCGGTGGCGGTGGTGGTAAAGGAAAAAGAACCATCTGCTGCGGTGGTGGCGCCATCATAGGAGCCTTTCACTGCGATGTTCACACCGGGTAAAGGATGCTTTTTAGTATCAGTTACTTTGCCGCTGATTTTATGCTGCGCCAAAGAGAACAGGGGTGTAAAAATGAAGAGACACAGATAGCGGTTGATATTCGACATATTAAGGGATTAATTACACATCAAACATAAACTAGTTTATATTATAAACCAAATATTATAAAAAGAAACCGGGCAAAATGCCCTGTTTCTTCCGGAATTATTAATTTTTGGCTATCGAAGCAGTTCTATCCAGCCTTTATAACTTCTTTCCCCGGTTGGCGTATTTAGCTTGAGCACGTAATAATAAGTGCCTTCATTCAGGGAATCGCCGGTCCATTCGTTCTGGTAATTCTTCGACTGGTACACCATATTTCCCCAGCGGTTATAAATGAAGAGAGAAGAATTAGGATACCGGAGGATACCGGTGATAATGAATTTGTCATTCTTTCCATCTCCGTTAGGCGTAATCACATTCGGTACCAGGATATCATCGCCGGTAACGGTAACTACTTTGCTCACCGCAGTATTATTAGACGGGTCGGGATCCGGTATCAGGGAAGTAGCAGTGGCGCTGTTGATCACATCCCCCGTATTGGTGACCCGTGTAGTATATTTCAGTGTAGCCGTTTGCGTGAGTGAGAGGCTATCCAGGCTCCAGATCAATATACGTGTAGCCGGATCATAAGTTATCTCCCCTATGCTTGCATCAAAACCATTGATAATGTCCAGGTTCTCTTTCAGGGTATCTCTTACTGCAATCCGGGTAGCATTAAACGGACCTGCATTAGTCAGCGTTAACACAAAGTCGGCCTTGCCGCCCACCTGCACCGGCGCTGTATTAAGCAGCTCTTTCTGCAACCGCAGATCCGCCATTGGAATAGCCGATACGGAAGTGATAACAGTGGCGCTGGTATTATTACCTGCAGTGGTATCCACGGTACCCGCCGGGGCTGCAATGATTGCCTGGTTACGTAATTCCAGTGCGCTGTTTACCTTACCGGTGATAGCCAGGGTAATTGTACCTCCTGCCGGGAAGGTGCCGATAGTAGTTTTTGCCACATTTCCCGTATTAGTAGTTTGCACACCGGCAACGCCACCGGTAGCTGTTACTATCCGCACATAGGAGCCTTCAATATTTGGAGGCAGAATATCTGTGATCACTGCACCATCTCCCGCAGCGGGACCTCCATTTCTAGCGACAATGATATAAGTAATGGAATCATTGCTGGTAAGTTGAACCGGCCCGGATTTGGTAACAGAAAGATCCAGTTTTTTAATACCCGGCACTATTTCCGTTACAACCGGGTCAGATGAAACAGGCGTACCTGTACCCTGCTTCAGTGTGGCCGTATTGGTAACAGCCGTAATAACCGCATCTGCCGGAATAACGCCTTTAATATTCACCTGTATGGTATTACCGTTACCCGCATCCAGGTTACCTGTTACGGACACAGTACTTCCACTACCGGTTGCGCCACCGGTTACCAGTGATGTGCCATTGGCGGTGGTAGTCCATGTTACCTGTGTAACCGCTGCATCCACCACATCGGTAATATTAATACCTGCTGCCGCAGAGGGTCCTGCATTGGATGCAATGATCACATAGCGGACAGTGTCCCCGGCATTTATACGCGCAGATCCTGTTTTGACAATACTTAATTGTGATCGGCTGCTTACCTGCGTGGTGGCCGTTCCTGTTACTGTTTGATTATTCGCATCCCTGGCGCTGGCGGTATTGGTAATGCTGCCGGTAAAGCCGGTATTAATTTTTCCGCTGATCTTTATGTTGATGGAATTACCTGCGCCTGCGCTGATACTGCCATTCAACAGTACATCGCCAACGCCGCTGCTGCTACCTGTAATTTGCGCAGCGCCGGTGGTACTGGCTATCCAGCTCACACCACTCAAGGTATCGGATACAATATCGCTGATCTGTATGCCAGTGGCATCAGACGGGCCATCGTTGGTAACGGTGATGTTGTAGTGTAAGCTGTCGCCCGCGGTAGCTGTTGCTGCCGCTTGTTTCACTATGTGTAACGATGGTTTCTTTGTTACCGTAGTAATCACCGGCGTAGTCGGAATGGAATCCCCAGTTGCAGGTTTCAGTGTTGCCGTGTTGGACAGTGAAGTGATGGTAGCATTTGCTGGCACCAACCCGCTGACATTTATCACGATGGTATTACCACTACCCGCATTGAGGTTTCCTGTTACCAGTACCTGGTTACCGCTGCCGGATACGCCGCTGCTGACCTGCGATCCGCCATTGGCGACTGCAGTCCAGGCAACACCGGAAATAGCAGCCGGCACCACATCTATGATGCTTACGCCCGCCGCATTGGAAGGACCGGCATTCGCAGCAATAATCACATAATGGATGGAGTCGCCCGCGATCACTTCTGCAGAACCAGTTTTGGTAATGCTCAGTGCTGAACGGCTGCTTACCTGCGTGGTGGTCGTTCCTGTTACTGTTTGATTATTCGCATCCCTGGCGCTGGCCGTATTGGTAATGCTACCGGTAAAGCCGGTATTGATTTTTCCGCTGATCTTTATGTTGATGGAATTACCTGCACCTGCACTGATGTTACCATTCAACAGTACATCGCCAACGCCGCTGCTGCTGCCTGTAATTTGCGCAGCGCCGGTGGTGGTAGCTATCCAGCTCACACCACTCAAGGTATCGGATACAATATCACTGATCTGTATACCAGTGGCATCAGACGGGCCATCGTTGGTAACGGTGATATTATAGTGTAAGCTGTCGCCCGCGGTAGCTGTTGCTGCCGCTTGTTTCACTATGTGCAACGATGGTTTCTTTGTTACCGTAGTAATCACCGGCGTGGTCGGAATGGAATCCCCTGTTGCAGGTTTCAGTGTTGCCATGTTGGAAAGGGAAGTAACAGTGGCATTGGCCGGTACCACACCTGAAATATTTATCACGATGTTGTTACCATTACCCGCAGCGATATTCGCATTTACTGATATGTTAGCGTTACTGCCGCTGGTGGCGCCAATGATTTGAGAGGCCCCATTTGCAGTAGCCGTCCAGGTTACCTGGCCAATGGCTGCCGGCACTATATCGGTGATGTTCATGCCGGTAGCATTGGATGGCCCTGCATTGGAAGCCGTAATTACATAGTGGATGCTGTCGCCTGCATTTACCTGGCCACTGCCTGTTTTGATGATACTTAATACTGATTTACTATTTACCTGTGTAGTTGCTGTGGAAGTAATTGTTTTGCCAGCAGCATCTGTTGCACTGGCAGTGTTCACAATACTATCTGTAAATCCGGGCGTAATTTTTCCGATGATCCGGATCTGAACCGTATTGCCGTTTCCGGCGGCGATATTAACCGTAAGGTTCACCGGCGACCCGATGCCTGCCGCTGCGCCAATGAGCTGCGCATTTCCGGCAGTGGTGGCCGTCCAGCTCACATTGGTAAGTGCCGCAGGAACCACATCGCTGATCTTTACATTGGTTGCATCTGAAGGCCCTGTGTTGGCTACCGTGATTACATATTGTAAACTGTCGCCTGCATTCACCGTTGGCGGCGCTACTTTCATAATACTAATGCCCGGGGCATGCTGAATAGTTGTTGTTACTGTTGGAGAGGTGATAGTGGCTCCACCTGCTTTCGCTCCGGTAGCCGTATTGCTGATGGCAGCAATTGCCACATTTGCCGCGATATCGCCATTCACCGTAATCTGTATCGTGTTACCGGCGCCAGCGGCCATATCTCCCTGGAGCTGGATGCTGTTACCTGTTCCGGTGGCTGGTCCTGTTATTTGTGCATTACCGTTTGCCACGGCAGTCCAGCTTACATTGGTAACTGCAGCAGGCACTACATCAGTGATTACAAATCCTTTCACATTGGATGGACCCTGGTTGGAGGCAGTGATTACATAGCTGATACTGCTACCAGCCTTAACAGTGGCAGGTCCTATTTTATCCAGTTTAACAACGGCTTCATTAGTCACCGTCATATTAGTAGTGGAGGTATACTCATTACCAATGCTATCCGTAGCCGTAGCCTTGTTGGTGATATTACCTTCGTAATCAGGATTTATTCTTCCGGTGATGGTCACCTGTATACCGTTGGCAGCACCAGCCGGCACACCGGCATTGAACGAGATCCGGTTGCCAACTCCTGAAACCGCGGTACCGGTGGCCAGGGTGGCGTTACCTTGCAGCGTGATGGTCCAGTTTACATCCGTTATTTGCGGTGGCACCACGTCGGTGATGGATGCATTTACAAGATCAGATGGTCCCTGGTTGGCGAGCGCTATTACATAACTGATATTGCTGCCGGCGATGGCTTTCTGCGGACCGGATTTTGTGAACTGTACGCCCGGTTTGTTGAGGATACGTGTATTAACAGCATCTTCCGAAATTACATTTCCCTGTATACTTACCTGCGCTTTGTTTTGTATGATACCTGATAATCCCGGTGCGATAGTGCCGGTGATAGTTACCAGGATATTATTTCCTGCGCCTGCCGGAATGCTGCCGCGTACACTGATATTATTCCCTGCACCGGATGCTGCACCAATCAGCGTACCGCCAGCTGCCACTGCATTCCAGGTTACCTGTTGCACTGCTGCGGGTACTATATCTGTAATAGTGATACTATCGGCATCGGATGGACCGTCGTTTGCAACCAGTAAGGTATAATTAATCACACCTCCCGCAATTACTGTATCCGGCGCTGATTTATTAATCCTTATTGTTGCGCGTTTCTGCACTACTGTGACGACCGGTGGTGTATTTACAGTTACAGTATTCAGGGTATAAGCAGCGGTATTACTGATATTTCCGGAGAAAGAAGAGGAAATACTGCCACTCACATTAACGACTATACGATTACCTGCACCTGCTGGCACGTTGGCCACCAGGCTAACGTTGCCGGTCCGGTTGGTAATATTACCGCCGTTAATAACGGCGCTGCCCTGTGCTGTTGCGGACCATACCGGGTTTTGCAATTCAGCCGGAAGCAGGTCTGTTACTGTTACATTCGATGCATCAGATGGACCGTCGTTACTCAAAACGAGGCTGTAATTAATCGTACTGCCGGCTGCGGCCTTTGGTGGCCCGGACTTGGTTAACTGTAATCCCGGTTTGCCGGTTACCTGTGTTACTACATCGTTTGATGGATAATCTATTCCACCTGCACGCGCATTGGCCTGGTTCCTTAATGTACCTGTTTGGGAAGAAGGAATGACAGCTGTAATTACCACGTGTATGATGTTTGCTGTGCCTGCCGGAATATTGGCGATAAAGCTCACATCACCCGGCTGTTGCTGCAGATTACCTCCGTTGATAGCAGCCGCACCCACCGCAGTGGCAGACCACCGTACATTTTGCAATGCTGCCGGCAACGTATCCGTTACCAGCATACCCACCGCATCAGACGGACCATCGTTATACACATCTATTGTATAAGAAATAGTGTTACCTGCCGCGGCTGTATCTGGCGCTGCTTTTACCAGCCTGATACCGCTAACGGTTGATATCACCGTTGTAACCGTATCTGTGAGCGGAGCGCCGGTAACAGGTGTTACTGCGGCTACGTTCACAAGAGTACCGGAGGCGGAAGGATCGAGCGTTCCATTTACCGTTACCAGGATCGTGTTGGCAGCTCCCGGTGGTATAGTTGCCTGGAAGCTTACGTTGCCGGATTGATTGCTGATGTTACCTCCGCTGATAACAGCGCTGCCTGCTGCGGTGGCAGACCATAACGTATTCTTCAATGCAGGTGGCAGCACATCACTGACCGTAATTCCCTGTGCCGTTGAAATGCCGGTATTGGTTACGGCAATGGTATAGGCAACCTGCGAGCCGGCTGCAACATTCGCAGGCCCTGATTTACTGATGGCAATACCCGGTTGATTTATAATCTGCGTATTTACTTCGTTACTTAAAACTGATTGTCCTTTTGCCTCTGCTACTGCCCTGTTCATAATACTACCGGTAAATGCAGGATCGGAATTACCGGTAATAGTTACTCTTATCAGGCCGCCTACAGGGATGTCGCCTGTCATATTCAAAGAATTGCCGGTGCCGGTGCCGCCACTTGCAATAGTGGCGTTGCTAGCAATGGCAGCCCATTTCACGTTTTTCAATTCAACAGGAATACTATCCCTGATGCTTACACCGGTAGCTACAGAAGGCCCGTTATTGCGGATATCAAGCGTATACCTCACGGTGTCGCCGCCTGCTATCTGTGCAGGTCCTGATTTCAGGACATACAATCCCGGCACCGCAGTAACCTGCGTATTCACGGTCACTGTGCCCGGCGTTGGATCTGTTACACCTGTTGGCGGCGTTGCTGTAGCCGTATTGCTGAGTACTCCGCTGAATGCCGGATCTACAATACCTTTTACGGTAATGGTAATACTACCACTGCTTGCCGGTATATTTCCTGTTAATGAGATAGCATTGCCGCTACCGCTGCCTGCTCCTACAGTAGCACCACCGGCGCCTGCGGCCGTCCACTGTACATTGTTGACGCCCACCGGAACATTATCTGTAATCACTGCTCCTGTTACATCTGCCGGACCTGCATTATTTACCGAAATCACGTAAGTGATCTCTTTACCGGCGGCAATTATAGAAGGAGCAGTTTTATTAATTCTCAGATCGGCAGAATTATTAACGGAAGTAACTACTGTACTTACTTTAGTGGTACCTGCAGCGGCAGTAACCGTGTTAGTGATCGTATTCGTTGCAGTTGGGCTCACATTACCGGTGATAGTAATAGTAATGCTGCCACTGCTGCTGCCACCCAGTGATACTCTTTCATTGTTGATAGAGCCGGTGCCACTGAGGTTAGTAATGGAAGCATTTCCGGTTACCACAGCAGACCATGTTGCCCCTGTGATTTCAGCAGGAATGTTATCTGTAACAAATACTTCATTTGCATCAGACAGCCCGTTGTTGCTCAATACAATGGTGTATGTAATCTGATCATTTACATTCACGCTTGCAGGTCCTGATTTAGACACCTGTAAACCAAGATCGGTAGTGACATTGGTGTTAACCGTACTGATGTTATTAGCCGGGTTTGTTTCTGTTACGGTAGAAGCAACTGTAGCGGTATTGGATATTGTACCGGTAGCGGCAGGGTCTACAGTGCCTGTGATGGTTATCAATACGTTGTTACCAGGACCGGCAGGTATGCTGGCATTCACGGTAACTGTATTACCGGTTATAACCGGGCTGCCGGCAATTGTATTGCCGCTTGTTAATGCACTTGCGTTGGTGATATGGATGGATGCCGGTACTGCATCGGTGATGCTGGCAACATCAACATCAGAAATACCATTGTTGGTAACTACCAGCTGATAGGTGATTTCCTGTCCTGCTGCAATATTAGCCGGACCTGATTTCACGATCACCAGGTCTGCTTCTTTCGTTACATTGGTAACAACACTGGCGGTAGCCGCACTGGTGTTAGTCATGTCCGGCGGCGGAGTTACTGTAACTGTATTAGTAATGCTGTTGCCGCTTACGGTAGCAGGATCCAAAATACCATTTACCACAATGTCAATACTGCCGGTACCGGCAGGTATATTGGCCTGCAGGGTTACATCTCCCGTACCACTACCTGCTGATGCAAAACTTCCTGCACCATTGGCCACTGCGGTCCAAGTTGGTTGTAGAATGCCGGTTGGAATAACATCGGAAATAGTAGCACCACTTATATTGGATGGTCCTTCGTTGGTAACCGAAATGGTGTAGCTTATTTTTTCGCCTGCCACTGCGTTAGCCGGTCCGCTCTTCACTACGCGCAAGCCTGCCTTCCGGCTTGTTTGGGTAGTTACGGCAGAAACAAATGGCTCCTCACCTGCGATAACGGCAGTAACGGTGTTATTGATTTCAGCGCCGGTGAATTCCGGATTCAGTTTACCCGTTACCGTTATATCAACGGCGTGGCCCGGAGATGCAGGTATATCAGCGGTGAGTTGAATATCTCCTGCGCCGGTAGTACTGCTGATGGTAGTACCAGTACCAGTGGCAACGGCAGTCCATACCGGCTGAAGTATTGCCGGGTTAATAATATCGGTGATGTTTATGCTCTTCGCATCGGACGGGCCTGCGTTGGACAGGTGGATGGTATAAGTAATGGTATCGCCGCTGAAAGCACTTCCCGGGCCGCTCTTCGTTAATACAAGACGCGCAAGTGAAGTTACAGTGGTAGTCAGTGTATCCGTTAACGGTAGCAGTAAACCGGGTGAAGTAACGTATGCAATATTCCGCAATGGTGTTCCTGTGTATGACGGATCAATGGTTCCTTCAATGGTTACGACTATTCCATTAGTGGCAGCGCCGGCGGCAAGATCCGCAGATATGCTTACCAGGTTACCCGCGCCCGAACTGCTGCCATGAATCACCGCGTTCCCTGTGGTAGCTGCCGTCCAGGTCACATTCCCGATAGCGGCCGGCACTGTATCTTTCAGTTGCAAGCCCGTAGCATCCGATGGGCCATTGTTATGCAGTGTGACCTGGTAAACAATCTTTGCTCCGCCTGGTACTTCTGCAGGTCCTGTCTTGGTTAAAATCAAAGCAAATTGTTTATCTACATGTGTAGTAGTTTCATTAGAGGTAACCGGTGTATTTCCGGCCGGCGTAACAGTGGCGGTATTACTGATATCGCCGGTAGCTGCCGGGTTCACGGTTCCCTGAATGGTAAGCGTAATACTGTTACCTGCTCCTGCTGCAACCGCTCCATTCAGGGAAATATTATTTCCACTGCCGGCGCCGGTTTGTACAGATGCGTTGCCAGTAGTTACAGCCGACCAGGTTACATTTTGTACCGCTGACGGTACAATGTCCGCAATGGTAACGGCCGGCGCATTTGATGGGCCAATATTGGTTACTGTTACGGTGAAGGTAATATTACTACCCGCAGCAATAGTATCCGGTGCGCTCTTCACCACCTGGATACCAGGTGCATTGATCACCGTGGTAGTAACGCTGTCGCTCCTCGCGGTATCTTTACCCGGCACTACTACGGATGCATAATTAGTAAGGACTCCTGTATAACCAGCAGCTACCTTACCAGTGATATTTACAAAGATGTGATTAGCAGTACCTGCAGTCAGATCTGCATCCAATGTTACATTATTACCGGTACCTGTAGCGCCGCTGATAATAGTTCCACTGCCTGCGAGGCTGCTTGTCCATTTTACATTGGTAATGCCAGCCGGCACAATATCCTGTATCACAATACCGCGCGCATTGGAAACGCCGAAGTTGGTGATAACCAACTGGTAGTTCACCTCTTCACCGGCCTTTATCTGTGCAGGGCCTGTTTTACTGATATCTATTGCAGGATCATTGGTAATTAAAGTTGTTACATCTGCCTCTACAGTTGGCGCACCGGTAACCGACGCGGTGGCTGTATTTTGCAGCGTTCCGGCAGCGGCAGCGCTTACGGTACCATCGATAGTAATCGTTACAGTACCTCCTGCAGGAATGTTTGCTGTTACGGCCACGGTATTACCGTTACCGGTACTACCTGTAGTAATTACCGCACCAGCGCTGGCTGCGGATGTCCAGCTGGTATTCTGTACAATTGTATTTACGTTGTCTGATATATTCACGCCTGATGCATCCGACACGCCGGTGTTTTCTACCTGTACAGTGTACCGGATCCGGCCGCCCGCAGAAATATCAGTTGTACCGGTTTTGGTAATCTGCAACACTGGTTTGCTGATAATATGGGTTTGCACCGTGTCTGATGTAACGGTGTTTCCACTGACTGTAGCTGTAAAATGATTAGACAGGTTCCCGGTAGCCGATGATGCCAGTGTACCCTGTACCGTGATTACAATTGCTTCGCCTGCACCGGCAGGAATATTACCGGTTACATTTACGGTGTTACCCGTGCCGGTACCTCCACTCACAATAGTGGCCCCACCCGTGGTGGCGGCAGTCCACTGCGTATTTGATAAAGACGCCGGCACCACGTCTGTGATAACTACATTAACAGCGTCCGACAATCCGCTGTTGGTTGCAACCAGTGTATAGGTAACCGCCTGCCCGGCCACCGCGGTATCCGGAGCGCTCTTGGTTAATTCCACACGCGGATTACTGGACACAGTGGTAATAACAGGATCTGATAGTACGGGCGTACCTCCCACAGTACCAACAATGGCCCGGTTAGTAATTTGCCCGGTGAAAGATGGATTGATCTTACCCGTTATGTAAACCAGGATGTAGTTACTGTCGCCCGCCGGTATATCACCGGTTACTTGCAATACACCGTTATTGATATCAGCAGTAAAGTAAGATGCGCTGCCATTCGTTACTACTTTCAGCACCGGATCCTGGATGACAGCAGCCAGCGTATCATACAGTTCTGCCTTAAACGCATCAGAAGGACCGTTGTTATTGATTTGCAGCACATAGCTGATAGTACCGCCGGCATCTGCGGTTGCGGGGCCGCTCTTCGTAAGTACCAGACCGGGCTTGTTATTGATTGCTGTAATAATTTCATTCGAATTAACGGGCGGCTGACCAGTTACTTCTACCTGTGCAATATTGCCAATAGTACCGTCTGCCCCGGAGCCTACCGTGCCATGTACCACGATGGTAACCGTATTATTATTCCCCGCCGGAATGTTGGCATTCACCATTAACGTATTGCCGTTACCGTTAGCTCCGCTGTTAATTACGGCGCCACCGGAGGCGGTAGCTGTCCAGCTCACATTAGTCAAAACTGTGGCTATCTCATCTGTAATAACTGCCTGCAGAGCATCTGAAGGGCCGCTGTTATTCACGGTAATAGTGTATGTGATCTCTGTTCCCGCATCAGCGGTTGCCGGGCCAGCCTTCACTATCTGTAGTCCTGGCTGATTATCTATTACAATTTTATTAACGGCAGTAACAGTAGTATCACCTGGCAGTTCTGCAGTAGCGGTATTCGTCAGTGTATCCAGCGCACCAGGTGCCACCGTACCATTTATTTGCACGATGATAGCATTTCCTGCACCGGCGGGAATATTCACCAATGTATTCACATTATTGCCTGTACCTCCCGATAATCCTCCTGTGGCCACCGCTGCTCCACCAGTGGCGGTAACTGACCAGGTGGTACCTGTGATGGCGGCAGGTACTGCATCTGTGAGGATAACACCTGTTGCATCTGAAGGACCGGCGTTCACCAGCCGGAGCACATAGCTCACGGCCTCACCGGCAGCTACTCTGCCGGTTGCGGGGCCTTGCTTAACCAGGGTGAGACCAGTAGTATTGATCAGCGTGGTATTTACCGTATTGGAAGAAACCGGCGTACCTGCTGGAGGCGTGGCGGTAGCTGTATTGGAAAGATTCCCGGTGGCAGCAGGATTTATGGTACCGCTGATATTTACAATGATAGAATTGCCCGTACCCGCTGGCAGGCCAGCCGTAAAATTCACGGCGCCATTGCCACCGGGCACGCTGGCGGTAGCGTTACCATTAGCGGTGATTGTCCATACCGGGTTTTGTATTTGCGCAGGTAGCTGATCTGCCATCACTACACCTGCTACATCAGAAGGGCCTTTATTGACAATTGTTAACTGGTAACTGATGCCGGTGCCGGCTGTTGCGCTGGCAGGACCCGTTTTTGTTATTTCAATATCCGTTTGCGGATCAGGGGTATCCGTATCCGTTGCGCTGTTGCCGGCAGGATTGATATTGTTGTAGCCGGATGGAATAATAATGCTCGCTGTATTTGTGAGCGGGCCGGTGTAACCGGAAGGTATATTTATCGTTAACGTATATACGATTTCGCCACCCGCCGGGATGTTCACAAGTTCATTAATTGGCCCTGAGCCATCGTCTTCCGACTGGCTTCCTCCCGGGTTGCTAGCTGTCCAGGAAGCAACGGTAATACCCGTTGGCAGTGGATCCAGGAAAGTCGCACCGGTTAAATCCGATGGCCCGCTGTTCAGGATACTGATATGATAGGTGGTAGTAGTTCCTGCGGTATAGGTAGTGGTGTTGTCTGTTTTGGTGACCTTAACTTCCACCGATTTCGCTACCGGCGTAACCAATGTAGTGGTGGCAGGAGTGGGATCTGTTGTGGAAGAAGGTGGTGTTGCTTCTACGCTGTTAGTTAAGCTGGTACCTGCATATTGAGACTGTACCTCACCGGCGATGGTCAGCGTTACTGATTTTCCCGGAGGCAGCAGCGCTCCCGTCCAGCTTCCGTTGCTGCCTGAATACGTACCCTCAGAAGGTGTATAGCTGTTTGCAATAAAGCCATCCGGTAAAGCATCTGTAACGGTAAATGTTTCTCCGGGCAAAATAGTGGAAGGTCCATTGTTGGTAACTGTAATGGTATAGGTAAGTGGGGATCCTGCAGTAGCGTTGACAGGGGAAGCCGTTTTAGAGATACTCAGATCTATTACTCCCGCCTGTGTTGTAATATTTACTGTTCCTATTGCGCAGGCGCCCTGGTTATCACAAACCTGGTACCGGTAAAAATCAACGCCAACACTGCCTGCCTGCGGAGTATATGTAAATGTGCCATTTGCATTTTGCACAACGGTTCCATGAGATGGCTGTTCAATCAGTGTAGTTGTTACCGTAATCGGCTGATTTTCGGGATCACTGTCGTTGGTCAGCACATTACCGCTTACCGGTACATCCCTGTTGGTAGTAAAATTATCCGTTACCGCTACCGGTGGGTTATTGGGTACGATACCGCTAACAAATGAAGTGTTATTGGCAGCAACCGGATCCGGCATGTCGGCAGGGCTCACAACAGTAGCGGTATTGGCAATAGCATCACCACCAATAGCTGTAGCTGCTACGTTTCCTGTTACGGTAATAACAATTTTGTTACCTGTTACAAACGGCAAATTCCCGGTTGGGTTTACAGATGTACCTGTACCTGTGGCAGGCTGCAAGCCAACACCTGCACCGCTAACGGTGGAAGTCCAGGAAGCATTTTCCATTTTTACAGGCAGGAGATCCTGCACCTGGAAGCCTGAAACATTGGAAGGGCCCAGGTTTTCAATGGTAATGGTGTACGTAAGCGGGCTACCGGTTTTATAGGTATTGCCTGCATCAGATTTGGTTACTGTAAGATCAGCCTGACGGATATAATTTAATACAACCGTATCGTTTGCCACAGCGCAATTTCCGTTGGAGATAGTCCAAACGAGTGTGGCGCTGATATTGGGTTGCAGTGTAACATTTGTATTGGGATTATTAACATCCGCAATCACGGCTGTGCCGCTGACCTGTGTCCATGTACCGGTACCATTTGCCGGTGCATTCGCACTCATAACAAAGCTGCCGCTGTTATTTTTTGTCTGATCCGGGCCTGCATTAGCTGCATCCGGCTGGGCATACACCTGTATTTGCACCGTATCCACAGATGGTGCACAGGAACCGTTGCGGATGGTCCAGGTTAGTACATAATTACCTGGCGCAAGGTTTTGGACTCCGGTATTGGGCAGTGCTGCGTTTACAAAGATAACGGCCCCCGGACCTGCCACCTGCGACCATAGGCCAGTGCCAATGGTGGCTGTGTTGGCAGCCAGCGTAGCAGTGTTTACGTTACACAACTGCTGGTCCTCGCCTGCATTTGCTACCGTAGGTAGTGCATCAATTTTAACCGCTACGGTATCTGTAATCACATCTGCACAACCAGATCCTGCGCTGCTAACTACCCTGCGGAACCAGGTGCTCTGGCTGAGTACGGGCGCATCATATATTTGTTGCGTAGCGCCGGAAATATCTGTAAAGTTGATACTGTCTGTTGACGATTGCCAGCGGTAAGAATACGTTCCGGTTCCACCGCCGGGCGCGACTGGCTGGCTAAATGCCACCGGATTTCCACTTCCACAAAACACCTGGCTGCCGGTGATGGTGCCGGGTGTGAGTACCGGGTTTACTTTAATCATTACTGCCAGGCTTGTGTCACTGCAACTGCCTGCAGTAACTGCTCTCCTGAACCAGGTAGTTTGCTGCAGGGCAGGTGGCGTATAGTCCTTACCGTTAGATACACCCGGAACGACGGCGAAACCGCCGGTGGCGCTAACAGTACTGCTTTGCCACAAATACACCGGCGTTCCTGCAATGGTGGTGCCGGTTAGCGGGGCAGGTGTACTGCCGAAACAAACTGATTGTTCCGCAGCAACGGTATTACTTCCGATGGTAGGCGACACTGCAACAGAACTGGTGATGATGTTGTTACAACCGGTACCCGATGGTGCGCCGTTACATTCCACATCCGGATCTGTTGGTATGGAGCTGGCTGCATTGGTGGCATCCGGGTCCGTTACATCGGCAGGACGGAGTATACTTGATTTGGTTAGCAGGTTTCCACCGGCGGGAACTGCTGATACGGTACCTGAAATAACGTACGAGATCACCGCTCCATTGTTCATATTCACCGTTGCACTATATGCATTACCAATAACACCACCGGATACAATTGCAGCGGTGCCGGTAATAGTGGGTGTTACGGTGACGCCTGTCAGCGCCGCGGGGAAAGAAAAATTAAACTTCGCTCCCTTCGCTGTATCAGGGCCATTATTCCTTATACTGGTAGTAAATGAAATCCTGCTGCCAACACAAATAGCAGTCACACTTGGGTCGTTGTTCACTACCTGCAGATCCGCCTGAAGCTGCCTTACCGTTACTGTAGTTGTAACAGGCGCACTAAAAATATAAGCCCAGGTATCAAGTAAACTATTGTCGCCATAGCTGTTCGTATATTTATGACCGTTAGTACTGCTGTTAACTCCCGGGCTGGCAGATGCATTAATAGGCGACGGTGCGCCGGCGCCGGCGCCCAGCAGTTCATCATTCCAGTAAACGGTAGGATCTGGCGCATTGGAGCCATTGGTGCGGGTAATAACGATGCCATTCACATTATTTTCCACATCCATATAGGGAAAGTGAACTTCGCCGGAAAACAATACTACTGATATATTGATGGTAGCGCCATTGGCTACGTCGCCGCCCTGGCCGTTTTTACCGTCCCATAAAATGCTGTTGGCCCCGGAAACAGAAGATCCTGTGATGATGCGATCTATCGGATCAGCTGTGCTTCCGTTGTTATTGACATCTATTGAAATTTTGAAATTGCCATTCTGATTGGCAGTAAAACGGATATAGCCACCTGCCAGGGGAGGTGTGCCGGATTGCCCGGGTGTGCCTTCCTTTCCGGTAAAAGAGACATTGGTAACAGTGGGCACTACAGGTGTACTGATTAGCCAGGTGGATGTTGCGCCGGCGTCTATCCAAACCGGAGCGGTGGCTGGCAGGGTATTATCCGGCGGGTTATAGAACATCTTCTGGGTAATATTGGTGGCATCGTCCGGTAAGGTGGGATTATGAAAAGAATAGGCGCCTCCGGCGGAGGTAACCTGGGCAAGATCAACACTTTTATATACCGGCACACCTGTTGCCTTATCGCGGGTGCCTTTGTTATTCACAAAAAAAGCAAAGAGGAAAGGTTGTATACCATTACCGGTTGCAGTATAGGTAAAGCCGTCTTTTGTAAGCACATTAAATTTGCCATAAAAAGCTGAACTGGCAGTACCGGCGTTTCCGGTAAAAATATTCAGGTATACACGTCCTGGTTTTTGGATTCCGGCGCTGGCCACGGTGATGTCCCAGGCCACTATGAGGGCCAGGGCACTCACTGCGGTTTGATTGGCCGTTGTCCAGCTGGCATTTGCAGCCGGGGGGGTATACCCGGAGCCCAATGCCGACGCGGGATTGGGCGATGTAAATTCAACTGTCCATATGCCTTCCTCTGCAGCCAATACCGTCCTGTTGTAAGCCGTGTACCCACCGGCATTTAAAGCGGCAGGGCCGGCGAGTTCTTCTGCACGGCTATTGATCCGCCCTGTTGTAACAGAAGCGCCTGTGGTATATACGGTACCGTTAGGAGCCACCAGCCTGGTAGTTCCCGACCCAATGCCCTGTGCGCTGGACCCGATATAAATCACTTCTCCCGCTTTCGCATATACGAACATTCTGCCCGGGTTGATGATATTCCCGATAAGGGAACTGGTAGAAGTGGAAGAACTGGTCATATAGGCCCTGTTTCCCAGGGCGCCGGAAGGATACATATCCTTACTGCCTTCTGCCTGGCAATACACAACGGGGAATAAGGCGAATAATACGACGGAACAAAGGGTCAAAAGTTTTCTCATAGAAACATTTTGCATCTCAGGCAACTGCTGAACAGACACATTTTCTAATCGCATTAACCCGGGGTTCAGGCAACTGTATTCGATTTACCAGAAAAATAATACTGAAGAAAAATGACGAACTACTAGCTTACAGACGCGCACGGATTCAGTTTTGGTGATACTAACTCTTAAGTGGAGAGGCGATGAACAGTACTCTTAGCGGGGATTATGAACCTGTCAGGAGCCCTGACGAATAAGATTTGGATACGGACAATTGTAGCAAATGTATAGCGACCTCACCATATAAAGCACAGCCCGCTTACATTTTCTTTTTTTAAAGATTTATAAAAGATAATATCACTATCTTATTGTATAAGATACTATGCGGGTATCTATATAAAAAAAGCACCCTTTACCTGACGGTAAAAGGTGCTTATATTTTTTAGCGATGAACGCTGTTATTTATGCGAATCTTGGCTTCAGTTCATTAGCCAGTGTAACCATTTTCTTCAGGCCATCTTCCGGCAGGTTACCTTTCTTGAATTCTCCGAGTACTTCCGGTAAGCGTACCTGCATTTCATTCAGGAAAGCTTCTTCAAAAGCACGTACCTGTTTAACAGGAACATCACGCAGCAAACCGTTTGTACCCAGGTAAATCATAGCTACCTGTTTTTCTACAGCGTACGGGCTGAACTGTGCCTGTTTCAGGATTTCCACGTTACGGGCACCTTTATCGATAACTGCTTTGGTAGCAGCATCCAGGTCACCACCGAATTTGGAGAAGGCCTCCATTTCACGGTATTGTGCCTGATCGAGTTTCAGGGTACCAGATACTTTCTTCATGGATTTGATCTGCGCGTTACCACCCACGCGGCTTACAGAGATACCTACGTTGATAGCAGGACGGATACCGGCGTTGAACAGGTTACCTTCCAGGAAGATCTGACCATCGGTGATGGAGATTACGTTGGTAGGGATGTAAGCAGATACGTCACTTGCCTGTGTTTCGATGATAGGCAATGCGGTCAGGGAACCACCACCTTTTACCAGGTGTCTGATAGATTCAGGTAAGTCGTTCATCTGTTTTGCGATGGCATCATTGCTGATGATTTTCGCAGCACGCTCGAGTAAACGGCTATGCAGGTAGAATACGTCACCAGGATATGCTTCACGGCCCGGAGGACGTTTCAGCAGCAGGGATACCTCACGGTAAGCAACTGCCTGTTTGGACAGATCATCATAAACGATCAGTGCAGGACGACCTGAGTCACGGAAGAATTCACCGATAGCAGCGCCGGCAAATGGAGCGTAGAACTGCAGCGGTGCAGGATCAGCAGCGTTGGCTGCTACGATGGTAGTGTAAGCCATAGCGCCTGCTTCCTGTAATGTTTTCATTACACCGGCAACAGTAGATGCTTTCTGGCCAATTGCTACGTATATGCAATAAACAGGTTTACCTGCTTCATAAAATTCTTTCTGGTTGATGATCGTATCAATACAGATAGCTGTTTTACCTGTCTGACGGTCACCAATTACCAGCTCACGCTGACCACGACCAACAGGGATCATCGCATCAATTGCTTTTACACCTGTTTGCAGTGGTTCTTTTACTGGTTCACGGTACAGAACACCTGGTGCTTTACGCTCCAGCGGCATTTCATACAATTCACCTTTGATAGGGCCTTTACCATCGATAGGTTCACCCAGTGTATTGATTACGCGGCCAACAACACCTTCTCCCACGTTAATGGAAGCGATCTTTTTGGTACGACGTACTTTATCACCTTCTTTAATACCTGCTGACTGACCCATCAATACCACACCCACGTTGTCTTCTTCCAGGTTCAGTGCAATTGCTTTTACGCCATTGCTGAATTCAACCAGTTCACCATAACCTACATTGCCCAATCCGTATATGCGGGCAATACCATCACCCACCTGTAATACAGTACCTACCTCTTCCAGGTCGGCAGAAGCATTGAAGTTGCTTAACTGCTGGCGTAAAATCGCCGAAATTTCATCAGGTTTAATATCAACCATAATTATGATTTTAAAAAAAGTCGTTAGAGAAAATTAGTATAACGACAACAGCTTTGCGTGTACGCAGCGGCTGCTGTATAGATTAACGTAAGTCAGATACGTAAATATTCTTGTTAAACTGTTGTTTAATATCTTTCAGATCACGCAGGATAGAAGCATCGAACAACTGATCATTTGCTTCCAGTACAAAACCACCGATCAGGTCAGCATTCACGGCTGTTTCCAGCTGGATCTGCTGCGTTGTTTCGCTGGCAATTTTCTGTTTGATCACGTCCAGGGTAGCATTATCCAAAGCAACAGCCGTGGTGATCTTCACCGGGCTGATGTTTTTCAGTACCATGTACTGGCGTGCAAACTCAGTGGTCATTTCAGCCAGTGCACTTTCACGGCCTTTGGTCACCAACAGGTTGATAAAGGAAATGGTAGTAGCACTGATGCGGCTTTCAAATATGGCAGCCAGTATCTTCTGCTTTTTATCGGCCTTTATGATAGGGCTTTTAAGCAAACTCACCACATCGGGGTTGCTTTTCATCACCTGTTGTAAGAACAGCATGTCTGTATGCACCACTTCCAGCTGGTTCAGTTCCTGAGCCAGACCTATCAATGATTTTGCATACCGGGATGCTAAACGGGGATTCTGCATATTAAAAAAGCTTTTAGCTTTTAGCTGTTAGCCTTTAGAGCTAATGGCTAATATCTTAGTTCAATTTGATTTCTCCTGCCAGTTGTTTCACGTAACCTTCCTGTGCTGTTTTATCAGCCAGTTCTCTTCTCAGTACTTTTTCAGCCACTTCAATCACGAGGTTACCTACCTGGTTCTTTACATCCGTTAACGCAGCCATTTTCTGGTTTTCGATAGCGGTGTAAGCTTCACTGATGATCTTCTTTGCTTCTGCCTGCGCTTGTGTTTTGGCTTCGCTGATGATCATATCCTTCGCGTCTTTCGCTTCTTTCAGGATCTTGCTTCTTTCAGCTTTAGCTTCCGCCAGCACATGTTCATGTTCAGCTTTCATCTGGGCCATTTCTTCCTTTACTCTTTCTGCAGTTGCGATAGAGTCAGTGATGGAACCTTCCCTTTCCTTCAGGGTAGCGAGGATGGGAGTCCAGGCGAATTTTTTCAGAATCAGGAAAACGACGATGAAAATGAATAATGAAATAAGAAACAAGCCTAACGCGGGTTGCAACAGATCCATATAATTAGAATTTTATTATTTTTTTGATGTTGATATTTTCTGATTTCAGGTAGTTTGATGGTTTGTCTGTAACAAAAGATTACTGCATCCATTGCCCTGTGCGCCGGATGCAGTAAAAAGTTTGGCTTACAGAACTACCGCCAACAGACCAGCGATTACACCGAAGAGAGCAACACCCTCAACCAGCGCAGCAGCCAGGATCATGTTCGCACGGATGTCGTTAGCAGCTTCCGGTTGACGAGCGATAGATTCCAGCGCGCTCTTACCGATGTTACCAACACCAATACCAGCAGCGATAGCCGCGATACCAGCACCAACAGCACCACCAGCTTTAGCCAGACCAGATGCAGCAGCAGCCTGCAATAAAATAGACAAAAGTGCCATAATGAATATGTATTTGAATTATAAAAAATTTCGATTTAATAACGCGGTTGGCATTTAACTTTTGGCAAAGGCTAAAAGCTAATTCCTATGCTTAGTGGTGTGCTTCGTCGTGCGCACCTTCCATTGCCTGGCCAATAAATACGGCTGTCAGGTTAGCAAAGATGAACGCCTGGATAAATGCTACCAGCAATTCCAGCATCATCATTACAATGTTGAACAGAACAGTGATAGGCAGGAAGCCGTAACCAGCTACCTTATTTAAAGATCCGAAGATGAACACCAGGGATATAATACTCAGGATGATAATGTGACCTGCCAGGATATTGGCAAATAACCTGATCATCAGTGACACTGGCTTGGTAAATACACCGATCAGCTCTACCGGCGCGAGGATAAACTTAACGCCAAACGGAACCGGAGGATTGAAAATGTGACCCCAGAAATGTTTGTTGGTGCTGAACATGGTAGCAATAAAGCTGATGATGGCCAGTGCTGCCGTTACTGCCAGGTTACCCGTTACGTTGGCAGAACCAGGTAACAGACCTAACAGGTTGTTTATCAGGATAAAAAAGAATATAGTCAAAATAAAAGGCGTATACCTTTCTGCATGTTTACCGGGAATATTAGGCTTTACCACTTCATCACGCATGAAGATGATCACCGGTTCCATCAGACTCTGGAAGCCTTTAGGGGCTTTTTTGGAACCACGTACCCTGTAAGCCTTCGCTACATTCAGCATCAGGATTACCAGCAATACAGCGGCGATGATCATGGAAGTGATGTTCTTGGTCATGGAGAAATCATAGATCGGCTCATCGGTAGGATTGCCATTGGCGTCTACTGCGATCACTTTGCCATCCATGTATTTGGCCGGATCCAGTCCTTTTTCGTGCAGGTAGTGCGCGTTTACCAGCTGGTAACCATCGTACGCTGCATGACCATGCTCAAATTTAGAAGACGAAAATACTGACGTGCCGCGTGCAGGATTGTAAATGATCACCGGTAACGGAACAGTTACATGGTTATCTCCAATGCTGAACAGGTGCCAGTCGTGGGCATCCTTTACGTGTCCCAGAATAACTTCCTTAGCATCAAATTTTTTAGGCTCACCTTCTTCTCCCCCCTTACCTTCTTCTCCTTCATGAGGTGCAGCTGCTGCCGTTTCATGGTGGGAAACTTCCTGTGCAAAGGAAAAATTACTAAAACTGTGAAGGCCTAAAACCAACACAAGTGCTACCATTCTATGTTTGAACCAATTGAAAGAAATCACCGTTTTCTGAAATTTTGCGCAAAGATACTCGTTTTTATCTTCAAAATTAAGCGACTACGGAAAAAAAGTAAGATATATCGTAATTATACTGATAACCAGTTGCTTGTAATTAAAAAACGCCCGTTTTTTTCCATAAAAAAAGGCCGTTGAAATCAACAGCCCGTTAAAGTATTTCATATTAATATTTTTCTAATTCATTTTACCGTCTTATACCTTACTCACATTAAACTGCATACTGTGTAGTTTGAAATAAAACCCTTCCTGCTTCAGTAACTCTTCGTGGGTACCCATCTCCTTAATTTCCCCTTTGTCCAGCACGATAATTTTATCGGCCTTGCTGATCGTAGAAAGGCGGTGGGCAATGATGATGGCGGTACGGTCGGCAATCAGCTTGTCGATCGCCTGCTGGATCATCATTTCTGATTCTGTATCCACAGAAGATGTAGCCTCATCCAGCACCAGGATAGCCGGATCGTACAGCAAAGCCCGTACAAACGAAATCAGCTGCCGCTGCCCCAGGGAAAGGGTGCTACCGCGCTCCATCACCTGGTAATCATAGCCGCCGGGCAGCTGCATAATGAAATCGTGGATCCCGATCAGCCGGGACGCCTCCTCTACCTTCGCCCTGCTGATATTGCTGTTATGCAACGTAATGTTATCATAAATGGACCCGGCAAACAGGAACACATCCTGCAATACCACGCCTATTTTGCTGCGTAACGACTCCAGGGAGTAAGCCGGCAGATCAATATCATCGATCTTAATACTTCCTTTCTGAATTTCATACAACCTGTTCAGGATACTGATGATAGTGGTTTTACCGGACCCGGTATGCCCTACAATGGCCACTGTATCGCCGGGGTTTGCATGAAAGCTGATATTTTTCAGCACATAACGATCATCTATATACGCAAAACTTACGTTATCAAAAGTAATGGCGCCTTTCATCTTCTCAGCGCTCTGGTGCCCCCTGTCCGGGATATAATCCTGGTTATCAATTACCTTAAACACCCGTTCACTGGCTACCATACCCATCTGCAGCGTATTGAACTTATCTGCCAGCATCCGCAGCGGGCGGAACAGCATATTCAGGTACATGATAAAAGCGATCATCACCCCCTGGGTAACCTCGTAGTTCAGCACTTTATTAGCGCCCCACCATACCATTAATCCCAATGAAATGGCCAGGATAATTTCCACAACCGGGAAGAAAACGGAATAGGCAAAAATAGCGTCAATATTCGCTTTACGGTGTTCCTTGTTAATATGTTTGAAACGGGCAAACTCCCTTTTCTCCGCTGTAAATGCCTGCACCACCACCATTCCTGTAAGGTGTTCCTGCACAAAGGCGTTGAGCGCCGACACCGCATTACGGACCCTGTAAAACGACTTATTCACACTTTCCTTAAAAATATAAGTAGCAAAGATCAGTATAGGGAAAGGCGAAAGGCTGATGAGCGTCAGACGCCAGTCTTCCATAAACATCACGGCCAATATGGCGATGATCATCAGCAGATCCGCCACTATAGAAATAATCCCTTCAGAAAACACATCATTGATTGCCTCAATATCGTTGATAGTCCTCGTCGTAAGCGTACCGATGGGAGTTTTGTCGAAAAATGCCAGGTTGAGGTGTACGATCTTTTTATAGACAGTTACACGCAGGTCCTTTACTACTGACTGCCCCAGCCAGTTAGTGAGGTAGGAAAAATAGAAGCGGACCACTGTTTCCAGCAACAACAACCCTATCTGTACAATGGTCACCAGGATCAGCATCTGCATCAGCTGCCCCGCTATATACTTATCTACCGTTACCTGGATCAGGTACGGGCGCAGCGGGGAAATAGCGGCCAGTACAACCGTTAATATCATGGAGATGTAAAAGGATCGTTTGTAAGGGGCCGCGAATGAGAATATGCGCCGTAATAAACTGAAATCAAATACTTTCTTTACCGCAAGATTTTCCAATGTGCCAGGTTTAAACTACTCAACAAACCTACGATAAAAAATAATTATGCCGGAGGTTTGCATGTGGGTATCCAGAGCAGTAAAAAAGAAAATATAAACTGATGTAATCTGTCTTTTTACTTTTATATTTGCTTTCCTTATACATTTTTATTAACCGTAAAACAGAGTAATCGTTTGTTAATCTGTTTAAATACCCTTACACTATGATAAAGCACTTAAGACTATTAAGTTGCGGGCTAATTTTATTAGCCGCATTCCAATCCTGTACAAAGTCGCCACACACCGATCCTCCCAAAACCGATTCTCTTACCGCACTTGATAAGATCAGGAATCTTGGATTTAGTACAGACGGCGTTCTTACTGTTCCGAACGGCTATGTAGTGGAAGACGATATTTTTCTTTCTGAAGCAGATCTGAATCAAACTGCATCATCTATCGGCTTGAAGATAGCAGGCAATGAACTGTACAAAACGAGCAGTCTTGTTACCGGGTTGCCGCGTGTTATTACGATCAACGCCTCGGCGCTGCCTTCCTACTATAAAGACGCAGTAGACCGTGCCAACAGGCGTTTTAATTCTCTAAATCTCCGTATCAAATTCTGGCGAGTTCAGGCGAACGGGGATATTACCATAACACCGGAAAATCTCGGTGCTACACGGAAGGCCAGAATCTATGGATTTCCTGACAGCAATGGTAACCCTGCCGACAGCATAAAGCTGAACACACAACTGCTTGGCAGCAACCCGGATTTAGGTTACTTGGTTACATTGATTACGCACGAAATTGGTCACGCTATTGGTTTCAGACATACAAAATACCTGAACGGAATGGCCGGATGCGTTTTTGATACCGCTTCGTCCAATGGATCGGCAGGCGCTATCAGCGTCTCCGGTACCCCTTCCACTACTAACGCACTGAGCTGGATGCTGGCATGCAACAGTGGATACGATCGTCCGTTCAATGCCAACGACACCATTGCACTGAATCGCATTTACGGGGAAAACCTGCCGCCAAACAGCAACCAGTTCGTTAACCTTGCGGTGACGCCAAACGGTACTATCCTCGGCGTAGGTGCAGATATGCTGGTGTATTCGAAAGCCACCCTTACCAGCCCCTGGACACTTGTTCCTAACAGTAGTGTTGTGCTGGGTGTAGCGGTTACACCAACCGGGCAATGGTTGGGTGTGGGCACTGATCTGCAAATATGGAGTCGTACGGAAATCGGATGGAATGCCGCAATACCGAACAGCGGTTTGGTTACTGCCCTTACAGTTATGCAAAATGGAACCATAGTGGGTGTAGGAACCGATTCACAGCTCTATACACTCTCTTCACTCGGCTACAATTGGGCACCCGCTGCGGTGAGCACGCCAATAGTGACTGTTGCTACTATGAATGATGGAAGCCTCCTCGGAGTGGGCCGGGACCACCTGCTTTATCAACGGACAACACTGGATGCCCCCTGGGTGGTAGTTCCCAACAGCGGCGCCGTAATTGCCGCTACGGTAATGAGTGACGGCACCATATTAGGCGTTGGCACCGACAGGGCCGTTTATAAAAGAGCTTCCCTCAGCGGCACATGGGTAAAAATATAAAGACACTTAACGGATAAAATAAAAGCAGCCGTCCCTATTGAGACGGCTGCTTTTATTTTATCCGTTATTGAGAAGATGTTATTTCTTTTCGTCCTTCATAATTTGCTTGTAAGCCTTAATGAATATAGCTCCAAGGTTTTTATGAGGTGGTACATAATCGCTGAAAAGGTCCTTGTTGCGGGCATCTCCTGCAAATTTCTTTGTCAGCTGCGCCCACATGATCACCCAATCCACATTTTTACCCGAACGTACCTGGTCTTCCAGGCTGTGGATGATCGGTTCATTTACAAACCGGGTACCTACCTGTTTGGAAGAAATAATATGCGCTTCGGGCGACTTTTCCAGTACAGTAGCCAGGTTATGATAACCGCCGCAGGAACCAAGCACGACTATCTTAGCAGAACTCTGGAGATTTTCCAGGGTGGTATTGATATGATAACTGTGGCCACGGTGAATGAAAATGGTAGGGTGGATATCGTTTTCATCCAGGTATTCCGACAGTTTGGATATTGCTTCTTTATCCGCAGGTTCATCGGTGGGCAGGTTTGCATAAATAGTGGTGGCTTTCCCTTTCACCGAAGTAATGGTGGCCCAGTATTTATTCTTGCTCACTTTCCAGTCGGACGAAGGGAAATTAGTCATGAAGCTGGCAAAAGATTCCTGCCCGTCCTTATCTCCATAAAAAAACACCTGCTGATATACCCTGCCACTATCGCTTTCCAATGTGTTATAGGTAACGTAGTTGATAGGCGGCAGCTGGAGCTTGGCAGCCATATCGGTGGCTTTGGAAGAATCGTTTTCTGATTTTGACTCCGTTTCAAACAGGCTGCTGAGCAGTTGATAAATCACTGTACCGCGTTTATCACTGTGTTTTTTTACATAGTTCAGGTTCTTCTTTACTTCTACACGGAGGAATTCCAGCAGTTTCTCATCGCGGATACTACCAAAGGAGTTCGCCACGTCTACCGCATCTTCCAGGTCTTCGGTTTTTTCCAGGTTCTGCACATATTTCTGCATGAGATAGTTGGAATTTTCCGGCGCCATGGATTTCAGGAAATGATCCAGGGTATTGAAACCGGCGGCCATGGCAATAAACTTCTTGAAGCGGTCGAAATTCACCACCATCAGTAGGCTGTCGCCACGCGGAGGTTTCATGCGAAGCATCATCTGGTCGTATAAACCGGCGTTGCTGTGATTGGTGTAGCTGGAGGTATACAGTTCTTCCTGGCCGTTGATGATCAGGTAGTAGAGTTCTTCCGGTGTGAAATTCTTAACGATCGCGAATCTCACCGGGGCGGATTCTTCATGCAGGTCGTTTACCGTACGGATATACAGTAGTGATTTTGCCTGCATGTTTTCCATCATAGCTTTCAGGCCGAATGGGTTTTGTCCGTCGGCTTTCAGCTTCTGCAGCGCGATATTGGACTTCACCATTTGCTTGAAGTACTGGTAGTCGTTATCTACAACGGCCTCCAGCTTCTCAACGGTAGTGGTGCCTGCCAGGAGCTCATCTATGAAGGGTAATATCTTGGTGCTTTGGGGCGACTGCCCAATGCGTACAATCTGCTGTACAATAGGATCCTGGTTACGCTTAACGGCATTGGCCATTGGCGTATAGGAGGTGGCGTAGGTAAGTACCTGGTTGGGGTATTTACGGGCTACGGCGGCTACAATGGAATCGGTGCCCGGATAGTTGAGATAGTCTCCCAGCTTAGGCATTACAGTTTCCAGGTTATTGAAGGCATACTTAGTGAATACCTGTCCCCTGGCTTCTTTGTAGCCGGGGTTATCCTGGAAGGATTCGATGATCTTTTCGGATGCCTCAAAGGAAAGATTGCTGATGTAGGGCAAAATGCTCTGACCTTTGATATCTGCACGCATCATATTGCGGAAAGCCGCTATCATAGCAGGTGCTTCTTCCGGATCGATGTTACGGCGCGACCGTTTCTGGTTATAATCTTTCAGCGTTACATAGATAGCAGAAAGGTATTTTACTTTCAGCCGGTGATCCAGTGAATCGTTATCCTCTATCTCCTGCTGCATATCGTCCACTTCCTTGATCAGGGCGTTGGTTACCTGCAGGTTGGTGGTTTGATCATCAGATACTTTTACGAGATCATCTGCTTTACCATCGAACTTGGCGGCAGCGGCCTGTTCTTTATCGATGTTATCGTGAAATCCCTGTCTGCTGATTGGAATCGGATGGTGGCTGCTTTGTGCCTGTATTTGGCTGACTGCCAAGACCGTCAGCGTCACTATTAATAAAAATCTTCTCATACTAAATGGATCTTTTCGCAAGGACCAGATAGCAAATTTACAACCAAATACAGAGTTTGCCAGCACTTCGTTGCTATCTTTTGTTTTTTAGCGGGAAATATATCTTAATTATTCTATCTATAACTAAACCTGTTATTCGTTACCAGCGTCTGATTGAAAATAAACACGAAAAAGAAGGCTGTTGTTCAGCATGATCATAATCACCTTCCTATGGATGGCGGATAATTGACATATTAATACAGCATTGTTATTTGACGTACCTTGCCGTGGAGCGCGGAAAACCAGTCTGATATTGAATTAACAATTTCATAATGTTAATTTTCCATTAATCACGGAGATGGCTTTATAATTTTGTCCCGTCTTTTTAAAAGCAAAATTTATGATAGACCAAGCGGTTGCAGGAAAAATTCTGGTAGTAGATGACGAATTGGATATTCTGGAAATCATCAGTTACAATCTCAAAACAGCGGGTTACGATACCGTAACGGCGAAAGACGGCAGCGAGGCTATCCAGAAAGCAAAAATATTCAGACCGGATCTGATTATGCTGGATATCATGATGCCGAACAAGAACGGGATTGATACCTGCCGCGAAATCAGGAAAATCCCTGAGTTCAAAGATACAATGGTATTGTTTTTAACTGCGCTCAACGATGAGAAATCCGAAGTAGACGGACTGAACATGGGAGCAGACGATTACATCGCCAAGCCCATTAAACCCAAATTGCTGGTAAGCCGCATCAATGCGCTATTCCGCCGTTTGCACAAGCCCGAGGAAACCCGCGTAACACTGGGCGACCTGATCATCGACCGGGAAAAATTCACGGTTACTTACAAAGGACAGGAAATCATCCTGGCAAAGAAAGAATTTGAATTGCTGCAGTTGCTGGCATCTAAACCCGGCCGTGTATTCCTGCGCAACGAAATCCTTAACCAGGTATGGGGTACCGAAGTGATTGTGGGCGACCGTACCATCGATGTGCATATCCGCAAAATACGCCAGAAAATAGGCATCGACCTGATCACTACTGTAAAAGGCGTTGGCTATAAATTTGAGATGTAGTCATCCACCCTGTTAGCCTTTGGCTGTTGGCCTTTCAGCGCCGGCAGCCTGTTCAGATCCCACCAAAACATTGTTCTCCGGCAGCTGAATGCTGGCGGTCAAAAGCCATTACTGTTGTCAAGTAAAAAATTTAAAGTAATTTCCCATTATTACCTTAATTACTCACTTTGGAGTATGTTTAAAGCAAAAAACCTGTCCCCCCAGAAGTTAGCGGGATTTACAGCCCTTGTGATATCAGCCGTCATCGCATTGGGCAGCCTGGTGATAGATGGCAACTGGAAAGTAGTAGTGGGAGCCTTTGTGCTGACTTTCCTGGTATCC
This sequence comes from Chitinophaga sp. RCC_12, assembly GCF_041360695.1. Taxonomy (NCBI): domain Bacteria; kingdom Pseudomonadati; phylum Bacteroidota; class Chitinophagia; order Chitinophagales; family Chitinophagaceae; genus Chitinophaga; species Chitinophaga sp. RCC_12. The sequence goes on from NZ_JBFUPS010000002.1 coordinate 39,521, forward strand.
TATTACCTCTATCTTTATACCCTGCAGAATTTTATTTACAGGAAGATAAAGCTGATCTATAAATTCATCTACCAAACAAAAGCGTCCAAGAGAGAGGAGTTTTTCCAAAAGAATATTCTTCCCCTGAAAACCATTGAAGAAGTAAGTGAAGATGTAGAAAAATGGGCCAGCCAGAAAAAAGAAGAACTGGACAACCTGCGCCGGAATGAAGAGTTCCGTAAGGAGTTCCTGCTGAACCTTTCCCATGAGCTCAAAACGCCTATTTTTGCCGTTCAGGGCTATATTCACACCCTCCTCGATGGCGCATTGGAAGATCCCAATGTAAATAAGCTGTTCCTGAAAAACGCCACCAAGAACATCGACCGCCTTTGCCGGCTGATCGACGACCTGGACGAAATATCCAAGCTGGAAAGCGGTGAAATGACCGTGAACGCAGAAGTATTCGTGATCCAGGACCTGATCAAAGATGTATTTGATACCCTGTCGCTGAAAGCCAATACCAAAGGCATTAAGTTCAGTATCAAAAAGGGCTGTGAAGCGCCGCAGCCGGTATACGCCGATAAAGAAAAGATCCGCCAGGTACTCATTAACCTGGTAGATAACTCCATAAAATATGGCAAACCCGATGGACATACCATTGCCAGCGTTTACAGCATGGATGGAAAGAGGGTGCTGATAGAAATTTCCGATGATGGTATCGGGATGGCGGAAGAACACCTGCCGCGTGTATTTGAGCGGTTTTACCGTACCGACAGGGCACGCAGCCGCGATATTGGCGGCACCGGGCTGGGTCTTGCCATCGTAAAGCACATCGTGGAAGCCCACGACCAGTCCATTACCGTACGCAGCAAACCTGAAATAGGCAGCACGTTTGGATTTACCATGGAATCCGGAAGAGAATAAAATAATCAGAAACGGTATTGCATCCTGCAGGTAAGCACATTATCCTTCAGGTCGTCCTTATACCCTTCCAGTTCAGTGCTTTCGTTGGTCACCCAATCGTAATACACCATGAACTTCAGGTGTTCGTTTGCATAATACAGGTAGCCGATGCCTACGGTATTGTAGCGTATATCCGCGGGGGTGAGTCCTGCGCCGGGAGCGCCGATATCTTTACCTTTTACTTTTGTATTGGGATCGTACCAGTCGTACTTCAATACGGCCTGGTGTTTTGCGTTGCCGAGGTTTTGGATATAATAGAGATAGGCCCCGTCGAAATTGCGGATATAAAGGGGCAGCAGTCTCCCTTCCGGTCCAACCGGTATAACACCCGGCGTTTCCGTGGTAAGCGCAGTAGCTGTTTGCCTTCCGCGGAGATACTCCGCCCGGAACTGGGTGAATCCCTTCCCTTCCCCGTTGGAAATTTTCCATTGTACATCCGCGCCGTAGTAATGCCGGGGCGCAATTTTTCCCACATTGGATACGGACGAATCCACTGTAAAGACGGGCTGCCCATTGGCGGTGCCCATGGTATAGATCTGTTTTGTAAACTGCTGCATGCCGCCGTACAGCACAGATGCACCACCCGATAACTGGCTTTGGGTGCCCTTTATTTTCCGTGGCTTAATAGATATGCGGCCAATAAAGTCTTTATGACTGTCGAAATCAGTGGTAGCTGTAAGCCCCTGCCCGTTGAAAGCGCCCGCATCTATTTTCAGGAAGCGCAGCGGATGATCCTTGCGACGGGGTTCAAAAGATATCATGGCGCCAAGGTCGCGCTCCGTTCTCATCAGGATCTGTGACATCCGCCCACGCTCAGGGGTTTCACGATCCGCCGATGACAGGTTCACCTCATAACCAAAAGGACGGGCAAACATCCCTCCCACCAGCGAGAATAAATTGAATTTCGTCTCAAAAAAACGCCCATAGAAATCGCGGATGTTCACTCCGCGCTCTGTTCCATCAAACTGGAAAGCAAACTGCACTACCGGCATATCCTGTTTGTTGTAACGCTCATAATCCACCCGGATACGCCCCCGTCGCAGGGTAAAGCGATTATCCACTGCGGTGGGGAAATTTCCCGCCGCATACCCCTGGGCACCCCTCGACTGCGCCATCTGGAATTCGGGCTGGATATAGCCGCTAAAACGCAGCGCATCGTACTTCATGTACATGGATATCATCCCCTTTCCCATTTCAGTGGTAGTGTCTATCATATCCATCAGGAATTGCGCACGGGCAGTTCCCGTGAAACATAACATCAAAATAACGATCGGAATAATTCTGGCAGTGCGCATCAGGTTCTGAAATTATTGCGCAAAAGTATAGAATTAGCCTTTATTTAATCCAGTTGTTTAAACCGGAAGGGCTTAAATCGTTAATAGCTCGTTAATCTGCTCCCGTTCCGGCCAGCTCACCTGCTGCCGGCAGTCTTTCGTGTAAATTAGTTTACTCCAAAAATATGCGTCCATGAAAACATCAACTTTTAACCATTGGGAGAAGAAAATACAACAGGCGATTGCCCTTTCCCATGACGATCCGCAGGGGGATCGCGGATTGAAAGAAGTAGCCGCGCTGATCAGCGAATCTGTTGGCAACTTCTCGCACAAGTTTGTAGAAATGTATGGGATGTCTTACATCCATTTTACTAAACTAAGAAGATTGGAAGCGGGCGCAGGGTACCTGCGTCACAGCGATTACAGTGTAGGAATGATCAGTGAATTGTGCGGATACACGCAATCCAGCTTTACCAAAGCTTTCCGGGAATTCTTTGACGAAGCGCCCATCAGCTTCCGCAACAGGCTTTACCTGATAAATGAAAAGAATACCCTGGCACGCACCAAAATAGCCTCTACGCCGCATGATGATCCACAGCATGTTATTTTCACGCCGGACCGGACCGAGGACATAAAACTGCTTGATTACCAGCTGTATTATAATATCCTCCCACGGACGGTCGACCCGGTGAAAACAATGGTGGACTACCTGGGGATTTACCAGAAGCAGCTGTATGCCATTAAAACTTCCCTGGAACTGCCCGGCGCCATGATCATCACCGGCACACTGGACATCGTACCTGTAACCGATTATTCAAGAATGTTAATGTATGTGGGTATTATGATTCCGTTGCAAAACGAATATGATAAAGCGCATAACCAGGTACGGAGTTCATTCCAGGAGCCCTTCAGTCTTTTTACGAAACGTGTTCCGGCAGGCAACTACAAAAAGCTGCCGGTGCCCATGAGCTTCGCAGCCGCAGGATTGCCCATGTATGAGTTCATTAACAACAGCTGCCGGGCAGGATATTTCAAAATGAGCGGTAATCATTTCTTTATTTCACTCACCGGCGAAAACGAATCTGAAATCTACATCCCCTGGCAAAAAAGATAAAACCTATTAAAACTGGAAGTAAATCGGAATCATAGGTTGCGTGCTTTTCACCTGCACCAGCAACCAGATGAAAGCTACCATGATGGCTACACTCCCCGCTACAGGGATGCGTCCCAGTATTTTCTCTACAGAAAATTCCACTTTTGAAGGCAGGAAGTGCAAGATGAAGCCCAGTACCATTACCCAGAATACAGCGGTATAACCATTGTATAACTCCAGGGCAATTTCAGGCTGGAAGTCGTATACCACCTGGTGGATCAGCGACCATGCATCGTGGAAGGTAGATGCCTTAAAGAACACCCAGCAAAAACACACAAAGTGGAACGTGATGAGCACTCCCAGGACTTTCAGGAAACTGGCTTTCCACCCGGTGATTACTGTTTTACTTTTCTTCAGATAGTCGATACGCACTTTATCCAGTGCCAGCGCACCGCCGTGCATCGCCCCCCAGAAAATAAAGTTCCAGCTGGCGCCGTGCCAGAAGCCACCAATCAGCATTGTAAGTGCCAGGTTAACATACTGGCGCACCCTGCCTTTGCGGTTACCACCCAGTGGTATATACAGGTAGTCTCTCAACCAGCTGGACAGCGAAATATGCCAGCGGCGCCAGAACTCTGTAATGGAAGAACTCTGGTAAGGAGAATCAAAATTAGGCGGAATCTTAAAACCGGTCCACCGGGCAATACCCAGCGCCATATCGGAATAACCGGAGAAGTCGCAATAAATCACCAGCGCATAACCATACACACCTATCAAACATTCCAAACCCGTATGCTTGCTGGGATCATCAAATATGTATTGTACGAAGTTCTGATAAATGAAATCTGAGATCACAATCTTTTTGAATAATCCCCCCATGATGAGGTACATCCCCTTGCCAATGTCTTCAGAACTGAGGCGGTAAGGCATAGAGATCTGCGGGATAAAATCCGCTGCACGCACAATAGGCCCCATCATCAGTTTGGGGAAGAAAGACAGGAAGAAAAGATAATCCATGAAATTATCTACCGGCTTAATTTCATCCCGGTAAACATCTATGGTATAGCTCAGGTTTTCGAAAGTATAAAAGGAGATACCAATGGGCAGGATCAGCTTCAGCGTGGAAATATGCCCCGCTGTAACGTCGTTGATCATCCCTATAAAGAAGTTGGTGTATTTGAAATAAAACAGCAGCCCTATATTCAAAAAGATACTCAGTATGAGCAGCGATTTCTTCACTTTTTTGTCGGGGCTTTCATGGATCCATCTCGACAAATTAAAATCCACAATCGCTGAAAGTATGACCAGGCCTACATAATAGCCGCAGGCTTTATAAAAGAAGTAAAGCGAGAATACCGTATACACCCATACCCTGGCGGTTTTATTCCTGCTTACCAGCAGGTAACACATCAGGAATAGCGCAAAATAATAAAAGAAGAACCCACTGTTAAAAAGGACCGGGTCTGACTCATGGTACGACAGTTCGTATAACAGTTTATTAATGTCGATCATCGGAGGTTACTGGATTTTTCTTTGTTTGCTGTAGATAATGTGTATAAGAACGTTGCAGGGCTTCATACAATAGCTGTCCCTGTAACTGATATCCCCGTGCATTAAAATGAATATGGTCGGGCGCCCAAGTTCCTGCAAATCTACCTTTCTGCGCTTTATTCACCGCATTAAAATTCCAGCAGGCAATACCATGTTGACGGGCATAGCCCATGATTTGCTGCGTCACCATAGAGATATATGGATTGGGATAATATGCGGTATGATATATTGTTCTGTATTTCTTTTTGCCTACTTTCTTCCGGGTGGCTTTCCGCACTGCGCGCATACAATCCGGTGGTGTGGTTAGCAGGATATTTACGGAAGGGTCTTGTTCGCGGATGAGTGTTACTGTTTTATCTATTTCATCCCTGAAGGCCAGCGGGTCCATTCTGCCGCCATACGCTTCATTGGTGCCGAGGGAAATGATGACCAGTTTGGGTTTCAGCACGGCCATTTGTGCCAGCAGGATGTTGCTGATTTCGTTGTAATGTTGAAACATCGCGCCGTTAATGCCAACGCTGTGATACAGTACTCCATTGCGGCTGTTTTCCATAATGGCGCCGTAAAACCTGAAAGGGCCGCTCCCTGTGCCTTCCCATCTGGCCTGGAAAGATTGTGATGTTTGTAAAAAATCGAGGGTTGCTTTGCTCAGGGTGGAAGAGCCGGGAAAAGGTGCAGGCGTTACCGTTACAGTAGCATCCGGCACTACCAATGTGTTGTTGGTATTTCCGGCATCATACAACAGGGTTACTTTACGGAAATTATTGTCCATAGATCCGTCCGTTTTGCCGGAGAAAGACAAGGTAGGCGCATCGTTCTGGGAAATGATGGTGATGGCACCTGGACCCAGCACATCAGATTTATTGCGGTCTACCACCCGCTCCGACGCCCATCTCGCAGTGCTGTTCCACTTAAAATCCTCCGGGCCATTGGTGCCGGCCAGGTTATATGGAAAAACAAATCCCCTTCCGGCATAACCAAACTGGTTCTGCAACAGCGATGCCACTGTTAGTGAAAAAAAGCCTGCCTGCACATGGGAATCGCCCAGGTGCAGGATGGATATTACGTTACTATCTGCTTCATGGAGCAGGGAAAAAACATTGTACAAGGCAGTGTCCTGCTGGATAGCCCCGGCATCTGCTGATTGTTGCGCATAAGTTCTAAACCCGCTGAGTATCAGTAAAAGCACTGCCACCCATTTTGTGCTAAGGTTGTTGTGCCTGACTGTATTCATTCATAATAGCTTTGTAAAGCAGCGATCCTACTTTGGCTGCTCCCGTCCTGTTAAAGTGTGTATAGTCCTTGTTGGCCATCACCGTGTCTCCCTCTACCCACTTTACCATGGCGCCTTCTCCGCCCATAGCGGCAAAAAGGTTCCAGTAGGCTGTACCATGACCGGCGGCCAGGTTATGCTGTACTTTCAGCAATGCTTCCACACCGGGTGCGGTAATATATTTATCAGCTTTTCTGTAAGATTTATCGGCAGTACCGATGATCAGGAATGAAGTCGCTGGCAGGTCCTGGCGAAGTGAGTCCATTACTTTTTTCATCGGGCGCTCATACCAGCTGTAGTCAGTGAGCTCAGGACGGAACAATACATTAGCACCATAATGCATTACTACCAGGTCGTAAGGACGTTCCTGCTGCATGCGGCGGACCATATTGGCGGACAAGCGGCCCAGTTCCACGCCGCTGATGCCCCTGAACGAATAATTATCTACATAAACACCATCCCCGTTTTCAAAACAAACACCATAAAAAGGCATAGCGCTTCCGGCGTTGCGGAGCGTTACCGAAGTGGCGCCGGTATCCTGTTGCAGGTCCAGCCGGTTCACCGGTGCTGCACCAGAAAGCGTATAGGCTTTATCGTTAATCGTAACCGCGCCGGCTTCAGCGGGGCCGTATAGTATTGAAACTTCCCGGAATTTGTCGAGCAACGGCTTTTTCACAGGAGAATACTTCACCCAGCTGTTTCCGCCAGGATAAAAGGTATGCCCGGATAAACCCAGGGTAACATTGGATGGTGGTGAATTCTTGTAGTGATAATCTTTCCAGTCGGTTGAAAAGGTATGTGTGATGGTAGTTCTGAAAGATGCTACCACAGAGGTTACGGGAACAAACCCCACGCCGCCGCCACCGAAGTAATGTTGCAGGCTGTCGCGCAGGTCGCCGGTAATCAGGTCGCCTTCAATCATGGAGTCGCCGAAATAGGCGATCCTTACTTTGCGGCGTTTACCGGCTTTCAGTTCTTTGAGGGCGGTGAGAAATTGTTTCATTCCTACAATGGAGTCGCCAGGTACGGGGGAAGCGTATTCCATGATACCGGTATACGACATAAAGTCGTGGGTATGATCCGGATTCGGAATATGCGGATTAACGCCGGTGCTGTCTAAACCAGAAAGCTTACTGCTGTCGTTGCCGGCTGCAGTAAGCTTTTGTTGGTCCGGGGAAGTAGCATTTGTTCTCAGATCTGACAACATATCCAGCTTCCGGAATTGAAAGTCTTTGTATGAAAAGGTGTAATTGAGCTGTGACAGCCCTACTACGCAAACTAAAGTTCCAAGAATAATATAGAACGGATAGGCAGACTTATTTTTGCCGGACATAGTTTATGATCTGTTGCACATCACTGATCGCCTGCTGCCGGCATGCCCACGGTTAACCATTTTTCTGATTCCGTTGCCACGCTATCCATACCTGCGTCCAGCTTATACAATTTATAGCGGTTAATAATATTTGTCACTCGTCTGATCCATTCATGGCCGGCAGATGAATAACCGCTATGGTTCATTTTCTTGAGCCACAGTGTAAATTCGGGGTTCCCCTTCATTTCGCCGAACCACTTCTTGCGTGCCAGTACTTCCACAAAATGCTCATAGGAAGCCATGTCTGACACATATTGTTTGTACACGGACCGGGCTCCTGGTTTTGCCTTGGAAATATTATTTTTCCCTACAATTCCAAAATGGTTGTGCAGCAACTTTGCGTTTCTACTTGTTCCGGTGCCTGATTCCAGCATCGCTATTCCGAGGATAACGCTTGCCGGGATACCAGTTTCCTGCATTAATTCTACAGAAACCGGTTTAAATTTCTTTAAATAACTGTTTGTGGATTGTTGTGCAAACCCAACATTGCTGAGCATTAGCAATAATAACACCGCACATAACCATACTGTCCTCTTAAAGAATGTTGAAATTCTCATGGTAGTATTTTTTGATACAGGTGATAATTCCTTCTTTGTTTTCAGCATCATTTCTTACCTCACATATCAACGATGATCACACCGCAATATTACTTTAAAAATTTAAATAATACGTCGTTCTCTTTTTCTTATCTAACCCGTTAATCTCTTGTTAAAAAAAATTGTACCTCATATTTGTGTCAATCCCCTTTGATGCGGTAGTTGGCCATATCAAAGGGGATTTTAGCGACAAAAAGCATTCTCTTTTGCAAAGACCATGCCGGCAATAGCAACTTCTGCCATTTAACTGGTGGCTTATTGCTTTACCAGGCTGATCTTCAATTCGTTAAGCTGTACCTGGTCAATTGCAGCAGGTGCATCCAGCATTACATCGCGTCCGGAATTATTCTTCGGGAAGGCGATAAAATCACGGATACTTTCACTACCACCCAGCAGCGAACAGAGGCGGTCGAATCCGAAAGCAATACCTCCATGCGGCGGTGCGCCATATTCAAAGGCGCCTAACAGGAAGCCAAATTTATGTTCTGCCTCTTCCCGGCTCATTCCCAGTGCTGCAAACATTTTCTGCTGCAGGTCGCGCTGGAAAATACGGATGGAGCCACCACCTACTTCTGTGCCATTTAAAACTATATCGTAGGCGTTTGCCTTAATTTTAGCGTATTGTGAAGGATCATCCATCAGCGAGATATGTTCCGGCTTTGGTGATGTAAACGGATGGTGACGGGCCACCCAGCGGTTTTCCTCTTCGGCGTATTCAAATAACGGAAAGTCTATTACCCACAACGGTTTAAAGTCGTTTTTGTTGCGTAAACCGAGGCGTTCTCCCATTTCCAGGCGGAGTTCGCTGGCAGCTTTACGGGTACGCTCTTCCTTGCCAGCCAGCACCAGGATAAGATCTCCGGGTTGCGCCTGACATTTTTGCGCCCATAATTTCAGCTGTTCTTCGTCAAAAAACTTATCCACAGAACTCTTCAGTGTACCATCCGCGTTATAACGGACATAGATGAGTCCGCTCATGCCTATCTGCGGGCGTTTTACCCAATCGGTCAGTTCATCCAGCTGTTTGCGGGTGTAATCGGCACAACCTTTGGCAGCAATAGCTACCACCAGTTCTGCGTCATCAAATACTTTAAAACCTTTATCCTTTGCGGTATCATTCAGGTTTACCAGCTTCATTTCAAAGCGGATATCCGGCTTATCGTTACCATAATATTCCATGGCATCATCAAAGGTCATCCTTGGGAAAGCATTGGGGAATTCGATTCCTTTTATTTCCCTGAAGATGTGCTTCAGCATATGCTCAAAGGTGGCCAGGATATCTTCCTGGTCCACAAAGCTCATTTCACAGTCGATCTGTGTAAACTCCGGCTGGCGATCTGCACGCAGATCCTCATCCCTGAAGCATTTCACGATCTGATAGTAGCGGTCGTATCCACTCACCATCAGCAATTGCTTAAAGGTTTGCGGCGACTGTGGCAGCGCATAGAACTCGTTGGGGTTCATACGGCTCGGTACTACGAAATCGCGGGCGCCTTCCGGGGTAGATTTGATCAGGAAAGGCGTTTCTATATCCATAAAACCAGCGGTGTGCAGGTAGTTACGTGCAGCACGTCCTACCTGGTAGCGCAGTTCCAGGTTTTGTCTTACGATGTTACGGCGCAGATCGAGGAAGCGGTATTTCATCCGCAGCTCATCACCTCCGTCGGTATCATCCTGCAAAGTAAACGGCGGTGTTTTAGCCGCATTGAGGATGGTAAAATCGCTCACGGTGATTTCAATATCACCAGTGGGAATGTTTTTATTTTTATTAGAGCGCTCGGTCACGGTACCTTTCACCTGGATCACAAATTCACGGCCCAGCGGCTGTGCATCCAGTTTTGCGTTCAGGCTTTCGCCGAACAGCAGTTGAGTAATACCATAACGGTCCCGCAGGTCAAAAAAATTGATGCTGCCAAACTTTCTTACTGTCTGTATCCATCCGGCCAAAGTTACTTCCTGGCCCACCTGTTCCATTCGTAATTCCCCGCAAGTGTGCGTCCTATACATGCGTAAATAGTTGATTTAGTTAGTTTTATGGTTGAATTACGGGACAAGTAATCATCAATTGGCGACCACTATCCAGTTGTTCACTTATACCCATAAGGGGGGCAAAGATACGGTTTGGATCGGGCATTTTATGCCCGGCGTATGTTAAAAATATCGTACGAGGTCTATTTCCGGCATCAGTGGCGCATCAAGAACAAGCACATCCCTGAAATGCGCCGCCATAAAAGGCGCCAGCGAGCATCCCTTTGTGCCTAGCCCGTTAAATAAGCCCAGAGACGGTAACGCAGGGTGAAAACCCGCTATTGGTCGCCGGTCGTTTCCCGATGGCCGCACTGCCGATAACTGGTCCACTATTTCATATGGGACCTTCAGCAGCTGTGCGAGGCTTTTTCCCAGCACTTCCCGTTGCTTTGCCGTTGGGTGGTCATCCTCATAATCCCATACGAAAGACGACCCCGCCCAGAACAATCCGTTGTCCTGCGGTACCAGCGTAATGCCTTTCTTTATAATGTCCCCGGTTTCCAGCCCCGGTATTTTCACCAGTAATACTTCTCCCTTATTGGGTAAAAATTTTATCTCCTTAAAAAAGGGAAGCCCGGTAGTACCTACCCCATCGCAGAAGATAACTTTAGTGGCGGCAATATCTTTATAGGTAACCCCATCTTCCGTAATTTCCAGGTCCGCCACATCCAGGTGAGTTTCCAGCAGCGCCTCCTGCGCCTTTAAATACTGCCGGTAAGCCGGCAATAAGTCACGGAGGTTCACCGTAGCGCCATGTACAATGGCTGCACCGTGAGGCTGATCCAGGAAAGCTTCATATTTCAGTGCCACCGGCAGTTCCGTATATTCATTGCCGGTAGTTTTGTTCAGAAAAGCTTCCCGCATCTGCAGTGAAGGGAAAACCGTCCATAGCTGACGTTCCGTGAAAACCGGCACCTGCAGCAGATCCGACAGCGCAGTGTATGTGGCTTTTGCGAAAGGATAAATGGTATCATACATCCAGGCAGGTTCAAACCGGCGGCCCGATACCGGGTTCATGATTCCGGCAGCCACCCTGGAAGCGCTGTTTGGCTTTGCATCATCGATAACAATCACTTTTTTCCCTGCCTGCAACAGGAACCAGCTTAACATGGTTCCCGCAATTCCCTGCCCTATGATAAGGTAATCTGCTTTCCTCATAGCCTCAAAATTAGCAATAAAAAAAGGGCCGATGGAGATGTCCACCAGCCCTTCTGAACTATATTGCTGTTATTACTCGGTTACTTTTACATTAAGGCCGCTGCTATGTGCCGAAAATTCCGGCGCATACATACACTGGGCAGTGCTGATACCGTTGGAAAATTTACCCTGGTGGGTAACAAACAACGTGTATTCAAACACATAAGTTCCCTTGGGCAGATAACTGAAAAAGAAATCTGTAGAGGCATCCCTGGTGCTTTCATAATAGCTCAATCCATCCTGCCACTTGCTGGCGCTGATTACATTGGTGGGCTCAAAACATGCCGCCCGCATGTCTTTCAGGTGGATGTATTCCATCTGCCTGTCGGCGCGCAGCACAATCCGCACTTTTACCTTGTCTCCTATTTTCAGTTCGTTGCCGTCGGTGATTTTAGTTAGTACCGGTCCTTTGTCGCTGTTCACTTCTTTGAACAGTTCTTTTTCCAGTACCAGCGGCGTGGCTGCAGCAGTAATTTTATCCAGGTCTTCAAAGTACTGCCAGTACACGGCGCCCCAGGAAGGTTGTCCTTTACTATCGCTAACGGTTACACTGATATTGCCCATATCCCGCTTCACGGCTTTGGCGTCTATCCTTTCTTTAAAATAGCCGGTACCGGCTTCTTTGGCAGCGGGTTTCACCGTAGTATTTCCAAGTTGAATGGATACTTCGGGAGAAGCAGCCAGCCAGTTAGCGCCCTGCAGCAGCATGGCGTAGCAGGCGTCTGCGGTTGCTTTGGTGGTATGCCAGTTATTAGTTTGCTTGTTTTTCAGCAACCAGGTTTTCATATCCGCCACTGCGCCGGCGTCTTTTCCTGCTACCTGGAAGGCTTCAATCAGCAATGCCTGTGTTTCAACAGGCGCCTGGTACCAGTTGTAACCACCGGTTACATCTTTCCAGTACATACCCATCTCTTTACTGTTCATGGCATTTTCCTTCAGCGATTTTAATATAGCCGCCGGCGTTACCTGGTCATTCTTTTTGAACTGCGATAATGCAATCATGCCCTGTGCATAACGGCTTTGCTTTGTCCAGTATTTCTGCTGCTGTGCGTAGTAAAAGTCAAACGACTTCTTCATGGCAGCGGGCACGGGTTTGTCGAAGAAGCTGCGGGCGTACAGGTAGTGGATCTGCACCTGATTGATCTGCTCCTCTTTCAGGTTAGCCTTTGCTTTGATCAATCTATAGTAATCTGCATCGAGCTCTTTATCGAGGTAGTCGATGGCCTTCATGGCCATTGCGGTAGCTGCCGGATCTTTTTCTGAAATCAGCTGCTGCAAATGACCTAAGCCTGCAACAATATATTGTGTAAGGAAACGGTCTTTCCACATACCGGTAAACCATGGGAAAGCGCCGTCCGGCAATTGTTTGGCCGCCAGCTGATCCAGTGCTGATTTTCTTTCCTTCTGCATCCGTTGCAGGTCGAACAGCAGCGCGATATTCTTTTTCTGCTGCGCTTCATTTTTTGCTTCCAGCACCCACGGCGTTTGTTGCAGCAACACAGATTTCAACTCTTCGTTCTTTGCCAGGTTGCTTTGCAATGCAGCCGTATCGGTGATCTTCCATTTATCAAAGATGGCCTTTAAACCAGGAGTGGCATTGGTAATATGTGTAGCCAATGCGTTGGCATAATAGCGGTTAAACACCTGCTCGGCGCATTCATACGGAAAATCCATCAGGTAAGGCAACGCCTGTACGGCATACCAGGCGGGGTTGCTGGTATATTCCACGGTAACGCCATGCTGTACAATTGTTTGGGAAGAATCGCTATGCAGTAATTTACCAAAGGTAAAGTCGTGTTTGCCATCGCCGCGAACCGGTAATGGAAGCGATTCTGTGACCAGCATCCGGTTGGTTAACACGGGCAATGCATTTTCTTCTCCATCACTGAAATTCCCTGCCTGCGCGGTAACCCGGTAAATGAGCGCGCTCTGGAACCCGTGCGGGATCTGGATCGGGAAGCTTACCACGGTACTTTGTCCTGCTTTGGCCGTAAAATGTTGCAGCGGGAAAATGTTCTGGAACCATCCATCCACCGGCTGCATGGTAGTAGCATCCAGCAGTTCCAGGTGTGCCTGGCCTATCAGCTGGGAGTCCGACAGGTTACTCACTTTAGCAGTGAATTCCATTTTATCTCCTTCGCGTACAAACCGGGGCGTATTGGGCTGGATCATCAGCACTTTCTGTGTAACAATACTGGCGTTGGTATAACCGAAGGCCAGTTCCTTTGTATGTGCCAGGCCCTGGAAGTTCCATTTGGTGAGGGCTTCCGGAACAGTAAACTCAAAGGTGATATTGCCGTCCTTATCCGTGCGGAGATCCGGGAAGAAGAAGGCAGTTTCCTGGAAGTTTTTACGGATAGAAGGAGCGGTTGGCTCCTCGCCGCCTGCCGGCGCTTTTTCTTTGGCCGATTGGGTGTCAACGGCTTTATAACCCATGGCGTCATTGGCCACTGCTGCTGCCGGAGCTGGCGCCATTTCCTGTAGGGCAACACCGGGGGCAATGCTACCCATCGCGGCAGATGCTTTCATTCTTTTTGTAGTGGCAGCCCCCCGTATCATGATCTGTCCTCCGCCGGCGCCATCCATCATGTTCCAGTCGAACAGGTTCAGCATTTCATAGTTCTTTTCCTCCGCCAGATGTACTTTTCCATCACGGTCATACAGTCCTGTGGACACATCCATTTTGAAATTCTCCCCGCCGTTAAACCTCAATATATTATTTACATAAGGGTAGATAGCCGGCTGGTACCATTTGTGTGGCACAAATTCATCCAGGGATGCATCATACATGGAAGCAAGCATTTCGGCGGCTACTTTTTCGTTTTTATACCCGGATATCTGTGCGGTCCATTTTTCTTTTTGTCCCGGCAATAATTTATCGCGATGGGTACCCAGTTTTATCTGCAGGTCTTTATTGTCCCAGGCGACTGTTACGGTTGGCTCAACAGTAAACACCCGGTTATCTTTTACAAACACATAGGCCAGCGATATATTTCCCCGGTCATTTTCTGTAACGGGGAAGTCCAGTTGCTTTACACCGGAGAGTTCCAATGTGGAAAGTACTTCCGGTGCCACCACCGTTTTCTTTGTTTGAATCAGGTGCACATTACCCGCAGAAGAACCCAGCAGGATGGTGGCCGTTTTACCCGGCGACACTACTGCTGTAGCAGGATAAGACCACAAATATACCGGTGCTGGTAACGTTTTCGGATGAGCGTCGATTAATTCGAAGGTTGTTTTCTGAACAACCGGTTCGTTGTTTTTATCTTTTGCACTTACTTCCAGTTCATAAAATCCAGGGGCCAGTTTTTTGGTATCCAGCACTACTTTCCCTTCGGGATTACCTTTAACCGTTTCCTGTAGAACTGCCGCCTGGCGGGGCCAGTTTTTATGATCATCTTCAGATTTATAGATATCTACCGGGAACGTCTGTACGTAACTGGCTTCGTCCATTACAAACTGGTCGGGCGCTTCCCAATAGCGGGGGCGCAACAGGCGTTTGTTGGGAGTGAGCGGTTTTATCTGCACCGTAAGGTTGGCTGGTTCAAAGGCGCCGTTCAGGTTGCGGGAATAAATCCTGACATCCTTGAAATCATCCCGTTGCAGGCGGGCCGGCGCGTTTACCACAATTTCCATGGACTGGTAGCCCACGCTTACTGTTTGGTCGCCACTGCGGGTTTCGCCGTTAAGATCTGTTACATCGGCATGTACCACGTAGGTAAATACCGGTTTGGTGGCAGGATCCACGGATTTATCGTTGAGGGCCGGAAACTGCACCTGGAAGGCGCCGTTGGCATCGGTAGTTGTTTCTCCATGAACAATTTCACGGGAGGAACCGTACGGCGCGGCTATCTTGTAAAATAACCACGGGTAAGGATAACGTACCCGCCGCTCCACGCGGTAGGTTACTTTGGCGCCGTCGATATTGTTACCTGCAAAGGCCAGGGCTTTTGCACTGGCGGTAACGGTGTCACCTATACGATAAGTGCTTTTTATGGTATCAAACTGCACATAGAATTTTGGGCGTTTGTATTCTTCTACCTGGAAAGCGAGGTATCCGTTGCCCACCTCATCTCTCAGGCTGTAACCGCCGTTCATGCGGCCTTCCGGCAAAATAAACTTCCCGGAATAAGCGCCGAATTCATTGGTGGTTACTTTAATGGAATCCGCTTTATCGCCATTGGCGTCGTACAACGACAAGGTAGTTTTGTAATTAGTGAGTATGTCACTGCCGGTTTCGTTGGTGCGTTTCTTTAAAACAATTCCTTTAAAGTAGATGGTTTGTCCGGGGCGGTAAATGCTTCTATCGGCAAACAGGAACGTTTGGGCCTTGGGTTCTTCTTTACGCTCATAGTTGGTATAATAGTAACGGTGTGAGTCGATATACAGCTCATCCTGACCATTTTTCCAATGCAACCGCAGGTTATTATTTTGCTTTATGGGAGCCGGTTTTACGCGGCCATCATTGCCGGTGGTAAGGTTTTCCACCAGCGTCCATTCTTCTGTATTGTTGTTCTTATTTCGCAGCAACTGCAGGTTGATACCAGCCAGTGGCTTACCGGTGGTACGATGCAGGGCATAATAGGTAGTCCCGTTTTCCACATAGCTGATATTGGATACCCAGGTCATTTGCATGGCCATAGGGTTGTTTTTCAGTGC
This sequence comes from Chitinophaga sp. RCC_12, assembly GCF_041360695.1. Lineage (NCBI taxonomy): Bacteria > Pseudomonadati > Bacteroidota > Chitinophagia > Chitinophagales > Chitinophagaceae > Chitinophaga > Chitinophaga sp. RCC_12. Next base: position 55,506 of record NZ_JBFUPS010000002.1, read on the forward strand.
AAACTTCGGATCGGCACTGGACAACAGCATGTAATGGCCGGTTGGCAGCGCATCTATTTTAATTTCCGCTTTGTGGGTGATGTAATCCTGCGGATCGGGCAGGGCCTGTTCCCAGGATTTGATGGCCGGGCGCGACAGCATTAGCTGCCAGTAAGTATTGCCCTGGTCGCGGTAGTTACTCTGCGCCTTGCGTAACAGCTTCAGGAAGGTTTCATCTATTTTAAAAACACGCAGGTAAATCTTATTAATATTCTTATATCTCACCAGTGTTCTGAACGGCAGCTCCGGTACATTCACCGTTTCTGTTGCCAGTTCCAGGAATTGCTCGTTAATCTGGTCCAGCATATAAGCGCAGGATGCGCCACCGGCCGATTCAGGCGCCAGCGCCACCGCCTTTTCACAGATAGCTTTCGCTTTCTGCATATTATCTCCTTTTCCGTTTTCCGTGTCATCTGCCTTCTGCATATAATAAGATGCCTGCATTACCATTACAGTGGTCACCTCTTTTTGCCCCTCGTAGGCTAATGCCATCTGGTCGAGCGCCTGGAGATAAAGCGCCTCTTTATTTTCCATTACTGCCACCAGGTTTATCCAGGCCATTCTTTCCACATCCACATCCAGTAAGGCGGCTTTATCGCCGGCATGCAAACGGATCAGTTCCTGCAGGATCAGCAGGGCGTGATATTGCAGGGAAGTGCTGTCGGCGCTGGTGAAGTGATGTGCCGCAAAGGTAGCGGCGGGCGCAAAGGCAGCAGGGTCCGTAAGTTCAAACTGGTTGGCGGGGTTGGTAATGGTCGCTTCTCCTGATTTAAAATAATCCAGGGCGCGGTGAGCCAGCAGATCGTACAGGGTTGGCCGCAGTTGCCGGGTATTTCCCTTAACGATAACGGGCTCAAAGGCGGAGAGGCTTGTTTTTTCCAGTAATTCCCGGTCAGACAGCGACGCCTGGTAGGCGGCGGTAATTTCCTGGTGCAGCCGGTCGGCTCCCCAGGTGCTTACATCTGTTCCTTCATCGCCGGCAATGGCGGTGCGGTTGTAGAACCGGTACCGGTTATTCTGAAAATACCGGTACAGCATTTCTGCTTTGATGCTTTGCAGAATGGCCTTTTGTGCGCCGGCAGCAGCGGTGATTTCCGCGTCCATTTTCTGCATATTGAGCAGGGTGCTGCTGTCGTTGATCTGCGCGTTGTACTTCATCTGGTAGATGAGCGCTTTGATTTGCTGCGCTGTTAACTTGTCTTTTACAGCATGGGCATAAATATCGTTGACGACTTCCAGGGCTGATTTAGGTAATCCCTTATCTTCCAGTGTTGTAATTTTCTTCCAGGAGTTATCGTAGTTGAACTGGGCCATCATCTTATTGCTGCTAAAGATTAAAACAATGAATATTCCGATGAATAAACGCATATAGGATCGTTATTTACAGTAAGTTACTTCTTTTACTGAAGGATGCCGGTGCAGGCATGGTTTCCATAAAGGGGAACAAAAAAGGTGAAAAGTGTTGGAATAAATCCCCTTCACTTTTCACCTTATATATTTTTACCGGCAGATAATTATGCCAGGGCTGCAGTTTTGCTTAATACTTCTGCCATTGTTTTACCAATGTTAGCAGGACTTTCCACTACGTGAACACCGCATTCTGCCATGATCTTCATTTTCGCAGCAGCGGTATCTTCAGCACCACCGATGATAGCACCGGCGTGACCCATACGGCGTCCGGGAGGCGCGGTTTGACCAGCGATGAAACCAACTACGGGTTTAGTACCGTTTGCTTTGATCCACTGGGCAGCTTCTGCTTCCATACTTCCACCAATTTCACCGATCATGATGATACCTTCTGTTTCAGGATCATTCATCAGCAGTTCCACCGCATCTTTGGTAGGTGTACCGATGATGGGATCTCCACCAATACCGATGGCAGTAGAAACGCCTAAGCCGGCTTTTACCACCTGGTCGGCTGCTTCATAGGTTAAAGTACCAGATTTGGATACGATACCGATTTTACCTTTTTTGAAGATAAAGCCAGGCATGATACCTACTTTAGCTTCATCTGCCGTGATAACGCCAGGGCAGTTTGGTCCGATGAGGCGGGTAGTTGTACCCTGCAGGAAATTCTTCGCCTTGATCATATCCTGTACAGGAATACCCTCTGTGATACATACCACCAGGGCAATACCAGCTTCGGTAGCTTCCATGATTGCGTCAGCTGCAAATGCAGGAGGTACAAAAATGATAGAAACATTCGCACCGGTTGCCTTTACTGCATCGGCTACCGTATTGAACACCGGGCGTTCCAGGTGTGTGCTGCCACCTTTACCGGGTGTAACACCACCCACTACCTGGGTACCATATTCGATCATCTGTGTAGCGTGGAAAGTACCTTCTGTACCGGTAAATCCCTGAACAATCACTTTACTATCCTTATTAACTAAAACACTCATCGCGCTTGTTTTATTGGTTTAATATTATATGTCTGATTCTTCTGGACGGCAAAAATAAGCCGATTTCCATAATTCTGCAATTTAGTGCCTTTAAGATAAAGCTACCAATTGGTTTGGAAAATAATTGGCAATAAATAAGGAGAGTACCCGGGCAGGTAGTGCCAATAACAACAGATTTAAATACTATATATTATCTTTTAAACTGACAATCATATACATATAAACATTACTGTCCTCCCTGTTCCTTTTTCAGCTGATCCCGCCACTTTCCATCTTTAAATAATTCCAGCTGCCGCATTTCTTTTGCTTCCCGCAGGAACTCGGAGGCAAAAATGAAGTCATTTAATTTCTGGTCCTTGCTGAACACGATATCTTTATTGCTACCCTCCCACTGTTTCTGGCCCTGGTACATATATACAATATGGTCCCCGCTTTCCATTACGGTGTTCATATCGTGGGTATTAATCACCGTAGTAATATTGTATTCCTGGGTAAGTTCTGTAATGAGCTTATCAATAAGCAGGGAGGTTTGCGGGTCCAGACCGGAGTTGGGCTCATCGCAGAAAAGGTATTTCGGGTTGAGCACAATGGCGCGGGCGATGCCTACCCTTTTCTTCATACCGCCGCTGATTTCAGCGGGGAACTTTTTTGCGGCTTCTTTCAGCTGTACCCTTTCGAGGCATTCTGCTACCCTGGCCTTCTTTTCTTTCACTGTGCCTTTGCCAAACATTTCCAGGGGAAACATCACATTCTGTTCAACGGTCATACTGTCGAACAGGGCGGAACCCTGGAACAGCATGCCTATTTCCTGGCGTATTGTTTTTTTCTCTTTTTCATCCATGGCGGTGAAGTCCTGCTTATCGTACAGTATCTTTCCATCATCCACTCCCATCAGTCCTACGATGCACTTCATCATCACGGTTTTGCCGCTACCGCTGGCGCCAATAATGAGATTTACCTTGCCGGGTTCCATTATGGTTGATACGCCCTTCAGTATTTCCTTATCCCCAAAACCCTTTCTTATGTCTTGCAGTTCAATCATGATTACAGTAATATGGCCGTTAATGCGTAGTCCATGAATAATATCAGCACGCAGCTTACCACCACGGCAGTAGTGCTGGCTTTACCTATTTCCAGTGCGCCGCCGGTTACGTTATAGCCGTAATAAGCTGATACGCTGGCAATAATAAACCCGAAAGTATAGGATTTGGCCATCGCAAAAAATACGTTGTATGCCTTGAACTCCTGGCGGAGTCCCTGCATAAACTGCTCGGAAGATATAATGCCTGAAAGCACGCCTGCTTCCTTGCCACCCCAGATACCCAGGAAACCCGCAATGGCTACCAGCACCGGTATCATCAGTATGGCGGCCATAATTTTAGGTGCTATCAGGTATCCTTTGGTATTGATACCCATAATTTCCAGGGCGTCAATCTGTTCGGATATCCGCATGTTACCCAGTTCCGAAGCTATTTTTGATCCGATTACGCCCGCCAGTACAATACAGGTAAGCGTTGGCGCAAATTCCAGGATAATAGTATCTCTTACCACCTGCGCGATGGTACTTTTTGGAATGATAGGACTTACCAGCTGGTAGGCAGTTTGTAAGGTAGTTACCCCTCCCATAAACAGGGAAATAATAAATACTATCCCAAACGACCCTACGCCGATATCCACACATTGCTGCATAAATTGCTTCCAGTACATCTTCATGTTTTCCGGGCGGGAAAACATGCCTTTAAGCATGAGCAGGAAGTTTCCGAAATGATAGAAGAATTTGAACTCCATAACTGATCAAAGATAGGAAGGATTTTTTCAATCATATCCTAATTTAAGATTTAATGCAGGGCTTAACGTAAACTACTTACCAGCAAACGCTTCAAACTGCGTTCAATGATCTCTCCCATCGTTTTACAACGGGAAAATACGGCATCATGATAATATTCTGCCAGCTCATCGCCCAGCTGCTGGATCTTTTCGGGGAAAGAAACGCGGTCTGTCATGATTACATCCCTGAGGTCTTTGATACGATGCCGCTGCACTTTAATACGGCGGGCAATTACCGCACGTTCTTCCTGCTGGTACTGTTTTACCACTTCTGCATTGAGATGTTTAATGGCAAGGTCCACAAATATCCGGTTCTCTTTGAAGTACTGTGGCATATATAAAGTACGCCGGCCTTCGTAAAACTGCTGATCAAAATCAATGGCACGGATACGGAACTGCACATCATCAAAATCCGGGGTAATATCAAAAATGAAGTTATAGGAACGCATATCGCCCAGCAACCGTACAAAGCACCGTTCATTGAACTTTACAAATTCCTTGGCAATACGTTTCGGGTTAAATTCGGGCCTGTTCAGGTAGTGAAGGATAAACTGATCACCAGGCACCCCGGCAATATGTTCTTCCACGAGGGTATTACCATCGATCAGGAAGTTCATCCAGTAGGGAGATAAAATATGCTCCAGTTCCAATCCATAAATACGGGAGGCATCGGCGATCTTGATATAAAAATAGTCGTATACCTCGTTGTAATTATTGACAATCTTAATCCGGAAAGGATGGGAATTCCCAAACGTGCAGTAGTCGATCCGCTCAATATGCAGGTGCTCTTCCGCCGTTTGGTCGCCACCGGCCTTCAGAATGGAGTACACCCGTTTTAACCCCGCATGAATGGACCCAACCATACTCTGTGGATAAAAAACGGTTTCCCACAAAGTATCTTTCCCTTCCTTGTCGTACACCGATATCGCCTGATCGTAATACCGCAGTTCCTCGTAAGATATCGGCAGCTTCACTTCCCGCTCATACATTTTAAGGTAATTGCGGAAAGCAGAGTTAATCGGAAAAAATATCTTCTTTCGGGAGATGGTTTGCATGGGATAAATATAGCGGATTTTGTCTTTCCCGCTGATTACGCTGATTAAACTGATTAGTTTGATTTTACTTTTTTGATTTTTTTAAGATTTTTAGATTTAATAATTAAGGGAGATAAAAGCGAATCTCCGCTTCCATCTCCCTTAATCCTTTATAAAATCCAAAAGTAAAAATCAGTATAATCAGCGTAATCAGCGGGAAAGACAAAACCCGCTGCATTTTACTTCTTTTTCTTCTTATCCTTCGCGTTCTTCTCGTCTCTGCAGCATTTCTCCTGGGCGTCTACCACGGCGATGTTCACCATGTTTACGATTTGTCGTACGGTGCTGCCCAGCTGGAGAATATGCACCGGTTTCTTCATTCCCAACAGGATGGGACCGATGGCATCAAATCCGGCCACTTCCTGCAACAGGTTGTAAGCGATATTACCGGCGGCCAGGTTAGGGAAGATGAGTGTGTTTACTTCTTCTTCCAGTAATTCCGTAAACGGATAATTATCTTTCAGAATTTCCTTATTAAAAGCCATGGCGGCCTGGATTTCTCCATCTACAATGAGGGAAGGATCACGTTGCTTCACTATTTCGCGGGCTTTGCTCATGGTTTGCGCCTCCGGCGTCTGGCTGCTGCCAAAGTTGGAATACGACAGCATGGCAATACGCGGCGTCATATTAAAATGCTTCACTTCCTTTGCTACCATCATGGTGATATCCGCCAGTTCTTCCGCTGTTGGGTTGAAGTTTACGGTGGTATCCGCGAGGAATAGTGGTCCGCGTTTGGTTTGGATGATATACATGCCGGCTACACGCTTTGCGCCGTCTTCCATACCAATTACCTGCAACGCCGGGCGGATGGTATCGGGATACTTACGGGTGAGGCCGGAAATGAGGGCGTCTGCTTCCCCGGTTTCCACCATCATACAGCCGAAGTAGTTACGTTCCCGCATAATTTTACGCGCTTCGTAGAGGTTCAGTCCTTTGCGCTGGCGTTTCTTGAAAAACAGGTCACCAAAGCGGTGACGCATTTCCTTCATCTGTTCGCTCTTCGGATCTATGATCACCACGTCATCAATTTCGATGGCGTTTTCCAGCATCAGCTCACGGATGCGGGCTTCGTTACCCAACAGGATCGGGTAGGCGATACCTTCGTCGTTCACTACCTGTGCGGCTTTCAGCACTTTCAGGTTATCTGCTTCCGCAAAAACAACCTTTCTCGGGTCGCGGCGGGCTTTGGTACCAATGATCCTGAAAAGCTGATTGTCCAGTCCCAGGCGATGATTCAATTCATTCCGGTATGCTTCCCAGTCGGTGATGGGCTGATGCGCCACACCGCTTTCCATGGCCGCTTTGGCTACGGCAGGTGCTACAGTGCTGAGCAGGCGTGGATCCAGCGGTTTGGGAATAATATATTTCGGACCGAAGAAAATATTTCTTTCATTATAGGCCAGGTTTACGATATCCGGCACCGGCGACTTTGCCATATCGGCCAAAGCCCTTACTGCTGCCAGTTTCATGGCCTCGTTAATTTGTGTGGCTCTCACGTCGAGGGCCCCACGGAAAATGTAAGGGAAGCCCAATACGTTATTCACCTGGTTGGGATAATCGGAGCGGCCGGTAGCCATAATAATATCCGGGCGGGCTGCGATCGCTGCTTCGTAGGCAATTTCCGGATCCGGATTTGCCATGGCAAATACGATCGGGTTTTTAGCCATGCTCCTGATCATTTCGGGTGTTACCACATTTCCTACAGACAATCCCAGGAACACGTCCGCGCCTTTCATGGCTTCTGCCAGCGATTTAACTTTCGTGTTGGTAGTGAATTGTTTATGCCTGTCGGAAAGATCCTGGCGATCTTTGTTCAGTACACCATCTTTATCAAACATGATAAAGTTTTCCGGCTTGGCGCCCAGTGCCACATACAGCTTAACACAAGCCATGGCAGCGGCTCCTGCACCATTCACCACTATTTTTACTTTCTCTATTTTCTTTTTTACCAGTTCCAGTGCATTCAGCAAGGCGGCGGAGGAAATGATAGCCGTACCGTGCTGATCATCGTGCATGATCGGAATTTTCAGCTCTTTCCTGAGCCTGTCTTCGATTTCAAAACACTCCGGGCTTTTAATATCTTCCAGGTTAATGCCCCCGAAAGTTGGCTCCAGCGCCTTTACAGCGGCCACAAAGGTATCCGGATCTTTTGCATTCAGCTCTATATCAAATACGTCAATGTCAGCGAATATCTTGAACAATACTGCTTTCCCTTCCATCACCGGTTTACCGGCTTCAGGGCCAATATCTCCTAAACCCAATACAGCGGTACCATTGCTGATAACGCCCACCAGGTTGCCTTTCGCGGTATATTTGTAAACGTTTTCTACATCATTGAAAATTTCTTTGCATGGCTCTGCCACTCCGGGAGAGTATGCGAGGGAGAGATCCCACTGTGATTTTGTGTCTTTCGTAGGTATGACTTCTATTTTGCCCGGCCTGCCCTTTGCATGATAATCCAACGCATCCTGCTTATTCAGTTTCTTTGCCATATAAATATAAGATTGTTATTGGGCGTGCAATATACGAAGTATTGAATTAAGGGCAGCCACCCAAATAGTGGGATATCCTCTCATAATTAAGCATGCTAACCATTAAAATTACTTACTTTTACAGCGTTAAACATTCGTAAATATCATGATACAACGCATCCAGATTCTCTATCTGCTATTGGCTGCCGCCGCAGGCGCTGCTGCTCTGTCTTTCGATTTGTGGAGAGCTACCCTTTCCAATGGTGTAAAACAATCTGTAAACGCCTCCAGCAACTATCTCCTGTTTGTACTGTATATTATTATTATCCTGCTGGCCCTCGTTACCATTTTTCTTTTTAAGAAACGTAAACTGCAGTTCCGGCTGACAATATTTAATATTCTTTTTGGTTTCGGGGCACTGGCCTATCAATATTATGTAGTGCAGCAAACGGCGAATAAACTGAATACCGGCGGCATTACTATTACCTCCGCATCTTATTTGCCTGCCTCCTTCTTACCGATTGTTGTCATTATACTTTTATTCCTCGCAGCCAGGGGAATTTATAAAGATGAGAAACTGATCAAGTCACTGGACAGGCTCAGATAAGCATAAAGTCCTTCACATAGAAAAGCCATTGCCTTTACGTGTGTAAAGGCAATGGCTTTTTTATGTATATCATTATTTCAGGAACTTCCCGGTATAACTTTCTTTTACTTTCTTCAGTCCTTCCGGCACGCCGGCATACAGCAGGTTACCGCCACCAGCACCACCTTCAGGGCCAAGATCTATTACCCAGTCGGCACTCCTGATCACATCCAGGTTATGTTCAATCACCAGTACCGTATGTCCCTGTTCGATGAGGGCATTAAAGGAGTCCAGTAATTTTTTAATATCATGAAAATGCAGACCGGTAGTAGGCTCATCAAAAATAAACATGATATGCCCCTGCGCCTTTCCCTTGCCCAGGAAGGAAGCCAGCTTTACACGCTGCGCCTCGCCGCCACTCAGGGTATCACTGCTTTGTCCGAGTTTTACGTATCCTAATCCCACACTGCTCAACGGGCGTATTTTGTTGCACACATCTTTTTCGTCCTTGAAAAAGTCCAACGCCTCGTCTACGCCCATATCCAGTACTTCGTAAATATTCTTCCCTTTATAGGTTACTTCAAGTACTTCGTCTTTAAAGCGTTTACCACCGCAGCTTTCGCAGGTAAGATGTACATCTGCCAGGAACTGCATTTCCACAATCACTTCCCCTTCGCCTTTACATGCGTCGCAGCGACCACCATCTACGTTAAAGGAAAAATGTTTTGGCTGGAAGCCGCGCATCTTGCTCAGCGGCTGTTTGGCGTACAAATCCCTGATCTCATCATATGCTTTGATGTAAGTTACCGGGTTGGAACGCGACGATTTTCCAATTGGATTCTGATCAATCATTTCCACCTGCGTAACATCATCCAGCGCTCCTTTGAGCGCTTTGTGATTGCCTACCCTTTCCGCAAACTCGCCTTTCAGCTTCATCAGCGCAGGATATAGGATCTGCTTAACCAGCGTGGTTTTACCCGATCCGCTCACACCACTGATCACTGTTAATACCTGTAATGGAAAATCAACCGTGATGTCTTTCAGGTTATGCTGACGGGCGCCTTCAATGGTAATCGCTTTTTTCCATTTGCGTACTTTCGCCGGCGGATCAATGGTAAACTGACCGCTGAGGTATTTACCGGTGAGGCTTTTACTATCTTTTAAGATCTGCGGATAAGTACCTTCAAAAATAACTTCACCACCCAAATGACTGGCCAATGGCCCCATATCGATGATATAATCGGCTTCCTCCATCATCTGCTCATCATGTTCCACTACCACTACCGTATTGCCCAGGTCGCGCAATTCTTTCAGTACTGCAATCAAGCGGTGTGTATCCCGCGCATGCAATCCTATGCTCGGCTCATCAAGAATATACATGGAATTGGTGAGGTTACTTCCCAGTGTGCGGGTAAGCTGGATACGCTGACTTTCGCCACCACTGAGGGTATTGGCCACCCGGTTCAGGGTAAGGTATCCCAAACCTACATCCAGTAAGGTTTTAATCCGGTGGTTAATTTCAAGCAGGATACGTTTCCCGATCTGTTGTTCAAACTCATTGAGTTGCAGGTTATCAAACCATTCTTTCAGGTTGGATACCGGCATATCTACCAGTTCGGCGATACTGCGGTCGCCTACTTTTATATAAAGCGCTTCTTTGCGTAACCGTCCGCCGCCACAATCCGGGCATACAGTGCGTCCGCGGTAGCGGGCCTGTAACACGCGGTATTGTACCTTGTACAGGTTCTGTTCCACCATTTTAAAGAACTCGTTGAGTCCGTAAAAATGTTCGTTGCCGGTCCAGAGTAATTTCACCTGTTCATCGGTGAGTTCTGCGATGGGCTTATGCACCGGGAAACCAAATTTCCGCGCAGTTTTGATCAGCGCTTCTTTGTATTCTCCCATCTTTTCTCCGCGCCACGGGGCTACAGCGCCTTCAAATACGCTTAACCGTTTGTCGGGGATCACCAGGTCGGCGTCGATGCCCAGCACCTGTCCGAATCCTTCACAGGTAGGACATGCACCGTATGGATTGTTGAAAGAGAACAGGTTGGGAACCGGTTCTTCAAACTGGATACCATCCAGTTCAAAGCGGTTTGCGAAATGCTGCATCTCTTTACCATCAATTTCCACGTAACAATCGCCTTCGCTTTCATAAAAAGCGGTTTGCACGCTATCGGCTATACGATGTTTATCATCTTCCTCAAAATCCTTTGCTACCAAACGATCTATGAGCACCCAGGCGTCGGCGGGAACAGTAATTTTTTTCTGTTCCAGCAGTTCCTCTATGCGTACCAACCCGGTGCCTTCACCACCAGGCATATATAAACGGGAAAAGCCTTTCTGCACCAATATGTTCAGTTCTTCTTTCACCTCTCTTTTGGCATGCCTGCGGAAGGGTGCGAGCAGTAACACTTTTGTGCCATTTTTCAGTTTGGTGATATAGTCTACCACATCACTTACTTCATGTTTTTTTACCAGTTTTCCGGAGATAGGGGAATAGGTTTTACCCACTCTTCCATACAACAGCCGCAGATAGTCATATATTTCCGTCATCGACCCTACAGTGGAGCGGGGCGTGCGTGTAATTACTTTCTGCTCAATTGCGATCGCGGGACAAATTCCTTTAATGTAATCTACATCCGGTTTGTTCATCCGCATCAGGAACTGGCGGGCATAAGAACTTAAGCTTTCGGCATACCTGCGCTGTCCTTCCGCGTAAAGGGTATCCATGGTGAGGGATGATTTCCCGGAACCGGACACACCGGTAACAACTACCAGTTTACTGCGGGGAATGGAGACGCTTACATTCTTAAGATTATGTACCCTGGCTCCTTTTATGAAAATCTGGTCCTGTGGGCTAACTTCCTGAGGATCAATTATGCTTGTTTGTTTCTTTACTTTTGTTGCCATGACAGAACAAATTTAAGGGAAAAGATGTTAGCTCGGTCGCTTGCTTTTTACACGCGTCTGCAATACGCTAAAAGCTAATACCTAAGCCCGGAAAGCTATTTTTATTATTTGTTTTATTGAACTAATCTTCTATATTTGCATAGGACCAGATCTATCTCGCTGGATATTCCAAAAATCATCATTAACTAAAAACTGTTCGTATCGCCTAAACTCTACTTAATTAAAACAACCAAACTGGCTGTAAAGTCTGTAATTTATTTACTAACCCGCCTAGTTGTAGAAGTTTATGCAAGTAATGTACAAATTGTGCGATGAGCAGTTGATTACCCTCTTTAAAAAGGGGCATTCTTCCGCATTAGAAGAGTTGGTTCACCGTCATAAAGATAAGGTGTTCACCTCTATCCTGTTACTGGTTAAAGATTCATTCCTTGCGGAAGATATTTTCCAGGACACCTTCATTAAGATTATTGACACCATCAGAGCTGAACGTTATACTGAAAAGGGAAAGTTTTTACCCTGGGCCATGCGTATTGCGCATAACCTGTGTGTGGATCATTTCCGGAAGATCAAGCGTACTCCAATGATCAGGACCGGAGATGACAAAGACATCTTTGATGTACTGGGCTTCAGCGACAGCTGTGCAGAGGAGAAGCTGATTACCCGTCAGAGTCACGACCGCGTTCGCAGAATGCTGGACATGCTGCCGGAAGAGCAGCGGGAAGTGATTATCCTGCGACACTATGCAGAATTAAGTTTTAAAGAAATTGCCGATCTCACGCAAGTGAGTATCAATACCGCACTAGGTCGGATGCGTTATGGTCTGATCAATCTCCGGAAAATGATGACGGAGAAGCAAATCTGTCTATGAGGAACCCTTTTTTTTGCTTGCCAGCAACGAGCGGCCGGATGTAATGTCCGACCGCTCGCTATTTTAGGGAGGTGCGGATGTTGTCTTTCTCAGGATTACGCTGATTTTAAGGATTACCTGGATTTTTACTTTTGGATTTTTTTAAGATTTTTAGATTTAATAATTAAGGGAGATAAAAGCGAATATATCCGCTTCTATCTCCCTTAATCCTTTATAAAATCCAAAAGTAAAAATCCAGGTAATCCTTAAAATCAGCGTAATCCTGAGAAAGACAACATCCGCGTTAAACGCGTTCGAACACCATCGCCGCGCCCTGGCCTACTCCCACGCACATGGTGGCCAAACCATATTTGGCGCCGCTTCTCCGTTTCATTTCATGCAGCAGGGTGGCTGTGATACGTGCACCGCTGCATCCCAGCGGGTGGCCAATGGCAATGGCGCCGCCATTTACATTTACGATGTCGGGATTCAATGCCAGGTCACGTATACAGGCGAGCGATTGGGCTGCAAAAGCTTCGTTCAGTTCTGCCAGGTGCAGCTGGGCAGCTGTGATACCGGCACGCTGCAAAGCCTTTGTGGAGGCAGGCACCGGGCCAATCCCCATAATGGAAGGATCCACGCCTGCTACCGCCATACTTTTTATTTGGGCCAGCGGCTGAAGATTAAATTGCTTCAACGCTTTCTCAGATACAATCAATACCGCTGCTGCTCCATCGTTGATGCCGGAAGAATTACCGGCAGTAACTGAGCCGCCTTTTGCAAAGGCGGGCCTTAACCCTGAAAGCTTTTCCAGCGTAGTGTCGCGGGGATGTTCATCTTTTGAAAAAATCACCTGCTCTTCTTTATTGGGCGTGATGGGGACAGCAATAATTTCATCCTGCCATTTGCCGGCATCCAGGGCTTGCCTGTAAAGGGTTTGACTCCGTAAGGCAAAAAGATCCTGCTCCTCCCGGCCAATATTCCACTGGTTCGCCACATTTTCCGCGGTTTCCCCCATGGAAAAAGGATAGTACATATCAGCCAGTTTCTTATTGGTAAAACGCCAGCCGATGGTGGAGTCATACATCTCTGTTTTGCGGCTGAAAGCACCATCCGATTTACTCATTACAAAAGGCGCGCGCGTCATGCTTTCCACGCCGCCGGCCAGGTATACATCTCCTTCACCACACATCACTGCGCGGGCGGCATCCATGATGGCCTGCATACCGGAAGCGCATAAACGATTCACCGTGTTCCCGGCAACCGTTACCGGCAAACCAGCCAGCAACGCAGCCATACGCGCCACATTCCGGTTATCTTCCCCGGCCTGGTTGGCAGCGCCGGCAATTACATCTTCTATTACAGCAGGATCGAGAGAAGGATTTCTTTCCATCAGCGCCTTCAACAGATGAGCCAGCAGGTCATCCGGGCGGACAGTACTCAATGCGCCCCCGTAACGGCCTATCGGCGTACGCACCGCATCTACAATATATGCAACTTGCATGTGGTTGTTTTGGTTTATATGCAAATAAAACACATCCCGCCAACTCAACCAATAAAACATCATCCCCCTTTTGTACGGGAATTCACAAAAACCGCCAGATATAACCCTATTCCCGCCTTCCAGTAATTGTCGCTTGACTCATCACCCTGCCGGGCCTAGTTTTGCCGCTGTCATTAATTCTATCAAAAAATAACCCCAAAAATGAAACACCTTAGTAGCGTGGTGTGGCTGGCAGCCTGTGTGCTCAGCACTACACCTGTAATTGTGAAAGCCCAACAACCCGCGGGCGAAAATGAGACAAACCTCTCCGAACTTTTGTACAGACCGATTAAACCCACTGCCAAAATAATGGAAGGCACGGAACCTTCCCGGCAGGTAGCAACTCCCCGTGGCGCCGTAAACGTAAGAAATCTACGCGCCGCCCCTAAGTGGAACCTGGTTACCAATAACACGGCACAACAAATCAATATCGATAACCTCCAGTTGCTGCCGGAAAAAGTGATTACTGTTAAGAAAGTAAATGCACCCCTGTATTGCACGCCTCCAACAGTAACCATCGGCTGCTGCAGCTATTCCATCAAAGATGAAGTAGCCAATAAAAACCTGATGTATGCCTCGCCTGCAGCAGTGTTCAGCAACGAAACCGATGCCCGCACTTTTGCCAGCAGCCTGTCGCCAAAAGTTCCGTTCTACCTGCCATATACCAACAGCAAGGTATACCCGGCCGGTGCATGGAAATATGATAACGGCAGTGGTCACGGCTCTGTAGACTTCCTAAAAACCAGCGACGCCTACGGCGCCGGCATTGATCCTACTTTTGGCGTATATGCTTCCGCCTCCGGAAAAGTAGTGACCGCCATGTGGGATCCGTTCTTCGGCAACGTGGTGATCATAGAACACAAAGCGGCAGACGGAACATCCTACCGCACTGGTTACTTCCACCTCCGTGGCGGCTTTGATCATGATGTGGCTAATGCGAAAGTTATTAAAGTGAATGACCCCAATGATAAAGATGCCCGCGATACCAAGTATAAAAAATTTGCCAACCTGCCCAACCCATCGCAGTTACTGTGGGGTACCAACGCTCAAAAGCTGAAGGTAAAAGCAGGAGATAATGTATACGCCGGCCAGCAAATTGCCTGGGCGGGTAATACAGGCTTTGGTGGCGCCGGCTGGGGACTTAACCAGGATGGCACCCCTACCAATCCCAATACCGGCAACAACCACCTTCATTTTATGCTGTGGGTGAAAAGCCCCGGTGCGGGCGCCGACTGGATGGAAGTAGACCCCTATGGCGTGTATGCTACCTCAGAAAGCAGCAACAGCTCCTGCTATGAAATAGGCGCCAACGGCGGATTCAACCGCTTCTTTGCACCCTTCTATCCTTCTTTTCATAATGTACCGGTGCAGTATATTACCCAATACTGGGGCTATTATACCGGCATGGGCATGGCGCTGCAAACACTTAGCGTACATAAATCCGGTAACCAATACCTGGCATCCGGCTCTTTCCAGCAGGGACTTCCCGGCGCCTGGTATTGCCGCATTAATATGAACAGCACCCAGTACCAGCAGTACTTCGACGAGTATTACGGAAAAGGATATATTCCCCGGCAGATCTCCGTTACCAACGACAATGCCGGTAATCCGCTGTTTACCGCCATCTGGCAGAAAAGAGGCAATGAAAACTTCGCCGCTGTACACAATGCTACAGATGAAGTATATGCCGCCAAATGGAAAACATATGTAGAACAGCAGAAAATGCGCGTAACCGAACACGTAGTATACTACGCAGGCGGTAAACGCTACCATGCCGGGGTATTTGGCAGCAGCAACCCCGGAGGATTTTACATGTATTATGGCATGAATACCACTGACTTCACCAAGAAGTTCGAGGAATTAAATAAAGCAGGTCTGATGACCGTAAACGTAAACATCGAGGAAAACGGGAGCCAGAATAACGTAGGTGGGCTCTGGTGGCCGAAGAGCAAGGCATACTATTCTTATATGAATATGACCCCGTCCGACTACCAGGCGAAATTCACCGACCTCTCTGCACAGGGATACCGCCTGTTCAGGGTGCAGGGATACGACAATTCCTCCCATTTTGCCGCTATCTGGATGAAATAAGCCGAATACATCATATATAAGCGGATGCCACAGCTGGAAACGGCTGTGGCATTCAGTTTTAAGGGACATTCTGTCAGTACGCCAATATTACGTATCTTTGCCGTTACTTTCCGACTGCCGTAAGGCAGCCAACTGCTCAATTAATGATAATGAAGTCTGACAATAAAAATATCCGGCATTTAAGTTTACCGGCTTTACAGGAATATTTCGGGTCAATAGGCGAAAAGCCTTTCCGTGCAAAACAGGTATACGAGTGGCTTTGGCTGCGGCATGCCGATAGTTTTGAAGCGATGACCAACCTCTCCAAAGAATTACGACAAAAATTAACGGAGCATTTTTCCCTTCCTGCTGTAAAGGTAGACGCCGTACAGCAAAGCAATGATGGCACTATAAAGAGCCGTTTCCGCCTACATGATAATCACCTGGTAGAAGGCGTGCTGATTCCAACAGACAGCCGGCAAACCGCTTGTGTGTCCTCACAGGTAGGCTGCAGCCTGAGCTGTAAGTTTTGTGCCACCGGTTATATGGAGCGCAAGCGTAACCTCGACTACGATGAAATTTATGATGAAGTGGCGCTGCTTAATAAACAGGCCCTGGAATCATCCGGCAAAAAGCTGAGCAACATCGTATTCATGGGCATGGGCGAACCCCTGCTTAACTACAAGAACGTATTACAGGCCATCGAACGCATTACTTCCCCCGACGGACTGGGCATGTCGCCAAAACGTATTACCGTTTCTACCGCCGGCGTGGCTAAAATGATCCGCCAGCTGGGCGACGATAAAGTACGTTTTAACCTGGCATTGTCTTTACACGCCGCCAATGATAAGAAACGCAGCGAAATTATGCCTATCAACGATTCCAATAACCTGAAGGAACTGATAGACGCGCTGAATTACTTCTACAAGGCTACTGAAAACGAAATTTCTTTCGAATATATCCTCTTCAAAGATTTTAACGACTCAAAAGAAGATGCTGATGAGCTGATTAAAATATACAGGCAGGTCCCTGCTGATCTGGTAAACATCATCGAATACAACCCGATTGATATGGCCCGGTTCCAGAAACCGGACGCCAAAAAAGCAGAAGAGTTCATGGAATATCTTGCCAAAAACCGGGTGAACGCAAGGTTGCGTCGCAGCCGTGGTAAAGATATTGATGCTGCATGCGGACAACTCGCCAATAAAGGCTGATTCTATAATAATATATCTACTGGTCATGTACGCATGATCATCAATCAATAATAATTTATGAAGAAAAAACAACCTGCTAAAAAAGGGTTTGGTCCATCAAGGGATAACAAATTTGGTAAAAGCGACAAACCAGCAGGCAACCGCAATCGCTCCTCCGCTGATGGCGAAAGGCCAGGAAGAGCATCTGCAAAAGATAACCGCAGCGCTGACGACAGTTCCTCATCCCGCAAGCCCCGCTTTGGTGGCGAAAGCGCCGGTGATGAAAAACCTGCTTTCCGCAAACGTACTTTCGACAGCAACGGCAGACCTGCCCGTAAAAAAGGCCCGGCTACCGATAGCTTTGGAAACGATAAACCTCAACGCAGCAAACGCAGCACCGGCAGCAGCGAAGAGAAACCTCCGTTCAAACGCAGCTTTGGCGAAAAAGGCGAAGAAAAACGCTCCTTTGGCAGAAGTGATGATAAACGTTCTTTCGGTAAAAGCGACGACAAACGTTCCTTTGGCAAAAGCGATGATAAACGTTCATTTGGCAAAAGTGACGACAAGCGTTCTTTCGGTAAAAGCGACGACAAACGTTCCTTTGGCCGCGATGAGAAACCAGGCGCACGCAAACGTTTCGACAAAGACGAAAAGCCTTTCCATAAACGCAGCAACGACAACGACTTTAAAGACCGGAAAGATAAACCAGATGGCGATCGCGCTTTCAGCGCTTTCAGAAGAGACGGAGAACGCCCGGAACGCGTACGCAGCTTCGATAAAGAAGAAGGCAGTGAAAGAGCTCCCCGCAAACGTACTTACGGTGCAGGAGCAGCTAAAAAAACTGATGACAGCAGCGCGTTTCATTTCCACGGAGAAAAGAAAAAAGGTGGAAAAGAAACTCCCAGTGGCTTCAACCGCAAGAAATTCTTTGATAAAACCAACGAACGCTTCGCCGATAAACAAGATAAAAAAAAAGGCACAAAAGTAAGAGGCGCTAACGACCACGAACATACGAACGAAGGCAAAGAAAGCATATTTGGCCCCGGCGAAATGCCGCTGAACAAATTTGTGGCCCATTGTGGTCTTTGCTCCCGCAGAAAAGCAGTAGACCTGATCAAAGAAGGTAAGGTAACGGTGAATGGCAAAGTGGTTACAGAACCCGCTACCAAAGTCACCAGCAGCGATGTGGTAACTATGCAGGATAAAAAAATCACCCCGACTAAAAACCTGGTGTACATTCTCCTGAATAAACCCAAAGGCTACATTACCACTACCGATGATCCGGAAGGCCGCAAAACTGTAATGGACCTGATCCAGGACGCTACAGAAAATGAAAGGGTATATCCCGTAGGACGCCTCGACCGCAATACCTCCGGTTTATTGCTGCTCACCAACGATGGTGAACTGGCACAACGCCTGGCGCATCCTAAACACAACATCAAAAAGATTTACCAGGTAGAACTGGATAAACCACTGACTAAAACCGACTTCGAGCAAATCATTGCAGGTGTAACCCTGGAAGATGGCGTGGCGCTGGTAGATGCACTGGGTTATGTAGATCCGAAAGATAAAAAGCAGGTAGGCATCGAAATCCACAGTGGTAAAAACCGTATTGTCCGCCGTATCTTTGAACACCTGGAGTATACAGTGGAAAAGCTGGACCGTGTAATGTATGCTGGTCTTACCAAAAAAACACTGAACCGTGGCCAGTGGCGCTTCCTCAATGAGAAAGAAGTGATCCTGCTGAAACACTTTAAAAAATAACTGCCGAATTACGGAATGCGATTATCTGAACATATTATACTAGAAACGCCTGATTTTGTTGTAGTAAACAAGCCTTCAGGAATGCTTACGCTGCCCGACCGTCATGATAATGAGCTAACCTCCCTGATAGCGATCATGAAAAAGGCTTACGGCGAAATATTCACGGTACACCGGCTCGACCGCGAAACCAGTGGCATTATCCTGTTTGCCCGCAACGAAGCAGCGCATAAATATTTCTCGCAGCTTTTTGAAAGCCGGGATGTAAAAAAGTTTTACCTCGGCCTGGTAAGCGGCCAGCCAATGCCTAAGCAAGGAAATGTGAGCGAAGGAATCATGGAGCATCCGGTACAGAAGGGAAAGATGGTTACTAACCGTAAAGGGAAACCATCTTCTACAGATTATGAAGTGCTGGAGGAATTTGGTCTTTACAGCCTGGTCAGGATGCAGATCCATACCGGTCGTACCCACCAGATCAGGGTGCACATGAAGTACCTGGGGCATCCCATTGCGGTAGATGAATTTTATGGCAGCGCACAACCTGTGCTGTTATCCTCTATCAAGAAAAAATTCAAATTAGGCAAGCACACGGAAGAAGAGCGGCCATTACTCAGCAGGCTTGCCCTGCATGCGTCTATGCTAATCTTTAAAGACCCTTCCGGTAAAGAATATACAATAGAGGCGCCACTGCCCAAAGATATGAGCGCCCTGCTCACGCAGCTGCGGAAACACCGTGGTAAGCAGCCGGCAGGCGAAGAATAAAAAAGAAAGGGCCGTGTAATGTACACGGCCCTTTCTTTTTATATTTTATTTTACCAGCTCTGCGGCTTTACCCAGGTTAGCTGCTATTGTGTTCCCGTTTTCAAGATAGATCTTACCATCCCTGTAAACAGCCGGGGATGTTTTCCCATCCCTGCAATAATTTCCCGGAACGGGAATATCTCCTTCCCTTCCCAGCTTGACCGGTTCTTTAAACCTGTCAATAATCCATTCACCGGTTGCAGGGCGGAATACGGCCATTTCTGCCCTGCCATCGCCATCATAATCACCGGGAACGGGGATATCGCCCGGCACATGTTTTAGCTGCAACGGGATATTTCCCAAACTTGTTTGCCACAACGAATTGTCGGTACGAAATATGCCTACATCCAGCATACCATCCCCATCATAATCTGCCGGAACGGGAATCCCGTTTTTATGTCCGAACCGGATGCTGTCCATGCCATCAAAATACCAGGTAAGCGTAGATGGACGATACACTGCCACCTCTGCAAAACCATCACCGTCGTAATCTCCGCACACCGGGATATCGCCCGGCTGACCAAGCGCAACTACTTCCCCGCCCTGCATATAAAACTTACCTTCTGAAGGCCGGAATACCGCAAGCTCCGTTTTGCCGTCCCCGTTATAATCAGCCGGTGCTGGAATATCCCCGGCCTTGCCAAACTCAATATCCTTTTGTCCTGCTATCTTCCATAAGCCACCGGAAAAGAAGGCAATATCCGTAAGCTGGTCATTGTCATAATCGTGGTAGCGGGCTACCGTGGTATGATGCAACCAGGGAAGTGTAAACTCACTATCCGCATCCTTTTCTTCTTCGCCGGTATAAGGCGAAAATGTGCGGACACTGATCAGGTCTTTTGATTTCGAAAACTTCATCAAACGCATTAATCCATGACCGCCATCCGGACGGCTTTGGTAGTCAGATAAAAACGACCGGATAACATTCCCGGCGTAACCATCCTGGCGATACCCCTCACCATTATCCCCCACATGCCCTGATAAGGTTAACATCACATTGGGATAACTTTTTAACCGGTCGAACATACGTTGGGCCTGTTTTGAAAACTTAGGGAATCCCTTCCTGTTGGTACCTGGTGTCTTATTAAAATGAAGGATAGAATGACTCCCCAATATCGCCTTCCTGTTGCTGTATTTTTCGAGCACCTGGCTGGCCCACTTGTTCATTCCTTCAATATCTTCCCCGTAAGAATCGTACTCTAAAAAGATGCTGATAAAGGGAATGCCGCCGGCTTCAAAAAGATCATAGTGACTGTCGTTGTTATCACCATAGTGACCTCCATACCATTTTTTATCTTTAAAATGCCCGATGCCGAAATACTTATTGTACTGATCTGTTTTACCGCTTAGCGGATACTGGCTTTTCGTTTGATCATGATTTCCTACGGCCATGCCATACGGAATCCCTTGCGGATAACCGGGTTGCGGCTTTTCCAGCACATACATGGATGCAGCGGCATTTACCCATTGTTGCGGAAACTTTTCACCGTCGTCAGATATATCTCCCAGGTGAATCACATATTTGATGTTTTCCTTTGCTGCATTTTTTACGATCCATTCTGTTTGTGCAGTAAACATTTCTTTCTTCCCACCGTTCTTCTCCGCGGTATAATACTGGGTATCAGGAAGTATGGCAATTGAAAACTCGTCTTCCTCTTTTTGTTGTGTATTGTTAAAGCTACTGGTAGATAACAGTAGCAGTATACAAAAGCCTCTTTTCATCATCATGATATGCTGGTTTGAAAACTATTAAAAGTACCCGGGGTTCTGGATGATCTTTGGATTGAGCCCGACCTCGTTTTGTGGTATGGGGAACAGCAGGTGATGCTGATCGATCACGTACGCATCTGATGAAAGATAGGGAAGTTGTTCCCTGATTTTTACGCCAAAGGTGTTGATCACAGATATTGCCTTACCACTTCTGAGCAGGTCTGTCCAGCGATGGTTTTCAAATGCCAGTTCCACCCTGCGTTCATGAAAAATAGCGGCACGCAGCTGCGCGGCATCTGTATTTGTGTAATCGGCCAGTCCCGCTCTTCTCCTTACCCGGTTCAGCGGCGCCAGTGCGTCGGAAGATTTGCCCTGTTCATTTAAGGCCTCTGCCAGTAACAATAATGCGTCGGAAAAACGATAAATTGGGAAGTCGTCACCAGATCCGGTAGGTGATTCCAACGGAGCATGCAAATACTTTTTTATGTAGGGAACACCAATTTTCCCCGTTGCAGGAACGTAATTGATGATGCTTTTGGCAGCTGAATAACTAAAATACCTGCTGGCATCGTAAGTCCCTTCAGCAATGCCGATAGATGCATCCAGGCGTTTGTCGCCGGGTTCAAAATCATTGATGAGATCATCGCTGGGCGTATTCCATCCACCTGTGCCCGTATTGTCAATAGAAATACCTGTTAACAGTTTGGTGTCCTTACTTCTTGGTAAAAAATGAAAAGGCAGCACATTAGGCGTAGCTCCTGTTAGTGTACCGCCGAGAAACTGGATCTCAAAAACAGATTCTTTGCCATTCTTATTGGCTGGCATAAACGCATCTGCGTAGTTAGCGTTAAGGTCATAACCCATAGCCAGCATGCTGTTTAACAGCTTTTCCGCGTCCGCCCATTTCTTCTGTAAGGCATACACTTCCGCAAGCAACAGGGTAGCCGAACCTTTTGTAGCCTCTCCTGTTTGCGGGAACTTTGAAGGCGGCGCCAGCTCAGCGATGGCGTCCTGTGCATCAGCAATGATCTGGGCATATACTTCTGCTTCGGTGGAGCGGGCCTTAAATGCGTCTTCCGCCGTGGTTACTTCTTTTATAAACAGTGGAACTCCGCCGTATAACCGTACGAGTTTAAAATAGTTGAGGGCCCTTAAAAATTTCGCCTGTCCATCCAGGGTGGCTTTTACTTCATCTTTAAGATCACTGCCTTTTAATCTTTCAATAATGATATTACAACGGGAAATTCCGGTGTAACTATGCTGCCAGGTGGCGGCAACGTAGGCATTGGTAGAGGTATTGGTAAAGTCGGAGATGTTTTCACGTTCCACGATGGAAGTACCCCTGTTACCAGGTATGGCCTGGTAAATGGTGTTATCAGAATGCATCTCTGAAGTAAAATAATCATTCACAAGCACATCTCTGAGTGGCGCATAGGCAGCCACTACAGCCGATCTGAACTGCTGTTCTGTTTTATAGAATACGCCGTCGGTATACGTATCTTCCGGCGCCCGTTCAATAAAGTCCTTGGTGCAGGATGTTGTTGCTGCACACAAAAGGGCAATCACTGCATATAGCTTTTTCATATTTTGTCAGCGTTAAATGATTATTTAAATGTGGTGGTGAATCCAATAGAAAAGGTTCTTGGTATAGGGTAGGCATTTTCATCTACACCAACACCTGACGTAGGATCAGCTCCGCCCACATTTATTTCCGGATTCATCCCTGAATATCCTGTTAATACAAACGCCTGCTGCACAGAAGCGAACACCCGCAGGTTCTTTATCATTGCATTTCTTACAGGCACGGTGTATCCGAGTGTTATATTTTTAGCGGTCAGGTAAGATCCGTCTTCAATCCACTGGCTGTTTACCTGCCGGCCCATGGCCGTGGTACCTGATTTAGTACGCGGGTAAATACCGGAACCCGGGTTCTCTTCTGAACGCCAGCGGTCGGCCGCTGCGGCTAACAGAAGACGTGAACCGTCCATGTTGGTTTGATACGCCCATTTAGCGGCGTTAAGGATCTTTCCGCCAACAGAAAAGGTCATGTCAATATTCAGGTCAAAGTTTTTATACCTGAAGTTGTTGACGATGCCACCAGTAAATGCAGGTGTGGGATCGCCAATAAAAGTGCGGTCGTTCACGTCGTCAATTACGCCATCACCGTTGATGTCCTTTACTTTTATGGTGCCTATATCCGAGTTACCATTGGGCTTGGCGGTGGTACTTAAATACTTGGGAGAGTTGGCCAGGTCGGCAGCATCTTTATACAATCCTTCAAAAACAAATCCATAAAATTCACCAAGATGATGCCCTACCTGCTGACGGTAATAATCGGAACTCACCGTTACATTTCTCCTGATATAACCGGGATCTACGAGGTTGGTGATCAGGTTCCTGTCGAAAGACAGCACCAGGTTGGTATTCCATTTCAGGTTGCCTGTGAGGTTTTTAGAACTTACAGAGAATTCATGTCCCCACATTTTAAGTTCGCCCACATTAAAAATGATCTGGCTAAACCCGGACGATGTAGGTATGGAACGTTGCTGAATGAGGCCGTCAGTTAATTTGCGGTAGTAATCGTACGTAAAGGTGAGGCGGTTGTCTAATACGCCCAGTTCCAGGCCAATGTCAAACTGTTTGTTACGCTCCCATCTCAGATCCTTATTGGGAAGCCGGTTGATGGTTTGGCCCTGGGTAACCACGTTATTAAAGTTGTAGTAATAAGTACCTATAGTGGCCTGCGGATCATAGTTGCCGGCAAAGAAGTTATTACCTGTGATGCCGTAACTCGCGCGGAGCTTGAGGAAGTTAACGCCTTTTACATGCTTCATAAATGATTCATCGCTAACAACCCAACCTGCGGCTACAGACGGGAAGCTGCCCCACTGAGTATTCATTCCGAACTTTGACGATCCATCGCGCCGGAGTGCTGCCGACAAAAGATATTTCCCTTTGTAATTATAATTCACCCGGCCTATTGTTGACAGCAATGAATAAGATCCCGCACCACTGCTGCCGGTAACACTGGTGGCAGCGCTCAGGTATTCAATATCATCACTAGTAAAACCTAAACCTGTAAGTGTATTGCTATAGCTGCTGAATTCCTGTGCCGAGTAGCCTACCAATGCTTCTATATTATGATCTTTAAAGAAGGTTTTATTATACACCAGGTTTCCTTCTGCGGTCCATGAACCGTTATCAACCGCCGAGCTGGTTCCGGTGGTTTGCCCCTGTGTACCGGTCACTAACCCCGACTGGAAATATTTACGGGTTTCAGCTCCTTTATCTGCCGCCAGGTTAGCCTTGATACTTAATCCTGGTAAGAACTCATAGTTCAGGTAAACGTTACCTAATATGCGCGTTGTTTTATAATCGTCGTTGGTTAATTCATAGGTAGCCAGTGGATTGATATAGGCCACCATACCGGGAGAAGAAACGTTGCGTGTGTAGCTGCCATCTGCATTGTAAGGACTTGCCAACGGGCTTGCCTCGAAAAACCTTTCAAAGTATCCTCCCACGCCATCACTATTCAGCCGGTTATTATGATCCAGCCTGTAGCTGGGCGCCAGGTTAAAACCTAATTTGAGTTTATTGTTTTCAGTAGTAAAATCCTGGTTAAAACGCATGGAATATAACTTGGTGCCGGTATTGATCAACACTCCTTGCTGCTCCTGGTAGCCAGCTATTACGGTGGAAGAAGAGTGTTCGCGGGCCGACCGCACCGTAAGGTCATAACTTTGAATGGGGGCTGTTCTGGTTAACAATTTAAACCAGTTCGTTCCTTCTCCATACTGCTCAGGGTTGTCGTAAGCTGCATGATAATCGGCCGATACTGAATAGCCGGGTTCATACTTCATTCCATCTTCTGCACGTTCTTTCATGAATGTAGCAAACTCTCTTGCCGTCATCATCCTTGGCAGTTTACCGGTAGGAATTTTCTGCAAACCGTAGTAGCTTGAAAACTCAATTTTCGCATCGCCTGGTTTTGCATGTTTGGTAGTAATGAGTACCACACCGTTTGCGGCTCTTGATCCATACAATGCGGTAGCGGAGGCGTCTTTAAGAAAACTATAGCTTTCTATTTCTGCTGGGTTGATGTTGTTGATACTTCCTGTGATGGGGTTGCCATCAATTACAAAAAGCGGCTGGTTGCTCGAGTAAAAAGAGGCGGCGCCGCGGATAATAAAACCCATACCACGTCCGGGCTGGCCGCTGGTTTGTGACACCTGCACACCTGCTACTTTTCCCTGCAACTGCTGGGCAAACTGTGCTACCGGCATATCCTGCAGGGAGGCTGCTTCTACTGTTGCAATGGAACCTGTGATCTCGCGGCTTTTCTGTTTACCGTAACTAACCACCACTTCTGTGAGCTTGTTATCTGCCAGCTGCATGGAAAAATCAAGCGAGGTGGTTTTTCCTTCTTTTATAACAACGTTGTTCGATTTCTGAGACCTGAAAGAAACGTAAGATACTTCCAGTGTATAGTTGCCGGGTTTAAGATTGAACGTATAATCGCCGTTTGCATTGCTTTGAACAACCTGCCCGGTTTCCAGTGCCCTGATGGTTGCACCAGGCAATGGTGCGCCTTTTTCATCCACCACTCTTCCTGATAATTTACCCGGCTCCTGCGGAACAGGTTTGGTATCGATCACCACATAACCTTCTACCAATTTATAATCGAGATTGGTAGATTCCAATACTTTTTCGATCAGGTATTTTACGGTGGAATGATCTGAATCAATACTGATTTTTTGCTTCAGACCTGCCATCAGTTTTTCCGGCAGAACAAACCGGATTCCGCTCTTTGCCTGGATAGTCAACAGGCTTTCTTTCACACTGGCACGATCCAGCTTAACAGCAATTACTTTGTCCAGTTGCTGGGCACGGGCATTTCCGGCCAGCAGCACGCCAATAAATGTGAGCTGTGCGATTAAAAGTATACATGAACATCTCATCATAAACTTAATTGTGGGATGTAATCCTTTTTGCATTAATTTTTGTATTAGTAGTTGGCCCGGCGTCAGCCGGAATCGTTGTTAATTCCTTTCGCTTTATTCTTGTGTTGCCCTGGGCAGGCGAGCTGTTTTCACAACAGCGCATACGATGTCCGTATCCAATTATGGACAGTTTTTTTTAATACATATCGTTTGTATATTTTTAAGTTTAGCGAATAACGACTTCCCCGTTTTTCATTTCATAGCTGAAATGGCCTGCTACGGCCAGCACGTTCAATATTTTATCTATTGGTACCCTGGCATCCAGTGTCAGCGTCATTCTTTCCGCTGATTTTGTGTGTTGCTTAAATGTGATCTTCACATTGTACCACCGCTGTAATACTTCTGAAATATCATTGAGTGAAGTATTGTTAAACGTTAACCTGGCTTCCTTCAGATCCTGCACTTCTTCCGGATCAACTGTTTCCCTTTTAATCTCGCCATGATCAAACAACACTTTCTGTCCGGGTGTTAAAACTGCCAGCGATCTGGAAAAGTCATGGTGTATCTGGTCTACCTTTACTTTACCAGTGGCCACTTCCACCAGTAGTGGTTTATTTTTAAATGCTTCTATTTTAAAAGAAGTGCCCAATACTTTGGTTTGCACATCGCCGGTATGAACGGTGAATGGTTTATGTTTCTCCTTTGTTACTTCAAAAAAAGCTTCTCCATACAAATAGATATCCCTGGTATCCCCGGAAAAATTTTCCGGATATTTCAAGCGACTGCCTGCACCGAGGTATACCACGCTGCTATCAGCAAGCATTATTTTTGACCGCTGTCCATTTGGATTATAGCTTTCTGCGAAAGCCACCTTACGTCCTTCTTTATTACTTAAATAACTGATGGTATAAATACCCATACAAGCCAGGATCAGTCCAATCCAGATGGCAGCATTCCTCAGAGATAGTAAGCTTGTACGCCTGGTATTCACATATCCTATTCTTGCCTGCATTGATTTTTTTAAATCCTGCTGCCGGGGATGAACAGATTTGTTATTTTCAAATGCCGACCAGTCTTTAGCCGCATTTGCCGACAGGATCTCGTCCAGCAGTTTTTCAGATGCGGGATCTTTCAGCAACAGGTTTACCAGCCGCTCCTCTTCAGCGGAACATTCGCCTGCTAAAAATTTCTCAATTAATTCCCGGTTTATTTGTCTTGACATGCTGGTTTAACAGTGTACAAAAGGTCCCTGTTAATCATATAGGGACAAAAAAAATGACGAGGGGCTATTCGCTTTCGAAGAAAAAACAGAAACATAATTTACCGGGAATATTATTATATAGATAAAAAATATCATGGACGAAGACATAATCTGTAACCCAAATCCAGGATTATTTACCTGACTGTATAGCTATTTCAGGACGGGATAGTGTATTGGAAGTGTATTGGAAGTGCATGAGGAGTGCATTGGAAGTGCATCAGGAGTGCATGAAGAGTGCATAGATGCTCCATGGTATACGCAGGTTTCAGGCATGGGAGAAGTAACCCTGAAGTATTGGCTGCATTATCCCGAAGGCTAACCTAACCTGGCATTATGGTTACTAAGCTGCTTTCTGAAATGATTCAGGGAAAACTTAATATGGTTCTTCACGGTATTAACAGAGATCTTGAGGTCATTGGCTATTTCGGCGTGGGTTAAATCTCCTTCCCGGCTCATTTGAAATACAATTTTGCGCTGGGGGCTCAGTGAGTCGAGATGGAAATGATATTTCTCTTCCAGTTCCCTGGAGTCCAGTTCATGATCGGCTGGGGTAGCCACAAAGGAAAGATTATTTTCAATAAATTCTATCGGCGCTATTGAAACTGCTTTTTTACGGATAGCTTTAATCGTAGCGTTTTTGGCGGCTCTGAAGATGTATGGCTTAAATTCGCCCGCTATCTGTAACGTATGTCTTTTATCCCATACCCACATCATCAGGTCCATTATTGCTTCCTCTGCAAAATATTCATCCTTCACATAGCCAAGTGCGTAATTGTACAGTCGTCCGAAATAACGATCAAATAAAGTATTAAATGCTTTGAGATTGTCGTTGGTACATTCTTCCAGTAGCTGCTTATCTGATAGTAATCGATATTCCATAAAAATGGATTGAATGTATTTTTCAGCAAAACTAGCGTCCGGCGGTTGTTTTTGTGCTACGTGGGATGTTAACTGTGCATTAATAAACTGTTACCTCCATATAAACTCTGATGGGGAGAAGTGCAGGGGCTTCCCGGAGCAGTAAGCACCGGCGGGTACAGGGCATAAAAAAAACGGGGAGAAATCCCCGTTTCGTAAAAATCAAAAACCAACCATTAAAAAATCTTTATAGAAGCAGCCTTACGGCTCTTTAAGTATTATTTGTTGGGCTGTGGTGTTGTTCTCAGGTAAGGCTTGATAATTTTGTGGCCTTTCGGAAAACGTGCAGGAATGTCTGCTGTTGGCACCGCTGCCGTAACGATTACGTCTTCACCATCTTTCCAGTCGGCCGGTGTAGCCACGCTGTATTTAGCGGTCAGCTGCAGGGAGTCCAATACGCGGAGCACTTCGATGAAGTTTCTGCCGGTAGAGGCCGGATAGGTGATGATAAGTTTTATCTTCTTGTCGGGTCCTATGATAAACAAGGATCTTACCGTAAATGTTTCAGAGGCATTTGGATGAATCATATCATACAGGTTTGCCACTGTTTTGTTTTCATCTGCAATAATAGGAAAAGTTACGTCACACTGTTGTGTTTCATTAATATCATTTATCCAGCTCAGGTGTTTATCCAATGGATCTACACTGACAGCCAGTACTTTAGTATTACGTTTTGCAAACTCGTCCTTTAACAAAGCTGTTTTACCCAGTTCGGTTGTACATACTGGTGTAAAATCTGCAGGGTGGGAAAACAAGATACCCCAACCTTCACCCAGGTAATCGTAAAAATCTATTTCCCCTAAAGTGGTATTGGCTTTGAAATTAGGAGCAGCGTCTCCCAGTCTTAAACTCATAGCTTACGATTTTAATTGACCAAAAATAGCATTTTCCTACAAAATTTATAGACTTTAAGGGATTTTTTTCAGAATTTTGCGGTTTTTTTTTCCGGGGCAAAGGATTTGGGGGCTAACAAACAATGGAAATCAGGGGTTAATTCAAACGGGATACCAGGGCTAACACCAATGGATATCAGGGGTTAACATAAATGGATGCAAGGCATGGCGGTTAACGTAAATGGATACCGGGGTTAACATAAACAGATGTCCGGGAATTAACATACATGGACATCTGGGCTAACATAAAGGGATGCTTTTTCATCAATGTGCGTCTTTCAGGGTTAACGTAAACGGATTATCAGGGTTTTCAACAGATAAAAAATATGGCTAATAACTATTTAGGTATTTGAGGTATACAGCTGCCAGGCATAATATGCCATACTGAACTTATTATCATCTTCCAGTGCGGCCATTACCCGGGCAGCGTTTTCCCCCAATTCTAATTCGATAAAACCGAGATACAGGTTATATGCGTCATGAAGCATCTGGATACAATACTCCATTTTCTCATTGGCATCGTTTGAATTGTACCGGGCTGCAGGCGGTAAGGTAGGCAGAGTGGGCACCGGCATCTGGATCACACGTTCTATATAATAGCACTCTTCATCGGCATAGGCCTCCCAGTTATCCTCCTGCTGCAAACAGGGCCTCCTCATGTGAAATACGAGGTGGTCGAATACCACGGCTCCGCCCAGTTCTGCTTCCAGGTCAATGATGTCCGGTGTGCGGCGCATGTCTTCCAGCTTCTTTACAATCGTCATCTGCACGGCATCGTGCTTGTCCTGGCTGAAACGCAGCATGGTGTTCATTACTTCGTAAGTAGTTACAAAATCGCAGGGATACCACACCTCATCCAGTAGCGCCTGGCCCCAGAGCGTCAGGTAATTGGAATCATCCATAATGATCTGCCCAATTGAAATGGCCTGTACCTGCGTAATTGCTGTAGTTGTATTTACCTTATTCATAACCATCAGGTTTTAATAACACTACAAATTTACCGGCGCCGCACGCAAGGGATTTGCGTAGTGATCTTTTAATGATATTTTTTTTAATCCTCGTCGCAAAAGCGGGAATTGTTTATTTTTATTATCTAAATTTTATCTTTTGCCAAAGAACAAAGACGCGGTGTCGCGCTACCGCTGGATCGACGAGCGGTTGCGCAGCAAGCAGAAGCCCAAACCTACCCTGGATAACCTGATTGAATATGTATCGGACAAGATGGGCACTGCAATTTCTACCCGCACTATCCAGAAAGATATCCAGGATATGCGCCAGGACCCTGAACTGAACTATATGGCGCCTATCGTTTACGAACGCAGCAGCGGCACCTACCGCTACTCAGACGATAGCTTTTCCATCAGTAATTCCCCTATTGAAGAAGCAGATCTGCAGGGGCTGGAAATTGCCATTGGCATACTGGAACAATTCCGGAGCCTCCCGGTAGTACAGCAGTTTGAAGATGCCATCCTGAAAATTGCCGCCAGCCTCAAAATGAACCGGGAAGCCCTCCAGCATAAAGGACTCATCAAATTTACCCGGGCATCCCACTACAAAGGCGCAGAACATATCCCCGAAATAGTGGATGCCATCAAAAACCTGGAAGTGATCCGCATCGCTTACCAGAGCTTCGACCGCGACGAGCCCAAGGAACACTGGGTGGAACCCTACCACCTCCGCGAATACCAGCACCGCTTTTACCTCATCGGGAAAAGCCAGCAAACCCGCGGTGGCGCAGTGGTTACCTTTGCGCTCGACAGGGTGGTGAAACTCTGGCCCACCAATAAACATTTTGATGAAAAGAATTTTGATGAAGCCAGCTACTTCCAGCATGCAGTAGGCATCACCGTACACGACGGAGATCCCGAACATGTACTGCTGAGCTTTACACCACGGCAGGGAAAATACATCAAGTCGCAGCCCATCCATACTTCCCAGGAAATAGTGGAAGACAACAGTGATGAATGCCGTATATCCCTTAACGTTGTTATTAACCCGGAACTTACCATGACACTACTCAGCTATGGCGCCCAGGTAAAAGTGCTGAAACCCGCACACCTGGCTAAGAAAATGGCTGAAGAAGCCAAAGCCATGGCGGCGTTGTATAAATAATACCGTAGCCCGCTATTGCACCCACCGGCGCAATAGCGGAACAACCTCTTAAAGATTTGGTTTGGTAAACAAACTATCTGCTACCGGCTGATTCGTTTCAATTTTCAGGATATTAATTTTAACTCCTCCAGGGTCCTGCTCTGTAACACCCGGATAAGTAAGCCCCTCCGGCGTTTTCTTGTAGTCAGACAACAACGTTACCAGCTCCATATCCTGTCCCTGTACATTCATATGATTGGTAGCCTTTACCAGCAGATAAGTTTTGGCATCCAGGTAGGCAATACCCGATGTTCCATCCGCTGCCGTGATCTTCAGCTTATATGCCGGCGACCCGTTCACCGAATCCTTCCCCAATAACTCTATCTTTTTACCTTTGTTCTTGTAATCATACAGCTCCCCTCTCACATCCAGCTGGGTTTTCATCAGCTTCAGCATTTCAGGATTCATCTCCTGCGGCGTTGTTTGCTGCATCACCGGCATCAGGCTCCAGCCCGCATTACGGGTTACTACCTGCACATTGCTGGTACCATTCACCGTAAACTCCAGCCGCATGGCTTCATCCTGCTTCACCCACCGCTTTATAGGAACGGATTGCCCCTGTACTTCCATATTTCCCTCTACATACTGCGATTTAATTCCTTTTAACTTCGCCTCACCTCCCATCGCCACAATATTCTTTGCGATCAATTCATCTGCAGATTGCGCACTGGTGCAATAACCAGCGATCAGTAAAGCTGCTAACAGTGTATAAAACCTGGTTCCTGTCATCATAAAAAATTTGTTTTTCCCTGATAAATAAAAATATCCTAAAACACATCCGGCATCTCTTTCCAAAAAATACGCCAGCATTGAAAATACGACCTATTCCTTAGCTTTGCAACATGAATACATTCCAGATCTCAGGCAACCTGGTAGATATACTGCAACAGGAAATATATCCGGCTACTATACATATTACGGATGGTTATATCAGCAGCATTGAACGCAACAATAATCAATATACCACTTACCTGCTCCCCGGATTTACCGATGCGCATGTACACGTGGAAAGCTCTATGCTGATCCCTTCAGAATTCGCCAGGCTGGCCGTTGTACACGGTACTATTGCCACCGTAAGCGATCCCCATGAAATAGCGAATGTGATGGGCGTAAAAGGTGTGGAATACATGCTCGAAAATGGCAGGAAAGTTCCCTTCCGGTTTAACTTCGGCGCCCCTTCCTGCGTACCTGCCACCATTTTTGAAACCGCCGGGGCAGTAGTCACCGTGGCCGATATCGAAGCTTTACTTCAGAGAGATGATATCAGGTATCTGACGGAAATGATGAACT
The DNA here is from genome assembly GCF_041360695.1 of Chitinophaga sp. RCC_12. Classification (NCBI taxonomy): domain Bacteria; kingdom Pseudomonadati; phylum Bacteroidota; class Chitinophagia; order Chitinophagales; family Chitinophagaceae; genus Chitinophaga; species Chitinophaga sp. RCC_12. The sequence goes on from NZ_JBFUPS010000002.1 coordinate 88,216, forward strand.
TCCCCGGCGTACTGCATAAAGACCCGGAAGTACTCGCTAAAATAGCCGCCGCCAAAAAAGCAGGCAAACCTGTGGATGGCCACGCTCCCGGCCTCCGGGGCGAAACCGCCGCAGCATATATTGCCGCCGGTATCAGCACCGATCATGAATGCTTTACCATCGAAGAAGCAAAAGACAAACTGCAATACGGCATGCATATCCTCATCCGCGAAGGAAGCGCTGCCAAAAACTTTGAAGCATTGTACCCGCTGCTGCACGACCACGCCTCACATATTATGTTTTGCAGCGACGATAAGCACCCCGACAATCTCGTGGAAGGCCATATTAACCTGCTGGTAAAGCGTGCATTAGCTTATGGCGTTGATCTTTTCAAAGTACTAAGGGCCGCCTGTATTAACCCGGTACTGCATTACAAACTGGACAATGGTTTGCTCCGCGTGAACGACCCTGCAGATTTTATTGTAACAGATGACCTGCAAAACTTTAACATTCTCGCCACTTATATCAATGGCGTGAAAGTCGCGGAAAACGGACAAACGCTGATACCTTCCATCCCTTCATCTCCCGTAAATAATTTTATAGCAGACCCGGTAACAGCTGCCGATTTTCGTATGCCCGTTAACGATAGCAACGCAAAAGAAGTAACGGTGAAAGTAATCGGCGCTATGGATGGGCAGCTGATCACCAATGCCCTTACAGCGGTATTGCCCGTTACCAACGACGCAATAGCAAGTAATACACAGCAGGATATCCTGAAACTTGTAGTAGTAAACCGCTATAAAAAAGCGCCGCCGGCCATGGCATTTATCCATGGCTTCGGCCTGCAAGAGGGCGCCATCGCCTCTTCTGTGGCACACGACAGTCACAACATTATTGCGGTAGGTACCGATGATGAAAGTCTCGCTGCGGCTATCAATACCGTTATTGCAGCGCAGGGCGGGATCAGCGCGGTGGGAAACAATGCAATACATGGACTTCCCCTACCGGTAGCAGGGCTGATGAGTAACCTTGACGGATATACGGTGGCGGCCCAATACAGTGCACTCGACAAAGCCGCAAAAGACCTGGGATCCACGCTGGCATCGCCTTTTATGACCTTGTCGTTTATGGCGCTACTGGTAATACCGCATTTAAAACTGAGTGACCTCGGACTCTTCGATGGAGATAGTTTTCAATTTACAGCAACGCACTAGCGCATAAAAAAGCAGCGGAAAATAACCGCTGCTTTTTTTATGCAATAATATCGGGTTAGTGGGTGGTCCACAGCGCGCCATTAATAGAGTTGCGGGAAGCCCCCGTAACCCCGCTCAGTACATTATCCTCCTGCCTCCAGCGTAATGTTCCGATAAGCGCCATGATCAATGCCTCTTTGAAACTAACAGTTTGCTCATCCGGCACTTCCACGGTAATTCCCAATGGCTCCAGCTGTTCCCGGATCGTATTCACCAGGAAAGTATTAAACGCACCGCCACCGGTCACCAGCATCTTGCCTGGTCCCTCCGGCATTTGTGCCTTCAGCGCTTTTACGGCCCTGGTGATCTGCACGGCGATATGCTCTACATAAGTGCGCAGCTTACCCTGCACGGAAATGCGTAAAGGCGCTATCAGTGGCAATATGGTATGGGTACCAAAATCGTTTGCCAGTGATTTGGGCCACGGTTTGGTGTAATAATCAAGTTGATTCAGCTGTTCCAGCAGGTTGTTGTCGGCCACACCACCGGCAGCCAGTGCGCCACCATCATCGTAGGGTTTATTCAGCGCTGCTGCCAGTGCATTTAGCACCCTGTTGGCCGGACAAATATCAAACGCCACAAACTGTTCCGGCAGCTGTGCCGAAATATTGGCAATCCCACCCAGGTTAAGCCAGTACTGGTATCCCGGTAACAGGTACTTTTCGCCAATGGGAACAATGGGAGCTCCCTGCCCGCCCAATGCTACGTCTACCGCACGGAGGTCGTTGATAACAGGTAACCCTGTTACTGCTGCAATGGCCGCACCATCCCCCAGCTGGGCAGTCATTTGCTGCGCAGGCATATGAAAGGTAGTATGACCATGTGATGCGATAAAATGAATTTTATGATCCAGCTGGTTCTTTTCAATGAAATCCAGGATGCGCCGGCCGGTATAATGGCCGTATGCAGTATGCAACAGCAGGTAATCCTTTGCCGGCAGGGAAGTGGCCTGTGCCAGCTGCTCCACCCATTCCGGCTCATACGGCAGGCTTTCGGAGGCCTTGATAACATAGGTCCATTGTCCGCGTATCTCGGTCAGTTCTGCAAAAACTATATCTAATCCGTCTAATGAGCTACCAGACATGGTGCCAATCACGTTATATACCATCGACAAAAAATTTCAGCAAAGGTAGTTTTAAAATATTTTTTTAACGATTTATGGAAACAGGATCTCCCGGCACATCCTACAGGTAGAAAAACTACTTTGTTATGAAAAAATATCTCTCTTTACTATTGCTCAGCTGCCTGATGGCATTTACTGCCTCCGCCCAACAGGTGCGGGTTATCACGGGTATTGTAACAGACAGTTTGCTTAAAAGCCCCCTCGCCAATGTAGTGGTACGGGTAAAAGGCACAGACGTATTGACGGCCACGGATAAAAAAGGGGAATTCAGCCTGAAAACTCCCACAGGTGCGCTAATACTCGAAATAAACGCTACCGGCTATCCATCGGTGGACGTAGCCGTGAATGCCAGGCAAAACAAATTAACTGTACAATTGACCAGGCCACAGGTGTCCGATAGTCAACGCTTAACGGAAGACAGGGTAATCGGGGCATTGCAGGGCAAAGTTGCCGGTGTTACCAACTCGGCGCTGTCGGAAGTGGTAGTGGTAGGTTATGGTGTGCAGCGCCGGAAGTCCGTAACCGGTTCTGTTACCAGGATCAGGGGAAACAAAATGAACTACGCTCCTGCTCCGGTTTACAACACAGAGGACTACAGCCCCATTAACGAAAACATTTTCCACTCCGCCACAGACCAGCCGCTGAGTACTTTCAGTATTGATGTGGACAGGGCCTCCTACAGCAATGTGCGCCGCTTCCTGAACCAGGGCATGATGCCCGAGCCGGATGCAGTGAGAGTGGAAGAAATGATCAATTATTTTGACTATCAATACCAGGCGCCGGAAGGAAAAGACCCGGTAGCTATTTATACCGACATGGCAATTTGTCCCTGGAACGCCGCGCATCAGCTGATACGCGTGGCCCTCAAAAGCAAACAGGTGGATACCCGCGAGCTCCCTCCTTCCAACCTGGTTTTCCTGATAGATGTTTCAGGTTCCATGTCGGGTGAAAACCGGTTGCCGCTTGTTAAGCGCGCCTTTGCGGTTTTAACGGAGCAGCTTCGCCCGGAAGACAAAGTAGCGATAGTGGTATACGCCGGCGCCGCAGGAGTGGTGCTCCCGGCCACCAGTGGCAGCGATAAGAAAAGGATCCTGGCCGCACTGGATCAGTTGGAGGCAGGCGGTTCCACTGCCGGCGGTGCAGGCATACAACTGGCCTACGACATTGCCGGTGAACTGTATTCCAAAAACAGCAATACCCGCGTAATACTGGCCACCGACGGCGATTTCAATGTAGGGGTTTCCAGCGACGGTGAACTTACCCGGATGATCGAAGAGAAAAGAGAAAAAGGTATCTCTCTTTCTGTGCTGGGTTTTGGTATGGGTAACTATAAAGATAATAAACTGGAACTGCTGGCAGATAAAGGCAATGGTAACTATGCCTATATTGATAACTTTGAAGAAGCCCGCAGAACCTTTGTGACCGAATTTGGCGGCACACTTTTTACCGTTGCAAAAGATGTAAAACTGCAGGTAGAATTTAACCCGCAATTCGTGCAGTCGTACCGGTTAGTTGGTTACGAAAACCGCGTGCTGGCCAATGAAGATTTCAACAACGATAAAAAAGATGCCGGAGATATGGGCGTAGGCCATACTGTAACCGCCCTGTATGAAATTATCCCCACCGGCACAAAGGGAACGGCCGTAAACTGGGTAGATCCGCTCAAATACCAGGAAGGCAAAGTGATTGGTAATAAATCCGAAGTGCTTACCGTAAAGCTGCGCTACAAACAACCTGATGCCAAAAAGAGCATATTGATGGAGAAGGTGTTGCCCTACAGCAACCAGGAGATCACTGAAGCTCCGGAGGATTTCCGGATGGCCGCTTCCGTAGCAGCTTTCGGGCAGTTATTACGCAACTCCGCGTTCAAAGGCACCGCCACCTACAACCAGGTATTATCCTGGGCAGGCAATTCCAAAGGAACAGATACCGAAGGCTATCGCGCTGAATTCATCCAGCTGGTAAAAAAAGCGATGCTGCTGGACAAACAGTAGTTCCACTATTTTTCGGTAATTTGCGGCCTCAAAGGGATAGCTCATGATTATCAATTTAAGTGAAACCAATTCATTGGTGGGAGAATGGTTAAGCGAGATCAGGAATATAGATGTTCAGCAGGACCGTATGCGCTTCCGGCGTAATATGGAACGGTTGGGAGAAGTAGCTGCATATGAGATCAGTAAAACACTGAGCTACGAAGAAAAGGAAGTAACTACCCCCATGGGCATTGCTACCTGCCGGGTGCTGAAATCACAACCGGTACTGGCTACTATCTTACGCGCTGGGCTGGCATTACACCAGGGATTGCTGCACTACTTCGATAAGGCAGACCATGCGTTTGTTTCTGCTTACCGCAAGCATAATCACGACGGCACTTTTGATATCAGCCTGGAATATGTGAGTACTCCTTCTATCGATGGACAGGTGCTTATCCTTTCCGACCCGATGCTGGCCACCGGCTCTTCATTGGTAAAAACGATAGAACACCTCGAGGAAATAGGTAAACCCAGTCATATCCACCTGGTGGTCGCTATTGCCTGTACTGTAGGAATCGAATATGTATTACGCAACACCAAGGCAAGTTTAACCATCTGGGCTGGTGATATTGATGACGAATTAACCGCTAAAGGCTACATAGTACCAGGGCTGGGAGATGCCGGCGATCTGGCTTTCGGAAATAAATTACAACAATAACCTTGAATAATCGTTTTACGAATAGCAGTTTTGTATCTTTAAAAAGTACAAAGCTGCTATTTGTTTTTTGCAGGACCGGATCGCTTATACATGAATTTAATTTGAGATATGATTTAATTAGTGTACCTTCACCCGTATTGCATAAACCCTATGCTTTAAGCTTAATGATATGAAAAGAGCTTTACTATTCCTGGCCATATTACTTTATTTTAATCCGTTGCGGGCGCAGGACCCGCACTTTTCGCAGTTTTTTGCGTCGCCGCTAACCCTTAACCCAGCGTTTACAGGTTTATTTTCAGGAGATTATCGTTTATCCGGTAACTACCGGTCACAATGGAGAAGCATTTCCACTCCCTTTGTAACAGGTACTGCCGCCATTGATTTCGGCATTTTGAAAAACGTTATTTCTTATACCGATATCTGGGGCGTGGGCCTGATGGCAATGTACGACAGAAGCGGCGGTGGGGCGCTCACATCCAGCTACCTTTCCTTCAGCACAGCCTATCACAAAGGCCTGGATCCGGAAGGCAATCATACCCTGGCCATCGGCTTACAGGGTACACTGGTGCAGAAAAGGATAGACAATACCAAACTGCAGTTTGAAAACCAGATCGACAACAATGGGTATAACCCTATGATTCCCAGCAATGAAACGCTGGTAAATCCAAAAATTTCCTACTTCGATCCCAATATCGGGATCCTCTACAATGGTTTAATCGGCGAAGCATCCAATATTTACATGGGCGCCTCCTATTATCATATTACCCAACCTACCGAATCATTCATGAACCTTACCCAGAACAGGCTCAGCTACCGCTGGACCTTACACGGGGGCGGTTCTGTTCCCGTAAACGGGCAAGACAGGTTCCATGCCAGCATCCTGTACATGAAACAAAGTACTGCCTCTGAATTCACCTTTGGTGGCGCCTATGGCTTCATGCTCAACGACATGGACGATAACCCCACCACTTTTTACCTGGGTAGCTGGTATCGACTGAAAGATGCCGTTATCCCCTATGTAGGCCTCGAAATAAAAGGCTTCCAGATAGGCCTTACCTACGACACCAACGTTTCCAGCCTGAAACCAGCCTCCAATTACCGCGGTGGCCTGGAAATTTCACTGATCTATATCCACACCCGGAACGAAAACAATAAATACAAAACGCTCTGTCCACGTTTCTAGGACAATGCCTTTCCTGATAAAATAATTATCCTGATTTGAGAGATCATAGCAACAAAATTGACGTGCTATAATCTCCCAAATCAGGATAATCATTTAAAATCATGATAATCATTGTTAATTTTGCGTTAGTTTCGTTACTCTTTCATAAAAACCAGGAAAAACCAATTCAGTTACAATAAAATATCAGGCGTTGTTTTCATTCAGAGAAGTACTGTCGGCGATCCAGTCTTACGGGAAAGCCCATCAATTCATATTACAGCATAAATTGTGGAAATGGATCCTGATTCCGGGCGTGATCTATTGCCTGTTATTTTTTGCAGGCTTTTACTTTGTGTGGGGCTACTCGGGCGACTTTGTGGAATATCTCACCCGCCTGCTGCATATCACAGAATGGGTACAGGACCTGGAAAGCAGCTGGGTAAGTTTTCTTTTTATACTTGTCGCGTTTTCTGTCCGCATTGTATTTGTATTCTGGTACTTCTCCTATTTTAAATACCTGTTCCTGATAGTAGCTTCTCCCGTGTTTTCTTATTTATCTGAGAAGACAGAAGCCATACTGGATCATAAAGACTTCCCTTTCAGCTGGTCGCAACTGGGCCAGGATATCCTGCGCGGGATCAAAATGTCGTGCCGCAATATTGTTTATCAAACAGCCGCTATACTCATCCTGCTGCTGATCTCCTTTATACCGGTGATCGGCTGGCTCACCCCGATGCTGGGGTTCTTTATCGAATCCTATTTTTATGGCTTCTCCATGATGGATTACAGCTGTGAAAGGCATCGTTTGAATATGTCGCAAAGCATCAACTTTATCCGCCAGCACCGTGGCATGGCCATCGGTAATGGAATGGTATTTTACCTGTTTATGCTCATCCCCGTATTGGGCTGGATGCTGGCGCCCTCCTATGCTGTAATTGCAGCTACTATTGACTTACAAACAAAAAGACTGAAATAATGAATACCACCGGCAAAGTGTACCTGGTTCCTACTGTTTTGAGCGCCGACGCCCTATTCAGCATTCCCGCTTATGTAACCGCTATCGTACAGCAATTATCTGTTTTTTATGTAGAGAATGAAAGAACAGCCCGCAGGTATCTGAAGTCGCTGGACAGAAACATCGTGATAGATAACCTGCAACTCCTGCTGATGAATGAAAACCAGGCGCCCGACCTGGTACTTGCAAAAAAATTACTGCTCGAAGGAAAAGATATTGGCATCCTCAGCGAAGCCGGATGCCCTGCTATCGCTGATCCCGGCCACCTCATCGTAAAACTGGCGCAAAGTATCGACGCCAGGGTAATCCCGATGATTGGCCCCAACTCCATGCTGCTGGCCCTCATGGCCTCCGGTATGAACGGACAAAACTTCCAGTTTGTAGGATACCTCCCCATCAAACCACCCGAAAGAACAAAGATGATCCGGGAACTGGAACAGGAATCCGAAAAGAAAAAACAAACACAGTTGTTTATTGAAACGCCTTACCGCAACAACCAGTTGCTGAAAGATATACTGGATAACTGTAAAGACTATACGCAGATTTGTATCGCAGCAGATATCACTGCACCAACGGAGTATATTAAAACAAAAACGGTAAAGGAGTGGAAGAAACAATTACCCGATCTTCATAAACGACCGGCTATCTTCCTGCTGTATGCAGGTAACGAATAAAGAAAGGGGAATTACGAAACCGTAATTCCCCTTTATATTTTTAAGGCAGCTCCGACTTCACCGGCTCCTTGATGGAAATAATACTGTCTACAATAAATGCGCTGTATCCCCTCCACGGAATGGCTCCCAGGTACTCTTTGTAGTGCAGCTCCACCATTTTCCCGCTGGCCGTCATCAGCTGCTGCGCAATGCGTTCGCTGCTCACGGAAAACTCAAATTCGTTCGACTGTATAGTACCGGCTACCTTGCCGCGGTAGCCCGACTGGATCACTTTGCCTTCATAGGTTTTAAAGATGTATCCCTTCTGCACAAAATAATTCAGCTCCCCGGCTTTAACGCCCTGTCCGAAAACAAAATAGTATTTATAGAAGAAAATACCTCCCAGTACCAGTATAATAACAGATACAATGATAAAGACAAACCGACCCATAGTTAGTTTTTAGTGATGGATGATCAGAAATTCTGATCTACAAGATAAATGAAACCCGCCATACCAAACGCACCCAATTCCAGTTCTCTTTTATTCACCGCTTCAAACACATCGTTCGCCGCATGATGGATATCAAAATAACGCTGCGAATCAGGAGAAAGTTCAGCCATTGGCGTACCAATTGCTTCATGCAGCTGGCCTACATCCACCCCGCCTCCCGGTTCTTCAAAATCATAAATACCATACGGCTCAAAAAGTGGCTTCCAGCTATTCATTTTTGCCTTCAGGGGCGCGTCCATAGTGGTAGTGAAACCGCGTGGCGTAAAGCCGCCGGCGTCGCTTTCCAGGGCAAAAACGTGTTTCTCCTGGCGCGCTTTGGCTAGTTCGGCATATTTCTTACCTCCACGGGTACCATTTTCTTCATTGGCAAACAGTACTACGCGCAGCGTATGTTCCGGTTTCATGCCCAGTGCTTTAAAGGCGCGCAGCACTTCGATGGATTGAACGCAACCAGTACCGTCGTCGTGCGCACCTTCCGCCACATCCCATGAATCGAGGTGGCCGCCAACCGTGATGTACTGATCCGGGTATTTGCTGCCTTTCAGTTCCCCGATCACATTATGCCCGATGGTGTCTTTCTTCATTTCGCAATTGGTACGCAGAAACACGCTGGCGCTGTTATCATCTTTCAGGCGCTGGCTCAAACGGTCCGCATCTTCCAACCCGATAGCCACCGCCGGAATTTTAGGATAGGCGCTGTCGTACTGCATGGCCCCGGTGTGCGGGAAATTATTGGCGCCATGCGTCATAGATCTTACAATCACTGCCACCGCGCCGTATTTAGCGGCCCGGCTGGCGCCCTGGCCACGGTACTTTACGGCATCGCCATAAGAATGAAACGTTTTTATGAAGGTGGGGTTGAAATGATAGTTATAGAAAACGATCTTCCCCTTTACCTGGTCTTTCTTTGCTTCCAGGTCGTCGAAAGAAGCCACTTCCAGTACCGGCGCGGTTACGCCATCCGGTCCGCTGCCCACTGAGTTACCCAGGGCCAGTACTTCCAGTGGTGGTATAAAATCCCGGCGTTTAGAGATGATGCGGGCTTCTTCCTTTGCACCTCGGATCCAATGCGGTACCATACACTCCTGGAGATACACGGTGTCTGCACCGGCCGCTTTAAGCGCCTTTACGCCCCAGTCTTCGGCTTTCACCATTTGTGGAGATCCGGCCAAACGGCCGCCTATCTGCTTCGTGAGGATCCGCAGGTTTTCGTAGGCAGTGCTGTGGGTTAATACTTCATCCGCTAATTTCCTCAACGTCACTGAATCCTTCTCCTGCGCCACTGCCAGGGCCGGCAGGGTACAGGCTAACAAAATTGGCATTATAGATTTTCTCATTGCAGCAGGTTAATTTATGGTTAAAACTACTAAAAAAGCTGAAGGAGCAAAGCATAAAGGTATCTAGTTGTCAACTCTTTTGTTCAACAGCCCTCCGGGTACCGCTCATCCCACTCCCCTATGCATTATGTGATATCGTTCTGCTTTTTAGTACCTTTGCAGAATGCAAAAAATTAACTCATGCGCATAGGAATAGTATGTTACCCTACTTACGGTGGTAGTGGGGTGCTGGCCACAGAGCTGGGGAAAGCCCTGGCAGACAAAGGCCATATGGTCCACTTTATTACATATCAACAGCCAGTAAGGCTTAATGCATTTCACGCTAATATATATTATCACGAGGTTCAGGTTCCTACATATCCGCTTTTTGATTTCCCGCCTTATGAATCTGCCCTCAGCAGTACGATGGTGGACGTTATCATTAACCAGAAACTGGACCTGTTGCACGTTCACTATGCCATTCCTCACGCTTCTACCGCCTATATGGCCAAACAGATCGTGAAAAAACATGGCAGAACCGTGCCTTTTATCACTACGCTTCACGGTACAGATATCACCCTGGTGGGTAAGGATAAAACCTACGAACCGGTGGTTACCTTCTCCATCAACGAGTCGGACGCTATTACCGCGGTTTCCGAGAACCTGCGGGAAGAAACCTATAAATCGTTCCCGATAGAAAAGGATATCACGGTGATCTACAACTTTGTGGATACCCTGCGCTTCAGCCGCCGGGAACTGCCTCATTTCAGGCAGGCCATAGCTCCCAACGGCGAAAAGATCCTGCTGCACGTATCCAATTTCCGTAAGGTAAAGAGGGTACCTGATGTGGTAAAGATCTTCGCCCAGGTACGTAAAGAACTGCCGGCCAAACTGCTGCTGGTAGGCGATGGCCCCGACAGGCCGTCGATCGAGTGTCTTTGCCGGGAATTAGGGATTTGTGATGATGTAAGATTTGTAGGTAAACAGGAGCAACTGGAAGATGTAATGTCGATCAGTGACCTGTTCCTGCTGCCGTCAGAATATGAAAGTTTTGGATTGGCTGCACTGGAAGCAATGGCTGCCCGGGTGCCTGTGATCTCCTCCAACGCGGGCGGTTTACCGGAAATCAATATTCCCGGGCAAACCGGTTACATGAGCCATGTAGGCGATGTGGATGGAATGGCTGCCCATGCGATCAAACTGCTGAAAGATGAAAAATTACTGGAGCAGGTAAGACAGGGAGCATGGGAACAGGCGCAACGCTTCCATATCGATAATATCATTCCACAATACGAAGCTTTATACGAAGAAGTACTGCAAAAACAGGTGCAGTTACTTTAACGGGCACGTATCCATTTTTCCGGATTCTGTTTTACCATGTTGCGATATATCTGTAATTCTATTTCCCCGGTATTGCTACCTGCACCCGGTGCGGCCACACCCAGTGTTTGACCACGTTTTACAGATGCTCCTTTGCTGACACGGATATCCAGTAATCTCACATAGTTGGTAAAATATTTTCCATGGCGCAGGGTGACCATATACCCTGCGCCTGGTACCATAAATACCATAATTACTTCCCCGTCAAAAATGGCCTTCACTGCGGCGCCCCTCGCCGTTGCGATGATAGTGCCGTTGTGATCCACATCAATTTTACCAACCCTGCCGGCACCGAAATGACCTGTAACACGGCCTGCATCTACGGGCCAGGGCAGGCGGCCACGATTTGCCTCGAAATCACGCGATAAGTTGAGCGCTTCCGGAGTGGCTACCAGCGCATCTTCACTGGAGGTTTTAGCTACCGGCGCATCGTCTTCTTCCTCTTCTTCTTTCTCCACTTTTACCGGTGCTTTCTTACCCGCTTTCTTTGCCGCAGCAATAGCCGCTCTTCTTCGGGCCGCAGCCTGTTCCCGCCGCCGGGCATCAGCAGCCTTTTTACGGGCCAGCGCCTGCGCCGCCGCTTTCTTCTGCGCAGCAGCTATTTCCCGCCGGATGGCATCCTGGATAGCCCTGTCTACCTGCCGGGCTTCGGCTTTATTTTTATTGATGCGCTGCTGTAATTCTTGCTCCTGGTCTTTCAGCTGGGCAATGTTTTTATCTGCTTCCTTTTTATCCTCCAGCAGGTCTATCCGCTGCCGTTGTTCTGTTTTCAATGCACCAGTTTTCTGCGCCCGTTGCTGCTGCAATGCGGTCAGCTTCTCGCCCAGCAGCGCTTTGGTGGATAGCAGGCTTTCCGCTTCCCGGCGCCTGTTTTCACGGTATTGTTGCAGGTATTGATACCTGCGGATAGCATCATTAAAACTGGTGGCAGAAAAAAAGAAATTCAGCACATCATACGAATCACGGGTTTTGTAGGCATACACCACCAGCTGCGCATACCTTGCCCTGAGAGAATCAACTTCCCTCTCCAGCGTTTGTACGTTACTGTTAGTATTGCTGATGTCTCCCTCTATTGAACTGATTTCTTTGTTAATATTAACTATCTGTGCATTGCGGGTGGAAATTTTTTGCAGCAGCTCGCGCTGCAGGGCTACATTTTGCCGGGTGGATTTCTTTGTTTGCTGCAGGGATTTATTTGCTTCTTCTATTTCTTTCAATAACTCCTGTTTACGGCTTTCAAGTGCCGCGCGCGATTGCCTGCTGCCCCGCTGAGCATACAACAGCGCAGGCAATAGCCACAGAGCCATCAAAAGAGGGATCAACTTTCTCAAAAAAAAATGCATTTGGTTAGTAAGCGCAAAGCTGAAAGCACCCTTAAATGCTTTCAGCTTTATCTCGTATAGTTTCAGCTATGTTTAAATTATCTTCTCCGGATCCACTGCTCAGGATTCTGCTTGGTAATGCCTTTCCAGATCTGCAGCTCCACTTCACCGGTATTTTCAATATCGTTGGTGCTGGCAGTACCAATTACCTGTCCGGTTTTCACATTATCGCCTTTCTTCACACGGGTAGTTTGCAAACGTACATATGTAGTAAAGTATTGTCCGTGACGAATAATAATTACATATCCTGATCCCGGCATTACTACTACTGATTTCACTTCCCCATCGAAAATAGATTTCACGGCGCCGCCCTTATTAGTGGCAATCACAATCCCATCGGATGGCACCTGGATATGTTCCATTACCGCATGCTGGTGTATACCAAAATGCTCGATGATATTACCGGCATCAACGGGCCACGGTAGTTTACCCCTGTTGGCTTCAAAACTTTCTGACAATGCCAGTGCTTCGGGAGTGGCTTCCAGCACGTTTTCTGTGCGGGTGGTCGCTGTTTTTTCAGGTTCCGGTGCAGGCTCCGGCGCTTTCACCGGGGGAGGCGGTGCCGGTGGTGGCGTATTGGCAGCATTACTATTGTTATTATTGGCAGCGGCAGCTTTCGCTCTTTCAGCAGCAGCCAGTGCAGCGGCTTTGCGGGCTTCTTCTTCACGCTTACGTCTTTCTTCTGCGGCCTTGCGGCGGGCCGTTTCTTCTTCTATCGCTTTACGACGCGCTTCTTCTATTTCCCTGCGGATTACTGCCCTAATCGCCAGCTGTACTTTCTGGGCATCTTTCTTACGCTGGTTAATATCGGTTACCAGCTCCTTCTCACGGCCCTTCAGCTTATTCAGCACTTCATCTTTCTCTTTCTTATCTATTTCCAGCGTGTTGCGTTGCTCCTGTTCGGTTTTAAGCGCATCAGAACGTCTTACGCGCTGCGACTCCAGGTTCTGGATCTTCTGATTCAGCTGATCCTGTGTAGACACAATGTTATCTGCCTGCCGGCGGCGGTACTCACGATATTGCTTTAAATACTGAAAACGCTTTACTGCATCGTTAAAATTCTCCGCGGAAAACACGAAGTTCAGCATATCGTAAGAGGAACGGTTTTTATATGCGTAGATCACCAGCTGGGCATACTGGGCCTTCAGGGTATCGAGGTCTTTCTGCAGGGTTTTTACATCCCGTGCAGCAGTATTGATATCTCCATTGATAAAGTTAATCTCTTCGTTGATGTTATTGATCAAACGGCTGCGCAGCGTGATCTTGTCGCGCAATGCACGGAGTTGACCAAGACTTTCTTTGGTAGACTTCTTGGTTTCCTTCAGTTGTTCGTTTGCCTCATCTATTTCTCTTTGCAGCTCCTTCTTTCTTCGCTCCAGTTCTTCCCGCGATTGTTGCTGCTGCCCAGTATTCTGAGCAACCAACATGGCTGGCATTAACCATAGCACCAACATAAACGGGATAATCTTCTTCAAATACAACATGACTTAATTTAGTGACTGCAAATTAAATAAATATACAACGTTTATTAGTTTAATGAAGACGACATTTACGCAATTAACATTTTACATGCGTTTATAGCTGGCAGGCGTGCTGAATGGGAAGGTGAGCGGCACATCAAAATCATAACGTGTAAAGTCCAGTGCAACTTTAGTCACGTTCTTTTCTTCGATGTAAATACGGCGCGTAGTGGGGAATTTACGGCCGGCCACTTTTGTGTAGTCTCCGTAGGTCAGCTCGCAGGAACGTTTCACAGTACTGGTACTGTCTTTATCCATCACTTTGCTTTGCTGCAATCCGTAGTCATCCGCAAATACGTTAAAGAGACTGATAAACTTTGCATGATCGCAGCTGAAAGAAATAATAGCCGGCGTTTTCACTACCTGGTATACGGAATCCGTAAGATATACCGGGTTGCCGATCAACATATCCTGGAGGGTATTAAAATCAAACGGGATATTCAGCAATTGCTCCGCGTCCGACATCTTCCGTAAAAATAATTGTTTATCCAGGCGGTTATACATCTTCAGACTGTCTGGTGTGATCACTGCCCTGATCACTTCGTCTACAATCGGCGCGGAAACAGATATCCATATGATGCTGTCTTTCTTTATACGGAAAGTAGCATTCAGGTTATTATGGCTCTTCTTGTCTGTTTCAAATGCCAGCTTCATTTTGGCGGAAAAAGTATTAAACTCAATATGATTGGCGTGAATACCTTTCAGCATTTCGCTGGTAAAACGGGTGAGTTCTTCATTCGTTGAACTATCTTTTCCCAGGGTTACCCTATTGGTATCGGCGGCGGGGAATGTAGTACGGGCCAGCTTCTTAGGATGACGGCAGGCCATCATTCCCAAACCGATGGTTATAATTAAAAGTGTGACTTCTATTTTTCTCTTCATTGAGCGATGACTTATAGCAAATGCTTATTGAATATATCTTTTTTCAGCGATCTTACGGGCGAGGTCTACAGAGGATGCTCCCTTATCTTTAGCCATCTGCCAGTATTCCACTGCTTTGGTAACTTCTTTCAGATTAAACAGGATATCACCGTAATGCTCCAGAACGTTCGGATTTTTCTGTGCTTCCGGGTATTGCAAAGCTTTCTCGATCCACTCTTTTGCTTCTGCAAATTTTTCCTGTCGGAAAAGGATCCAGGCGTAGGTGTCCATGTAGGTTGGACTTTCCGGTTCCAGTTCCAGTGATTGTTTCGACATTTCTGCTGCCCTTTCGAGGTTCTCTCCTCTTAACGAAAGATAGTAGCTATAATTGTTCATGATCAGCGCATCTTTCGGACGGAGCAGTAAGGCGCGTTCGTAGCTGCTGTCCGACTGCCGGTGCTGCCCGGTAGCATGGTAGGAATCGCCGAGCAGGGAGTAAATATCTCCCAGGAATTTCTTCTCCCCGTTACCTATGTCCAGTGCGGTATTCAACGAATTGATCGCAGCGGGATACTGTTGCAGCAGGAAGCTGGCTACTCCTTTAAAGTAGTAGCCCATAAATTCTTTCGGGAACTTACCGGTTACACTGTTGCTGAGTGCCAGCAAGGCGGTGGGATCATCCTTACGGGAATAGATCCACATCAGCTGATACCACACTGAAAAACGGCTGTCATCCAGGCTCAGGGCTTTTTTATAGCTTGCCTCCGCACTGTCCAGCATATCCGCCTGTGAAAACATATCACCGCGGAGCGCATATGCTTTGGCATCCACCGGGTGCGCTTTAATAATGAGGGAAGTGAGGTGCAATCCTTCTTCCAGCTTGGTGGTATCCGTGTTCATCATTTGCAGGTACGGATATACATACGCTACTTTTTCATCGATGCTGTAACCCGGATTGGCAAATGCTTTGGTAAGATTATTCCAATAAGTAACGGTGTCGTTATTTTTCTTTGCGTAAGAAGCCAGTGCTATCAGGGCTCTTGGATTATCAGGATCTTTAGAGAGAATGGTATGATACACTTCCGCGGCTTCCGGCACACGGTCGTTGGCATCGTATATTTCTGCCAGCAGATAATAATACCTGATTTCCTCTGGCTCCTGGTTAATCAGCTTCTTTATTTCTGTGGCTGCATCATCCACCATGCTCATTTTCAACAGCAGCTTCTGTTTCTGGTAAATGAGTTCTTCCACTATGCCTACCTTCTTTTCCAGCTCATTAAATGCAGCCAGTGCAGAGGCGGGCTTATTGGCTTTTGCCAGTAAAATTCCTTTGTTATAAAGATAATCTTCGTTATCAGGGTATCTGCTGGTAAGGCCTTCAAAAACATAGGCAGCGCTGTCAAATTTTTCATTCACCGCATAAGCGTCTGCGAGGGTTACCTGGAACCAGTGGTTCTGTGGATCCAGCGCAGCAGCGCGACGGGCAAAGATGAGCGCATTACCGGCGTTTTGTACTTCTATAAAAAGACGGGCTAATTCATAATTGACGGTGGGATTATTTTTATTCAGCCGCAGATAGTCGGCATACTGGGTAATAGCCGTACGGTAGTCACCCAGCATTTTAGAGCGCTGGGCGGCAAAAAAGAGGCTATCAGCCCGCTGTGACAGCACAGCGGCGTTATTAACGGTAGTGTCTTTACGTGATGCTGATGATTTGGCACCACTACAGGCTCCCATTAATAAAATACCAGCCAGCCCTATAACGGTGAAGTATATCCGCATTTATCAGGATTTACCGGTATGTCCAAATCCTCCCACACCTCTAACGGTTTCTGTCAGCACGGTTACCGGTTCTATGACCGCCTGAACAAAGGGAGCAATGATCATCTGAGCAATACGGTCGCCGGGTTGTATGGTTTGCGGTTCGTTGGATAAGTTGATCATTATAATTTTAATCTCTCCCCGGTAATCTGCATCTATCGTGCCAGGCGTATTCAGGAGCGTAAGTCCCTGTTTAATGGCCAAACCGCTACGGGGGCGGATTTGCGCTTCATATCCAGCCGGCAGTTCCATGAATAAACCAGTAGGGATCAGCATCCTTTCCAGCGACTGCAGGGTAACTGCTGTTTCCAAATGTGCGCGGAGGTCCATTCCTGCCGCATCTGCCGTTGCATAAGCTGGTAATTCATTACCCGACTTATTGATTATTTTCACAATGATATCCGCCATTGAACAAAGATATTTTAAAATAATTATGAATGAAGAATTACTGGGTGATATGCTCCAGCAGTACTACCGCATGGGCTGTAACCCCTTCTTCACGACCAACAAAGCCCAGTTTTTCCGTAGTAGTTGCCTTTACAGACACGTCCTCTGTACTTACATGCAGGATTTGGGCAATCACTGCCTGCATTTCCGGCACGTATGCTTTTATTTTAGGCGCCTGCAAACACAGGGTACTGTCTACGTTAACCACCTGGTATCCCTTTTCCCCGATCAGCTGCGCGCAGCGTGCTAATAATATTTTACTGTCGATATTCTTGTAGGTGTTATCGGTATCCGGGAAATGCACCCCGATATCTCCCAGGGAAAGCGCTCCCAGCATGGCATCACAAATAGCATGTAACAATACATCGGCATCGCTGTGCCCCAGCGCTCCTTTATGATGTGGTACCAGTACGCCTCCAAGCCAGAATTCACGTCCTTCCGTCAGCTGATGGAAATCTACTCCCAATCCTATACGTATCCTACTCATATTTGTAATAATTTAATCATTTTGCCAATCCGCAAGGTAAGCCAATAAATATAAAAATCCCCCCGTTTTGCGGAGGGATTAAAGCGGATAATTATTTTATATCATTAAACGACTAAATATGTGTTACCATCCTGTCCGGCTTTCCTCATCTCTTGGCCCCAGGTCGAATGTGAGCGTGAAGCGCAGTGTGTTGGAAAGCGGGTTACGCTGTATACCTGATCCTGAAGGAACCAGGTAAGAAAAATTAAGCCCGAAGATATCGTACTTAACACCGATACCCGCCGTAAAATATTTGCGGTTTCCTTTGTTCTTGTTTTCGTTGAAATAGCCTGCCCTTACTGCAAACTGCTGGTTGTACCAGTACTCCATACCAATAGAATACATCAGTTCCTGCATTTCTTCCTTGATGGGGGCATCGCCAAAGGAACTGAATATTCCTTCGAGTGTACCTTTCTCTTTATATAGTCCGGCAGAATCCGGGGTAGGTACCAGTAATTTATTGATATCCAAGGCAAACGTCAGTTGATTGGCTTCGTCCAGTGCCACCGTATAGGCGGTACCGATACCCAGGTTAGTGGGCAGGAAGTCTTTATTGGCGGCAGAACTGGTGTAGGAAATCTTGGTACCTATGTTCGTAATGGCCATACCAATGTTCAACCTGTTCACCAGGCCGTCATCTTTCTCGAAATCTTTGGTATAAAATCCTGACAAATCGGCTGCAAAGGCTTTACCCGGCTTAATGCTAACGCTACCATTGCTTTGTCCGCCGGCCAGGTTGGAGTAAATATAACGGGCGGTTAAGCCAATACCAAAATGATCCGACAGCTTACGGGCATAACCTGCATCCAGTGCAAATTCACGCGGGCGGAAATCACCGGTAGGCGTACCTGTAACATCCGTAAAATTGATTGTTCCAAGAGAAAAATATCTCAAGGAACCGGAAATGGCCTGTTGTTCGTCCAGCTTAGTATAGCCGGAAACGGTAGCCAGGAAAACGTCGTTTACCAGTTCTTTTAACCAGGGGGTATAAGTTACTGCCAAACCGCCATTTTTTTCCGCAAATGGAAGTTTGGAGAGATTGTTATAAATAGAAGATGCATCCGGCGATATTGCCACTCCCACGTCGCCCATGGCTCCACTGCGTGCATCCGGTGTAATTCTCAGAAAAGGAACCGCGGTATTGATGGTGTTGGTACGACCATCTGTTTGCCCGGGATTAGGAATTTGAGCTGAGGTTTGTAAACTTATGAAAGTACCGTAAATGAACACAAGGCTCATTGTTACCTTTCGGATCATGCAGATTTTGTATTTGATAAGGATGTAAAAATAATCTTATTTATTAATATAACATAGAAAGGGGTTTATTTGGGATAATGGTAAAAATTATTTTCCTGCATAGGCTATAATAACACCAGCTTACCACCTTTTATCTTCGTTCCCGTGGAAGTCTTGATTGTTATCCTGTACACGTACAATCCTGAGGACAGTTTTGCTCCCGAATCATTTCGACCATCCCAGGGCATGCCCTCAAAACGGCCTGCGGTGGAAATTATTGTGCTACGCATAGTTTTTACCAGTTTTCCTCCTAACGTAAACACCTGTAACGTGAGTTCAAGCTCTTCTCCCTGCCGGTTGTGTAAAAAAGAAAACCGTGTTACATCATGAAAAGGATTCGGAAAGTTCCTTACTTCATCTACAGTCAGTACTCCCTGGTCTGCTACTTTGAAATAAATGGTGGTAGCAGCACCATTGTTCCGGGAATCCCATGCTTTGATTGTAATCCGGTGTTCTCCTGTTGACAATCCCTTTAACGGGAAAAGTACGTTACCCTTTTTATAGCTATCCAAAGATGCCCCAAAATAATCATTTAACACAATATATTCTGTACTATCCAGAATTGCGGTCAGCAGGTAAAGTTCGTTATTCCCTGAAATATTAATGCCGCTGCTGTCTGCCAGGTCCACTATCAATAAAGGATCAGGGCCTGTAATATCGCCACTCCGGAAACTGCGGCTATCGAGCCAGGCATTTATTGTTGGTCCGCTGACATCAGCTACTGGTGGAACTACCAGGCCACCGGTGGTGAAATTATCAAAATAACCATTGCCATCCTGCTGGTCGTTGCTGGTATAATAACTGATTTTCCCTTTGCCGTCGCCTTCCCTGATATCTCCGGGGGCCACAAATGTAAAAGAAAATCTGCCACCATTTACTGTTTGTGTACCCTGGAATAATACATTACGCTGCAATTTATAGCCCGCCACCTGGCTACCGGCATCATTGCCACGGGTTTTCAACAGGGCCGGCTGGTCATACACCGTTGTATACATAATGCCATTATAAGCTGGCACCGGGTTGCCCTGTGCATCCTCTATATGTCCTTTTACCGTATACAGGCCGAGCCCTTTCACCGTGTCGGGTTGTCCCGCAGCAGCCCTGCCGTTAATGGAATCAGTGATCACCCGGTAAGTTGGGAATGCCAGGGAAAGCGCCGGATCGCCCAGCAACTGGAACTTCCGGTTATTCACTGCATCCCCGGAACTGCTGTAGGTGAGGTTCTTGGCCAGCATGGCAGCGGTGCCCAATGCAGGCATACGCCCATCTGCGAGTGGCGTGAAGGCCACTTTTAAATAATTAGCGTTCATCAACTGGTTGGATGCAGAAAAAACCGCGCGGGTGGTGGTCATCAGCGCAATGGCGCCGCCGGTATGCTGCAGTAATATCTTATGTCCCAATGAAGTGATACCCGGATCATCATACGGCGCAAAATCGCAGGTAGCGGTAATAAACAGCGGTAACTTATTCTCATTATGCCAGTCGGCCATACTACCCGCATCCATGATGTTTTCTGCGGCCAGGCGGGAGTTACTGCCATGACCGGTATAGTTCAACACCAGCGTTCCCTTATTGATCTTTAAGGCAATAGCCTTGTTTACTTCCGGGTACACGGGGCCCGAACTGCCTGTCTCCTGCGGATAAGCGTCTGCATAGATCTTATCTGTATTCAGCAGTTTCGCGTCGCCGGAAAGGATGGTCCCCATTTTTTCCGCATCATCGAAATGAAGGTTATCGTCTTCATCATCGGCCAATAAAGTTACCTGGTTACGCCAGGCGCCAAACGCTGCCGGCTGCCGGTAACGCAGGATCTTATCCACCGCCAGGCGGGCTTCCGCTTCATTGCGTGCAGGAATACGGCCAATGCCGATATCCAGCAGATCCGGTTTAGCCGTTCCCGTGATATCCCCTTCATCTTTCAGTATCCCAAAGTAATCGTCGGATACGTACGACCGGATGGCATCGAGCGAGGCCTCACTTTGCCAGGAGGGGATATCGTTCGTATTATTTTTTATGCGTTGCCGGTAATCATAGGAGGCCGCGCCGAACAACAACAGGTAACGGGGTGCAGGTCCGCGGTCGTAAAACATTTTTACATAGTCCCTCACCGCGGTAGGATCGGGCGTTCCGGAGGCAAACTCCTGGTATACCTGATCGATGGTGGCTACCTGCACCGACAGCTGATCGGCCGCCCTGTGCATGGCTGCCAGCCGCTCCGCCTGCGGCAGGAGCGCACGTGTGGTGATAATGAGCATATCTGCGGGGCCGCTGCCATGCAGATCCTGGTTGGGCACCGTTCCTGCGAAATCAGGCTTCCCGGCGGCAGCGGCGCGGAAAGCAATGTATTCATGCAACTGGTCGTTTTTACCCGTAAACAGCAGGGAATCCTCCTGCAGGGTTGTTTTCATCACCACCGGGTTCAACGGGTCCGTAACATCCCAGATGTACGTTTGCGTGTTGGCGTTATATACCGCGAACCGGCTGGGTTGCCCGCTGCCGGCATAACGGGTACTGCGAAAATCCAGCATCCCGGTAGCTGGTATCACCGGCTTGCAGCGGGCTTGCACCTCCAGGTAATCCAGCCAGCCTTTATCGTTGATATTTCCCGGCAAAAATTCCACGCCTATTTCCAGTTCCGGCTGACCGGCATCTGCCCCACCTGTTGCGGCAGCGGCAGTAGCTACTCCCTCAAAAATGTTACCTGTTACCGGCAGCAGGTACATATTGGTTACAGCCGGCAATTTATTTATGGTGGCATTGAAGTTGCTCCCAACGCTGCTTCGTGCAGCTGCCCGCATGTTTACCCATACTTTTCCTTTTCCGGCGGAAGGCAGGTTAAACCGGTAGCTGCGCGTTAAGCCCACTACCTTGCTGAACTCCTGCCCCCACCACTGCTTGCCGCTATTGAGGAAATTTAGGCTGTCTCTTTCATAAAAGTCGTGGTAATCAAAGGTATATTCAGGCGTGGCTCCCGCCGGCTCATCCCCTGCGGCCACCCGGAGGCCTGTTCCGCCAGTGGTAATATAATACCAGGCGGTATCCGCATACAGGTTCCGCTGATGGGTAAAGGTTTTAGTGCTGCTGTTATACAGCCAGCGATGTGGTCCGGGGGCGTAAAAAAGGGCATAGTCGCTGCCATTAAGCACGCCGTCACCGCCGTCTTCCACGTGCAGGGCCACTTCCGGCAGATCGTCGTACCGCGGCGCCGGATTGGGTTCGGCCAGCATCTGCCCTCCGGTTCCAAAAAGCCGCAACCCGGCAGATGGCAACCCCGTGATCCCCATACTCTGAAGAAAGGCTGCATCTATTTTATAAATACCGGGGGCGCTGATACCTATCTTATACCAGCTGCCTGAGGCCAGTACAGAATTTTTTTTATACTGCCGAAGGCTGCTTTGGGCATATATTTCCCGTTTCCCTAAAAAAGAAAGCAGGAAAAGACCTATAAAAATATAATTGAGTTTCATTACCTTAATCGCAGTTTTTCGGCCGGTTGATGTAGAAAGACCCTTATCAGCGGGAACGATTGGCAGCAAATTACAAATTAATTTTTTTCGCCATAAAATAAAAAAGAGTACATTTGCGTTTACTGTAAATATACTAGACTAAAGCTGTATCGCATGCGTAGATTAACCTCTTTATCATTGCTCGTAGGTACCAGCGTAATGCTATCCATGAGTGCCTGTCATAAAGACGGCGGGGGACTTTTCGGTAAGAAGAAGGAATCTTCTTCCGCTACGGGCTGGAACTATAACGACCAGAAAATGGGCGGTTTCAGCGTAGCAAAAAACGTGAACCAGCAAACTGGTCCGGGCCTTGTTTTTGTACAGGGTGGTACTTTCGCCATGGGAGCTACGGAACAGGATGTAATGGGCGACTGGAATAATATTCCGCGCCGTATTACTGTTTCCTCCTTCTATATCGATGAATCTGAAGTAGCCAACGTACATTACCGCGAATATCTCTACTGGCTGAACCGCGTATACGGGGAATCATTCCCGGACGTATACCGTAACGCAATGCCGGATACCCTGGTATGGCGTAGTGAGCTGGCTTACAATGAGCCGCTGGTAGAATACTATTTCCGTCACCCGGCTTACAACGACTATCCCGTAGTAGGTGTTACCTGGAAACAGGCAACCGACTATTGTAAATGGCGTTCCAACCGTGTAAACGAGAAATTGCTGATGGACAAAGGTCTCCTCTCCAAAGCGGATGTAGGCAACCAGTCAGACGACAACACCTTTGACACCAAGTCTTACACCGCCGGTTTATACGAAGGTACACCCGGTAAAATGTCGAAGGGTACGAAAGACCAGTTCAAAAATTCCGATGGTACGCCCCGCAATGCTGCCTTTGAAGATGGTATCATGTTACCGAACTACCGTCTCCCAACAGAAGCAGAATGGGAATACGCCGCACTGGGCTATATAGGTCAGAACCCTGGTCCTTCCAAAAAAGAAGGCAAACACGGGGAAGAGCTGATCATGAACAAACAGGTTTACTCCTGGGGAACCAATACCAGCGGCTTACGTGATATCCGCCGCGGTACCATGCAGGGTCAGTTCCTGGCCAACTTCAAACGTGGTTCCGGTGATAACATGGGTGTGGCCGGCGGCTTGAACGACCGTGCTTCCATCCCTGGTCCTATCCGCTCCTTCTACCCTAACACATTCGGCATCTATAACATGTCCGGTAACGTGGCAGAATGGGTACTGGACGTATACAGACCACTCAACCCGATCGATGGGGAAGACTTCAACTACTTCCGTGGTAATAAATTCCAGACTGTTTACCAGAACGAAAATAAAGAGTTCGAAAAAGATAGTCTTGGTCACCTGAAAATGCGTGATGTAACAGATGAAGAAAGTGCCAACCGTCTTAACTACCAGAAGGGTGATGTAATCAACTACCTCGATGGTGACTCCCTTTCACAGGTGGAATATGGTTATGGTGTCACTACCCTGATCAACGATAAATCACACGTGATTAAAGGTGGTAGCTGGAACGATCGCGCCTACTGGCTTTCACCAGGTACACGCCGTTACATGCAGGAAGATATGGCCACTAACACCGTTGGCTTCCGTTGCGCAATGGACCGTGTAGGTAGCCCTGAAGGCAACAAATTCAAAACAGGTAACCTGTTCAAGAAACAACGCCAGAAACGATAGCGGATTTTGTCTTTCTCGCTGATTACGCTGATTATACTGATTACCCGGATTTTTACTTTTGGGATTTTTTAAGATTTTATGAATAAAAATTAAGGGAGATAAAAGCGAATATCCGCTTATATCTCCCTTAATCATTTATAAATCAAAAAGTAAAAATCCAGGTAATCAGTATAATCAGCGTAATCAGCGAGAAAGACAACCTTCGCTTACTTCCATAACTCGAGGATCTCCTCTGTATGATTCTTTGTGTCAGGTTTTTTGATGATATGCGCAATCACACCATTTTCATCGATGAGGAAAGTAGTACGGTGAATACCGTCGTATGTTTTGCCCATCATTTGTTTTTCGCCATACACACCATACTGGTGTACGATCTTTTTATCTTCATCTGCCAGTAAAGTAAAAGGCAGTTCATATTTCTCAATAAATTTCTGGTGACTCTGCTCGCTGTCGGTGCTTACACCTACCACAGCATAGCCCTTTTTCAGCAGGGTGCTATAGTTGTCGCGCAGGTTACAGGCCTGGGCCGTACATCCAGGCGTCATATCTTTCGGATAAAAATACAGCACTACCCGTTTGCCTTTAAAATCGGTGAGGGATACGGTTTTGCCATGCTGATCTTTTCCTTTGAAAACGGGCGCTTTATCGCCTTCTTGTAAGTTTCCCATATTTACGGTTTTAGCTGTTTGAAATGATATCTTAACGTTTGAATGATAATCTGTAGCTGCCTTCATTTCCGGCTACATCGGTTACCTTCAGTACCAGGATATGCGATCCCGGCTCACAATGTTCATCAAACGTATAGGTAAGTACGTTACTTCTCCGCGACAACAACAACCATTTGCCATCCAGTTCTGCACGATAGCTTTTAATACCGCTGGCATCATTCATGGCAAAAGATATTTTAGCAGCTTTTGAAAGAACAGCGCCCGGCTTCACGCCCAGCGGGGTTACCTTTGGCGCCACAGTATCTACTTCCAGGTGGAAGTTGCCGAAGTCGCGGAAAGTACCTTTGTACCAGCCGTTTTCCAGGGTGGTGGCGGAAGTGCTGCTGCCCTGTCCTTCTCTCACCATCACTATTTTCGATTGCAGGTTTTCCGGAACATTACGGGTGGCGCGAAGGCGTACGTCAAAGAAGTCGTGAACAGGCACCAGTGCATTGTGCAGGTGGTATACATTGGAATATGCTTTGGTGCTTACAGACGCTGTTTCCAGGTAATTGAAACATACCTGGTCGTAGAGCGCTGTTTCATCCAGGTAAAATTCCACCTGGTTATTTTCAAAGATATTACGTGAATCGGGGTACATGGTGTTGGCGCATGCTTTCTGTGCATCGTCTGCACCTGACTGCTGCAGGGCCAGTTTCACCGTAGAAGTATTGCCATAGGCATCCTTTACCAGCAGCTTTACATTATGTACAGCGCCGTCCGACAGGTGAATGGTACCATCACCTTTCAGGTCGTGGTAAATATCCAGTTTATTTCCGGGCAGGGAAAACACCAGCTGGTAGTAGGGTCCGCCGCCTTTCTTTGTTTTATAATCGATGTGTGCGTTCAGGTAACGGGTTTCCTCATACCCGATGTTATCCAGCTGGAAATCGATATCCGGTTCATTATTCTGGAACAGGGTCACTTCATAAATGCCATAGATATTACCGGTATTCATCCGGTCGATGGCGCTTAAGCCGATGCCCGCCTGCGCTGCATTAATTTTAACAACCGGCTGGGTGGTTACATATTCGCCGCCCACTTTCTTAACCGGTATTACGAGTGGCTTTTGCTCGTAAATACTTTTCTCCCGGTCGTATATCGCCAGGCGGTATACATCCGGGGCTTTGGTATCTGCGATATCGAAACCAAAGAGCAAGGGGTTCAGTGGTTTTTCTGTTGTTGTATTCCTGATTTCAAAATGCAGGTGCGGGCCTGCAGATCCGCCTGTATTACCACTCCAGGCTACAAAGTCGCCCTTTTTTACGGGGAACATGCCTGCGGGAATGGAAAGGTCGCTGGCCCAGCTTTCCGCCTGGTATTGTTGCTTCTTCACATATTGCTGCAGGGCAGGAAAAAAAGCATTGAGATGCGCATATACTGTCGTATAGCCATTAGGGTGAGTAATATAAAGTACGTTCCCGAAACCGGTATGTGATACCCCGATGCGGCTTACATAGCCATCAGCAGCGGCGTGTACCGGCAGATTTTCCTTTTGCTGGGTTTTAATATCCATCCCTGAATGGAAGTGGTTGGGCCGCAGCTCCCCAAAGTTACCGGCCAGTATGATCGGAATATTTAATGGATTCCTGAAATAGCCTTGCGGATAGTCCTTTACCGGGATGGATTGCGCCTGTAATAGTTGCGGAAGCAAACAAAGTAGACCGATGACTCTCTTCATAATATGCAAATGTAGGGAAAAGCGGATTTATGCGGATTTTGTCTTTTTCGCTGATTACACTGATTATGCTGATTACTTTGATTTTGCTTTTTTGTGTTTTGCTTTTGTGTTTTGAGAATTCCATTTTCGTATGCCCGTATACGTGTTAAACACAGCCGTTTAAAAGCCCGGAATTCAATGGTAGTATATCCGTTATTCATCTGCCCAAAAAATAAAAACAACATCAAAATAATCAGCATAATCAGTGTAATCAGCGAAAAAGACAAAATCCGCGTAAATCCGCTTTTTTAAGTACTTTAGTTCCCGCAAAACGTGCAAGCATACATGTCTATCCAGGTATCAGAACTCAGTAAAGTATACGGCGAACAACGGGCGGTGGATGCTATTTCCTTTGAGCTAAAAAAGGGAGAGATCACTGGTTTCCTGGGGCCAAACGGCGCGGGGAAATCCACTACCATGAAGATGATCACCGGTTTCTTACCGCCTACCAGCGGGAAGGCCAGTGTATGCGGGTTTGATATTGTGTCGCAATCGCTGGAGGTACGGAAAAGGGTAGGATATCTGCCTGAATCCAATCCCCTGTATTATGATATGTATATCCGGGAGTTCCTGGAATTTGTGGCGGGCATCCATCAGCTGGGAAAGGCGGGCACACAGCGGATTACATCCGTAATTGAGCTAACGGGGCTTCAACCAGAGCGGCACAAAAAGATCGGCGCATTGTCTAATGGTTATAAACAACGGGTTGGACTGGCCCAGGCCCTGCTGCATGATCCGGAAGTACTGATCCTGGACGAGCCCACTACCGGGCTGGACCCCAATCAGCTGGCGGATATCCGGCGGTTGATCAGGGAACTGGGGGCCAATAAAACGGTGATCCTTTCCACGCATATAATGCAGGAAGTAGAGGCGCTTTGCGACCGGGTAATCATCATTAACAAAGGAAAAATCATCGCCGACGATAAATTATCGTTAATCCAGCAAAACAACACCGGGAATGGTTATTTACAGGTTACCTTTGCGGAGCCGGTAAGCGAAGCCGAATTACTGGCAATCACCGGCATAAGCCGTGTGGTGGCCCGGGAAGACCATAGCTGGCAGTTATTTACCAGCCAGGTAGATGAAGTGCGAAAAAACCTCTTACAATTTGCTTTGATTAATAACAGGAACATACTTTCTTTGCAGAGCAATTCACAGAGCCTGGAAACAATTTTCCGGGAACTGACAAAAGCCTCCGGCAACTAACTGTAGCCTTTAGCAACCCGGGAGTGGTGAAGGGGACTAACAGCCGCAGCTAACGCCAGATGCTAAATAAATAGCTAACAATAATAACTTTTCGAATTATGAGTATCATTTCAGAAATCCATGCCAGGCAGATCCTCGACAGCCGTGGTAATCCTACAATTGAGGTTGATGTAACCACAGAAGACGGACATTTTGGCCGCGCAGCAGTTCCATCCGGTGCTTCTACCGGTAAACACGAAGCAGTAGAACTGCGTGATAATGATAAGGCTGTTTACATGGGCAAAGGCGTATTGCAGGCTGTAAGCAATGTAAACGATATCATCGCTGAAGAACTGATTGGCTGGGAAGTAACGGACCAGGCCGGTATTGATAAGATGCTGATTCAATTGGATGGTACTCCTAATAAAGCTAAACTCGGTGCTAACGCTACCCTGGCAGTGAGCATGGCCGTAGCCAAAGCTGCTGCTGAAGAAAGCAACCAGCCACTGTACCGCTACCTCGGCGGTGTAAACGCTTTCACCCTCCCTATTCCTTTAATGAACATCATCAATGGTGGTGCGCATGCGGATAATAAAATCGACTTCCAGGAATTCATGATCGTACCGGTAGGCGCTCCTTCTTTCTCTGAAGGCCTGCGCTGGGGCGTGGAAATTTTCCACCACCTGAAATCCGTACTGAAAAAGAAAGGATACAGCACCAACGTAGGTGATGAAGGCGGCTTTGCTCCTGAAATCCAGAGCAACGAAGAAGCTATCGAAACTGTACTGGAAGCCATCAAAGCAGCCGGCTACGAGCCAGGTACCCAGGTAGCTATTGCCCTGGATGCCGCCAGCAGCGAAATGTATGACGATGCTACCAAGAGCTACAAATTCTACAAAAGCTCCCAGAAAGTAATCAGCAGCGACGAAATGGTTGCTTACTGGACGGAGTGGGTAAATAAATATCCGATCGTTTCCATCGAAGATGGTATGGCAGAAGACGACTGGGATGGCTGGAAAAAACTGACCGAATCAGTAGGCAACCGCGTACAGCTGGTAGGCGACGACTTGTTCGTAACCAACGTACTCCGCCTGAAAGAAGGTATCGATAAAGGTATCGCCAACAGCATCCTCGTAAAAGTAAACCAGATCGGTACCGTAACAGAAACCATCGATGCAGTGAACATGGCGCACAAAGCCGGTTACACTTCCATCATGAGCCACCGTTCCGGCGAAACAGAAGATACTACCATCGCTGATCTCGCTGTAGCACTGAACTGCGGTCAGATCAAAACCGGTTCCGCTTCCCGTACCGACCGTATGGCGAAATACAACCAGTTACTCCGTATCGAAGAAGCACTGGGCGAAGTAGCGATCTATCCTACCAACTCTATCAGTGTTAAAAAATAATCCTTCGGGAAAAACTTTTGGATCTCGGATATCCGGCAACCTCACCGCCGGATATCTGAAATCCAAAAATGATTTGTAAATTGCTGTATGTCCGGATTAAAATTTATAAAAGTGCCAAAGGTCCTGAAGAATAAGTTCTTCATAGCTTTTGCTGCCTTTGTAATCTGGATCGCCTTCCTGGACAAAACCAACCTCATGTACCAATACCAGTTCCAGTCGGAGGTAAACAAACTCGAAAACCAGAAGGAATTCTTTATCCAGCAAATCAAACAAACCCGCGAAGAACAACAGGAATTGCTTTCCAGCCCCGAAAAACTGGAAAAATTTGCCCGCGAAAAATATTATATGAAAAAAGATAATGAAGACCTGTTCATTATCACCCCTGCCCCCACCCAATAACTCCGCTTCCTTTCCCCTTGTGCATCTTAAAAATTTATCTTAAATTAACAATAGATTCCGGGCAAAATCCGTTATAAAAGAGAACCTATTATTAGTATTAAAATAATAATGCATGAGTAATTTTACACTTTCTGTACTTTCAACCCTGTGTCTTGTTACCAAAAGCGATATAAAACATCACCAGGAGGATCTTTCTTTAACCCGGGAAGAGCAAGCCAGCTTTGACAACACCAAAGCAGCCCTGAACACCGTACGTTATTCGCCAAGAGTAGCCACCCTCCAGCTGATTTTCGACTACGCCGCCAATAAACAAAAAGCGGAAGAACAGTAACAGCGACCATACTTTTTTCATTTTTCCTATCTTTATGGCATGACTCAAAAAGAGCGTTATGCATTTGTTCTCAAATACTTTGAGGAACATGCTCCCAATGCCGAAACGGAACTCATCTACGACAATCCATACCAACTGCTGGTAGCCGTTATCCTGTCTGCACAGTGCACCGATAAAAGGGTGAACATGACCACCCCTGCTATCTTTGCGCAGTATCCGGACGTATATGCCCTCAGCACTGCCACCTTCAACGACCTGTTTCCCCTCATCCGGAGCATCAGCTATCCCAATAATAAAACCAAACACCTTATCGGGATGGCTCAAATGGTGGTGGAAGACTTTAACGGTGAAATACCCGCTACCGTACCGGAACTGATAAAACTGCCCGGCGTAGGCCGTAAAACAGCCAATGTAATCACCTCCGTAGTACACCAGCAACCCAACATGGCCGTAGACACCCACGTATTCAGGGTGTCTGCCAGGATAGGACTCACCACCAACGCCAAAACACCGCTGCAAACTGAACTGCAGCTGCTGAAAAATATTCCGAAAGAAAAAGTACACATCGCCCATCACTGGCTCATTTTGCATGGCCGCTATATCTGCGTAGCCCGGAGCCCGAAGTGCGGCGAATGCGGACTAAGGCCCGCCTGTAAATATTACGCAAAACTTGTAAAGGCCAGCTGATATGCGTCCATTCCTCACCGCCGACTGGAGAAACCTGCTGATGATTAACTTTGAAGCAGATCCCGCCGTACTCAAGGCATATGTACCGGCTCATACAGAACTGGACACCTGGAATAATACCACCTACATAAGCCTCGTTGGCTTTCTCTTCCAGGACACGCGGGTGAAAGGATTTTCTTTTCCCGGTCACCGCACTTTTGAAGAAGTAAACCTCCGCTTCTACGTACGATACAAACAGGCCGGTGAATGGAAACGTGGAGTTGTGTTTGTAAAGGAACTGGTGCCCAAAGCACTCATCACCTTTGTAGCCAATACCCTGTACGGGGAGAAGTATGCCACCCATATTATGACCCACTCCTGGGAAAATCCCGATGAGGGCACCCTGAAAGTAGCCTACCGCTGGAAAGTAAAAAACGAATGGAATCATTTGTCGGCTACCGCCATGCAGGCGAGTCAGCCGGTCATTGCCGGCAGTGAAGAACAATTTATTACAGACCATTACTGGGGCTATACCCGCCTTGATCGCCAAACCACCGGTGAATACCAGGTAACGCATCCGCAATGGGACATTCACCCGGTCACCGGATTTGATTATCATTGCAGTACCAGGCTATTATACGGCGCCGCATTTGAAAACATGCTGCAACAAACACCCACAAGTGCTTTACTCGCTGCCGGCTCCGGCATTAC
This sequence comes from Chitinophaga sp. RCC_12, assembly GCF_041360695.1. Lineage (NCBI taxonomy): Bacteria > Pseudomonadati > Bacteroidota > Chitinophagia > Chitinophagales > Chitinophagaceae > Chitinophaga > Chitinophaga sp. RCC_12. The sequence goes on from NZ_JBFUPS010000002.1 coordinate 119,451, forward strand.
GGTAATGCCCGGTAAAAAGATCAGGAACAGTACTTTGTGAACCGCAGAAGTTTCTGTTATCCATCAATAATTTCATGCGGCAATTATGAAATTTTATTATCTTAAGCGGTTCATCAAGATTCAATCAATAAAGCATTAGTCGCTATGAGATCAGCTGTTAGGGTACAACTATCATTTATGATGTTCCTGGAATTTTTTATCTGGGGCGCATGGTTTGTGACATTGGGCACATTCGTATTAAAAAATCTGCAGGGCGCCACCGATACCCAGGTAGGCTATGCCTTTCTTACGCAGTCCATCGGTGCAGTAATAGCGCCTTTTATTGTGGGTATTATTGCCGACCGGTTTATTTCTGCACAAGTCATCCTCGGGGTGATACACCTCGCCGGCGCGGCGCTGTTATGGACCTGCTCGGGCATGACCAGCTACGACAGCTTCTACCCGGTGTTGCTCATTTATATGATCCTTTACATGCCTACCCTGGCGTTGGTTAATTCCATCTCCTTCCGGCAGATGAGTGATCCCAGTAAAGAGTTTTCTTTTATTCGTGTATTCGGCACCGTGGGCTGGATCATCGCGGGCTTACTCATCGGGTGGCTGCAGTGGGAAAAAACCAATTCGCTCGACCTTACCTTTAAAATGGCCGCAGGCGCCTCCCTCCTGTTGGGATTGTTCAGCTTCACGCTGCCTAAAACCCCGCCGGCAAAAAAAGGCACACAGATCTCTGTAAAAGAAATCCTCGGCCTGGATGCCATCCGGATGCTGAAAAACCGCTCCTACCTGCTGTTCTTCCTCGCCTCTATTGCCATCTGTATTCCGCTGGCGTTTTATTATAACTTCACCAATCCATTCCTGAACGAAATAGGCATGAACGCTGCCGCCGGCAAGCAATCCATGGGTCAGATGTCGGAATTCCTGTTCATGCTGGTAATGCCGCTGTTCTTCGCCAGGTTAGGCGTAAAAAAGATGTTGGCATTAGGTATGCTCGCCTGGGTGGTACGCTACGCATTGTTCTCTTTCGGCGACATTGACGCCAACTACTGGATGCTGATCGTAGGTATCATCTTACATGGTATCTGTTACGATTTCTTCTTTGTAACCGGGCAGATCTACACCGATAAAATTGCTGGTGAAGAATTCAAAAGCTCCGCACAAGGCTTTGTAACACTGGCTACCTATGGCGTAGGAATGTTAATTGGTTTTATCATCTCCGGCCCGATTGTAGACGCATATAAAACAGGCGCCAACAGCCACAACTGGCATACCATCTGGCTGATCCCCGCGGGTATTGCTGCGGTAGTATTAGTACTGTTTATGTTGTTTTTCAGAGATAGTAATAAGAATACGGTTGTTAAACATTAATCATCGGCAAAACGATTATTATGGCAAAAATAGCAATGCTTGGTTCAGGTTTTATTGCGCGGTTCTATGCCGATTCCCTGCAGGGACAGCGTAGCCGCGATAAAATTGTAAGTGTGTACTCTCGCCGGGAAGAAAGCGCGCAAAAATTCGCCACAGATTACGATGTTGCTTTTCAGACCACGGAAATGGAAGCTGCCATTGCCCGTCCGGAAGTAGACGTAGTTTGTGTATCTCTTCCCAATAACCTGCATGAAACAGCGGTTAACCTTTGTTGCAAACACAAAAAAGCCGTGATCTGCACCAAACCGCTGGGACGTAATGCAGCAGAAGCGAAGCGCATGCTGGAAGCAGTAGAAAAAGCGGGCATCTTCCATGGTTACCTGGAAGACCTGGTGTACACTCCCAAATTCCTGAAAGCGCTGCAAAGCGTGAAAGAGGGTGCGCTGGGAAGGATCCTCTGGGCCAAGTCCAGGGAAACGCATCCTGGCCCCCACAGCGAATGGTTCTGGGATAAAGAACAGGCCGGCGGCGGCTGCATCCTGGACCTGGGTTGCCACTGCGTGGAAATTGGCCGCAACTTTATCGGGAAGGATATTAAGCCGGTAGAAGTGATGTGCTGGGCAGATACGCAGGTAAAACCGATTGATGCGGAAGACCATGCTATTGGTCTCGTCAAATATGAGAACGGCGCTATCGGACAATTTGAAGTAAGCTGGACTTTCCGCGGTGGCCTCGATCTGCGCGATGAAGTAATGGGCACAGAAGGAACCATCTGGCTCAACAGCTTCCTGCGTACCGGCTTTGATATGTTTACCACCGGCAAAGGCGCCGACTACGTAGCAGAGAAAGCCGAAAGTAATTCCGGCTGGTTGTTTCCCGTAGGCGATGAGCTGAATGAACTGGGCTATAATCACATGTTCACCAATATGTTTGATGCCATGGAAGCCGGTAAGGAAGCCAATGAAACGTTTTACGACGGCTACGTGGTAAACGCTATCCTCGATGCGGCCTATAAAAGCGCTGCCACCAAGCAGTGGGAACCGGTGCAACTGGAAATCTGGCGTGGACAGGAAGGGCTTACCAAAGCAAAAACCTTAACAGAATATAACGATCAGTATTATCTCGTAAAAGAAGAAATGACACATTTCGGGGCTAAGAAACTGATCCTGAAAGATAAAGTGAGCGGGCAGATCATTGAACAGGTATTGTAATTTTTATGATAGATGTGATTGTCCTGGTAGGCTATCAGGATAATCACATCCCCGCCGTTAGCTTATTTTTACAAACAGGGCTTTACCCAGTGCATGATTTACCTCTACCTGCTTTAAGATCCCGTTTTCATATTTGAATATGTTCTTTTTCCCTTCCGGTAGTATCAGCTCATACACACCTCCACCCAGGGGTTTCACGGGCAGGAAGCGGCCCAGTGTTTCAGAGAATACACGGTTCAGCTGCCGGGGTTCAATAAAATAAAGATCGGCAACACACTCCTCTATTTCCGTATCTATGACGGATTTTTCTCCGTTCACTATTATCGTATATTCTTTACCGTTACGACGGATAATTGTCTGTTTATCTTCTCCCGATTTACCGGATACACGCGAAACCTTTGCATTGGTGAGTACATTGTTATTGTATTCATTTGCAATGTCGCTGTTGATCTTCGACAGCATGATCTGGATCCGTGTTTTTATAATGATGCTTTTAGCGCTTCCGGCGAGCTTGCGGTTAGCCTCAATAGTCCCTACTGCGTGATTGGCAATACGCACTTCGAAAGTATTGGTTTGCGCATTTACCTGCAAAAACAATACAGCTACTGTGAAGGTGATAAACAAAATCCTAAAAAGACTATTCATAATAGTTGACTTAAACTAACAATATATTCCGGGGGAAGTAGTAGCTGTAAGTGTTCCCCCCATCAAGGAAAATACAAAAAATCCTGTCACGACGGACAGGATTTTTTATTGTGTACTTTAAAATAATATGTAGCCGTAGTTTATGCCAGCATTTCCCTGATTTTGGTAATCAGTTCACCTTTGGTAATAGGTACGCCCATAATTTTATGATAGCCTTGTGCGTCAATAAGGAACTGATCACGGATAATTTTGATCAGCTGGCCGTTATTGATTTCAGGAATCAGCACTTTATCATAGCTGTGCAGTATTTCGCCCAGGTTTTTGGGGAACGGACGGATATAGCGGATATGTGCATGCGCTACTTCGTGTCCTTCTGCCAGTAGGTCCAGCACGGCACTTTTAATGGCGCCATAGGTGGAGCCCCAGCCCAATACGAGGACCTTGCCCTTTTCCGGACCGAGTTCTATTTGCTGTAATGGAATATGATCTGCGATCTTATCTACCTTTTCCTGGCGGATCTTCACCATCAGCTGGTGATTTTCCGGATCGTAGCTTACGTTACCGGTGATGTTCTGTTTTTCCAGGCCACCAATACGGTGTTCCAGGCCGGGCGTGCCGGGTACTGCCCAGGGGCGCACCAGGTTTTCATCACGGTGATATGGCAGGAATTGTTCCTCTCCTTCTTCCAGGCCTTTCTTGAATTTTACTTCAATGGCGGGCAGGTCAGCGGCTTTAGGGAAGCGCCAGGGTTCAGAACCATTGGCGATATAGCCATCACTGAGGAAAATAACCGGGGTCATATGTTTTACAGAGATACGGAACGCTTCAAATACCGCGTCAAAACAATCTGCCGGAGTGGATGCAGAAACAATCGGCATCGGGCACTCTCCGTTACGGCCATAATAGGCCTGTAACAGGTCGGACTGTTCCGTTTTGGTAGGCAACCCGGTAGAGGGGCCACCGCGTTGAATATCAACGATTATCAAAGGTATTTCCAGCATTACTGCCAGTCCCATGGCTTCACCTTTCAGCGCCATACCGGGGCCGGAAGTAGTGGTTACGCCCATATGACCGCCATAGGACGCACCGATGGCGGAGGTGATACCGGCAATTTCGTCTTCCGCCTGGAAAGTACGGATACCAAAATTCTTGAAGCGGCTCAGTTCATGCAGGATATCGGAAGCCGGTGTGATCGGGTAGGTACCGAGGAACAGGGGCAGGTTTGCCTTCTGCGATGCTGCCACCAGGCCGTAAGCCAGGGCTGTGTTACCGGTAATGCTGCGGTAGGTACCTGGTTCCATCCGGGCCTTTTCCACACGATAGCGGGTGGTAAAGGCTTCTACGGTATCGGCGAAGTTGTAGCCGGCATGCAGTACTTTCAGGTTACTGTCCAGGATTTCCGGTTTTTTGCCGAATTTCTCTTTCAGGAACACTTCTGTATTTTCCATGTTACGGTCGTACAGCCAGTACAGGAATCCCAGCACAAACATATTTTTGGCGCGATCTTTCTCTTTCATACCCAGGGTAGTATCCTTCAGCGCTTCGCGCGTCATTTTGGTTACATCCATGGTATGCAGCTGGTATGGCGCCAGGGAACCATCTTCCAGCGGGTTTACGCCTTCCGGGTAATTGGCCAGGCGAAGGTTCTTAGCATCAAAACCATCTGTATTGGCGAGGATAATGCCGCCTTTTTTAAGTCCTTTCAGGTTGGCCTTCAGTGCTGCCGCGTTCATCACTACCAGCACATCACAGGCATCACCCGGGGTGAATATTCTGTTAGAAGAAAAGTGTAGCTGGAAACCGCTCACGCCGGGTAACGTACCTATTGGGGCACGGATTTCTGCCGGAAAATCCGGGAACGTGCTCAGGTCATTACCGAATAATGCGGTGTTGTTTGAAAACTGGGTACCTGTTAACTGCATCCCGTCTCCACTGTCGCCTGCAAATTTTATCACTACATCCTCCAGCTGTTGAATCGAAGTATTAGGCATCTATTTATTCTTTTTAAGATATTCTTTTTAAAGATGTAAATTTAGGTAATCGGGAGGTAGGAACCCACTGCCCTGCAATATTATTCCCGATCCGATCACAAAAGTACACAACTTTAGTAGACTATTCTTACCTGAATAAAGCATTCCCATTACTTATAGTTATGGCTGATAACGGGAAGTTATGGTTATAGAAATGCTAATTTTGCGCGTTTTCAGCAGTATAACTACGGCTGATATCAAATCAAATCGTATTTTTAACCCATAAAATTAAACTATACTTTATGGCACTCTTTGAATCGAACAACCCTGTACTGAAGCAAAGTATATTTGATAAAGCGCCTCACATCGCAGGGGAGTCCATGACCATCCGTGGCACCGTTAACAAAATGTCTTTTATGCTCCTGATGTTAATGGCGGCAGCGATTTTTTCATGGGGAGAATTTTACAGGAATAGCGGCATGGTAATGCCATTGGCCTTTGGTGGCGCCATCGGTGGATTTATACTGGCACTGGTGATTATCTTCAAAAAAGAATGGTCGGCTTACCTCGCCCCCGCATATGCTATAGCAGAAGGTTTATTTCTCGGAGCTATTTCCGCTATGTTTGAGGCCAAATGGCCGGGCATTGTAATGCAATCAGTCGGTTTAACCTTTGGTACTTTCATTGCCATGCTGATCCTCTATCGCACAGGGGTGATCCGGGCAACTGAGCGTTTTAAATCCATTGTGATGACTGCTACGCTGGGTATCGGTATCTTTTACCTGATTGCCATTGTACTGCGCATGTTTAACATTGAAATGCCGCTGATTCACAGCAGTGGTACTTTCGGTATTATATTTTCCCTGGTGGTGGTAGCTATTGCAGCCCTGAACCTGATCATGGATTTTGATATGATTGAACAAGGTGCGCTGCAGGGTGCACCCAAATATTTTGAGTGGTATGCTTCGTTTGGTTTGATGGTAACCCTGGTATGGTTATACCTGGAAATACTGCGCCTCATGAGCAAATTAAACAGAAGATAAGTTACAGCTATAAGCACATTAAAAAGGCCGCCACATTCGCTGTGGCGGCCTTTTCTTTTTAAATATACCGGCCATTGTTTTTGTTAATGTCTTCCAAAAGATATGTTAAATGGCATCTCTCCAAAATATTATGGCATCGTAATTGCAAAATCGGGGTTATAACAACAAGTTCTTTTACATCTTAAAACAGTAGTAAAAAAAATGCTAACACCTTTACTTACCATGTAACCTTTATTGGTAAACCGTTTAAAATTGTAAGCTATGAAGAAGATAAAAGTAAGCATGTTAGCACTTGCAGCTGTAGCGTTTGGGGCCTTCGCCTTTAAGGGCGTTGATGGTGGAACCATAGCAGGTAAAGTAACACCGGCTGAAGGAGCTACCGAAGCCTGGGCCATTCAGGGAACAGATACGTTGACATCGCCTGTTACAGATGGCGCATTTAATTTTCAGCATGCGAAAGCTGGTGCATATACCGTTATAATAGGAGCGAAAGCGCCATATAAGCCTGCAACTGTTACAGATGTTAAAGTGGATGATGGAAAATCCACTGATTTAGGAGAAATTAAATTAGCACATTAAACAAGAGCAATAGTTTGTTTTCATAGGGGTTAATCAAAAAGCCGGTTCCGTACGTCTGTACGGCCGGCTTCTTTCATTTATACCTTCTCCCGGAAAATATTATCTTTTCTTCCCTCATAGGGGTAAGCCTTTCTCTAAACGTCATTTCTTAAAGTACCCCTTTTTTAAAATGATGTTTATGAAAAAGCAGTTTATTATAACGTATACAAGTTTGAGTATTGGATGGTTGCTGCTGATGATTGCCATCTTTAGTATTATCTTATCCGGCTGTACCAAAGAAAACATTTCCGGCTCCGGCAACGTAGTAACGGAAGTCCGTACCACAGGCCCTTTCACAGATGTGGAAATATCAGGACCATTTGAGGTACACCTGTTACAGGAAAACAACGCCAAGGTGGAAATAAAAGCAGAAGATAATATTATGGGAGTGATAGAAACAGGAATGCGGAGCAATACCTTATTTATCCGGGTAAAAAACCAGGTTAACATCCGGCATCATCAGCCCATGAAAATATATGTACACAATCCTCTCTTTCAGCGGGTAAAATTCGATGGTTCGGGATCCTTAGATAATCAGGATACCATACATACTTCCTTATTTAAGTATGAACTCAATGGCAGCGCCAATGCCGCACTTATACTGGATGCCGCTACGCTTAACACAACTATCAACGGTTCGGGCAATATTAACCTGCGTGGATTTGCGGGCTCACTGAACAGCGATATTAACGGCAGCGGCAATATCGCCGCCATGAACCTGGAAGTGCAGCATGCCAGTATTACCATCCGTGGTTCCGGTGAGCATCGCGTGTATGTAAGGAAGAACCTGGATGCCAGGATCTATGGCAGCGGAAATATATTTTATACCGGTGAAGCGAAGGTAGTAGCGGAGGTAAAGGGTTCCGGTAAGATAGTGAAGCAGTAATGATATAAACTTCGTTTAACCTACACTGTTATACTGTCTGTGTTTAAAATGAAAAGGCCCCTGCACTTGCGGGGGCCTTTTATTATTTTAAAGATGGTGCATTTATCAGGCGCCACCTAATTTGCATTTCTGCAGCACTTCCCATGATTTACCGTTGTGACGGAGGAAGTAGAGGTTGTTTACTTTAAAAGTAGCCTCGTAGTCCTTGTTTTCATATTCGGGCCATGCTTTGTTGAACTGATCATCTTCCAGGTCTTTAAAAGCCACGGTAACGTGAGGCGTAAATCCTGTACGTGCCAGCATGGTGCTGAATCCAAATTCCTTACGCAGGAAGTTGATCAGCTGACGGTGCATAGCAGACATGGTTTCACTTTTTTCCACGTTGATGAACAGTACACGGTTCTGTTTATTCGGGAAAGTACCGAAGCCTTTCAGGGAAACTTCGAAAGGAGCCTGAGTTTTGGCAAATTCCGTCAGTTCATCACAGAAAGCTTTTTCCAATGCCGGATCAGCAGTGAAAGGTACCTGCAGGGTAATATGCGGCAGCACTTTCAGTGCGTACATAGGACCGTATTGTTCTGCAAATTCCTGTTTGATCTTTATAATTTCTTTACCTACTTCTGCAGTTGGCAGGAGTGCGATAAAGTATATTTTATTATCTGGTTTTGGTTCGAAGCGCTGAGGTCTTCCACCTTGTCTTGGAGCGCCGCCGCCACGGTATCCACCACCGCCGCCACCGCCGCGATTGTATCCACCGCCACCGCCGCCGCGATCGTAACCACCGCCGCCACCGCCGCGATTGTAACCACCGCCGCCACCGCCACGATCGTAACCACCGCCGCCACCGCCGCGATTGTAACCACCACCGCCGCCGCCACGATCGTATCCACCACCGCCGCTTCCGCCGCGATCGTATCCACCACCGCCGCTGCCGCCGCGATTATAACCACCGCCGCCACTGCCGCCACGGTCGTATCCACCACCGCCGCTTCCGCCGCGATCGTATCCACCACCGCCACTACCGCCGCCGTAGCCACCACCACCACGGTTGTAGCCTCCGCCACCGCCGCCGCGATCGTATCCACCGCCGCCACTGCCGCCGCTGTAACCACCACCACCGCGGTTGTAGCCACCACCGCCGCTTCCGCCGCGATCGTATCCACCACCACCGTTGTAGCCGCCACCTGCGCCATCACGGTTGTAATTGCCACCACCACCATCCCGGTTGTAGCCACCACCACTACCGCCATCACGGTTGTAACCACCACTACCGCCTTCACGGTTGTAGCCGCCACCTGTGCCGCCATCACGATTGTAGTCTGTGCGCGGACGATATCCGCCTTCTCGATTGTAACCAGTGCGCCCTTCTGAGCCACCACTGTTGTAGTCGGGTTTGCCGCCTTCCCGCTCGTTATTTAAATTGGGTTTGTCATCGCCTTTCTCCTTATTGGGATCATTCTCTTTGTTGGTATCAGAAGAATAAGGCCTGCGGGGGCGTTCGTTTCTCTCAAAAGTCATCTTACTTAATTAAGCGTTTGAAGCAATATTAGCTATGATTTCATAAAAATGAAATACGTCCTGATAGGAGTTATATAAGGGTGCCGGTGATACCCTGATAACTCCGGGCTCTCTCCAGTCAACGATTATACCGGCATCGGTCATCCGTTGATGTATCTCTTTACCTTTGTCTAGGAACAACAAAGATAACTGAGCGCCACGTTCATTACAATTTTTCGGTGTTATAATCTGGAAATTTATGCCTTTTAACTGTTGCAAAAGAAATTCAAGATAATTGGTCATTCCTTCACTTTTGCTACGTAAAGCGCCGATACCGGCCGCTTCAAATAATTCCAGGGATGCTTTCAGGCTAACCATGTTAAACACCTGAGCGGTGCTCTGTTGCCATCCTTCAGCTTCTTTTTTAGGCACAAACCCTTTTTCCATTTTAAAACGTGCACTCTCTTCATTGCCCCACCAGCCGCCCAGTCTAAGAAAATTACGGTCGCTGGCGTGTTTCTCATGTACAAATGCGCCTCCTACTGCGCCGGGTCCACCATTCAGGTACTTATATGAGCACCAAACGGCAAAATCTACTTCCCAATTGTGCAATTCTACCGGTATATTTCCTGCTACGTGTGCCAGGTCGAAACCTGCATAAGCGCCGGCCTTATGCGCAGCTGCCGTTATAGCGGGTATATCAAAAAACTGTCCGGTATAATAATTTATACCTCCAAACAAAACCAATGCTAAGCTATCACTTTCTGTGTTAATAATCTCTAAAATATCTTCTAATCTTATCAAATGTTCTCCGGGTCGCGGGGAAACTTCTATGATTGCACTTTCCGGATCGTAACCATGGAACTTAACCTGGGTTTCAACTGCGTACTGGTCGCTCGGAAAAGCCCCTGCTTCCATTAACACTTTAAACCGCTGTTTGTTTGGCCGGTAAAAACTAAGCATCATTAAATGCAGATTCACCGTCAGCGTATTCATCACCGTCAGCTCCTGCTGACTCGCACCCAATATCGCCGTTAAAGGCTTACTGCAATACTGCTGATAATATAACCATGGATTCTTAGCCGCCCAATACCCTTCTACTGCGCATTGTTGCCAATCCGCCAACTCCTGCTCTATCGCCGCTTTCACGTTCTTTGGCTGTAATCCCAGTGAGTTGCCACATAAATAAATAGCATCCTTCCCGTTACGTTGTGGAAAATAAAACTGTGCTCTGAATTTATTTAAGGTATCCTGTTGGTCCTTCTCTTTAGCAAATGCTAATGATGCTACATACTCCATGGTCTTCCAATCTTGTCTGCGCCTTAGTTATCTTTTAATGGCGGTGCTGCTATTGTCAAGAAAGCTGTGCTGATTATCTTATTTCTCTACTTACTGATTATTACAGGCTAATGGCCTAACTGAACTGTTCAAAACAGGCGTCTTTATTTATATTATCTCTTATTTTATCATATGGCATATAAGGCTAAGGCTGTATATGGCTAGTAACGTGTCAACAACTGTCTGAGGGGTCAAAAGTAATAAAGGCTTTTCAAATGCCACTCATTCCAAATGTTAAAATTTGTTAATGAAAGAAAAAAAGTCATTCCGGCTGTAATATACAAAAAAAATCCGTCCCGAAGAATCGGGACGGAGACTGTTAACCTACAACTGTTACACTGTATTGAAAAAAGACTTAATTAACGGAGATACCATCCACTTTCTTCTTCCCCAGCACCGGCTCTTCAGCAACCTCCGGCTCCGGGAAAAAGTCATATGGCTTGGGCGACAGGTACTTTGGATCATGCAGCTTCCTCACTTCATCCCGCTTCATGAACACCGCTTTGATAATCAGCACCAGAAAAGGCACGTATTTCAGCCACCGTGGCATATTGTACCGGTCCAGCACATCAATGGAACGCTTGTTCATGGCGTACATCACCGGCACCAGTACCAGGGTCAGGAAAGTCGCGAAAATCAACCCGTATACCATTGTCCAGGCCAGCGGACCCCAGAAGGCCACGTTATCCCCTCCAAAGAATATATGCGGTTTGAACTCACTGAACAGCGCGGCAAAATCGATGTTAAAGCCCACTGCCAGCGGAATCAGACCCAAAATAGCAGCAATTGCGGTTAATATTACCGGCGTCATACGGGTACGACCCGCTTCCACCACCGCTTCATATACCGGCATCTTCTGCTGGATCAGCAGATCCGTAAACTCTACCAGTACGATACCATTACGCACCACAATACCTGCCAGGGCCATAATACCCACTCCCGTCATTACAATGGAAATGTCCATTTTAAAGATGGAGAAGCCCAGGAACACACCGATGATACTAAACAGGATCTCCATAAAGATGATCATCGGGCGGCCGATGGAGTTGAACTGGGTCACCATAATCATCAGGATCAACCCGAATGCTCCCAGCATCGCCATCATCAGGAAGTTCATGGTTTCCTGCTGGTCTTCCTGCTCACCGGTCATTTTAATAGTCACGGAGTTCGGATGGGTAAAGTCCTTCAGAGATGATTCAATATGCTGTACCACTTCATTCGCATTCGCACCTGTTAAGATGTTGGAATACAGCGTAATCACACGTTTCTGATCGATACGCTTAATACCTGCAAAAGTGTTGGAATAATGAATATCCGCTACCGCCGATAACGGCACCTGGCGTATTGCTCCGCCCATATTCATGTCGCGGTACACCAGGTTGAGGTTCATCAGGTTATTAATATTGTTCCGCTGATCCTCATTTAATCTTACCATAATCTTATACTCATCTTTTGCATCACGGATCTTGGAGGCTTCAGCTCCGAATAGCGCTGTACGGAGAGCTCCACCGATCTGGCCGGTAGAAATACCTTCTGCATTCGCCCGCTCCCGGTCTATATCTACTACTATCTCCGGCTTATTGTCCTCGAAATCGCTCTTCAGTTCCTCTACACCCGCAATCTGCAGCGAATCGAGATAACGTTTAAGTCTGAACGAAGAACTGGTCAGCTCATCAAAATTATCGCCGCTGATTTCAATATTGATAGGCTTACCGGTTGGCGGACCACCCTGCTCCTGCTCTACCGTGATATTGGTTCCCGGGATACCTTTAACGGCATTACGGATTTTATCGAGATATTGTACGGTCGACTGCCCATCCCTTGCACCAAATTCCACAAAGGCTACTGTTACCTTACCCTTCTGCGGCTGCGTGCTGAGATCCATCTGGGAAGGATCGCCGGCGCCTTTGGCCACATTGGAAATAATAGATTCCACTATCGGGTTCTTTTCGCCCACTACTTTAGTGATACGCTTTTCCACCAGGTTAGTGATAGAATCGGTATACTTCTGGTCGGTACCATTGGGTAATTCTATGTAAGTATAGATGAAGTTGGGATCTGCCTGCGGGAAGAACACCACTTTCGGATTTCGTATAGCCGTTAGCATAATACTGAAGATCAGTAACCCAAACGTAGCCACCACGATCCATACCGGGCGCCATCCCAGCAAACACCACTGCAATATGCGTTTGTAACGGTCCTGTACTTTCGGCCAGAATCCATGCTGGAAGCGGCGGGCCACGCCACCTAACCAGAAACGTTCCAATACGATCAACAGGTAAAGGAATACCACGAAGTTGCCCACCCCTATGCTGCCATTGGCATAACCTACGAGCGCCAGTAAGGCAAACACACCGGAGAGGATCGTAAATTTCTTATCAAACTTAGGCTTCGGATGGTTTTCACCTTCGTGCCTGTCCATGAAATCCACCGCAAACACCGGGTTAATGATATAGGCCACCACCAGCGATGCGCCGAGTGTTGTGATCAGCGTAACCGGCAGGTAGAACATGAACTTACCGATCACACCAGGCCAGAACAGCAGCGGCACAAACGGCGCTAACACCGTAAGGGTACCGGAAAACACCGGCAGGAACACCTCTCCCGCAGCTATTTTAGCTGCCTTCACAATACCCAGGTCCTTTCGCTGGTTATAAATACGGTGTACGTTTTCTATTACCACAATGGCATCATCCACTACAATACCCAATGCCAGCAGGAAGGAGAACAGCACCATCATGTTTAACGTAAACCCGTACATCGGCATCAGTAAAAACGCGATGAACATGGAAATAGGTACCGACAATGCCACGAAGATCGCGTTGACCGCTCCCATGAAAAACATGAGGATAACAGTTACCAGCAGGAAGCCGATAATAATGGTGTTGATCAGGTCGTGCAGGGTTACACGGGTAGATTTCGACTGGTCTGCCGTGATAGTTACTTCCAGGTTTTTAGGGAAGTAGTTTTCCTTCATGTCCTTTGTAATCGCCTGGATCTTATCGGATGCATCGATCAGGTTTTTACCACTCTGCTTAATAACGTTGAGTGTGATTACGTTCTTGCCGCCAAGCCGCGCATAGCTTTCCTGTTCCAGGAAACCATCTACCACGTTGGCAATATCTTTCAGGTATACTGTTGCGCCGGACTGGCCGCGTACAATGATGTTACCTATTTTTCCCGGATCCTTATATTCTCCCTTTATGCTCAGGCTACGTTTCTGACCATCCATCGCAACAAGACCACCGGAGATGGTCTTGTTTTCCCCCTGGATGGCGCCGATAATATCTTCAAAGCTGATCCTGGCCGCATCCATTTTGTATTTGTCCAAATTGATCTGGATTTCGCGTTCCAGTTCACCTACCAGGTCCACACGGGTAATTTCATTTAGCGCCTCAATCCGGTCTTTCATATCATCCGCATACTTTTTCAGTGTTTGCAGGTCAAAGTCGCCGGAAAGGTTTACGTTCATGATAGGAATCTGCGACACATCTATCTTCACAATCTGCGGTTCCTGGGTCAGGTCCTTCGGCAGATCTTTCTTTGCATCGTCTACTTTTTCCCGCACCTGCTGACGCGCAGCTTCAATATCTTCATTGGCATTGAACTCAATGGTGATCGCAGAGAAATCCTGCATGGAAGTACTCTTGATCTTCTTTACGCCAGAGATACCGTTCAGTTGTTTTTCTATCGGTTTGGTCACCGTTGTTTCCATATCCTCCGGGGAAGTACCGGCATTAACGGTGTTGATATAGAACTGCGGGAACACTACCTCGGGAAACTGTTCCTTTGGCAGGTTAATATAGGAAAGTATACCTGCCAATGCAATGATAATGGTAGCCACGTATACGCTTACCTTATTATCAATGGACCAGCTGGTAGGCTTAAATTCTTTATGGAGATTGTCTTGCATACACTTGGTTTTAGCTGTTTGAATCAGCTTTATAATTTAATCAGGTCGTTATCGTTTAATCCCTGAAAACCGGTGGTGATAACTTTATCACCTGTTGTCAAACCACTCTTTATTTCAGCCTTATCATTGTAGGTGCGGCCCATATCTATTGTTTTACGTTGTGCCACCATTTTACCGTTGGCATTCTGCGCTACCATTACATAAGGCTTTCCGGAGGTATACTGGATCACGCTTACCGGAACTACCACTGCATTTTTAGCAACATAATCCACGATCCTGATGCGGGCAATCATGTTAGGACGCAGGCCGGCATCCGGTTTCAGCGGCACTTCAATTTTAATGGTACGGCTCAGCGGATCAATGGTCCTCGAAGCAAACCCGATAGTGCTGCGTATTTCGCGGTTAATATCAGGGAAAGATAAGATCACTGCATCTCCTGATTTCAACAAACCGGCGTAAGCTTCCGCTACGTTGGCAGTTACCTTCAGGTTGTTGGCGTTTACCACGCGGAAGGCTGGTGCGCCCGGGGCTGCATTGTCTCCCACCTTGGCGATTACCGCATCTACGGTACCGCTGATAGGTGCAATGATGCGGGTTTGCGACTGCTGATCCTGCAGGGTGGCCATCTTCCTTTCCAGGCTTTCCTTCTGGTTTTTGGCGTTGAGGTATTGTACTTCAGAACCTATTTTCTGTGACCACAGGTTTTTCTGTTTTTCAAACAGGGTATTAGCCAGGTCCATCTGGGTACGGAGTTCGGCCATGTTGGCTCTCAGCACCTGGTCGTCTACCTGGGCAAGTGTTTGTCCCTGTTTTACTGCCTGTCCTTCCCTTACAAAGATGCCGGTAATTACGCCGGGTACGCGGGCGGAAACGTTTACGTTTTCACGGGCGTCCACACTTCCCTGCACATCTATATAATGTTCAAATATGGTATCAGTAATAGCAGTTACGGTCACATCCTTCATTTTCTGCTGCGTCGTATCTTTCACACCCACTTCCTTTTCCAGCGCTGCTATTTTTTTGTCGATGTCTTCGTTATATTTTACTTTCTCCTGTTTCAGCTTCTCCAGCTGTTCAGCTTTATTTCCACCACCACCGCAGGATGCGAGCATCAGGGTGACAAAAGGGATCAGGAAAGAATATTTTTTGATCATATAGTTAGTAGTAAATAGTGATTGAAATAATGAAGCTTATAGTTTGCCGTACGATTTCAGCAGGTCAACTTTAGCAACAATAGCGTTAAACAATGCAGTGAAATAATTATTCTGTGCAGTGAGCAAATCGTTTTCAGCAGTAGTCATTTCCAGGCTGGAACCTACACCCTCCCTGTATTTGATCTGGGTGGTGTTATATACGTCCTGTGCCAGTTCCATGTTTTTCTCCTGTGCTTCCAGCGTGAGTACGTTGTTGCGGAAAGTAGAGTATGACTGCTCTCTTTCCAGGTCGATGCCCAGCTTCGCATTTTCGATGGCCACTTCACTTTTCTTTACTGCCAGCCATGCCTGGTCTACCTGCCGTTTGCGCTGCATACCACTAAAGATGGGAACAGAGAGGTTCAGTCCTGTGTTTACATAACCGTACCACATCTGGTTCTGGAGGTAATCAAATTTATCACTTCCCCTCAGTGCGCCGGTAGAACCGAACAGTTGCAGGGAGGGTAAACCTTTCAGCTTATATCTTTTCAGATCATATTCATTTGCTTTCTTTTGCGTTTGCAGCAACTGGTATTCAATCCGCTGTGAGTAGTCGAATTTATCCATGTCCAGTACATCCGCTGCAATCCTTTCTGTAGAAAGTGTATCCGTTAACGTTATAGCCTGTTTCAGTGGCATGCCCATCTGGTATTTCAGTGAAGCGATACCCAGTTCAATCAGGTTACGGAGTTTGGTTTGCTCCGTTTGCAGGTTGGTATATTGCACTACCAGGCGGTCTACATCCAGTTTTTCCGCAAGACCGTTTTTGTAGATCTCTTTGGTTTCATTGAGGATCTTTTCCAGGGAGTGGATGTTTTCGGAAAGGATGGTCAATGCTTTGTTGGCAGACAGTACATTGTAATAGGCTTTATACACGGTGGATTTCACGTCTATTTCCGCTTTTTCCACGCCCTGTGATACCAGGTCTTCCAGTGTTTTACGTGCCTGTAAAGCTACGAGTACGCTGGGATCGAAGAGTACCTGTGTAAGTTTCACTTCCCCAACCAGGTTATGCGGTAGCTGGAAGGAAACTGCTGTAAAGGAATCTTTTGGCAGGCCAAAGTTCCTCATGTTAAACATCTGTTTCTGGGTGATCGGGTTGTACTGGTAAGAGCCGGTACCAGCGACATTGGGCAGTGCCAGACCGCTAACCTCCTTGTTCTTGGCCAGCTGGATGAGTTCGTCCAGTTTGGCGGTTTTAACGGTGCTCTGATTAGCCAGTGCGTAGTCTACCGCTTCTTTGGCAGACAAACGGATGGGTTCAGGCGTAATCTGCTGCTGGGCGCCGGCGATGGTCGCCAGGGACAGCAGCCACACCATAAAAGCCATACTGGTGAGCCTTTTGATTGATAGCATAGTGTTATTTATTTTGCGATAGTTGTTTATATTCTTCAATAAGCCGGTATCCTTTTACAGAAGCCACCCCATATAAAAAATTCTCCAGCAACACTTTCTGCACTTTGTTCATATCATTGGCGCCAGGGAACACTTCCGGTTGAAAACAGATCATACAGGCGTATATCCTGTATTGGGTCAGTATTTTAATGTCGATATCGGGCCGGTATACTTTTTCACTGATGCCTCTTTCCATATTTTCACGGATCATAGTGGCCAGGGTATTGTTCCGGTAATCGAGGAACAGCTGGTAGGCTTTCGAGTGAAATTTCTGCAGGTCCAGGATAATGACAGGGTTCATATTGCGCAGGCGGCGGTCCAGCATGTCCATTACAAGGAATAACTCGTCAATGGCGTCTTTCGATTTTTTCCGGTCTTCGATACAGTCTTCGGTAACGATATTTATGAACCGGCCGATGGTTTGGCAAACCATATCGTCCTTATCGGTGAAGTGGGCGTAAAGCGTTTTCTTCGAAATCCCCATTCTCACAGCGATGTCATCCATCGTGATGGAGCGGGTACCAAATTGACGAAAAAGGCCAAAAGCCGTGTCCATAATGCGTTCCTGTACTTCCATAGATTTTATCGCATTAACCCTGTTGTTATGCTGGACAAAACTATGGAAACTTTCCAAACTTCCAAAGTTTCCAGTACTATTTTTTTACATGTGGCAACATTCAATTAACCGTCCCAGCTTCCTGCTTTGCGCTTTATTGTCTAATTTGCAGCCCTAATCACAAACCATGTCGCCAAAGCTTAGATTAAAAGTATTTGCATCACGATTGCTGCGTTACTTCTTTCAGGGATTGCTCATTCTGGCGCCCATTGGTATTACTGCGCTTACCTTGTACTGGGCCTTTATTACTATTGATAATCTTATTCCGAAAGAGCTGATTCCGGAAGGCGCTTCTTTCAGTTTCCTGAGGTACAAAGGAGTAGGGTTTGCATTGGTGCTGCTGCTGATCATCGGGGTAGGTTACCTCAGCTCCTCCTTTATTATCGGGCGGATCTTTGATCTGTTTGACCACCTGCTGGAGCGCACGCCTTTTATCAAATATATTTACACCTCTATTAAAGATGTTTTTGATGCGTTTGTAGGTGAAAAGAAAAAATTCGATCACCCGGTACTGGTGCAGGTATACGGGGTGGATGTGTGGGAGATGGGATTTATTACGCAGACCGATGTCAGCAACCTGGGCCTCGAAGGATATATGGCAGTATACGTTCCCCATGCGTATGCCATTACCGGTAAGGTGTTTATGGTACCAAAAGAGCGGGTTAAACCGCTGACCAACGTTTCTGCCGGCGAAGCCATGAAGTTTGCCGTAAGCGGTGGTGTAACCCATATCTGATCCGGGGATGCTTCGTAGATGAAGCGTAGATACCTCGTGGTTAAAGCGTGCTTACATTTTTTCTGTTGCTATAACAATGCTGATATTTTATTATCCCTGGAGATAAAATATCAGCATACTTTTTTTCGCTATATTCGTCTTCCCAAAAATATAGTGACATGTTAACCCACACCTGGCTACGGATTCCCGTATTATTTACTGTAATCATATTTTCCTGTACAGATGTTTGTGCATGGGGATTTTTTGCGCATCAGCGTATTAACCGGCTGGCGGTATTTTGCCTGCCGCCGGAAATGATGGTCCTCTATAAGCCGCAACTGGAGTACATTACGGCACATGCCACCGATCCGGACAAGCGGCGATACGCCGTTGCCGCGGAAGGTGCGCGGCATTATATTGATATCGACCTGTTCGACAAGCCGCCTTACGCGCAGATTCCCCGCAACTGGGCCGATGCAGTCGCCAGATACACGGCAGATTCCCTGAACCGCAACGGCATTCTGCCCTGGCATCTTGAAAAGATGCTGGCCATGCTCACCGCCGCATTCCGGGAAAAGGACCAGCAGCGCATCCTCCGGCTGTCTGCCGAACTGGGACATTATATGGCAGATGCACACGTGCCCCTGCATGCCTGCTCCAATCATAACGGCCAGTTTACCGGCCAGCAGGGTATTCATGGCTTGTGGGAATCCCGTATCCCCGAATTACTCGCTGATAAAACGTTCGATTACTGGGCTGGAAAAGCCGTGTATATATCTGAACCGCGTAAATATATATGGGACATTATCAGGACAAGCGGAATGGCCGCAGATACAGTACTGGCCTGTGAAAAGCGGCTTAGTGAAAAACTTCCGCCCGGCAGGAGGTATGGTTATGAAAACCGGAATGGGGTATTAATCCGTACTTACGCGGAAGACTATACGAAAGCATACGCACTTTCGATGGGCGACATGGTTGAACGAAGGATGAAAAATGCGATAGCAGCCGTAGCAGCAGCCTGGTACACCGCCTGGGTAAATGCAGGACAGCCCTCTTTACAGGAGCTCACCCATACAACTCTTACCCCGGAGGAGGTACAGGAGATGGAACAACTGCAACGTCAATGGCTGGAAGGCAAGCTGCCGGTGAGGGAGGAATGAGCCGGTTAAAATATTTATGGTAATACTTAATAATTAGAAAAGAAATTTTATCTTTGCCCATACCATCTTTTAGCCTGTCCTACACCACGCGCCTTACTGGTTTTAAAACACCCGTGCCGTTTTTTTTCCGTTTCCTTAGAAAAACCAAAACAAAGTGGAAAGATCAAAAAATGAATTTAATCTGAATCGCAACATGAAGGTGCATAATTTTAACGCAGGTCCTTCTGTATTACCCAACGAGGTATTGTACAAGGCCAGTAAAGCTCTGATTGACTTTGAAGGGTCAGGGATGTCTATACTGGAAATTGGCCACAGAACGCAACCGTTTATAGCGGTGATGGACGAGGCGCGCAACCTGGTGAGGGAACTGATGCAGCTTGATGATGACTTTGAAGTACTCTTTTTACATGGCGGAGCCACCACGCAGTTTATGCAGGTGCCAATGAACCTGCTGGAAAGCAGCGAATCTGCCGCATATGTGGATACCGGAGTATGGTCCAACAAGGCCATCAAAGAAGCAAAATTGTTTGGCTTCGCCGACGTTGTGGCGAGCTCCAAAGAAAGCAACTACAATCACATTCCCAAACAGTTCACCATCCCCCAAAAGGCAAGTTATCTGCACATTACCACTAACAATACCATCTATGGTACACAGTGGCAAATGACACCTGTTACCGATGTACCCCTGGTAGCAGATATGAGCAGTGACATCATGAGCCGCAGCATGGACTTTAACAAGTACTCGCTGATATATGCCGGCGTACAAAAAAATATGGGCGCCGCAGGCGCTACCATGGTAGCTGTACGCAAAAGCATGTTGGGCAAGGTAACGCGCAAAATACCAGCTATACTGGATTACAGGAACCACATAGAAAATGGTTCTATGTTAAACACCCCTCCCGTATTCGCTGTGTACATTTCCATGCTCACACTCCGCTGGCTCAAAGAACAGGGCGGCATTCCTGCCATTGAAAAGATCAATGATAAAAAAGCAGCACTCCTTTACGATGAAATCGACCACAACCCGCTGTTCCGCGGTACCGTTGTGAAAGAAGACCGTAGTAAAATGAACGCCTGCTTCATCATGGATAAACCGGAAATGGAAGAAGAATTCCTCAAATTCTGTAAGAAAGAAGATATCGTTGGTATCAAAGGACACCGTCTCTCCGGCGGATTCCGCGTATCTATGTATAACGCATTGCCATATGAAAGCGTAGAAGTAATGGTGGAAGCCATGAAATACTTCTCCCTGAAAAAGGCATAAGAAAATATCCTTATTGTATTACGGAGTTGCGGGTAGATCAGCTATCTGCAACTCCGTAATTCGTTAGCGGTAATCCGTATTTTTTTTATTATTACATTTACCACTCACACATATCTACATCATGGCTATTATCAGACCCTTTAACGGATTAAGGCCTACAGCAGATCTCGCAGCAAAAGTAGCTGCAAGGCCGTACGACGTACTCAGCTCGGAAGAAGCCAAAACAGCGGCATCCGGTAACCCTTACTCATATTATCATGTTTCAAAATCTGAAATAGATCTGCCCGACGGAACGGATACCCACAGTCAGCCGGTATACGATAAGGCAGCCGAAAACCTGCATCGCATGGTACAGGAAGGCACCCTTTTCCTGGAACCACAGGCTGCCTATTACATCTACAAACTGGTGATGAACGGCCGCGCCCAAACCGGACTGGTATGCGTTTCCGCCATATCAGACTATAACAACGGTATCATTAAAAAACACGAATTTACCCGGCCCGATAAAGAACTGGACCGCATTAATCATATTAAAACCACCAAAGCGCAAACCGGCAACGTATTCCTCGCTTACAACGACGTACCGGAAGTAAACGCCCTGGTAGACCACTGGCAGGAACACAACCAACCCGTGTATGATTTCACCGCCGAAGATGGTATCCGGCACACCATATGGGTGATCAACACCCCCGCTGCCATCCAGGACATCACTACCCTGTTCGCCGAAAAAGTGCCCTGCACCTACATCGCCGACGGCCATCACCGCGCCGCCTCCGCCAGCCTCGTGCAGGCCGCATTTGAAAAAGAAGGAAAAATCACCTCGATAGACAACCCCGTCAACTATTTCCTCACCACCATTTTCCCGGCCAGCCAATTGGCCATCCTGGATTATAACCGCGTGGTAAAAGACCTTAACGGCCTCAGTAAGGAAGCGCTCCTCTCGCGCCTGGACTACGACTTCACCGTGGAAGAAATCGGGCACCTGCCCCAACAGCCCTCCATGCTGCATGAATTCAGCATGTACCTCGATGGCAGGTGGTACCGCCTGGTAGCAAAAGAAGGCACCTATACCACCGATCCCATAGGCATCCTCGATGTAACCATCCTTTCCAGTAACATACTGGATAAGCTGCTGGGCATCAAAGACCAGCGCACCGATAAACGCATCGACTTTGTTGGCGGCATCCGCGGGTTGAACGAACTGGTAAAACGGGTAGACAGCGGGGAAATGAAAGTAGCATTTGCCCTTTACCCTGTCACCATCCAGCAGCTGTTTGACATTGCAGACAGCGGAAACGTAATGCCTCCGAAGAGTACCTGGTTTGAGCCGAAGCTGCGCGACGGACTGATCACGCATATTATCTAAACATACTATACGCTTTCCCGGCGATATGCATCCGCCGGGAAAGCCCGTTATTTCATTGTCTCCCTTTATACCCACATCCATGAAAACGACTGACAATACCCGCTCTATTTTTGATGATGATCCCTTACTGGCAGAAAAGAAAAAGTTTTATCCCACACTCGGCCACGCCTGGCTGATACCCGTTTATAGCCTGGTAGTGTTCCTCGCTTTTTATATTGCCGCCGCCGGTGCTTACCCGGGCATTACAAACGACAAAGTGTTAAGCAGCTTAATCACAATACCCATCTATTGCAGCCTGTTGCTGGTGGTCCTGATTTACAGCTACAACCGGAAAAAGAAAGTGGAACCGGATTATCATCTCCACTTTGGAATGCCTTCTCCTGCCATATTACTGGCGGGCCCTTTCCTGATGCTCTCCCTCTATTTGTTTGCCTTTGGCGTCCAGGAATGGTTGCATCTGAGCGCACTGAAAGAATGGGACTCCGTTTTTTTACTCATCCGGGAGAAACCGCTTTTCTATTGCTTCGTTTATTTCCTCATTGATCCCTTTATTCAGGAAAGCCTGATGAGAGGGGTTATCCTGGATAGTTTCCTGAAAAACTATTCCCCGCTGAAAGCTCTCCTGAATGTGGCCGCTATCAGCTTTGCCTTCAGCCTGTCGCCTTACACTTTTTTATATACTGTCTCCTTTTCGTTAATGCTGTCGTGGATATATATGAAAACAGGGAACCTCGGCAATACCCTTTATATGCAGGTGTTATGCGGCCTCATACCCGCCCTGCTGGTATTTATCCTGCAGGATCAGTTTGAGACATCAGTGCCATTGGTGTTGAATTCAACTGTTTGGGTAGGTGTGAGCGGTGTTGTTGCTATCATCTGCGTGATTATATTGCAAACCAGTTTTCCGTCAACAAATAAAGTAATAAAATAATATAACAAAGATATCCCTTCTATCTCCCTTCCCATAGATTGATCTGTGGGACATTACCCCATTTTCCTTACTTTTACAGCAAACGACAGACAGGGATGAACATACGGTCTTCTTTATTGAAAGCACTTTTTGTTGCGGGAGTTTTATTTTCACAGGTTGCCATTGCACAGGACGCCAAAGAGCTGTATAATACGGCCACAGGCTTTATCCGCGGAGGAGATTATTCCAATGCCATACTGGTATTAAACCAGGCATTGCAGCTGGAACCGGATAATTTTGAATTAAAGAAACAGCTGGGTTTTACCTACTACCTGAAGGGAGACCTTGTAAAGGCAAAAAGCATTATTGAACCTTTACTTGGCAGCAGGGAAGCAGACGTACAGGTATTTCAGATTGCAGGCAATATTTATGTGGGAAGGGAAGAGTGGAAAACAGCACAACGCATGTTTGAGCGGGCCATCAAAAAGTTCCCCAACAGCGGCGAGTTATACAATGATAACGGTACCCTGCTGATGAACTTCAAAATGTATGACGGCGCCCTGCGGAGCTGGATCAAAGGCATTGAACAGGACCCCGGTTTTCCCGGCAACTATTACAACGCCACCAAAACATACGACTTCAGCAATAATCCGCTGTGGTGCATCCTCTACGGCGAAACCTTCATGAATATGGAAAGTTTCACCACACGCACGGCTGAAATCAGGAATATTGTACTGGAATCTTATAAAAAATTATTCAATGACCCTTCGCTGTTTGAAAGCGCCATACCAGAGGATAAGAAGGGCAGAAAAAGCAGCAACGAATTCGTAGAAGCTTATAAAGCCTGTATGGGCAAGCAAATCAGTGTAGTAACCGGGGGAATAGATCCGGATGTATTAATTATGGTGCGTACCCGCTTTTTACTGGATTGGTACAACTTTTACGGTATGAAATATCCGTACGCCCTTTTCGATTATCAGCGCAGCCTGCTACGGGAAGGAATGTTTGAATCGTATAACCAATGGCTGTTTGGCCCGTCGGCCAACCAGGCCAGCTACAAAGCGTGGGTGGGATTACATAAAACCGATTATGATGCTTTCCTGAAATTTCAGCGCAGCAATCCATTAAAGCCAAAACCTGATGAATATTACAATGATGGAAGGTTTACGCTGATCAATTCCGGGTATTAGTATTTAGATAATTTTTGATTTACCGGTTTAGTCAATTAGTTGCTGTAGCAACTGAATGACTAAATCCGTAAATTGTAAATCTCAAAATCTGAATATGCTCGTTAACAAACACCAAAACATTATCGACAATGCTGTAAAGGCGAACCACGAACGAACTTTCTATTCGCAATACCCGGAGCATCCCAAAGCTTACGGGGAAGAAGCCCATGCCAAAGGCGTACAGAGCTATCAGCAATTACTGGGAAAACCTTTCAAACAGTTACTGCAAACCGGCGAAACCAGCTGGGCCGGGGAAGAAGTATCCCCCTACACCCGCGAGGTACTGGGAGTTACCTATCCCGTTTTTCCTGTTGGCGACCTGATAAAGAAAGCCACAGAAGCCGGCAAAAGCTGGGCGAAAGTACCTGTATCCGAAAGAGCAGGTATGCTCACCGAAACGCTGGAAAGAATAAAAGACTACTTTTTTGATATCGCCAACGCTACCATGCATACTACCGGCCAGAGCTTTATGATGAGCTTCCAGGCTTCCGGTCCGCATGCCAACGACCGCGCCCTCGAAGCAGTAGCTACCGGCTATCACGAGCTGCAACGGTACCCGCCATCATTAACCTGGGAGAAACCAATGGGTAAAGCCAGTATCAAACTGTACAAAACTTTTAAACCGGTACCCAAAGGCCCCGGCGTAGTAATTGGCTGCTCCACCTTCCCGGTATGGAACACACTCCCCGGCGTTTACGCCGACCTCATCACCGGCAATCCTGTGATTGTGAAACCGCATCCGAAAGCAGTGCTGCCGATTGCCATTGCCGTGAGCGCCATCCAGCAGTCACTTCAGGACAACGGCTATGATCCCAACCTCTGCCAGCTGGCCGCCGACAGCTCCGATCACCTCATTGCAAAAGAACTTTGCGGACACCCCGATGTAAAGCTGATCGATTATACCGGGGGCAGCGCATTTGGTAACTATGTGGAATCACTTCCAGGCAAAACAGTATTTACAGAAAAAGCAGGCGTCAATTCGGTGATCCTCGACAGCGTAACCGACCTCGATGCGGTGATTCAGAACCTGGCCTTTTCTGTTAGCTTATATTCCGGGCAGATGTGTACTGCGCCACAAAACTTTTTCATTCCCGAGCAGGGCGTCAAAACAGCTAATGGCCAGGTATCTTTCAATGAGGTAGTGCAAAGGTTCAAGGAAGCAGTAGTAGGCCTCGTAAACCATCCGAAAATGGGCGCAGGTACGCTCGGCGCTATACAAAACGACAGCACCCTCTCCCGCGCACAGGAAGCCCGTCACCTCGGAGGGAAAGTGATCCTGGAAGGTACCCCGGTAGTGAATGAAGAATTCTCCAATGCCAGGGTATGCGCTCCCACTATCCTGGAAGTAACCAGCGCGGATACTGCCATCTATGAAAAAGAACTTTTCGGGCCGGTGATCCTGATCATCAAAACCAGGGACACGACACATAGTATACAACTGGCCAAACAAATGGCATCGAAATACGGCGCCATTACCTGCGGGGCTTATACCACAGATCCATCTGCCAAAGAAAAAATAGCAGAAGAAATGAACAGCGTTTTCACACCTGTATCTTTTAACCTTACAGGATTTATCTGGGTAAACCAGCATGCTGCGTTTTCCGATTTCCATGTTACAGGCGGTAATCCGGCAGGTAATGCCAGCTTCACCAACCAGGAATTTATTGTGAAAAGGTTTGTGTGGGTAGGCAACCGGGAACTGGCGGAATAGCGAAATTTTCTGACAAGCGCCCGCTTAAACAGGGCGCTTGTTTTAAAGCATACCAGTAATTATGAAGAAACTCTTATGTATAGTATTCGTTATTACCTGCGGCATCGTGGCATGCGAACAGGCGCCCAAAGCTGATAAAGCCCGGATCACCGATGCGCAGACCGTGCAAACCGGCACCGGTAACGCTTATCTTCCGGATACCGCCTTAAGTGTGGTGCGATGGATCGGTACAAAACCTACCGGTAAACATTACGGCGCATTGAAACTGGCTGGTGGCGCACTGTATGTAAAAGACAGCCTTATCACCGGCGGCCAGTTCATTATTGACATGAAATCCCTCCAGGATGTAGACCTCGCAGCCGATTCCGCCATGAAACGCAAGCTGGAAAACGAATTGAAAGGAGAGATGTTCTTCGACGTAAAAAAATATCCCGCCGCCACCTTTGAAATAACCGAGGTAACGGCATTCCATCCCACGGATGGCGATGAACTCACCCTCAGAAATGCTACTCATATTGTCAAAGGAAACCTGACGCTGAAAGCTGTTACCAAAAATATATCCTTCCCTGCCAGGATAACGCTTAAAGACAACACCATCATCGCAATAGCCAATTTTAACATCGACCGCACCGAATGGGGTATCAGCTATCGCGCCGACAAATCATTACAGGACAAACTCATCAATTCACAGGTAAATATCTCCTTCGACATAAAGGCTACCCGTTAAGCCCGCTTTTTTCGTTTTTTTCTGCGTGAAGCCAATAAAATATTTTAAATTTAGTACAACCTCTGGTACCTAAAACTGACTTCCATGGAAACAAATCAAGAAAGAGATAACCGACTTTGGCGCATAGCAAAAGCCAGGGCAGGATTTAAGTCCCACCTGATCATCTATCTCGTGATTAACCTGGGACTATGGGCAGTATGGTTTCTGACAGACAGTGATAAAACAAGCGGTACTCCCTGGCCGGTATGGCCCGCATTAGGATGGGGCATTGCATTGGCTTTCCAGTATTTCAATGCATACCACAAAGATCCTTTCGGCGATGCGTTAGGGGAATATGAAAAGCTGAAAGAACAACAGCACACACGTATCTGATATTTGAGCCAAAACAAAATTACAGCAGCATGGACCAACCGCAACGACTATTCGATGTGATTTCTTACCAATTAGCCAACTTTCCCAAAGAGGATATGCTGGCCGGGAAAGAAAACGGGCAATGGAAAAAGTACAGCACAAAAGAAATAGCGGACCTCACTCTCAGATTCAGCTCCGGCCTGCTTAAACTGGGTATCAGACCGGGAATCAAGCAAAATGAGGAGAAAGATAAAATAGCCATCATTTCACCCAACAGACCGGAATGGATTATTACCGACCTGGCATGTCAGCAACTGGGCGCCGCCCTCACACCCATTTACCCCACCATCAGCGAAACGGAGCTCGCCTACGTACTGAATGATGCGGAAGCACGCATCCTTTTTGTGAGCGACAAAGACCTGCTGGATAAGGTAACCGCCATGAGGGATAAATTTCCTTCCATCCGTGAAATATTCACCTTCAATAAAGTAGAAGGCGCCCGCCACTGGACGGAAGTTCCGGCACTGGCCGACCCCGCCGATTTTGAAAAGATAGAAGAAGTAAAAAAGAATATTTCCCCGGAAGAACTGGTCACCATCATTTACACTTCCGGAACCACCGGCACACCAAAAGGCGTAATGCTCAGTCATCACAATATTATGAGCAACGTACTGGCCTGCCAGCCTTACCTCCCCGTTAACAACGAGGCAAAAGCCCTTAGCTTTCTGCCGTTGAACCATATATTTGAAAGAATGGTAACCTACCTGTATCTCCGCGCCGGCGTACCGGTTTATTATGCAGAGACCATGGAAACCATTGGTGATAACCTGAAAGAGGTGAAGCCTACCATCTTTACCACCGTTCCCCGCCTGCTGGAAAAAGTGTACGAAAAGATCATGACTACCGGTCTGGAACTCAAAGGCATTAAAAGGGCCCTGTTCTTTTGGGCAGTAGACCTCGGCAAACGGTATGAAATCAATAAAAACCAGGGCGCCTGGTATAACCTGCAGCTCAAACTGGCCAATAAGCTGGTCTTCAGCAAATGGCGCGCGGCCCTGGGCGGCAATATCGAGTGCATTGTAAATGGCGCCGCTGCCTGCCAGGTCCGTTTGTTGAAGATATTCACCGCCGGCGGCATTCCCATCATGGAAGGCTACGGCCTTACGGAAACCTCCCCGGTAATCAGCGTAAACCGCATCAACGTGGAAGACCGCATGTTTGGCACCGTAGGTCCCGTTATCAGCGGGGTGGAGGTAAAACTTGCGGAAGATGGGGAAATCCTCTGTAAAGGCCCCAATGTAACCATTGGCTACTATAAACGCCCCGATCTCACTGCCGATGCCATCAAAGATGGCTGGTTCCATACCGGTGATATCGGCGTAATGATCGACAACAAGTTCCTGAAGATAACCGACCGGAAAAAAGAACTCTTTAAAACCTCCGGCGGCAAATTCGTGGCGCCGCAGCCCATCGAAAACAAGTTTAAGGAGTCGCCCTATATTGAACAGATCATGATCGTTGGGGAAGACCGTAAATTCACGGCAGCGTTGATCGTACCCTCCTTCAGTAACCTCCGCAACTGGGCGCAGAAACGCGGTATCACCGCTACCTCTAACGAAGAACTCGTGAAAAACCCGGATGTACAGGACCTCTACAAACAGGCAGTAGACAAATACAACCAGTTTTTCAGCCATATAGAACAGGTGAAAAAATATATCCTTCTCCCCCACGAATGGACGGTAGATGGCGGCGAACTCACCCCCACCCTCAAGGCAAAACGGAAGGTAATCCTGGAGAAATTCAAAAAAGAAATCGATAGTATCTATGCCCCCGCCGGTGGAAAAGTAGATATAGAAAGTCTTTAAATATTAATTTAAAACCCTTACTTTTGCCACCCGATCCCAGGATTGGGGTGAAAAGTGATGGCCTCATAGTTCAATGGATAGAATAGAAGTTTCCTAAACTTTAGATACAGGTTCGATCCCTGTTGAGGCTACAAAAGTATTATTCGCCTGAATTTGGCTATGCTGAATTCAGGCGAATTTATTTAGCGCCTGTATCTCACCAAACCATCCCCACACTTACTTTGTTATTGGGTTATGCCGCGTCGCCATAATCCTGATCAGCTCACCTTATTTCCATTGGACGACGTTCCTACGCCAATGGTATCCTACTCTGTTATCATTTCACCGCCCGATAACATAACGGATCATGTAAAATTCATGGAGAACCAGGCTTATCATCTGCTCCCGGAAGTAAAACACCGGTATTCAAAAGCACATATCTCTTTGCTAAAATTACCGGCAAAAGAGGAGGATGCCTGGATCATCAACCTGGTTAAAAATGCAGTAGCTGCTTTACCCTCTTTTGAAGTGGGGCTTAATGGATGCGAAATTTTCCCCCATGGATATACTTCAGATTCGCTGGTGCTGCGGATCAGTAATCCCCAGCCAATCATTGAGCTCCATAAATTACTGTTTAAAGCGCTTAAACGGAAACCGCTAAAGATAGCGCCACACATGACCATTGTGAAAGATATACCACACAATAAACTCCGCAAAATAGATCTCTCCGGATTCGAGTATTACGATTCATTTCTTTGCAGGAAAATCACTATCCTAAAGAAAAAGCCCGGCGATAAACAGTATGATATACTCTTTGAAGTACTACTGTCCGTTCCACAGGAGTAAGCCAATAACAACATCTTCATTTTGCGAGCGGATGCTGCAAATAAATGATAACAAGATTCAGGAGGAAGAAAGGCACCTCGATAGCAGCACCTTTCACATCACGGCCATACAAAGAAAAGCAGATGATCATCAGGATCGTTGCGGCCATGAGGAAGTTACCCAACAAAAATGTTCTGGGAAACAGGATCATTAAAGCACTCAACACCGTTACCACTCCATTGATGATGATGGCTGTTTTACTAAAGTGCCACCGGCTGAACATCGTAATCATTTCCGGCTTCTGGCCAATCATTGCCAGGCCTTGTTTCAGGCCCATGAATACAGTAAAAATGATCAGGACGGCATTGAGTACTTTAAGGACCATAATAATAGATTTTAGTTGGTGGCGCCTCCGTTCACCAACAGGTGCTGACCGGAAACAAAAGAGGATAAATCGCTGGCAAAAAACTCAGCCAGGTTAGCTACGTCTTCCACTTCTGCGAGTCTTCCCATCGGGCAACTATCCAGTAATTGTTTTCTTAGTGCAGGATAAGCCGCCGGGTCGGCAAAAATGCCGGAATGATCTACCGCAAAAGGGATAATCGAATTTACGGTAATTCCTTTATGTCCTATTTCTTTCGACAAAATATCTACCAGGTATCTTGGAGTGGTTTTACTTCCGCCATAAACGGCCATGCCAGGTACCGGGAAGGAGGTGGTGCTGGATGCGATATAAATAATACGACCGTTATGCGATACATGTTTTGCTGCCTGCTGCATGGTAAAGTAAGTTCCTTTTGTGTTGATGGAAAATACTTTATCAAACTGCTCTTCTGTAAAATCTGTTACCGGCACTTCCACCATTTCAATACCTGCATTGGCCACCACGATATCTATCTTACCAAAAGCCTCTTTTGCGGCTGCAAACAATTTTTCCAGATCGGCTACTTTGCTCACATCTGCCTGTACAGCGATTACACGGGCGCCCATAGCAGTAATGTTGCTTACTACTTCATCTGCAGACGCTTTGTCTTTTGAGTAGTTAACCACTACATCCGCACCTAAGGCGGCATACCGTTCTGCAATGGCTTTACCTAATCCCCTGGCTGATCCTGTAATCAGCGCTACTTTATTTTTTAAGCTGTTCATGATATTGTATTTAATATTTTTTAGAAAGAAGGATACTTTATCCTCAGGCCATACCGCCATTTACACCGATATTCTGGGCGTTGATCCATTTGGCGTCGTCACCTGCAAGGAATACTACTACCTGTGCGATATCATCCGGTTCGCCAATACGGTTGAAGGCTGAAAGGGAAGCCAGTCGCGCAATCACTTCTTCTGATTTACCATTCGTAAATAATTCGGTATTGGTGGGGCCGGGAGAAACGGAGTTTACATTGATGCCCCTGGCGCCTACTTCTTTGGAGAACACGCGGGTGAGTTGTTCCACTGCTGCTTTGGTGGCCACATAGGTACCATATGCAGGCAGCATAATACGGTTTACAGAAGTGGAGAAGTTAATGATACTGCCTTTGTCGGCCAGGCGGGTAGCCGCTTCCCTCATGGTATTGAAGGTGCCTCTTACATTAATGTCAAACTGACGGGTAAAATCTTCATCGGTGGTATCTTTAATCAGTTTGGTGATCATAATGCCGGCGTTATTCACCAGTACATCGATACGGCCATAATGCGCGATAGCGGCGTCAAACAGGGCTTTTACCTCATCGCTTTTGCTTACATCTGCCTGCAGTGCAATGGCATCGCCGCCCTGTTGTTTGATGTCTGCTACTACCTGTTGTGCGGCATCTTTACCACCGGCATAGTTAACAATTACTTTTGCGCCTGCGGCCGCCAGTTGGCGGGCTATTGTAGCGCCAATACCTCTTGAAGAACCGGTAACCAGGATGATCTTATCTTTTAGTGTGCTCATATTTTGTGTTTTTATTTTGATAACACAAAGATGAGCCAACCGTTGCCCTGAAAAGTATAAGAATTACACTAATAGTTACAAATATCTAAGATGCATGTTGCTTTCTGTATAAAACGGGGGAAATACCGGTTTGTTTCTTAAAATAGTTACTGAAGTGCGTGGACTCTGTAAAGCCCAGTTGAGCGGCAATTTGTTTGATAGAGGCAGGGGAATGTTGCAGCAATGTACGGGCTTCGGTGATCGTTTTCTCTGTAATCCAGGTGCCTATGGGCTTTCCGGTTTTACTTTTAATCACATTGCTCAGGTAATTGGGATGCAGGTGCTGTGCATCGGCATAATCCTGTACCCTGAATACCTTATCCGCCTTCCCGCTTACCAGGTCGCGGTAGTGCTGCTCCAGGGTTCTCTTAAACTGTTTTACAATCTGTGAGCTGCGGTTGCCTTCATATATAGGGTTATAATCTTCCCAGAAATATTCTTTGATCTTCAGCAGCAGCACCACAAACAGGTTCCCTATCATCCGCGTTCTGTACGTGGAAGCCGAGAAATATTCCTTTTCTATCTGCAGATACAATTGTTCAAACTCCGCAAACACTTCCGGCTGCAATGTCCTTGGCGGTACGGTTTCCGCCAGGAGAAAAGGAAATTCCTCAAAGATCTTCTGGTGTACATTTTCCTTTAGAAAAGATTCACTGAGTGTAATCAGGTGTACATCGTTAATTTCCTGCCATTCGAAAGATTTAAAATGACCCGGGTTAGTGAAATAAATAGTTCCGGGAGAAGTGTTAAAAGTTTGCTCATCGGTGGTATACCTGCCAATAGCGTCTTTCACGAAAACAAAAGAAAAGAAGTTAGTCCGGTATACGATAGAAGTATAAGGCAGCTCGAAATGAATATCCTTCAGGTTGTGAATGGTAAAGGCGGTTTTGGCGTCGATGCTGTCCACCGGTAAACCCTGGTAAATATACTGATCCAGCAGGGTATTGAATATAATCCTTTCCTGCTGGGGTGCTTTCTTTTCTGGCATTCGATGTAGGTTGCTTTATGTGAAATTAAATAAAAAGACAGGCATCACCCGCCTGTCTTTTATTTAATTTCACACCAGGTTACTCCCTGATCGTATTCTTATCCGCCAGTGCCAACTTAGCAATATCATCTTTCCTTTTAAACGTTACGCCGGCATGCTTTTTCATATAGGCAAACAACTCGCTGGTAGCTTTTACCATTTGCGGGGTACCGCCTATCCTGTCGTGAAAACTGATAGACATCATGCGTTTGCGGCGGGCAGATTCTTCGTACAACTGATCGAATTCCATCTTTACCTGTTGCAGGAACTGATCGGTAGAAAACCATTGGCCCGCTACCAGCTGGATATCGTTACAACGTAAGGTATATGGTACTACCACAAAATCGCTGCCGTTCACTTCAGTGATAAAAGGTTCATCACGGCTCAGGTCATCGATATGATACAGGAAACCCAGTTCCTGCAGGATGTTAAGGGTATTATCGCCACGGCGCAACCAATTGGCGTTGTAGCCCACTGGTGTTACGCCGGTAGCCTTTCTTACTGCTTCCACGCCATCGCTGATAAACTGTTTTTCTTCTTCATAGGGCAGCATGTATTGCGACGACCAGTCGCGGCCATGTGCGGCTGCCTCGTGCCCACGCTGCACAATCTCTTTCGCGAGGGCCGGGTGCTTTTCCACCGCGCTGCCAACCATATGGGAGGTTACTTTTATGCCGTGTTTGTCCCAGTTATCCAGCATGCGGGGAATGCCTTCCTTGAAGCCATACTCATACCATGTAGTGGCAGGAAGATCTTTATAGCCTTTGAGCATGTTCTGTGGAAAAGGGCTTTCGGGCCTGTCCGGCTGGCCGCCGGCTTCAAACTGCATAGATACAGATACTACCAGGCGCGAGCCATCTGCCCATCCGGCGCCGGATTTGGCTGTTGGAGTGGCTTTCGCCTGTGCCAATACCGTTCGGGGCAGTACCATACCGGCTAAACCTGCGAGGCCGGCTGTTTTCAGGAATTCTTTTCTTGTAGCCATTATTTTTTAATAAGATGATCAACTGCGATCGTGTTGTATTGGATAAAAGCCAGCAGTACGGCGAAGAAGGCAGCATGGATCAATTGGGAGGGCAATGCTTCCCAGTTTTCTATCATGGCAGTACCAAATATCAGGATCACCATTACTACGCCCCCGCCAATAAGGGAGGCACGAGTAAATAACCCCAGCAGGAGCAGCAGCCCGATTATAAATTCGGCGATAGGCAAAGCATAGCTGAAAGGCACTACCAGCAAATCAGGCAGCATGGATTTTTCAAAGCTTTTTACCATCCAGGCGCTGAAGCCATTTAATTTAGGGAGCCTTACCAGGCCGTGACCGAACATGCTGGCAGCTACTGCCAGCCGGAGCAACAGAAATACGATAGGGTTGTTTTCCATTTGTTTGATTTTTTGTGACACAAAGATCAGCCGGAACCCGGGAAATAATTTGTACTTTTTTAGGATCATTCTGTACTTTTGCAGGTATGCTACAAGAGAATTTATATCAGCCTTTTGAGATAGAATACCGGGAATGCACAGAATGCCCGATAGATCCGCATAAACATAACTTTTTTGAACTGGTGTATATTGTGGAAGGCAGTGGGATGCAGTGTGTGAATAAGAACCAGCTGCCATACAGCCCCGGGAAACTCTTCCTGGTTATGCCGCAGGACTGCCACTCATTTGATGTGCAGGAATCTACTAAATTCTTCTTTATCCGCTTTAATAACATCTACCTTAAAAATCAGCATAAAGACTGGATACAGCAACTGGAATTTATTTTCCAGAATCACAACCACCTGCCTGGATGTATCTTAAAAAATAAAAATGATAAACCGCTGGTAAAAGCATTGGTAGAGGCGCTGATCCGCGAGCTGGTAAACCAGCAGCCCTATCACCGGGAAATGGCCCAGCAAATTGTAAATACCATGATCATGGTGATTGCACGGAATATACTGCTGCAAATGCCGGAACAGCCCAAGCATCCTGCGAAACAGGATGCTTCCATGAATATATTGCACTATATACACGAAAATATTTACACGCCTGAAAAGCTGCGGGCAGAGCAGATTGCAGCCCACTTTAATATCTCGCCCACTTATCTGAGTGAATATTTTAAACGTAACAATGGCGACAGCCTCCAGCAATACATTACCCAGTACAAACTGAAGCTGGTGGAAACACGGCTGCAGTACAGCAGTATGCGGGTAGGGGAAATTGCGGATGAACTGGGCTTTACAGATGAAAGTCACCTGAACAGGATGTTTAAAAAATATAAAGGTGTAAATCCTTCTGCTTACCGGAAAGAACTGCAGCTGCAGGCTAACTGACGGACATAAAAAAGCGCCCGCAATATGCGGACGCTTTTTTACAATACCTTTTCCTGTTACTATTCTTCCTCCTCTTCTTCTTCTCCATCATCTTCCAGCCACTCCATGTAAGAGTAGTACCAGTCTTCCAGCTGTTCCAGCAGTTCCTGTTTCTTTTCCGGAGCGCTTTTATAGAATTCCTCTACATTATCGATTTCATGAATGATATCGATGTAGGCAGTTTCTTCATCTTCTTCTACCCGTTTGGCAAAGAAGCGGGGTTTCTCGGTATGAAAAATATATTCATTTTCCGGATCTGTTACAGGATCGTCTGCAATCAGAAATTTAGGTAGCTGTGCCATAAAGGAGTTATTTACTTTTAATGATGTTGTACTCTTTTCAAGAGCTACAAAATTATTGATAATTAGCTTATAAAAAACATGCAGTGGGAATGAATAAATTTATTGATTAAATTTCACATCTTTATAGTCGTTAAAACCCATACCATATGCAGCAATATTGGCTAAGATGGGAGAACTGGATGCAGCAGCACGCCCCCAGACTGCTTAACATCCTCCATCCCGGCGTTACTTTTGAGGCGGTGGAATCTCTTGAAAAACTAATAGGAACGGCCATGCCGGCCTCTTTTAAAGCATTTTATGCTATTCATAACGGGCAGCAGAAAGCCAGGGCCGGGCTCGTAGATGCGGATCAGCTGTTAAGCGTGGAAGACATCACCACCCAATGGCATCACTGGAAAGACCTGCTGGATGCCGGAACTTTCAATTATCACGAAGAACCCGTGCTCTCCACACCCGATACCGGCATAAAAAACGACTGGTGGAATCCTTTATGGATCCCTTTTACCGGCGACGGCTTTGGTAACCACCTGTGTATCGACCTGGACCCCGCACCGGAAGGCAAGCACGGACAAGTGATCACGTTCTGGCACGACGACAGTCACCGCGCCATTGTAGCCGGTTCTTTTGAAGAATGGCTGCAGGATTATCTCACTGCCCTGGAAAAGGGAGAATATATTTTTGTGAAGAAATGGGGAATCGTGCACAAAGACACTTTCCTGAACTACAACGATTGATTATACTGTACCGGCGAACTGCCTGTCCACCGCTTAAAAGCCCTTGTAAAAGCACTTAACTCATTATAACCAAGCATCCAGGAAACATCTTTCAAAGGGTAATTACCGGACGAAATATAATACACCGCCAGTGAATGCCGCACCGCATCTGCAATATCCTGGTATTTTACACCCTCCTCTTTCAGCTTACGCTGTAAACTCCGGGGACTCATATTGAAATTGGCCGCCATGTCGTTCAGCGACGACACGCCGAGGTAGGAATTCGCCAACAGGTAGTTATAGATCCTGTTTTGTAAAGTTTTATGCTGACCTGCTGCTTGGGGTAAACTGCTCACCTTCTGCAACAACAGGTTCTGAAGCTCATAATTGGCCGTTAACAATGGCTCTTCCCAATACCTGCTGTCAAATACCAATACATACTCTCCTGCCCGTTTCGACGGCTTACAACGAAAAACACGCTCGTATTCAGCAGGGTCCGGAACCGTGTAGGCCAGCCGCGCTGCCTGCGGAACTATTTTTTCCAGCAGCAGGCCATCCAGTTCGTGAATCACCATCATCATTAAAAGATCTATCAATTGCCGGAAAGCATAGGGCGGCGCTGCGCCATAATCAACCGCTGGCAGCAACCTCACCGTAAAGTTTTTAGCGGTGCGGGTTACTTCCATCCGGCACTCGTCCGTTACCAGGTGCGTTAACGCCGCTGCATGAGTTAAGGCCTCCCCTACGGTAGCGCTGCTCCGGATAATTTCTCCCACTACCCCCAGGGCAGCAGGTTGCAGGGACTCGCCGAAATGCAACCCGAACAAGGGATCGTTGGTTAACCTGCCCGCATTCAGCCACAAATCCTGCAGCTGTTGCGCAGTTACCGGCGCTGCATGGCTCTTTTTCAATGCCGCCAGGTCAATACCTGCCAGCTTACAAAGCTGTGCAGCATCTACATCCCGCTGTACCGCATATGCGATAATACTTAATACCAGCTGTTTCATATAGCAAAGGTATTCCGTCCGGTGTTTACAAAAATCATCCTGTCGCTAAATGGTAAGTAATTGTCGTGTAAAGGTAAATGATAAGGGGGTGGCAGGTGGTAGCTTTGCATTATCAATTCATCAACAACTAAAAAAGTATACAATGGAACAACAAACATTACAGGTAGTAACAGATTTTGTAAATGCCGTACAACAGGTAAACCTTGAAAAACTAGGCGCACTGCTACATCCCGAAATAAACTGGGAACAACCGGGCAGCAACCGCTTCTCCGGCACTAAAAAATCCAGCGGGGAAGTATTCCAGATGGTAGGCGGCATGTTTGAGGTATCACAAAACACCATGTCGCTCGCTGCCATCAAAACCATCGCAGTACACGGCGACCAGGCGTCAGTAGTACTTACCTGGAAAGCATCGCGGCCGGGAGCGGAACTGCATACAGATAACGTAGACGTATATACGGTGAAAGACGGTAAAATTGTGGCAGCGAAAATATATGCGGAAGATATCCGGCAGGAAAATATTTTCTGGGGCAATTAAATTACAATTCAAACACGGGCAACACCTTCCGGACCACGGGCAGTCTGGAGGGTGTTTTTTATGCAAATAATTCTCCCGCTGTTACGGATAACAGTCATTTTTTTAAGCATCAACTAATAAGGAGAAATCAACTATCGTTTATATAATAGCTACGCGTTACTTTAATTCTCCCCGTGAGGTGTAGGAACAGATAGATACAGACCTTCGACTACTTCACAGGCAGAGGGTTACCGTAAATGAATATACGAAATTTAAATGATCCCGCCCCGGGAAAATCCCCGGTATGTACCAGCAATACGGTAAAAAACACATTTGTAAAAAACTGTATTACAATAACAAACCAAGTGGCACTATTGTTGAATAATAACCAACGTCAGGCAATCATTTTTAAAATTAAAAAAGTAATAACATGAAAACTCCAAAACTTCTGATAGCTGCGGCCATCGGCGTAGCAGTAACACTGGCCGGTCAGCATGCATTTGCACAGGGAATCGACAGCACTGCAAAAAAAGTGGGAAATAAAACAGCCTCTATCGCTGTTAAAGGAGCCTCCACCATTACAGATAAAACCTTTAAAGGCAAGGAAGGCCCCAACGGAGAAACCGTTTATATCGACAGAAAAGACAGGAAATACATTGTAGACGGGAAAGGTAAGAAAGTGTATCTGAAGAAATCACAGATACATGATAAGAAGAAAGACTAAATCTACACTGCCATAAAGTAAGCCGGCCAGGGAAACCTACCGGCTTTTTTATTGCCACAAAACACAGATGGAAGTATATTTCCATGACAACAAGCCAGTATTTGTTACGTATATTCATATTGCCGTTAAATACCCGCTTATGCAACTGAAACCAGGCACCTGTTACAAGGTAAATACCAGGACCATTGCAGCGCTGCAGCAATTTGGTGAATACGAGTTTGTAGTAGCCGTTATTCACGCCAACGATACCTCCGACAGCGTGGTTTTTGAACTTAAAAAACTGCTGGGACACTACAGCACCGAACAGGAAATAGCCACCCGCCAGGCCGTAGAAACCCATGCCGATGGTTTCTCACTGGAAGATATTACCGGGCATCAACTTAACCTGGTACAATTTGAAAGGGAAAGCGCTTTTATAAAATGGATCACAGAAGGCATTGCGGAGCCGTACGACTGTAACGCGTAAATAATTACTCGTAACGCAACGCTTCAATAGGATCCAGCCGGGAGGCTGCCTGTGCCGGATAGTAACCAAAAAACACTCCCGTAAACGCACATACCACAAAGGAAAGTATAATAGAAGACTCCGACACCAGCGTAGGCCAGCCAAGCGTAAGCGTAATTACCTTGGCGGAAGTAATCCCCAGCACCACCCCTATTAAACCACCCGTTACACTGATAATAATTGCCTCTACCAGGAATTGCAATAAAATATCAATGCCCCGCGCGCCAATAGACATGCGCAGCCCTATTTCCCGGGTGCGTTCCGTTACTGATACATACATGATGTTCATGATACCAATGCCGCCAATCACCAGTGAAATACCCGCAATAGCGGTCAACAGGATAGTAAGCAGGCTGGTAGTGGAACTCAGCGTTTTTATCAGTTCCTCCATGGTCCTCACCTGGAAATTATTTTCATCGGCAGGCCGCAAACGATGTGTTGTTCTGAGTATATCTATAATTTCGTTGGTAGCCTGCTCTGAAGCGCCTTCGCTCACGGCGGAAGCATAAATACTCTGGAAATAAATGGTGGCCAGGATACGTTTTTGCACGGTGGTGTAAGGCGTTAGAATGATATCATCCTGGTCCTGCCCGAAAGAGCTCTGTCCTTTCGGCGCCAGCGTGCCTATTACCTGCAATGGAATGGAACCCAGGCGGATTACTTTTCCTACAGGGCTTTCTCCACTGGGAAACAGGTTGTTGATCACCGTTTGCCCCAATACACACACTTTCGCAGCAGTAGCCACATCTGCATCGGAAAAACTGATGCCATCATTCACCGTAAGCTTGCGGATATCAAAATAAGAAGGGGCCACGCCCTGCAGGGACGTAGGCCAGTTCAGCGCGCCGTAAATAGCCTGCCCTTTGGTAGACGCCACCGGCGACACCGCGCTTACATATTCCGCATTCTTTTGTATCGCCAGTACGTCTGTGATGGTAAGCGACTGAAAGCTCTCTCCTCCTATCCTCACCCCACCGGCTACGTTGCTGCTTGGCAAAATGGTGATCATGTTGGAGCCCATGCTGCTTAGCTGCGACTGGATACTTTCCTTCGAACCCTGCCCGATGGCCACCATCGCGATAACAGCGGCCACACCGATGATGATTCCCAGCATCGTCAGGAATGCCCGCAGCTTGTTGCGCTGCAACGCCTTTAACGCTATCATTATGAGATTGACTGCACTCATGCTTTCGCTGAATTAATAATCTTCGGCGGGAGGCAATGATGCCAGTGCTTCCTTTGCCGAGCGTATGTTTTCATTCTTGCTGTCTTTCACCACTTTTCCATCCCGCAACATCACCGTTCTGCTGCTGAAAGCAGCTATATCCGGTTCATGCGTAACAAATACAATCGTTTTGCCTTCCTGGTTAAGGTCCTGCATCAGGGCCATAATTTCGTAAGAAGTACGGGTATCCAGGTTACCGGTGGCCTCATCTGCCAGGATCATGACCGGCTGATTAACCAACGCCCTCGCAATGGCCACCCTTTGTTGCTGCCCGCCGGAAAGCTGGCTGGGCGTATGATCTTCCCTGTCGGCCAGTTTCACCGCCTGGAGCGCCCCCAGCGCCCTGTTACGCCGCTCCTGCACAGATAACTCGGGGTTGTAAAACAACGGCAGCTCCACATTCTCCAATGCAGAGGTACGCGGTAACAGGTTGTACGCCTGGAACACAAACCCAATTTTATGATTCCGCAACCGGGCCAGTTCATTGCGCGACAGGTTGCTCACATTCACGCCATCCAGCAGGTAACTGCCCGACGTAGGTTTATCGAGGCAGCCGAGAATATTCAGCAACGTGGTTTTTCCCGAACCGCTACTTCCCATAATCGTCACAAATTCACCTGCAAACACATCAAAAGACACGCCTTTCAATGCGCGGACCGTTTCAGTCCCCATCACAAACTCACGCTTGATCTGCTGTAGTTCCAATATTTTGCTGCTGCTCATCGTCTTCGCCCTCCCATTTTTGGTAAAAACGGACTGGTACTTCCACCCGCTGCCGCCACGGCTCCCCCGGCGCTGACGCCCGTTACCACTACATCATTTTCGTTTAGCCCTGAGAGTACTTCAATATGCGTATTGTCGTTTAGTCCTGTTCTTACATGTTTTTGCACCAGCGTATCGCCACGTAATATCCATACATAATTGGAGGAACCTATACGCGTGGTACTTTTAAACTTACCACCCGTGGTATCTTTTGTTTGAGCAGGATTACGGGTTCTTCTCACGGCGCTTTGTATCACATAATCCTTTAGCTGTACAGAGTCGGGAATAAATTTAAGCGCCTTTACGGGCAGCAGCAGTGCGGAATCTTTCTCCGCTGTATAAATCGTAACGTTGGCAGTCATTCCCGGTTTCAGCTTCCTGTTATCATTCGGTGCGTTAATAATGGTATTGTAGGTAACCACATTGGAAGATACCGACGGCTGCAGCCTGATTTCCTGGACACTTCCGGCAAAAATATCTTCCAGGTAAGCATCTACGGTGAAGGTTACACGAAGTGAATCTTTTACATTGCCGATATCTGCTTCGTCTACGCTAGCTTCCACCTGCATCTTGGTGATATCTTTGGCAATGACGAACAAGGTAGGCGTATTGAAACTGGCGGCTACGGTTTGTCCTACGCTTACATTCCGGTTCAGTACCACCCCGTCGATCGGTGAATGGATTTCTGTAAAAGAGAAATTCTTTAATGCCGAATTCAGCTGGGCGGTTACGCTGGCCACGTTTGCTTTGGCCTGCCCTATCTGGTTGGCGGCAATATCGTAGTCGGCTTTGCTGATGGCGCCGGTTTTATATAACAGCTCCTGCCGCTGGAAATTATTCCTTTGGTATTCCAGGTTGGTTTGCGCTACCTGTACGTTGGCCCGCAGCTGATCTACCTGTGCCTGGAAAAGATCTTTATCCAGTTCCGCCAGCAGTTGTCCTTTTTTTACCTGGGTGTTAAAGTCCACGTATAAATATTTGAGCGTGCCGGACACCTGGGTACCCACCGCCACTGTATCTACCGGCTGTATAGTACCGGTAGCGGTTACGGTAGTGGCGATGTGCCCATATTCCGGTTTGGCGGTATCAAACCTGACCGGTTCTTTTTTCTTCCTGATAAAGAAAAACCAGATCGCCACCAGCAGCAGTACGATCACCACCGTTATGATAACACCTTTATATTTTCTCATACCTCAATTACATTTATAGTTTTACCGGTATGCCCCTGTAAAAATCATATATCCTGATGTTCAGAGCAGCATTGTATTTCGCCTGTATATAAGATTGTAATGCCTGTATATATAAATTTTTCTGCTGAAGAAAAACCACGATATTGGCAGCGCCCACTTTTAATTGTTCGCTGGCAATCCGGTAACCTTCCTGTGAATATTTTAGCTGCTCCACGGCAGCATCGTACTGCGACTGCGCATTGAGCACATCTATATATGACTGTTCTATCGTTTGGGTAAGATTTGTTTTGGTATCCTGCAACACCAGCTTCGACTGATCCACTTCTATTTTTGCTTTTTCCACATTGGTTTTCACGACCCGCCGGGTGAAGATGGGAACAGATAAAGTGAGCCCTATCTGCTGATAAAAATTATTATCCATTTGCTTGAAGTAAGCGCTGTTGGCTCCTCCGCTAACATAAGAAGATCCTAATGCGCCTCCGGCTGTAAGCGTGGGCAAATACCCGGCCCGCGCCTTTGCCAGATCCAGGTCTGATACCTGGATGCCGAGTTCACTGCTTTTAATTTCCGGCCTGTTGGCCAGTGCAGAATCCTGTACTTCCTGTAAGGCATACAGCCGCGTGTTGGTGATCAATGTATCCGGCTCCTGGATTTCAAAATTATAGCTGCTGGGCAGCTGCAACAGTTGCTTCAGCACCAGCTTGTTCTGCCTGTGCTGGTTTTCGGCGGTTACCAGCAGGTAACGGTCGTTCGACAGCTGCGCCTTTAACTGCACCAATCCTATCAGGGCAATGCTGCCCACATCATATTGTTGTTGTCCCTGCTTCACCTGCGCTTCAGAGGTGGCTACCACATCCTGCACATATACAGTGTTTTCCTTTGCCAGCAGGATATTCAGATAGGCTTGTGTAATCAGTACCGTGATATCATTTACCTGCTGGGCAATATTCAGTCCTGCCATCTGTGTGAGCAGGTTCTTCTGTTTAATATCATTATTGAGATATCCGCCCTGGAAAAGGGTAACATTGGAGTTAACGCCATAATTACCGGTGGTATTTACCCGGTAAGAAGAATTGCCGGCAGCGGTAACAGATTTGCCGCCGTTAAGATCCTGGGAAACGGACCCCGTAAGATTAGGCAGCTTGGCGGCACGCGACAGCAGCAGGTCCTGGTCGCTGCTCATTTTGCTCAGGCGCAGGCTGTTTAACTGGATATTGTTTTTCAGCGCATAGTCGAAACACTGCTGTAAAGTCCACTGTGCGGGGAGCTGCTGCACGGTGCTATCCTGCGCGTTCAGCCTGGGCTTCACTGACAACAAAAAAATAAAAATGAATAGAAATTTTCCGGGCTGTCTGAAAAACATCATCGTATAATCATTGATGTTAGTAAAGGCTACAACTGGAATAAGGGGCCAAATAGTAATACAAGATAACGAATTATGATGGTATTAATAAACGAAAAACGGACCCATAGAAAGATAATAACGGATAACTCGTCCGTTTGTTCTCTCCATAGATCCGTAAATTACCATCTCCGTCCTATCGGTTTCTTTGCCTGGTTTGCCGGCCTGTTATATAGCGTTCTTAAAAGTTGCGTTTGACCGGCCCGTTCCCTGTGGAGGGCCCTGATGCCAGTTTTCATCGTAGTATACAAAAAAGGCCATCCAGATGGTACGTGACCATCGCATCAGCAGGGGTTGCAGTATTACCAGCAGCAGGGCGTTTACCCCAAGCCACCAGAAAATCCGGTTGTCGTAAATGGAGAAGCCGATGAACAGCCACCAGGCAATGAGGCTGGCCACACACACCGCAATAGACAGTGCATAGCTCACATAGCCGGTACCGTAGTAAAAGCCTACTTCCACTTCCACCGGCTGACCGCATACCGGGCAAACATCGGGCATCTTTAAGCAGTTTTTCAGGTCGTAGGGATTTGGGGTAGTATAGATAGATCCCCTTCTGCAACGGGCGCACTTATTTCCCAACAGGCTTTTCAGCAGGCTGGGTTTTACATTATTTTTATCTGCACACATATAATGAAGATTTATCAGGAAATATGTTTCCGGAACTCTTCCGGTGTTGTTCCTGCGTATTTTTTAAAAAACTTCGTGAAGTAAGAATTGTCCGCAAAATTGAGCTGGTAGGCAATAGTGGCAATACTCATATC
Source organism: Chitinophaga sp. RCC_12 (assembly GCF_041360695.1). Classification (NCBI taxonomy): domain Bacteria; kingdom Pseudomonadati; phylum Bacteroidota; class Chitinophagia; order Chitinophagales; family Chitinophagaceae; genus Chitinophaga; species Chitinophaga sp. RCC_12. Next base: position 163,704 of record NZ_JBFUPS010000002.1, read on the forward strand.
AGCATTGATCAATAACCGTTTTGCTTCCAGCAGTACGCGGTCGCGGATAATTTCCCCGGCCGATTTCCCCAGCATATGCCGGCAAAAGGCATTGAGATAATTAGGTGTTACATACAGCAGGGCGGCATATTCTTTCGGCAACCGCAGCTGCATATAATGCTGTTCCACCAGCTTGCGGAAATTGCGCAGCAGCACATAATTATGCGGCAATTCCTGACGGGTTTCCCCCTGCCTGCTGGCGCGGCTTACGGCTATGAACATTCCCAGCACCTGTAACCGCAGCATATCCTGGCTGTAAGCCTGGTCACCTTTCATTTCTTTCAGCATGCCTTCAAACTGCGCGGTTACAACGGGGATAGCGGCTTTAGGCAACTGTACTACTCCTTCTGCGCTTACCCCGCTGAAAAAAGGAAACCGTTCCACGTAATCAGCATCCTGCAGGAAGGCATTAAAAAAACCGGCAGATACATTCATTACGTAACCTTCTATCCCGCCGGAAAAAAACCAGCTGTGTACCTGGCCGGGTACCATAAAATATAATTGTCCGGGCTTTACCGGGAATTTTTCAAAGTCGATCGTATGACTTCCACCCCCGGCAGTAAAAAATGCCAGGTGATAAAATGAATGCCGGTGAGGAAAATGAATATCCCGGTGTGCTGCCAGGTAATCGGAAAACCTGGCCACCAGTATATCTTCCGATGCCGGCTTTCCCATAGCCAGGGAACAGATATCGTATGTTGGAATGAGCGCCTTTGACATGATGCAACAAAGGTACAAAGGAAGTAAGAACGGGGGTTGTGGTATTAGGGGCTTTAATGGTACTTTTTACTTATCGTAATAATTTCTGTGATGATCCGGGCGGATCATCACAGAAATTACGGGGTAATATTTATTGTTTTACATATTTCATCAGCCATTCGTCCATTTCCCACAGCATATGCAGGATACTTTCCTTAGCGGCATAGCCGTGGCTTTCCTGCGGCAGGAATACCAGGCGCGCCGTGCCGCCATTGCCTTTAATGGCGTTATACAGTCGCTCGCTTTGGATAGGGAATGTGCCGGAGTTATTATCGGCTTCCCCGTGAATCAGGAGAATGGGCGTTTTCAGCTTATCTGCATAAGAGAAAGGCGACATTTTATAATACACTTCCGGCGCCTGCCAGTAAGTGCGTTGTTCGTTCTGGAATCCGAATGGCGTTAATGTACGGTTATAAGCGCCGCTGCGGGAAATACCTGCTCTAAACAGGTTCGTATGTGCGAGCAGGTTAGATGTCATAAAGGCGCCGTAAGAATGGCCACCAACTGCTATACGGTCCTTATCGCCCACGCCCATTTCCGTGATCTTGTTCACGGCGGCTTCCGCATTCATCACCAGCTGATCGATAAAAGTATCATTAGGTTCTTTATCGCCTTCGCCCACAATGGGCATTTCGGTAGCATCCATTACCGCAAAGCCGCGGGTTACCCAGAAAATGGGCGAGCCATAGTTAACGCGGGTAAACCTGTAGGCGGAGCCACGTACCTGGGCGGCATCGCTGGCAGATTTGTATTCACGTGGATAAGCCCACATCAGCACCGGCAGGCGGCCATCTTTGGCAGGGTCGTAACCTTCCGGGAGGTATAACATAGCGGTGAGGTCCACCCCATCTTTGCGTTTGTATTTCAGCAGTTGTTTCTGCACGCCTTTCAGTTGCGGCTGTGGATGTGGAAATGCGGTCAGCGCCACGGATGACTTCTTTTTCAGGTTTTGCAGGTAGTAGTTTACGGGAGATGAAACCGATTCGCGTGCTATCACTACCACGAGCCTGGCAGGGTCAATCACATCGGCCACCTGTTCGTAATAAGGTGCAGCGGAGCGCCACAGGATTTTTTGTTTGCCGTTATTTAAATTAAAGGAAGACAGGAACGGGCGGTCTCCTTCAGGGGAAGCGCCTGGCGCCGTCATCAGCAAATCATGTGAAGGCGACACGTATAAAACAGCCCTGTTGTATTGGTTCTTTATTGTTACAGGTGTGCCCGGATCGTTATACCGGTCGTTTTCAGAACGATCGATCAGCGTAACCGGCGCCTGCGAAGGGTTTGCAGGGTTTATGCGGCTTACCTTTATTTTCTGCTGCGTACTGTTGGCGTCATACACCAGTGCCAGCTGGTCGTTTGCCCAGCTGATGCCTGCAAAGCGGTTCACGGTTTTCACCAGTTCCTGCGGTGCTGCGCTGAACGGGGCAGCCAGGGTATTTACCACATCGCGGAAAGGTACTTCCTTTTTAGGATCGCCGCCATCGAGGGCCTGTACCCACCAGATAGTGGCTGGTGCGTCGTTACGCCAGGAGAAATAACGCGGATAATTACTGGTGGCGTCAAAACCTTTGGGCCGTACCTCATCCAGCGGGTTACTGGCGAGTTTCTTTACCAGTTCGCCATTCATTTTCCATATTTCCACTTCCGTGGGGAAACGGTGGGCGCCTACCAGGTAAGAATATGGACGGTGGAGGCTTTCCATCAGCAGGTATTGATTATCCGGCGATGGAGCCGCGGTGATGTAAATAGCTGGTTTACCAATTACCTGTTCGCCGCTGGCGCTGATCATCACCGGTTCGGATTGAAAGTAATAATCGAACAGCTGCTCGTCGTATGGATTTTTGAGCATGTCCTGGTAAGTGGCTGCCGGCGCTGCTTTACCGGAAGTTTGCTGCACGGTGGGGCCTGCAGGCGCCAGGGGCTTTTCCGGTGCTTTGCCAATAGCGGCGGGTACTGCCAGCGCCAGGATGCGGTTATCATCGATCCATGTAAATGCCGGGCCTGCAATGTCATTGAGGGCGCGGGTACTTTGCTGTGTGGCGGCGCCGGTAGCAACATCTGCTTTCCATAAGGTAATGCGGCTGTTGTCTGTAAGGGTGAAGGCAATGCTTTTCTGCGACGGCGACCAGCTGATATTGCCAATACGTGCATTCGCTGGCAGGCCGGTGACGGCGTATTCGCTGTTGCCCTTAATGTTTTTAATACGGATAGCTGTGATGTAACCTGCACGGCTTGGCCCGAAGTTAGCAGGGTTAATACGTGTTCCTGCCAGCTTGTATTCCGGTTGCGATAATTCTTCAATAGTTGGGTAACTGGTTCGTTCCATGATCAGCATCACATCTCCTTTGCTGCTAAAGTCCGTTGATGGTGAAGGGGCTGCCATCGCCAGCTCCAGGATACTCTTTGGGGGAGTCTGGTACTTCAGCGCATCCTGCGCATAGGCATGGAAGGTGATGAATAAGGATAACGACAGTATTAATTTTCTCATATAGCAGGTAATGTTGATAAGCAATCCGGCCAAAATAAACTTATTGCCACAGTTTGCAAAGCAGAAAATGATGAATGAAAGTATGCAAACTTAAAACAGGATTATCTGACAAAGGTGTAAAGCTATTTCAGGACGAGACATAGTGTATGGGGAGTGTATGGGAAGTGTATCATGAGTGTATGGTGAGTGTATGGGAACAGTATGGGGACTATATGGGGACTATATAGGGACTGTATGGGGACTATATAGGGAGTACGACACATACGCTAGTCCTAAGTAACTGAGAAGTATCCAAGAAGTATCCGACAAGTAATACCTGCCTATGTCATCACACTGTCCATCTCCTCCTCTTCCGAAAAAAAATGAAAAAGGTAAAAAGTTCTATTACCTTTGCAAACATCAGATGATATGATGACTACAAATACTTCTCCTTTAAAACGACTCAGCCTGGCTGAAGAGGTAGCGGACCGACTGCAGGAGCTGATTGCTTCCGGTAAATATGCCGTAGGACAACAGTTGCCCACAGAACCGGAGCTGATGTTACAGTTTTCCGTGGGGCGTTCCAGCATCCGGGAAGCAGTAAAAATACTGGCGCACCGGGGGCTGGTGCGGGTGCAACAGGGGTTGGGTACCTTTGTATTATCACAATCAGGTACCGGAGAAGCACTATCACAGCGGCTGCAGCGGGCCGATTTCAAAGACCTGAATGAAGTGCGCTTCCTGCTGGAAGTAAAGATTGCGGAAAAAGCCGCCATGCACCGCAACAACAAGGATATCGAAAAGATGAAAGGCTTCCTGAAAAAACGTTTTGAATATGCATCCGCCAACCAGCTGGAACTTTGTATCCAGGCGGATATCAACTTTCACAACGCTATAGCGGAAGCAGGTAAAAATGAAATTATGCGGGACCTGTACAAAACAGTGGCAGAGCACCTGAAAAAGTCGTTCCTGCTGCGGTATGCCAACACGGATTCTTTTGTTGACACACAGCATTATCACGACGCACTGCTGCAAAGCATTATAGATAAAGATCCCAAAAAGGCGCTGGTTTGGGCAACGAAAATCAGTGACCAGAACAAATAATTTTTTTTACCCTTAAACATCAGATGATCTGATCTTAAAAGAACAGAAATGGAAACAACATTACCAGAACAGCACAAAGCAGCCACACAACAGGCAGCACAACAAACGGTGCTGTCGATCCTATTGGCGTTAAGTTTTACCCACTTCCTGAACGACACCCTGCAATCGCTCATTCCTGCGATGTACCCGGTACTCAAAAATTCATTGAAATTAAATTTTACACAGGTAGGGCTTATTACCCTCACCTTCCAGATGTCGGCATCACTGCTTCAACCGCTGGTGGGCCTGTACACCGATAAAAAGCCACAGCCTTATTCACTGGCCATTGGCATGAGTTTCTCCCTGCTTGGATTGGTATGTTTATCCTTGTCGCACAGCTTCCCGATGGTGCTGGTATCCGTAGGACTGGTAGGCGTTGGCTCTGCGGTGTTTCACCCCGAAGCCTCCCGGTTGGCGCATATGGCCTCCGGCGGGAAACACGGCATGGCGCAATCACTATTCCAGGTAGGTGGTAACGCCGGCAGTTCGCTCGGACCGCTACTCGCTGCGATGGTGATTGTTCCTTTCGGACAGTTTCATGTGATCTGGTTTTCCATAGCCGCCTTACTCGCGATTGTGGTAATGCTGAACATCAGCAAATGGTATCTTTCCAATACACACCGCATCAAACCCAAAAAAGCTGCATTGGACCTGAACAGGCCGAAACTATCCAATTCCACCGTGATATTTTCATTGGGTATCCTGCTGGTGCTGATCTTCTCCAAATACTTTTACATGGCCAGTATGACCAGCTACTATACTTTTTACCTGATGGACCGCTTCCATATTTCCACGCAGGCTTCGCAGGTGTACCTGTTCATCTTCCTGTTTGCCGTAGCGGCAGGTACCTTTATCGGCGGCCCTGTCGGCGACCGGATCGGGCGTAAATATGTGATCTGGATCTCTATCCTGGGTGTGGCGCCGTTTTCATTATTGCTGCCACATGCCACCCTGTTCTGGACGGCAGTACTCAGTGTATTCATTGGCGTTATACTCTCTTCTGCTTTCTCTGCCATCCTTGTTTATGCACAGGAACTGGTACCGGGTAAAGTGGGCATGATTGCGGGATTATTTTTTGGGCTTGCCTTTGGTATGGCCGGCGTAGGCTCCGCCCTGCTGGGCCGCCTGGCAGATGCCACCAGTATTTCCTACGTATACCAGGTTTGTGCCTATCTTCCTTTAATAGGGCTCCTTACCGGTTTGTTACCGAATCTTGAAAAAAAGAAATAGCCTCGTTTAGCGGAGGCGATGGCCTCCGCTAAATTCACATACATTCGCAGCACTAAAACAATTCTTATGTGGAAAGGCATACTGCTTGTGTTGCTTGGCGCATGCAGCTTTGGGATATTATCAACGATCGTTAAATCAGGCTATCAGCAAGGGTATACATTAGGCGAATTATGCAGTGTACAGGCGGGTTTCGGCATGCTTGCGTTATGGATTATCCAGGCATTTTCCGGCAGGAAAACAGTGGGCCTGGCTAACAGGGATGCCCGTACCTGCTTTATCCTGGGCAGTTCCACAGGATTAGTAAGCATTGCTTATTATCAGAGTGTACAATATATTCCGGCAAGCATTGCCATCATATTACTGATGCAGTTTACCTGGATGAGCATGCTGGCCGAATGGATCATTTATAAAAAGCGGCCTTCCCCTATACAGTGGCTGGCAGTATTTTTTATTCTTGGCGGCACCCTGCTGGCGGGAGGCGTATTTAACCACACGGAAACCGCGCTGAACTGGAAAGGTATTGGCTTCGGTTTGCTGGCAGCCATGTGTTACACCGTATTTATAGTAGTAAGCGGCCGGGTAGCGGCATCGCTGGGACCGGTGCTGAAAAGCGCCTGGATCGTTACCGGCGCATTTGTACTCATCAGCCTCATCTTCCCTCCGCTGTACCTGTTTAATGGCCGGTTTACCGGCACCAGCCTGTGGATCTGGGGAATTCCCCTTTCGCTTTTCGGTACCGTGCTGCCACCTTTCCTTTTTTCAAAGGGGATGCCTCAAACGGGGGTATCGCTGGGCGCCATTCTCAGCGCTGCCGAGCTGCCCGTGGCCATGCTGGCCGCTACCATTTTCCTTCATGAATCCGTATCGCCCCTGCAGATACTCGGAGTGGCCATCATATTAAGCGCCATCGCCATGGCGAATCTGAAACGCCGGAAATGAAAACCCATGAGGTGTTTTTTTTATTTATCTTTGCACCCTCTATTAGTGATTTACGAACTGTTTTTTCATGAAAGCATTTAATTTTTTTATTCTATATCGCCTCCCGATCGGTATTATTTTACTGGCAGGTGGTATTGCGCTGGGCCTTACTGTTGGCTGGTGGGAAGCCACCATTGTGCTGGTGCTGGCACTGGTATGTTTGGTAACACATGTGATGTTTGGTCCCATGAGAATGGTACAGGAAGCCGTGGAAGCCGGCGACATTGAAAGGGCCACCGCCCTGATGAACCAGGTAAAGTTCCCGAAACTGTTGTACAAACCTATCCGCTCTGTGTACTATTTTATGCAAAGCAACATGGCCATGTATTCCAATGATCTTGATAAAGCTGAATCCACCATCCGCCAGAGTATTAACTCCGGCAGCCCGATGAAGGAATACGAAGGGATGCAGTATTTTCAGCTGGGTACTATCGCCTATCAGAAAAATGACCTGAAAACAGCTGATCAGAACCTGAAAATTGCAATGCGGAAAGGTTTGCCAGACAAGGAAAACACGGCAGCAGCCCTGTTAACCCTGGCTTCTATTGCCATGAGCCGCCGCGACTTCAAATCTGCCAAAGAATATTTTCGCAGGGCCAAAGCTCAAAAGCCTACCACTGCGCAGATCGTAAGCCAGATCAAAGAAATGGATAAATATATTTCCCGGATGCCGGGATAAGTAAATTGCCCCAGGGCAATTTACCTTTGAAAATGCAGCGGAGATAAAGTAACCTAACCTTTGTCCCAGCTGCATTTTTATTTTGATAAACCTTCAACTAATATTTCGCGGATGCAATTAAAACTTTACACTTCCTTATTTTTATCTACCGTGCTGTATACTGCTGCTACCGCACAGGATACCAGCCGTATCAGCCAGCTGAATGAAATTACCGTTACCGCCGCTAAAGGTCCGCAAAAGGCCGGGGAAACCGGCAAGGTGGTTACCATCCTTTCACACGAATACCTGGAGCGCAACAGCGGCAGAAGCATTGCCGGCATCCTCAACCAGCAAACCGGCCTGATCATCAACGGCGCTGAAAACAACCCGGGCACCGTACCCAATGTATATATGCGCGGGGCCTCCAACGGTAACACCCTGATCCTCGTAGACGGGCTGCCGGTAAGCGACGCCTCCCAGATCAATAATACCTTTGATCTCAACTTCATTTCCCCCGACCAGGTAGAACGGATAGAAATACTCCGGGGCAGCCAGTCCACCCTGTACGGCTCCAATGCAGTAGCAGGTGTGATCAACATCATTACCCGTAAAACCGGCAGTAAAAAGTTCGGTGTGGGCGCCACTGCCAGCTATGGCAGTTATCACGATTTCCAGGGCAATGTAAATGTACATGGCAATGTTAACCGCTTCTCTTACCTGGTTAGCTATAAACACGAAAAAACCAGGGGCTTCTCCGATGCTTACGACTCTACCTATAAAGCCGGATTTGATAAAGACGGCTTCCGGCAAAACAGCGTTTTTGCCAAACTGGGCCTGGCTGCAGGAAAACGCTGGAACTTCGGCTACCTGCTAAATTACAGCAATTACCACCACGACCTCGATGAAGGTGGCTATAAAGACGAAACGGATTATAACGGCAAATCAAAGTACCTGCTCAACGGGTTTAACAGTGAATACCGCTTTAAAAACGGCTCCTGGCATGTATTATACAGCTACCAGCATACCAAACGGGATATTTTAAACGATTCCGGCTATGTGGGCGTGGGCGCTTATGCCCGGTACGACAGCTCCCTGTTTACCGCCAACACCCACCAGGTGGAAAGTTATGTGAACCTGGACCTGAGCAGCCGGATCAGGCTGATCGGAGGCGCCGCCTATAACCGTTCCGCCACCGATCAAAAAGACTTCCTGGAAAGCACCTTCATGCCGGGGATAGTTAACACCACGTTATCGCCGGATAGCTCACACACCAGCCAGATCAGCGTATACGCCTCGTTCCTGCTGCGTAATATGGGTGGCTTTAATCTCGAAGTGGGTGGCCGGTTTAATCATCACAACCTGTATGGTAATAACCAAACCTTCTCCATTAATCCATCTTACCTGATTAATCCGCATCATAAAGTATTTATCAATATATCTTCTGCCTACAGCGTTCCAACTTTATACCAGCTGTATGCAAATGGCTATGGTAACCGGGATCTGAAGCCGGAAACCACTACCAATTACGAAGCCGGTTACCAGGCCAATGTGGCTGATGGCAAAATAGATTTCCGGGTAACCGGTTTTGCCCGGAATACCCGCGACCTGGTGATCTTTTATTTTGATCCTGTCACCTTTTTCAGCCAGTACCGTAATGCCAATAAACAAAAGGCATATGGCGCTGAAGTGGAAGCTACCTGGAGAATTACCAGGACGCTGCAGCTAACGGCCAATTACGCCTATGTGGATGGCCGCGTTACGGTGAACCAGAACGGCAAGGATTCTTCCTACTACAACCTGTACAGGATACCCAAACACGCCGTGAACGCCACTTTAGGCTACCAGGCAACGCGGTCGCTGTACGTGGCCGCCACCGGTAAATACATAGATAAGCGGTTTGAAGGCGTCAAACCGATGGGGGATTATTATACCCTGGATTTATATGGTGAATATAAATTTGGTAACTTGCTTAAAATTTTCGCCGGTTTCAGAAATATTACAGATTATCAGTATTTTGATATTTCGGGTTATAATTCACGCCGGTTCAATTTTAATACCGGTATTGTATTTAATTTGTAAACATTAAAACCAACATAATGTCTTTAAAGAATCTTAATCCACGGTTTGGCGTACTGCTGCTGTTCATACTGGCAGCTGGTGTAATACGTATCGTGTTGGGATCAGATGCCACCATGCAACCAATCGCTATGTTTACGCCGGTAGGCGCAATGGCTTTATTTGGCGGCGCTTCTTTTTCACAGAAGTGGAAATCATACGCCTTTCCTTTATTGACGCTGTTTGTGAGCGACATTATCCTGATGCAGGTTTTCCATAAGCAATATGCGGAAGGCTTGCTGTACAGGGGCTGGGTATGGAACTACGCCAGCTTTGTGCTGATCGTATTACTGGGTCAGCTTTTAATCAAGAAAGCAAGCGTGGCCAACATCCTGATGGGCTCTGCAGGCGCAGCGCTGCTGCACTTCCTGGTGTCCAACTTCGGCGTGTGGGTAAGCGGTTCTACCAACCTGCTCACCGGATTACCGTACACCAAAGATGCCGCCGGATTAGCCAGCTGCTATATCCAGGCGATTCCTTACATGTGGTATGTACTGGTAGGTAACATCGTTTACAGCAGCATTTTCTTTGGCAGCTTCGAACTGGTTAAACGCAGATTGCGTTTTGCTCAATAATATTTTTACATTTGTTTTTTAGAGATTTGGGCTCAGGCAGATGAACACATTTGTCTGACTCTAAATCTCTAAATTATTATAGGGATTCACTATTTCTCTCTTCTGCATAGCATTTCTGTATTAGCACCCTGGCTACAGTTTAACTGTAACACCCATACGAAAACAAGACATACGAAAATAAATCACAACACATGCGCAGCATTTCACGCAAATTTCAGGTTTCCTTTATTGCAGCAGTATTCGCTATTGCAGGATTAGCCTCCTGTTCCAAAGATAATGAGGCAGAAGTAATTGTACCACAGATTGTAGCTCCGGGCTTAAAAGACGGCAAAGATACCATCTATATTGGCGACACCCGGGTGTTGAGCCCGCAACTGGCCGAAGTGAAGAACCCTACTTTTCTCTGGCTGGTAAATGGCGTGCAGGTGAGCACCGATTCTACCTATACTTTCACCGCAGCAGAAAGGGGTGATTATACCATCTCTTATAAAATAATTTCCGGTAACGCACTCGCCACCTACTATTACCGCATCAAGGTGTTGGGCAAATTTGAAAATGGTTTCTTCCTGGTAAATGAAGGCCAGTATGGTAAGGAAAGCGGCGATGTGAATTTTTACCGCAATGGGGAAGATTCCGTTTACCAGTATGTATTTAAACGTAATAATCCTGGCAAGCAACTCGGTGGCACCACCGACTACGGCGCCATTTACAACAATAAAATGTACCTCGTGTCCAAAGAGGGCGCCTTTGTGGTAGCAGATCCCGGCACCATGAAAGAAACCGGCCGTATTGATCAGCTGCCGGCTTTCGCCAACTCCTTTTGCGGCGTGAACAGCAATACCGGTTTAATAAGCACTGCTGATGGCGTATACCCCGTAAATCTGCAAACACTGGCCCTGGGCAGTAAACTGGCCGGCGTAACCGGACAGGTAGGTGGTATGGTAGCAGCAGAAGGCTACATCATCGTTATGTCGGAATCACAGGGTATGGTGGCGTTGAACAAAACCGATTTAAGCGTGTCAAAAGTATTAGGTCCTGCGGATGTAGGTTTTACCCGCACACCGGATGGTACCGTTTGGGCCGCCCGCAATAACATGCTGTTTGCTATTAATGCCAACAACCTGAAAATAGATACCGTTACCGTTCCATTCCCGGTATATGGCGCATGGGGCGCATGGAATGCAGGTATGCTCAGCGCATCCACTATTGAAAACGCCGTATTCATTGGCAAAACCAATGCCTGGGGCGCCGGTGGCAGGGAAGTATACAAATATGCAGTAGGGAACCCTAACTCCCTGACTGCGCCGTTTGTAACCATTCCGGCCGGCCGTGAAATGTATGGTGCAGGTGTAAGATATAATCCCGGTAACAATACCATCGTGGTAACTGACGTAAAATCAGGTTACGGCGATAACTATAAAGATAATACGCTGTACATCTATGATGCCAGCAGCGGCAGCCTGAAGAAAAGCGTGAACTTCATGGGCTTCTTCTTCCCGGCAATGCCGTTATTTAACTAATAACTTCCGGTGGTTGGCTTTCTATAAAAGCCAGCCACCGGGAAAGGCTAAAAGCTTTTCTATGCTTCACTTAATTACAGGCGGCGCCCGTTCGGGTAAAAGCAGGTACGCACAGGAGCTGGCCTTATCACAAAGCGCTCACCCGGTATACGTGGCTACCGCCAAAGTATGGGACGATGACTTTGCACAACGCATACAACGGCATAAAGCAGAAAGAGGCTCCGCATGGGTGAACTATGAAGAAGAACTGTATGTAAGCCGGCTCCCGCTGGACGGCCATACCGTAGTGATCGACTGTATTACCCTGTGGCTTACTAACTTCTTTACTGAACACCAATACCATACTGATAATACCCTCCAGGCCATCCAGGCAGAAATACACGCACTTCACCAGAAAGCAGGTACTTTTATTATAGTGACCAATGAAATTGGAATGGGCGTGCATGCCGAAACGGAAGCGGGGCGCAAGTTTACAGACTTACAGGGTTGGGTGAACCAGTACATTGCCCGTATAGCCGGCACCGTTACCCTGATGATTTCCGGTATCCCGGTTGTAATTAAAAAAGACGCGTAAAAAAATTCCTCATGATGAATGATATCCGGATAACACCAGTATCACCCGAGCTGAGAACTGCCTTACAGGACAAGATAGATCAGAAGACCAAGCCGCCCGGATCGCTGGGCAGACTGGAACAAATTGCGTTACAGGCTGGCCTGGTGCAAAATACACTGACGCCCTCCGTGAAGAACCCGGCTATCATTGTATTTGCAGGCGATCATGGCATCGCCGCCGACGGACAGGTGAATCCTTTTCCACAGGCCGTTACCGCGCAGATGGTATATAATTTTCTGAATGGCGGTGCAGCTATCAACGTGTTTTGCAGGCAGCATCAGCTGGACCTGACAGTGGTAGATGCCGGGGTAAATCATGAGTTTGCGCCGCATCCGCAATTGAAAGACCGTAAAATGGGTATGGGTACGCAAAACTTTTTGCATATGCCGGCCATGTCGCTGGACCAGTGTAAATTGGCCATGCAGGCGGGCGCCGCCGAGGTAAAGCTGCTCCACGAAAAAGGTTGCAATGTGGTTGGTTTTGGAGAAATGGGCATCGGTAATACCTCCGCAGCATCGTTGCTGATGAGCCACTTTACCGGCATAGCGGTGGCCGAATGCACCGGTGCCGGCACTGGCAGCAACACGCAGCAACTGGCGCAAAAAAGGGCTATTCTGCAACAGGTAATGGCTAAACATGCCTCGCCGGCATCGCCGGAGCAGGCCCTCGCTACATTCGGCGGCTTTGAAATTGCCATGATCTGCGGCGCCATACAACAGGCCGCGGCCTTAAAAATGCTGATAGTAATAGATGGCTTTATTGTAACCGCCGCTTTGCTGGCAGCCGTGAAAATGCAACCTGCGGTGAAAGACTATTGCATCTTCGCCCATTGCTCTGAAGAAAAAGGGCATAAAGCCATGCTGCAGCATCTTGAAGTAACGCCGCTTTTACAGATGGACATGCGTTTGGGAGAAGGCACCGGCGCGGCACTGGCCATTCCGCTGATTCGAAGCGCGGTAGCTTTTTTGGAAGAAATGGCCAGTTTTAACAGTGCTCAGGTATCAAACCGTACTATATGAAAAAACAGTGGCAGCTATTGCTAACCGCTATCATGTTCTATACGCGTATACACGTTCCCGTTAATATCCCCTACTCCCCGGAGATGCTTAGCAAAGCTACCCGCTATCTCCCGTTGATAGGATGGATAACCGGTGCAATTATGATAGGCGTATTGTACATCCTGGGGGGCATTGCTCCGCCAATGGTAAGCATCCTGCTGGCTATTATTGTGGGCGTATGGGTAACCGGCGCTTTTCATGAAGACGGATTTGCCGACATGTGTGATGGTTTTGGCGGCGGCTGGACCAAAGAGAAGATCCTGGAGATCATGAAAGACAGCCGCATTGGCACTTACGGGATGCTGGGGCTGTTGCTGATCATGACCCTCAAATACCTGTCGCTGCGCGAACTGTCGCTTTACAAAGTAATGCTGACGATCGCAAGTGCGCAGCCACTGAGCCGCTTTGTAGCGGTAACGGTAGTGTATACCCACAAATATGTCCGGGAAAACGAAGACAGCAAAGCAAAGCCCATTGCCCAGGGCATCTCTTTACCGGACCTGGGAATAGCCGCCATATGGGGCTTTATTCCTTTCATTGCAGCCATGATTTACCTGCATAACTATACCCTGCTGCTTACCCTCCCCACCCTGGTACTGGCCCGCTGGTATATGGTGCGGCTCATGCAGAAATGGATAGGCGGCTATACCGGCGATTGCCTGGGCGCCGTACAGCAGGTATCGGAAACTGTTATTTATTTATGCTTTTGTATTCTTACATGGAAATATATCTGATCCGGCATACCACGCCGGCAATAGAAAGTGGTATTTGTTATGGAGCCTCGGACGTGGATGTAGCAGGCAGTTTTGATACCGAAGCAGCCCGTATAAAGCCGCTCCTGCCGGCCGGCCCTGTAGATGTATATACCAGCCCTTTGCAGCGTTGTGAGAAGCTGGCTGCCGCCTTGTATGGCAGCAATTACATTAAAGACGACCGGCTAAAGGAAATGAATTTTGGGAACTGGGAAATGTTGCCCTGGGATAACATCAGCAAAAATGCATTAAGCAAATGGGCCGATAACGTAGTGTTTGAGCACATTCCCGGCGGGGAAAGCTATGAAGAATTATATAACCGTAGTATACAGGTTCTGGAAGAAATAACCGCCGCCGGAAGGGATACCGTGTTAATTACACACGGCGGGGTGATCCGCTGTATAGTGGCGCATGTGACCGATACGCCACTCGTGGATGCGTTCGATATTTCGGTGGATTATGGGCATATTTCGCATTTGCAAGTGGAGAACGGAGAGGCAAAAGTGATATTTTCTAATCTGTAAACAACTGTCTTTAAGCCAATTATATTAATATTTTTAAATATCTCCCTAAAAAACAAAAAAACTGGTAATTCGTGCTAACTTTATGTTTGCATATACCGTATATAAAAGCACATAATAAAATCTGTTATAATGACAACATCTTTTCTGAACATCCCGCTTTTGTTTTTGCAGGAAATAGGTATCAAAGAATTACTGCTGATAGCATTAGTAGTATTGTTATTGTTTGGTGGTAAGAAGATACCTGAGCTGATGCGTGGTTTGGGTAGCGGCATACGTGAATTTAAAGATGCCAAAGATGAACCAGGCAAAAAAGGAACTAAAGCTGACGCGACAGACGCCAAAGCGAATTAAATTCCTGTTATAAAAACGAACGGCAAATTGCGCATTCAGCATGCACGATTTGCCGTTTTTTTATGCATTCCCCGCCATTGGTCAGGCTGCAATCTGTACTTCTCCCCCGAGGTTTGAAGTACTTTTATTGTTCACTGATTCATATCTTTTTTTAAAATACCAGGCAGAAGCTATCATCATTACGATGCCGGTAACGGATACGCCCAGTACTGCATCCATAAAAAACTGGCTCCACGACAAAGCCATGCCACTGAAGTTTTTAAACAGCATCACCAGCACACTTCCCAGGTAACCAAAGGAATCGGCCACATAAATGATAAAGCCCACATTGCTGACGTATTTAAACACCGCGATAAGGCGTTCAAAGAAAATACAGTTAAACGGGATATATCCCATATACAAGCCCAATCCGGTTAAAGTCATCCACCATACCGGGTCAAGCCGGTGCTGCTTGTATAACAGGGTACTGATCAATGCCACCAGAAATCCCGTGATCACAATAAAGTGATTCAGCATAAAGGCATGGAAATTATTCTTCACAAATACCAGCAATCCCATGATCACAATGATAGCTATAGATACAGGAATCTCCGTTTGAGTGAAGATGCCTGCCTGGGCCCCATAACCAAGATCTTTCCAGATATCTGCCGCAAAATTATCACGCATATCCCTTAATACGGTGAGCAACACATAGCTGGCAATCAATAGCACCAGCCCCGGTAAAAAAGCCTGGAGAAACGCCTTTCTCTCCGGTTTATTCATAGGCGCCCGGCGTGTTCTCAATTGCTCATCTGCTGCCGTAGGAGGCGGTATCTGTTCCAGCAACAATATGCAGATCATGATAGGCACTATAAAAATAAGGCCTGTGATAAAAGGCATCCAATACTCTGTTACATGCCAGTTCACCACCGTCATTTTACCCACCGACTTTACAAATCCCGAAGAAAAAATAAAGCTGACAGACAACACCGCACCCATAAATTCGGTGCTGCGCCGGCCTTCCAGGTAACTGAACACCAGTCCCCAGATCATGCCCAGCGGAAACCCGTTGAGAAAAAGAAATGCGATATTATACGGCGCCGGTACCACCGCAAAACAAAACAGCGCTATCCACGCTATCCCTATCAACACCATAATACTCTGCGCCCGCTTGTTCCCCTTCATTTCCGCAATAAAACGGATACCATAAAATTTACTACAGGCATAACCAATTGTTTGGGTAATTACCAGCCAGATCTTGTAATCAATACCCAGGAAAGTAACGCCCTCGAAAATCCCCGCCGTAAAAGGCTTACGGAAAGCATACATGCAGGAATAAGTACCAAAGGCCACCAGGGCAGCATACAATGAAAATGTAAGATGATGCGCCTGCTGCAACCGCTTCTGTATCCAGGTAATATTCAACATCGTAAACAAATGGTTTGGGACAAAGGTGAGGGTCCAATGTAAACCCATTGTTAACAAATGCTGAACTTAATGTTAAGTATTATTAAACACAGGAGCGAATTTTGTCTTTCTCGCTGATTACGCTGATTATACTGATTACCCGGATTTTTACTTTTGGATTTTTTAAAGGATTAAGGGAGATAGAAGCGGATATATTCGCTTTCATCTCCCTTAATTATTAATCTAAAAATCTAAAAAAATCCAAAAGTAAAAATCCGGGTAATCAGTATAATCAGCGTAATCAGCGAGAAAGACAAAATCCGCGTCACACTCCTACTTCAGCAGCCACATATCCGCGTTGATGTCGTCTGTTGTGCCGCCAAACTGGTTTTTCAGGGAGGCGGTCCAGTTAATGGTATTAGAAGAGCGGTCGGAATCAGGATACTTGAAACGTTTGGGGATAATGCCGCTGTTGCCCGTACCGGAGCCTACGCTGAAAGTGGGGATGCCGGTTCTTCTCCAGTTGATATAAGCTTCCCAGCCGGAGTTTTCAAAAAAGGCGAGGTATTTCTGGGTCAGGATTTGCGCAAGTCCCTGTGCATTGTTGCCTTTGTATTGCACGTTCGCTTGTTTATAATAGCTGTTTTCAAAATCGAACGGTACTTCATAACGTTGACCACCATACGTTTTAATAATGGAGCCGGCAGCTTCGGCCGGAATGCTATAAAAGCTGAGAGAGGCTTTGATCCCCTTTTTATACCAGGCTTCTGCATCTGCCTGTATCCAGCCACGGTTGGCCGCTTCGGCCAGGTTAAAGCATAACTCCGGGAAACCAAGCAATACGCCCGGCTCAGCGGCATAACTGCTGTAATAACGGCTGCGGCTGCGAACGGAATATACTGCATTATTTACATCAGACATTTTTGAAGACATATTATCCAGGCTTTCACCGGAAGCGGCGCCCACATAAGCAGTGATATCAGCTGGTGACTTACCCAGCTTATTCACCTGTTCTGTGGCGGGTTCGGCGGTGATATATGCCCGCGGATCATTGAGCGCTACCAGAGTATTCAGGTAGGTGGCAGACATATTATACCGCGTAGCATCAAAGCCGAGGTTATCCGGGTTGGATGGATATTTATTGATATTGTTGTAGATAAACTGCAGGTTCTGATCGGCCGATTCCATCAGCGGATATTTAGCAGGATTGCTAACAATATCTTTAAACTGCTGGGCTACTTTCAGATCTGCATCGGCTGTTTTCTTACTTAAAGTAATGAGCACCCGCAAACGGAAAGTGTTTACTGCGCGCTGCCATTTGCCGAGGTCATTGCCATAATAAAAATCACCTTTCAACAACTGTCCTTCGGCGGTATTGCTTTTATCCGGGTTGGCAATCTGCTGTCCCAGCTGTGTGTTGGCTTCATCGAGCCATTGCAGGATCTGAACAAATACTTTCTTCTGTTCATCATATGCCGGCGTCAGGTTATCTTTTCCCTGTAGTGCATCTTTCATTGGTAAATCCCCTACCAGGTTGGTCATACGATAAAAGAACCAGGCCCGGAAAAATTTACCCAATGCAGAATATGGATTCACTGCCTGTCCGCCTAAACGGGTGGCTTCCACTTCCATTTTTTGCACGTTAGTCATGCTGTAATAACTGTTGAGGTCTGCACCGCCCCAGTCGTAACGCTGATCGCCGTAATAGTTGTAGTTACAGCAGTCGAACTGGTTCCAGCGCATCACATTGCTCCATGGTTTATCTGTATTCATATCTGCCAGCACCCCACCCAATACCAGGCTGGGAGGCGTTTGCGCAGGCTTGTTGGTGTTGATAGCATAGTCATCGTACTTCTTGTTACAGCTACTGAGTACAGCACCTGTTAAAGCAAGGAAGGTTAATATTTTGAAAGATTTCATACAATACATTGTTTTAAAGTGACAGATCAGAAGCTGAGATTGATATTAAAGCCATATCTCTTTGTAGTAGGTGTTTGCAGGGTAGAAGCGCCCTGGTCCGCACCCGGATACTGGTCGAGATCCACATCTTTATTCTTTGCAAAATAGAGCAGGTTCCTACCTACAAATGATATATTGGCTGATCTGATAAAAGTGCCTCTCAATATGGCTTGCGGCAGTGCGTAACCAATGGTTACCTCACGCAGTTTTGCAAATGTTTTACTGATCAGGTTAGCTTCGTTTGTTCTGTAGTATACGCTGATATAATCCTGCAGGAATGTTTTGGTAGTGTTTCCTTCATACTGCAGTTTATCGTAGTTGGTAACATTGCCGTTGTTATCATACTGGATAGGTACGTTGTTGCTAACTACCACGCCCTGGCCAAGGTAAGATTTCACGCCTTTATAATCCTGGTAGCGGGCCTCTCCCATTGCGCCTTCTGTGGTAAGGATATTACGTCCTCCACGGAAAGTTTGCTGCTGGATATAATCGATCATGTTGCCACCTACGCGGCCATCGAACTGGAAGCTGAGGCTGATGCCTTTATAACTGAAACTGTTGTTGATACCCCAAACCCAGTCGGCGCTGGCGTTACCGAGGAATTGCTGCGTTGGGTTCACCACCGGGCGGCCATCCGAACCGTTAATGATTTGGCCGTCGGCTGACCTCACGAAAGTGGTACCATAGATCTTGTCTACCCGGTCGCCCACGCCTACAAAGGCGTTCAGCTTGTCTTCCCCATCGTAGATCTTGGTATACTTTTCCTGGAAGGTAGACCAGTTGGCGGTTACGTTCCAGTTAAGACCATTCGGGTTCCTGAGCGGACTGCCGTTCAGGGATACTTCGTAGCCTGTTTTACGGGTGTTTACGCCATTGATACGGTTCTTTGCATAACCGGTTGCACTTGGAATAATTACATCGTAGATCTGTGGGCCATTCTGACTGGTAAAGTAAGTACCGTCGATGCCTATACGATTCTTCAGGAAACGGATATCCACGCCTGTTTCCACCACCTTGCTGGCAAATGGTTTCAGGTCGGGATTAGCGATCGTTTGTGAGATATAGGCGCCTGCCTGGTTCTGGTAAACCGGGGCCACATTATAGAAAGAAGTATTGTAGATAGGGCCATCATAAGACGACTGGTATTCAGAGCCATATCCGAGCGGGTAGGTAGCCAGCGGTGTAGCGCCGATGGTGGCCTGCGTAAAGCCGCCTTTCACGTTAGCATAGGAGCCGCGCAGCTTCAGGAAGGAAACCACTTCCGGCAGCTGGATGTAATCCGACAATACGGTGCTGACTGCAACAGATGGATAAGAGTATACGTTGTTTTGAATTGGCAGGTTAGAGGCTTTATCGATACGGTCAGTGAGGGAGATGGTAGCATATTTCCCCAGGTCGATATCTATATAACCATACGCGCTCAATACCAGCATAGGTGCGTAGTAGTTGGTAGCAAACAATGGATCGCGGCTGTTAGCAAATCCGTACCATCCCGGCGCATTGAGGTAACCGGTAGACACGTAGCTGGAGTTATACCTGTAAGAGCGTGCATTACCGCCTACGGAGGCGTGGATGCCTATTTTATGGGGAAAGGTATTGGTGTAAGACAACAGTACATCGGTGTTGTTTTCAAACATGCTGCGTTTGTCTTCCCGGTAGTCGCCTTTTCCTTCTTCACGGCCATAAGGGTGTGCGGAGAAAGGCACTTTTTCATTCCTCATCAGGTCGTAGGTAGTGATTTGTGTACGGGCCAGCAGTTCCAGCTTATCGCTGAACTTATAGTTCAGTTTTGCATACCCGTTTACGTCTGTTTTATAGTGGCCGCGTAACCATTCGTAGGTCATGAACCAGGGGTTATGATAGCGTTGATATTCCGCGTAAATAGATTGGATACCTTCTTTGCCTGGCTGCCAGTAGTTGCGCATATCGTCCATGCTCCAGTCGGCGCCTGCCCATATCAGGGTGTTGTAAATGATACTGTTGGGGCCGTAGGTTACATCCGGGAAATTGTTGGAATACTGGCGGTTATAGTTCATGTAGGCATCCAGTCGTAACCGGGAGTTGAAGTTATAACCTGCGGAGATATTGAAGTTGGTAATGTTCAATGAGGTGTTGGGAACAATTCCTTTCTGGTAGGAATGCGACAGGGAGAAGCGCAGATCGGCTTTTTCTGTGTGGGAAGATACCGCGATGTTATTGGTACTCAGCATACCTGTTTGCAGGAAGCGTTGCAGGTTGTTTTTGCCTCGGGCAATCCATGGGGTGCCGGTACGTTTACCTGTTGCCGGGTCTACCGGGCTATCGTACTGAGGGATGAGCTGCCCTTCGAATTTAGGGCCCCATACGTCGTAGTCGCCATCGTTGGTTCCACCACCTTTACCATCTACAAAAGCATATTTACCATGATCGCCGGGACCGTATTCATCCTGTACTTTTGGGATGGCATTGAATCCTTTTTCGAACATGGTACTGGAGTTAAAATCAATAGAAAGGCCGCGCTTATCTTTTGTTCCTTTTTTGGTGGTGATCATGATGGCGCCATTGAGGCCACGGGAGCCATACAATGCGGAAGCAGTTACCCCTTTCAGTACGGTATAGCTTTCAATATCATCGGGAGAAATATTCCAGGTATCGGAATTAATGGGTACGCCGTCTACTACATACAAACCTATATTATTACCTCGGAGCAATACCAGTGGGGCCGACAGCAGTTCAGCAGAGGCACCTACGGTAAGACCGGCTACTTTACCTGCCAAACCGTTTACCGGGTTGGGTTCCCTGGCTTTGATCAGGTCTGCTCCTTTTACTTCCTGTACAGAATAACCTACCCGTTTTACTTCTTTTCGTATACCCAGGGCCGTTACCACCACTTCGTCGAGGGCTTTTTTATCCGGCTGAAGGATGATAGTTACATCTGAAGCGCCTTTCAGTGCGTACTGTTCAGGGAGGAAGCCAATAAAGCTGACCTGGAGTACATCGGTGCTGGCGGCGGAGATAGCGAAGCTGCCGGTGGCATCGGTAACAGCGCCGCGGTTGGCGCCTTTTACTTTAACGGTGGCTCCTATTACCGGCTGACGGTCGTCGCCCGCGATAACTTTTCCTGTAATTGCCTGCTGGGCATGTACAGATAGGGTGATGAACAGCAGCAATAACATGGCGCATAGCTGCCTTTTGAGCGCCCGATGTAGATTTGATTGCATGTAAATGTAGGTTTGGATAATTTTATTTTACATGCAAAGCTCAAAATCCTATGTGACCGGAATGTTAACCTATACTAAATTTAATGTTAAGTATTTGTAATCCTTATTTGTCGTTGCCGAGGAAGAAATATACGACCAGGATCTGTGCATTGTCCGGGCCTATGTTGCGGGGTTTGTGTCCGAGGCGGCCGTCGAAGAAGAGGGAGTCGCCTTCTTCCAGCACATATTTTTCATTATCGATGAGGTATTCAACGCTGCCTTTGATAATATATTTATACTCATAGGCATCGGTTTTTACTGTCTGTGAGCGGTGGGCGCCCTTTTTCAGCTCCAGCAGCACGATATCTACCGGGAAATTCTTTACATTTTTGGTGAGCACTCTTTTATAAACAAATCCTTTGGCGGGTTCTTTTTCAAACTCCTGGTAGGCGGCTTTTTGTTTGATGATGACTTTTGCGCTCTGGGTTTGCTGATCGATTTCGTTGAAGAACTCGTTCATGTCCAGCCGGAGGGCCTTGATAATATTGATGAGTACCAGCAGGGAGGGTACTGTTCTGTTGTTCTCTATCTGGGATATCAGCCCTTTACTCACCTCGGCCCTGTCGGCCAGCTCCTGGATGGTAATTCCTTTTGCCTTTCTCTTTTCTTTGATCTTATTACTGATCTGAATGATGATATCCTCTGTCATACTAAACGTAATTAAAACAAATATAAGCAGAAAGCGGCCAGGATAAAAACGTTCATCAATCTCCCTATATTTACACAAAATAGCATTCATGTTCAGCATCGACCAAATTCTGGCCATTACCTTTACGTTATTTGCAGTGATTGATATTGTTGGCTCCATCCCGGTACTGGTATCCCTGAAGGAAAAGCTCGGACACATAGATGCCGGCAAAGCCACGCTGGCATCGGGTTTCCTGATGATTTTATTCCTCCTGGTAGGAGAACCTTTCCTTAAACTTTTGAGCGTAGACGTACACTCCTTTGCTGTAGCGGGTTCTATCGTAATATTTGTAATCGGGCTGGAAATGATCCTGGGGCTGGAGTTTTTTAAAACAGACCCTGATGCCAAAGCCGGCAGCGTGGTACCTATTGCCTTTCCGCTAATCGCCGGATCCGGTACCCTGACCACCATTATGTCGCTCAAGGCCAACTTCGGGCAATATAATATCCTGGCAGGCATCTGCCTCAACCTGGTGATCATATACCTGGTACTCCGTAGCCTGAACTATATAGAACGCTTGCTGGGCAAGGCCGGGCTGATGGTACTCCGTAAATTTTTCGGGGTGATCCTGCTGGCTATTGCCGTAAAAATCTTTAAAAGTAATATCAATCTTTAATGCAATTTGGGATTCTACATTAGAAAATGTAGATTTGCGCGAGTTTTATGGCCTCGTAGTACAATGGATAGTATAAGAGTTTCCGAAGCTCCAGATTCAAGTTCGATTCTTGACGAGGCTACTACATCAACGCCCAATTGCAGTATAACTGGAATTGGGCGTTTTTAATCAGATAGCAGCAGCTTTTTGAAGTTTGCAATATCTGAATCATTTATTAACTTCGGACGACACCGGTCACCTGAAAAATTAAAGTACCGGATTTAACGATTAACCCATCCCTGATTTAATCTATGAAAAAAAAATTATCATCGCTGTTATTGCTAACAGGTATCGTATCGGTAGGTCATGCGCAAACCTATATTAACAATCAGACTACGCTGCAGCCTTCGTCAAATTTCTACATTTCCGGAACAGCGCAATCTAATACCCTGAAAACAACGGCAGGTACAAGTGCGACAGGAACGGCCCACTTCCATATGTTCACCGGCGACGGTAATACGCCTGCTAATCTCAGATGGACCCAGGGCTTTATTGGGGCTGAGGGGGCTTCCAATGCGGGCGCTGATTTCAGACTATTCCGGTATTCAAACACTGGCGCTTTCCTGGGAACCGGACTGGCCATAGAAAGGGCAACCGGTAATGTTATTGTTAATAATCTTACTGCTGCCAACGGGTCTAAAATACAGGGTACTGGTACCACCGCTAACGCATCCTATCTGCAATTTATGCAAAGCGACAATACCACCAGGGATGGATTCGTAGGTTTGGGGAGTACAACTAATAAGGATGTTTATCTTGCAAGTGACAATGGCAATGTTAATCTGGTACCAAAAGCCGGTGGCGGTATACTCCAGGTAGCCAGTGCACAGGTACAGAATACAACCGGCACCTTCCTGATGTCGAACACTACTTCCAATAATATAAGCTTCAATGCAGTGGGCTTAGCCGGGCCTTCCTTTACCACGCGGAGTATTGGCAGTAAAGTTATTTTGTGGAATTCCGCATTGAATGCTACTACTTCCGGCTGGGACATCGGGATGGAAAATAGTCATATGTGGTTTGGCATCCCTGGAGCTTTAAACACCCAGGGCTTTAAATTTTATGGAGGTACTACGCAGATTGGCAGAATCGATGGCATGGGCGCAACCGACTGGGAAGGTCAAGGCAGATTTAAAGGTTGGTATACCGCCAACGGGACCGGGCCTGCTGCAGAAATAGGGATGTCTGGCGGACGGGCATCCTTCATTGGATTTGACCGGACACCCGGATCCACGAAATATCTACCCGTGCTGCTTGTTGGAGGTACCACAGCAAATAATCAAAAAACGCTCATTATTACCGATGTTGGCGTTGGCATCGGAACATATACTCCACAGTCGGAGCTTTCCGTTAAAGGCACCATTACCGCCCAGCGGGTAAAAGTAACCCAGGCTGGTTGGGCAGATTATGTATTCCATCAAAGTTATCAGCTTCCTTCTTTAGCGGAAGTAGAACGCTATGTGCGCTCTAACCAGCACCTGGAAGGCATTCCTTCTGCAGCCGAAGTAGAAAAAGAAGGTATCGATGTGGGAGAAATGAATAAGAAGTTACTGGCGAAAGTAGAGGAATTAACGCTGTACCTGATAGAACAGAATAAGAAGATCACAGCGTTGGAAGAGTGGAAGAAGCAGCAGGAGAAACTTCCTGTTCATCCATAATTACCAGGACATACTATTAATCTGTAAGCTACCGGCAACTTCCAGGATTGCCGGTAGTTTATTTTTATAACCCTTCCATACGGAAAGTCTTACCTCTCTATGCCCGGTGCTGAAAATCGAGACTTGCCACTGCATCCGTGAAGCATTGCATATAATAAAAAACATATTCAACAAAGCGATTTTTACAGCGGGAAAGCGTTTATTTGTATGTTAATGTTTAGCTTTGCAAGCGATTTTCAGGGGCTTTTTAGAAGTAAATGCATATCCTGAATTTCATTTAAGCCGCGGGAATCCATAAAGTACCAATTGATCGCTGAATACCCGTTAAAATCATTCATCCTGATAATAATTATCCATGAATAATTATAAAATACCTGTTTACCGGCCTTCTTTAGGAGAACTGGAAAAGAAAAATGTGCTCGAGTGTTTGGACTCTACCTGGATTTCATCCAAAGGAAAATTCATCACCGAATTTGAAAAGGGGTTTGCTGACTATTTAGGTATGGATCATGCCGCAGCTGTTTGTAACGGCACCGTTGCGCTGCACCTGGCATTGGTAGCATTGGGTATTGGCAGCGGAGATGAAGTGATAGTACCTACTTTAACCTACATCGCATCTGTAAACGCCATCGCCTATACCGGCGCCACACCCGTTTTCGTTGATTCTGTAGCAGAAACCTGGCAGATCAGCCCGGCAGACGTGAAGAAAAAGATCACCAGCAAAACCAAAGCAGTGATTGCGGTTCATTTATACGGACATCCCTGTGAAATGGATACACTGGCGGCTATATGTAAAGCGCATGACCTTTTTCTCATAGAAGACTGCGCAGAAGCCATTGGCAGTAAATACAAAAACAAGTACGCCGGCACCTTTGGCGATATTTCTACCTTCAGTTTCTTCGGTAATAAAACAATCACGACAGGCGAAGGTGGCATGGTAGTAACAAACGACCAAACCCTTTACGACCGCATGGTGCATTTCAAAGGCCAGGGGCTGGCTAAGCACCGGGAGTACTGGCATGATGTGATTGGCTATAATTACCGCATGACAAACATCTGTGCGGCCATCGGAGTGGCACAGCTATCAAGGGTGGAAGAAATCATCACCCGAAAAAGAGAGATTGCAAAAGCATACCAACATGCCTTTAACGGCAGCAGTGTTACTTTTCATGCAGAAGCTGAAAATGCTTTTCACTCCTATTGGATGTGTTCCATCCTGGTAAAAAATGCCGATGAACGGGATGAATTGCGGGACGTCCTTAAAAAAGCCGGCGTTGAAACAAGACCACTCTTTTATCCCGCCCACACCATGCCGATGTACTCCGGTAAATATGAAAGACATATCGTAGCCGAAGACTTAGGCTGGAGAGGTATCAATCTTCCAAGCTTTCCTGAACTGACTTCTGAAGAGATCACCTACATCTCTAACCTCATTCTTGATTTTTATAAAAACAGGGAAACCGTTTGAGGTTATGCAGAAAAGAAAAATAGGTATACATGCTGCAGGCTTCATCGGATGGGGAGGTGGAATTGATTTTCTCAGGATGATCATTCGAAGTATTCTTGCTACAAAGAAATATGAGGTAGTCATATTATTACCTGATCAGTTAAGCTTCAGGGATAGGGTAAGAAGAAGCCTGTCACGTTTCACGAATAAAAAAAATAATGCCCCACGGCAATTCAGCGATCACCGGGATTTATTTCAGGAGTTTAGCCAGGAAGCGAAAAGTGCTACCTATAAAAAAAGCTTAAAGAAAGCAGTAAAGCGGCACCGTATCGACCTGCTTATTCCCTGCATAGAAGCAGTAAACCCGGATATTGATATTCCCTGGGTGGGCTACATCTACGATTTCCAGCATGAATATCTTACACAGTTTTTCACCCCTGAAGAAATTAAACACCGGCAAGTACAATTTGGCAACACTGTACACACCGCCAAACATGTAATTGTAAACTCATACGCAGTAAAAAAAGATATTGGAAAGTTTTATCCGGACAGTACTGCCAAAGTCACCAATCTTCCTTTTACGCCTTTATTCAACAGGCAATTACTTAGCAGTAATTTTACGGAGATAAAGAGCCGGTATGCCTTACCTGATAAGTATTTCATCATCTCCAATCAGTTCTGGATACACAAATCACATATTACAGCTTTCCGTGCCCTGCACATTTTACATTCCATATCGAATGAACGGATTGCTATCGTCTGCACAGGTGATACCGGCGATTCCAGGCGCGCTGATTATTTTGACTCGCTGAAAAAAGAAATCCGGGATTTAGGAATTGAAGACAACGTATTTTTTCTGGGGTACATTTCAAAGCCGGATCAGATCCAGCTGTTATTGCATTCAATAGCGCTGATACAGCCCACTCTATTCGAAGGTGGACCCGGTGGCGGAGCTACCTATGACGCTATTGCTTTTTCAAAGCCAGCCATCATCTCTGATATAGATATTAATAAAGAAATCAATGATCCGCTGGTAACTTTTTTCCAGGTAAACAATCATGCTGACCTCGCAGATAAAATGAAAACGGTGCTTGAACAACATAAAAGCAGCCATTGGAAATTAGACGTTAATAAACTGGAAGAAGAAGCAGCACAAAGAATAAGCGTATTGGGAGATGTTCTCTCAGCACTTATTGATTCGATTTGATGACCTTTATTTTATCTATAGAGGAAGATATCAGTCCTCCTCTATAGATAATGGCACTATTTATCCATTTATTTCACTCAGCTCCAGCCAACGCATTCCCTTCTCATCCAGTAATTGAATAATTTCACCAATCCGGTGGGTCAGGGGTTCCATCTTATCAAAGGGCAATTCTCCACTTGACAAAGAGGCTTCAATTTTTTTCTTTTCTGTTTCCAGTTGCTCAATCTCTTTCTCCAGCAGCTCCAGTTCCCGTTTCTCTTTAAAAGACATCTTGCGGCCTTTGTTCTCTACAACAGGAGTCACTGTTACCGTGGGTTCCGGTACCGCTTCTTTTTTAGGTGCAATGGTCTTCTTCTTGTCTTCTTCCTTCTGCCATTCACGGTACTGAGTATAGTTGCCAGGATAATCGCGGATTTCGCCATCTCCTTCAAAAACAAACAAGTGCTCCACCAGTTTATCCATAAAATACCGGTCGTGGCTCACAATGATTACACAACCCTGAAATTCCTGTAAGAAACTTTCCAGGATGCTAAGGGTTGGTAAATCGAGATCATTGGTAGGTTCATCCAATACCAGGAAGTTTGGATTGCGGAATAAGATCGATAAAAGGTGCAACCTTCTTTTCTCACCACCGCTCAGTTTTGAGATGTAGGTATATTGCTTTTCCGCCGGGAAAAGAAATAGCTCCAGGAATTGTGCGGCGCTTACTTTAGTACCATCTGCTAATGGAAAGTTCTCGGCAATATTCTTTACGAATTCTATCACCCGCATATCTTCTTTTACCACCAGACCCGTTTGGGAATAATTACCAAACACAATGGTTTCACCGATATTGATCTTCCCGGAATCGGGCTGTTCTGTACCCAACAACATATTCAGGAAGGTAGATTTACCAACCCCGTTTTTACCAACAATGCCAACCCGTTCTCCTTTTTTGAAGGTATAATCCATCCCTTTCAGGATCTTCAGATCTCCAAAAGATTTATAGACTTTCTTTAGCTCCAGGATTTTTCCGCCCAGGCGGGTCATCTTCACATTTAGTTCCAGTTGCTGGTCAGCTACTTTGGTGCTGGCTTTTTCCTTTACCTCGTAAAAAGCATCCTGGCGGGATTTGGATTTGGTAGTACGGGCTTTAGGCTGTTTACGCATCCATTCCAATTCCTTACGGTAAAGGTTACGGGCTTTATCCACACTTGATTTTTCGCTTTCTTCCCTGGCAGCCTTCTTTTCGAGATAATTTTCATAATCTCCTTTGTAAATAAAAAGCTGTTCCTGGTCCAGTTCCATGACTTCGTTACAAACGCTATCCAGGAAGTACCGGTCG
Organism: Chitinophaga sp. RCC_12; assembly: GCF_041360695.1. Classification (NCBI taxonomy): domain Bacteria; kingdom Pseudomonadati; phylum Bacteroidota; class Chitinophagia; order Chitinophagales; family Chitinophagaceae; genus Chitinophaga; species Chitinophaga sp. RCC_12. The sequence goes on from NZ_JBFUPS010000002.1 coordinate 192,049, forward strand.
TGCGTAACAAGCAGCAGCGTTACCTTTTCCTGATCCAGGTAATTCTCCAGCCACTCAATCATAGATACGTCCAGGTGGTTGGTGGGCTCATCCATGATAAGCAATACGTGTTTATGCTCGAAGCCAATTTCGATCAACACCTTAGCCAGTGCTACCCTTTTTTGCTGGCCGCCTGAAAGGGAGCCGACTGGTTGATCCAGGTTATGAATGTTAAGTTTTCCTAATATCTGTTTCACTTTGGTATCGAAATGCCAGGCATTCAACTCGTCCATTTTAGCAATGGAGTCGGTTAACTTATCCAGATCAGGCTCATGTCCTTCCTCGGTAAGCAGTTCATACTCTTTGATAGCGTTTAGTACCGGGTTATTATGATTGAAGATGTTTTCGATTACAGTTTTCGAGAGATCAAAGTCGGATTGCTGCTCCAACATTACAACGGTTACGTCTTTATGAATCCAGACTTTCCCACTGTCGGGCACATCCTTTCCGCATAAAATGCGGAGCAAGGTGGATTTTCCTGTTCCGTTAAGCGCCACCAGCGCTATTTTATCTCCTTCTTCGATATGAAAAGAAATATCCCTGAATAATGGTTTGGTTCCAAAAGATTTGGTAAGCCCTTCTACTGTAACGTAATGCATGGTGCGAAGTTATAAATTATCGGCAACACTGGAAGGGAACAGGGATTATGTATTTGATATTATGATTTTTTTCGTATATTCATTACAGGATAATCAGGGTTTCCTGTACCTGACATTTTTTTCGACAAATAGTTATTTCGGCCTTTGTCCATTATTATCCTCCCCTCTTTGCGATGAAAAATAAAAAAGCCCTTGCGCTGGTGCGGAAGGGCTTGTGTCTGTATATAATTTCATCAGAAGTCGTAATAAAGTTGTCTGAAGCTACTGCGTAGGCCAAACTGAAATATCAGCTCTTTGTTGTCGTACAGGCTATTTTTCTCTCTTCGACCTGTTACAGACAGTTCCAAACGCAAGTTATATTTTGGATTGAGCAAAAAGGCTACTGAGCCCTGAACATAGGTTAAGTTAGTTTTCAAGCCCTGACCAATATGGTTCCCGTAATCTTCGTTACGTGTATTATAAGACTTAAAAATATCTTTCCCATAATTTATACCCGCAGTATCCAGGCCATATTTTGCCACCATTAATTCGCCTTTAAAGAACCATCTACGGTATTGATAGTCTGCGATATTAACCCACTCGATGAAATTAGCCCCCATTGGGTGTGCCAGCGGTTGATTATAATGTCCGTAGTTGTTTAACGTAGACCGCTGTGAGTAAGTATATGGTCGTGCTGCATTTACTTCAGTCAGAACATTCAGCCTGGGCACCTTAAAGATATTGTTTGAACGGAACCCTATTTGTCCTCCAAATTTATTTGCCCACCAGCCTTTTCCACTGGTCATTTCACTGAATTTAAATTCATCAAGCAAAAACTGCCCATATATGGTAGAGTTAACCGAAGGTGCATATTTTACATTCAGCCCCATGAGTGCATTATCCGGAGAGCCTACTGAGAATTCCACCGGGCGCAGGAAAACAATAGGATTGAGATAACTCATATCAAACCCTCTTTTTCCGGTTGAATCGGAGTCCTGCCAAATAACAGCCTCGAAAAAGCCAATCGTAACTTTCTTTGATACATTCCAGTCGAGGTAGTTAAACACCCCCCACTTTTTCCGATAGCCATTGTCGTACGAGGCCCTCGGATATTTCATATCAATAAACTGTGCCCACATTGTGGTATACTGTACTCTTCCTACATTAGCTATTACCTTAAGGAAGGGATAGTTAAACGAATTATCAGAAAGGAGCATGGACCTGTATCCATCACCTATGAAATTTTTGTCATATCCCAATTGGAAATCAAGAAATTTCCCGGCCTTATAACTGAGTAAGGCAGATGAATACGCAAAGTCAAAAGCTTTCCCGTTGCTATAGTCTTTCCATTGCCCCTGCCCCGGAACAATCATCGTTTGACGACCGTAGCGATCAATGTACTCTGGAAACTTGCCCTGGTTCTCGTAAAACTCTGTACGAAATGTAAAGTTTTTCCCCAAACGTCCTCCGGCAATCACACCTCGTGTATTCAACCATGTAGTGCCATTATCAGAACTATTCCCAATAAGCAGATCAGGTAAAAAACTGGCATAAAAATCATAGTCTGCCGTACTATACTGGAGCAGGTGTTCGTTGAAGAGCTTACGGTGAAACCAGCTTCTCTTCTTCGTGGAATCTTCCTGGGGGAGTTGAAACTCTGGTTGTATCATGTAGTCCCGTTGGGAAGAATGATAGCTGAAACTGTTGGTATCAGCGGTGGCTTTATAAAAGCCTAAGGAAAACTGTCTGCCGGCACTCTGCGCAAATGATCCAAAACTAATAGCGAGACAACTTAAAGTGAAAAGGGCTTTAACAATCTTTGTATGTAACATGTATTAATGTGTGCTTGCAAGACGCAAATATATGCTTTTAAGCACATTAGTATCACTACTATAACTGAGAATTAAGTTAGCAGCCACCTTCCTGAAAAGCAAAGACAGCCGGAAGCGCTAATGGGCCCGGCTGTCTTTGTTTATAAATCCGATACAGGAAAACTACCTTGAAAACATGTTTTGGTCTTTTAGTAACCCATTTATAGCATTGGTAGTGATTTGCGGTATCCTTGGCAGCGTAAAGGAATACATAGTACACCAATCGGTGGTCGGTATATTGATAACCGTTCCGGATGCGGGCGTTTTTTTAAACACAATAGCCGTAGGCACCGTTTTTATTGTTCTGAAAGCAAAATCATATCCCAATAATTCTACTTTTTCAAATTTGAGCAGTTTAGTATTAAGAATCGGTGTGCCATCCGCCTCGAAACCAGTCAGAGGGGCGCCATCATACTCTCTGCTGGGACATCTGATAATATCCCCCTTTTTAAGACCCAAACCGGCAAAAAGAGGGGAATTGGGACTGGTTACCTTAAATCCCTCCCAACCATCATTCTTAGCTATAGTGCCATAGCCGCCTCCATCAAAATCGCATCCAATACTTGCGATAATAGGATATTTTAATTTTGATTCTTTCCAGTAAATTGTCTTCAGACTATCGGCAATAGGGGGTTCACCCAATCCTTTATAACAAACAAGCTGATGTTGCAGGCTGTCCACTCTAACCTGCCACCACATTACATTACCGGAAAGTACCAACGCATGCTTTCCTTCAGCTACAAACCTGTCAAAGTTCCGTCTGGCTGGCCTTGACCAGTATTCACTGTGCCCAATAATGATCAGGATTTTGCCTTTTATGTTATCGAAGTTTTCCAGGTCCTGGTCGCAGATAACCGTGTATTTATAGTTTTGCGTTAACATCCATTTAAGGAAGCCGGGGCCACCATATTCGGAAAAACGGATAGGTCGAAGAAAGGAAACTTTCTTTGCTACAGGAAGCGTGTAAAGACTTCTCCTGCCGGATTCCGAGTAGGCGTTCTCGGTGTTGGATGGGTATACTACTGTAAAGTCCGCAGCATCTTTTGATTTAATTACAAAGGGAATTTTCTTACCAACCAGGTAGACGCCCGTCTTCGCATTGGCTGGAATCCTGAAGCGAATGGGATGTTCATATTGGAAACCATCCTCTGATGGGAGTTCTCCCTTAGGACTTTGGTGATATGACTGCTCAACTTTTACAACAAAACTCACGTCACCAGCCATGTCATATACGTTAACTGATTTCTTTTTATGTACACTGTCTGTAGATATAAAGAGCGCAGCGCTATCTCCGGGGAAATAAGACATCTTATCGGGATAACCATTTAGTATAGCACCGTCACTAATAACTGAATCCGCGCCGGGTTGTATTGGTGGTGCTACTGATTCGTTGTTGGAAGACTTTTTACAGGAATAAATAACAGCAGTAACAGTGAGTAGAGCCAGCACGGCTACCTGCTTAATTTTCAGATGATACATGAAGCAACAATTGCTTGGGTTAGGAAATTTGATTACTAATAGCTAAACTTAAAATCCGACATCAAAGGATATCAATTATACAGATTTACTTTTCTGAATACAGCCTGTTCACTATCCAGGGGAGGCAACGCGACTGGTAACTTATGGGCTGCAGCGGTATCTGTTAATTTCTTTAGAAAAGAGATTATACTTTGTTTTTCTTCCTCTGTAAGATTTAACTTTTCCGGAGGGAGCGTCTGATTTACTAACGCAATACCCTGTCCAATCCCTCCACCATCATTATAAAAATCCAGTACTTCTTTCAAAGTATAATAGATTCCGTTATGCATGTATGGTGCAGTAAGCGCAATATTTCTAAGTGTTGGTGTACGGAAGGCATATAGGTATGGGTCCGCTGGGTATAGGTTGTAGCGTCCCCGGTCTTCGTCAACCTCTCTTGATCCTGGAAACCGGGGAACACCTATGACTTCCACCTCTGCCCTGGCAAAATCAGGAGGAAGCGAGCCATTAAATAAAGGTGCAAAATGGCATGTGCCACATTTAGCTTTCCCCATAAAGAGATTAAAACCATGTATTTCCTCACGGTTTAACTGCGAATGATCACCGCGCATATACCTGTCAAATGGCGAATTAAAGCTGGTCAGGGATCTAATATAAGTGGCAATTACATTTTGCAGATGATATGGCGTAAGTGCCTCTGCCGACCGGGGAAAAGCTTTCTTAAAAAGTGCGGCATATACCTTACTTCCACGTATTACATCCATTGTTTTTGCAATAGAACCGTGCATTTCGTTGGGGTTGGACAATACGTCGGAGATCTGGTCCTCCAGGTAAGTTACCCGTGCATCATAAAATAGTGCCGGTTGTATACCTGCATTCAACAAGGTAATGGTGTTTCTGTTTATGAAAACCTGGCCACTGATAGCCGGGCTTTTTGCAAAGCCATCTGTAAATGCTTTCCCCGGCTGATGGCAGGTGGCGCATGAACGTTTGCCATTTCCGGAAAGAGCCGGGTCAAAAAACAGATAGCGACCAAGCGCCTCTTTTTCTTCACCGGGATATTCTTCTTCATCACTGATATAAAAATCAAAAGAGAAAGCATTCTTATCAAAGAGACTCCCTGCTGAGGTACTCACAAGTTCTTTTGAACCGCTTATCACTATCCCTGCCTGCTTCAACAAACCTACAATCATTGTCCCCAGAGGGTTTGCATACGTCGTAAAAAAATGCAGCCGATCAAATGAATCAAAATCCTGGTTATGCTGTAAATAAGCAATGCCACTGTCTACAAGATTATTCATCTTCTTACACGCCGCAGGATCAGATTTACCTAACTCGTCGTTGTAAATAGCTATAATATCATGGAATGACGACCAAACCGAAGCAACTTCCTGTATAGCATTTCCGCTCAACGGAGTGTCATATCCAGCAAGTCCAAGTACAGAAGACCGGAATAATTCCTTTCTAAGTGCTTTAAAAACTATAGTGTCTGTGAGTTGCTTTTTTTCAGAAATATAAATAGCTTGTCGTAAGCTTATAATAAGTTCTTTTGTCAGCCCTGACAATTCTGTACTATCCTTACTGTTATATTCAGGGTACAATAATGCTTCTATCACCTGAAAGCCCTCAGGGGGCTGGATGGTATTGGCATTATCTTCTTCTTCCACTTCAGGAACTGGAGCGCCATTAATTACTTTGGCCAATTCAGGATTTATGTATGCTGTTAGAAACTCCACCTTTTTATAGTACAGCCTGGCTTGCCTGAATAGTTCCCGGATCTGAGGAAGGGAAGCCTTATTTCTGACTGCTCTATCCAATTCCTTTACTTTTGCATCTGTACCCTTAAGGTGTTCGAGGTAATAATATTGTACCTCTTCAGTTTTTACAATGGTGCCGGTACCGCGGTTACACGCCTGCAAAAAAGAAAACAGCAACAGGCAGCTTACTCTTAGGGATAAATTCATAAATATTGGATTCCTGAAATAACAATACAACCCTCAGGATAAAGGATATATTAAACCAGACCCCGCTTTTTTCACGGCATAGCGTCTCAGCTAAAATTTAAAACGCCCTGGGAAAGGAAAAGTTACAGGTATAGGTAGCATATTTTAGCTGGAAGGAAGATGGTGGTCATAAACTGTTGTCAAAATTTAACAGGGAATACTTTTTAAGCAAAAAAAAATCCCGTTAAAGCTGGTCAGGACCAGCCGGTTTCTAATAATTGTCTGTAAACATTCTTTATACCTGTTTCCAGCTCTATATTGGCCCTCCAGCCATAAGAATGAAGTTTACTTACATCCATCAATTTACGTGGAGTGCCGTCAGGTTTGGTATGGTCAAATTTCAGTTGGCCTTTGTAGCCAACAATCCCGCAAATCAGCTTTGCCAGATCTACAATACTGATGTCTTCTCCAACACCAATATTAACCAATCCTTTTTCATCATAGTTCTCCATAAGGTAGAAACAAGCATCCGCCATATCATCCGCGTGAAGAAACTCCCGTCTCGGTGTTCCGGTTCCCCATATAACTACTTCCGGTACGCTCTTAACGTGTGCTTCATGAATTTTTCGAAGCAGCGCAGGTAAAACATGTGAATTATTCAAATCGTAATTATCATTGGGGCCGTATAGGTTGGTCGGCATTACCGAGATAAAATTGCATCCATATTGCGCCCTGTATGCGTCACACATCTCAATGCCTGCAATCTTGGCTATGGCATAAGGCTCGTTGGTTGGTTCCAACGGACCGGTTAGCAAATATTCTTCCTTTAACGGCTGCGGTGCCATTTTTGGGTAAATACAGGAGGATCCCAGGAACATCAGCTTCTTTACCCCTGCCTTAAAAGAATGATGGATCACGTTGTTCTGGATCATCAGATTTTCATAAATAAAATCTCCCCGGTAGGTGTTATTAGCTACGATACCACCGACCTTTGCTGCTGCAAGAAATACGTATTCGGGCTTCTCGTTTTCAAAAAATGTGGCTACAGCCTGCTGATTACGAAGATCCAATTCAGAAGACGTTCGTGTAATAAAATGGTGAAATCCGGCAGCTGCCAATCTTCTCATGATTGCTGAGCCTACCATACCACGATGTCCCGCAACATATATTTTACTATCCTTTTGCATCTTCTTACTCAAACTGGTTTAATACTTTATAACCCGAATCTTTTAATAATTTCTCACGTTTGAACAGCTCAACATCCGCTTCCACCATTTCTTTTACCAGTGCAGCCAGGTCATATTTGGGCTCCCAATTAAGCTGTCTTTTCGCTTTTGCCGGATCTCCTATTAACAACTCCACTTCTGTGGGTCTGAAATAGCGCTCGTCAATGGCAATAACTTCCTGGCCAGGTTTAAGCAGTGAACCGGATGAGTTAACATGTTTCACTATTCCCTTCTCATCAACACCTGTACCTTTAAATTCCACTTCTATTCCTACTTCTAAAAAGGCCATTTTAATAAAATCACGCACTGTATTAGTAATTCCTGTAGCTATCACAAAATCTTCCGGTCTGTCTTGCTGAAGGATTAAGTACATCGCTTCCACATAATCCTTAGCGTGTCCCCAATCTCTTTTAGCATCCAGATTTCCCATATACAACTTCTCCTGCATACCGAGAGATATTTTGGCAACGCCTCTGGTTATTTTCCTGGTCACAAAAGTTTCCCCTCTCAAAGGGCTTTCATGATTAAACAATATACCGTTACAGGCAAACATATCATAAGCCTCGCGGTAATTGACAGTAATCCAATATGCATACATTTTAGCTACGGCGTAGGGAGAACGGGGATAGAAGGGTGTTCTCTCAGATTGCGGTACTTCCTGAACCAGCCCGTATAATTCTGAGGTGGATGCCTGGTATACCCTTGTCTTTTTAGTAAGGCCGAGCAAACGAACAGCCTCAAGTACCCGGAGTGTACCAATCCCATCTGCATCGGCCGTATATTCAGGTGATTCAAAACTAACCTGTACATGGCTCATGGCACCAAGGTTGTAAATTTCATCAGGTTGTACCTCCTGGATGATACGGATAAGATTGGTGGAATCGGTAAGATCCCCATAATGCAGTTTAAGCCTGACCCCTCTTTCATGCGGGTCCTGATAGATATGGTCAATCCTGTCTGTATTAAAAAGGGAACTCCTTCTTTTAATACCATGAACCTCATATCCCTTATCCAAAAGTAACTGTGCCAGGTAGGCTCCATCCTGGCCAGTAATTCCAGTTATAATAGCTTTTTTCATTATTGATATTAATTCTCCGCAAAAATACTCACAAGATATGGTTATTGTTATTGAACAACCTTCATATTTTTACTTTTATTAATTTGTGAGCTTGGTTTACTTTTAGTCTCCTCTTTCATGGCCCTGATGAGTGAAGTTTTGTCATCGTCGGTGTCACCATTTATCTCCCATATCATAATCCCACCCACATTTCTCATGGCAAGATCAACTTTCTTCTTGATGGTGTTTATCCCATTATAATAGACTCCATTAAAAGAATCTGCGTTGGGATCAGCACCTTTACTTATCAGGTCTTTGTAATACGGCGGCACTACCTTAGGGTTACGGCCGTAGGTAGGTAAACCAAGATTCGCCTTCTCCCGGGGAAGCTTGCGGTCAATAATCCAATAGTTCAGGCAGTTTACAGCGAAATCATAGCTTGAGTGCGAAGCTTGTTCCATATCATCGTAAGCCATAATATTAAAATAATCTACCACCGGATATAATTCATCTGGCGCTAAAGCGCCCCACTTAGGCTTACCTGATACAGCCATGGTTAATAATTTCCCTTTCTGGTGAAGCCTCACAGAAAACTTTTTAGCTAACTGTACCAACTTCTGCGGCTCATCTGAATTAAATTTTGGATATTCCCAGTCTAAATCGATACCATCCAGTTGATATTTGTCGACGATAGCCATTACATTATCAACAAACTTATCCATCAGCGCGTCACTTTCCGCAATCTTTGAGAATGTCTTATCTGTGTATTGTCCGCCAAGCGCCGCAATTACTTTCACTTTTTTAGGCCTTGCATTGGCTACAATATCATATAGCTTGTCATAGGTCTTATCATTGGCAATTGTACCATCTGGCATTGGCTTTAGGAAAGCAAAATTTACGCAGGTAATGTTATCATATTTAATTTTTGTTACCGGTCCCCAATTAGAGAAATACCCAATGATTCTAAACGGGGCAGTAGCCGCAGACTTAGTTGTTTGGGTTATTTTCTTTTTCTTTTTTGTTCTTTGGCCTGAAACAGGAATGGCGACTATCGCACTCATCAAAAGCAGGAGCAGCTGAAAAGATCTAATTTTCATATGATTCATTTTTCTAACTTTTACGCCGGGAAAAACTTTTTCTATTTCCCGCTATTACATCAGCAAAAACTTCTTCATGAAGCTTAATAACACGTTTCCAATTATAATAGTTGTTAATCTTGCTATTATTACCCGACAGAAAACCATCTTTATTTTTTGCAGCGAGCATATCTACTTCTGAAATAGATACTGCAAGCTCGCGGCTACTAGTAAAATAAAGCGCGTTTGCTCCCAATACCCCTCTGTTAAAGTTATTACCATGCGCAAAAATAAAAGCATTTGAAGCCATTGCTTCTAATAATGAAGGATTGGTTCCTCCCACGGTATGCCCATGCAGATAGGCCTTACAATAACACCTGAGCGAATCCAGCTTTTGTTTATCATATACCCCTCCAAGAAATCTTATATTCTTATTTTTATATTTTTCTTTCAGATAATTTCCATATTTGTTCTGATGGTTTCCGATAACAATAAATGGAGAAGAATGCCCTGATTCAAGGTATCCATCCAATATCATAGCAATACTGTTTTCAGGCTCGAGCCTGGCAACCAGAAGGAAGTACTCATTAGCCTTGAGATCATACTCTGACAACAGTTTCTCCTCAAAATCATAAACTGCATCCGCACCGTATGGCAAATAAATCGTGTCCGTATTATGAAACTCCTTATAATATTGCTGAATTCCCAGATTATCGGAAATCAGGTAATGAGATTTTTTTATAGCCAACGTCTCAAAATACCGCATCAGCCGGCGGGTAATAAAATTCCATTTAGAACGCTTCCATTCCAGTCCATCCATATTGGTTAACACCGGAATTTTACTGTTCTTCAGTAGAAAGTAAGATGGAGATGCCGTACCATATCCTGCCTCATAAATGAGATCAAAGTCTTTTGTCAGCGCATGCTTAAGGGATCTGTAATCATAAATAAAGTTCCCAACAGCTCCGATGCTCTGCTCGGGGCTTTTCACTTTCTCAATCTTTACCCCTTTAAAAGTATCTTCCTGATAACCATGAAAATGCGGATTATATACAGTTACCTCGTGTCCTAACTCAACAAGGCCCACAGAAATATACTCGGCAAACTGTTCAAATCCTCCGTAATTATTGGGAATTCCCCTTGTGCCTAATATGGCTATTTTCATCTTACTCTACTATTTATCATTTCTTAATTTTAAAATCATTAATCGCGGCTAATAAATACACCACTGGCAGCGCACTGACAATATTGTTAATCCCTACCTTAAAGACAGGGTAATGCGACAACGTAAAAATGAAATAAACAAAAATGATTAAACCCAGAAAATATTTTTTATTCCTATTAAAAAGCAACACAATTAAAGGTGACAAATATAAAAGAAGTCCTGCCAATCCAATGAAGTACATAGTAGTGATCAGATATACTTCTGAATAGATTTTTTCAACAAGTCCGGGGTTTCCCCCCAGAAAAAAAACCAGCGTATAGTCATTAAACAAACGGATAGGGTTGTGATAAATATGCTCCACCAAAATATCCATATCATGCGTGAAGATCATTACAACCATATTCACTATCATTTCATTAAAAAACAACATGACCGCAATACTGAGCACAATCAATGCCAGAAAAAAATTAATGGCGGCTTTAACATTGGTTCTCATCAATATAATAAGCCACATCAGCAGCATGATAAGATAGGCAGTTTTTACTCCCGACAGTAAGATAGACACAACGATCAGGGCAATCTTCCATCCCTTCATTTTAACGGGGAATTTCTCTATCTGCAGGATAATAAGTGTGGCAAGAGGGATGTAAAACTGGCTGTGCGTATCCAGAAAATACCCTGCATGCCTCAAAAAACCATTAGTTCCTTCCATATCCAGGTAATCAGCGAGATTCTGGTTCAGTATTTCCAGGTATGATTTTACAGCCGCATAATTACCCAATATCGTATTGAAGAAAAAGTGAATAATATTTACTGCTGCTATAAAAAGTCCTGCACTGATAATCCACCTGAGCAAAACTTCCATTCTACCGGTTCTGTAAAACGTGAAATAGCAGGCATAACCGAGATACCAGTAAAAATAAAAATTAGAAATTGTTCTCAGGCCTTCCAGTGCACCATCTGCAACTCCTAAAGCTGCAATATGACCGAGCACTGTAACCGCCTGCAATAACAAAAAGCCAATGAAATGAGTATAAATTGCGGGGCTCGCCGCTCTTGAAATGCAAATAAATGTAAATACAAGAACGGATACCGAAATAAGAAAATATGCCCCGAACGGGTTTAAAAATTTGCCCAGATAAATAAATACTAAAAGACAGATGACCGGCAGTAATAATTGAAAAGTCAATAAAGAGAGCAGGATCTTTTCCCGGAGCTTTTGCTTCGACCACACTATTCCGCCAGAGAGCTCCTTATTGACCTGTATTGTATTCATTTACCGATTACTTTTTTTACCCGCAACTTTGCAAGATCCTTAACTGCTCTAAAAAACACCCTCATCAATATCCAGTTGGTATACTTGAAATCAACTACCAGTCTGGATACGACATAATTGGCTTTCAGAATTGAAATAAATTCATTTTTATGTATCAGCGAGTTGGCTGTTACCCTGTATTTGACTAATGGCTCCGTAATGATCCTGACTTTATATCCTTTAAAAAACAAAGTTAGCCAGAGATAATAATCTTCTACACTGATAAGCCTCTTCTCTTCTTCAAATATAACATCCGGCGTTTTTCGTACCATTACCGATGAGGTACAGATTTTATTATGCAGCAACATCTCCCCAAGTGTAGGTAATGCCGGCAACTTTGGAGACCAGGTTTTTACACGATCTCCGAAAAAGAAAATGTTAGTAGACACCAGGTCCACATTCTCTGTAGTAATTACCTGATACTGGCGTTCCAGCTTATCGCTAAGCCAAATGTCGTCTGCATCTAAAAAAGCCAGATAAGTGCCGGCTGACTCTCTGATTCCCATGTTACGCGGTCCGGCGGGGCCTCCAAAGTTCTGTGCAGGTTTAAAGTACTTAATCCTATCATCCTTTTCCACGTATGCCCTGATAATTGATGCGCTATTATCAGTAGAACAATCATCCACTAATAACAATTCCCAGTTAGTATATGTTTGTTGCAATACTGAATCAATAGTATCAGCAATATATGCCTCCGCGTTATAAACAGGTACTATGACTGAAATTAGATGCTGCATACTTTTAACTTACTTTTTACTGGCGTTTTATTCTAGCCACTAATTTAGCCGGATTAAGGCTAATTGCCAGGAAAAGATACCACATCCGTTTCAAAAGATTTTTCTGAAAGAGAAACCTGCGATAAAATTTCAGATGATAATATGTAAGCTTTGATCTCAACGGCCCATAGCTGGTGTGAAACAATTCATTACAAATAGCATAAGGTTCGCGGATTGCTTTGTATTTAAGGTCGTTTGAAACGCTTCCTGCGTGTATGCGAACAAATGTAAGTGATGCTGTCAGGTTTTGCATAACAGCACCATCTGCAATCATCCTGGCAAAGATAGCATAATCCTCGGCAGGGACATATTCCTGTTGATAACCATATTTTTGGAAAAGCGCCGTTTTACCCATTACGGTTCCATGCAATACTCCATGCATAGCAGTATGGTAGCGTTTTTTTATTTCTTCGTAAGTAGCTGGAAAGTTGGTTTTGAAAATAATTTTACCTGTATCGCTATCAAAATAAGCAGCATTGCTACCCACTACGTCCAGTTCCCGGTTACGCTCCAACAACTCATATTGTAACCTGATGCGATCTTCGTGTACGAAATCATCCGGATCAAGCCTTAAGATATAATCACCAGAGGCCATTTTTAATCCTGCATTAAGTGCATTGGCGAAACCCTGGTTTTTGTTCAGGAATACCGGTTTTAGTATCTCAGTTTCTCCTGCAATTTCTGTCAGGATCCTTACAGAATCATCTTTAGATCCATCGTCAACTACTATGATCTCCCTCGGTAGCAACGAGGAGTTCATCAATGAGTCAATAAACTGACGGAGATATTTTCCATTATTGTAATTAGCCGATACTACTGATATATTCGCCTGCTGACGGTTCATAAAAATATTTGGATTAACCAATTATAAAAGGTCGGAAAGACCAGTGCTTCTGGCACAAACTGCTGATATCCAATCGATAGTGGCAAAAGGCCTTGAAAACTGTTCCGTACCTCAGCTTTTCTTAGCTGCATCTTCCAGCGATTTTATTACTTTGGCAGGAATTCCCGCGGCAACCACTCTATCTGGTACAGATCTGGTTACAACTGATCCGGCCCCAATCACGCTGTTTTCCCCGACAGTTACCCCGGGAAGAATAATTGCATTAGCTCCTATCCAACATCCTTTTTTCAGCACTACAGGCATGGACGGATAATGTCCCTGGTAATAAATTGGTATTTCAGGATTGTCAAAATTATGATTTGTTACATAAATATGAACACCACTCCCTATCAGCACATCATCTTCAATAGTGATACTAACGTCAAGATTGGCAGACGCCCCATGTAAGTGTGAACATGGCCGGATAACCACCCGCTTCCCTATCGATATCTGTGAACAACCCACAGCATATGCTCCGGCCCGGAACTGGGCGGTTTTATCAAAATGATAAAACTTTTTCCGGCAAAGTTTCAACATGGTCGACTGAAAATGTAGCTTCCAATGTGTAGAAGGTATGTCAGGCCCTATCCTGTCGGCTAGCCTCCAAAATTTCAGTTTATCGCTCAATTCTTTGATGAACATGATAAATATCTAAGCGTGCTTGTTTTGATGATTTTAAAGCTTGACGTCCTTCCTATACCTGGTGCAACTAGTCCGGCAACGATACTGAGAATTCCGGATTCCGTTCCTTAAAGGGAAACAAGTTAGGGTGAAATTGTTTACAATTAATAAAACGCTCTCAGCAGAGACAAAATACCTTGCTAGCGCAAGTTTACAGCAAAAAACAGGGATAAACAAGAAGAGATCATTTTTTTTCAATATCTTTAAATCTTATGAAAACGATATCTCTGTATATTATATGGTTGGGGTTCCCGTCGAAAGGATGAGCAACGTCTGCCAAAGATAATTAGATGCCGGAAATCGAGATGTGCTGACAAATATAGGCCATTGCATTTATACAACTATTTTAATAAGCATGTAGTACATAAACCGGTTAAAAGCCAATTTATGTTTCATTATTTCAGCATATAATATTTGTTTACGACTATGATAAAGAAAATCTATCGAAAAATTATCAACCGTCTTGATTCTTCACCGAAGTTTCCAGCAGATTTTGAAGCTGAGCACCAACGTATCTGCGCCAAGGTTGCCCCATTTACAATGACCAGCCAGGAAAGGGTTTTTAGTCTTATTGAAGCAGTAAAGTATATACATAAATATAAAATTCAGGGGGATATTGTGGAGTGTGGTGTCTGGAAAGGTGGCAGTATGTTGGCTATTGCTGAGACACTGAAGGCCTTAAATGATACCGACAGGGAATTGTTTCTGTACGATACGTTTGAAGGAATGTCTGCCCCCTCAGCCGAAGACGAAACCTTTAATGGAGAAGATGCCTCTGACCTTTTGCAACAGGACCAGGCGAAAAAAGGACTCATATGGGCTTACTCCGCATTGGACACTGTAAAGCAAACTATGGGGCTGAGCCAATACAACCCTGAAAAAATAAACTATATAGCCGGAAAGGTAGAAGACACTATTCCTGCCAGGATACCTCAAAAAATTGCCTTACTCCGGTTGGATACAGATTGGTATGAATCAACCAAGCATGAGTTAATTCACCTTTTCCCTCTTCTTCAAAGAGGAGGAATTCTTATTATTGACGACTACGGCTTTTGGAAGGGCGCCAGAAAAGCTGTAGACGAGTATTTCGATGAATATCAATTTCCTGTTTTCCTGAGTCGTATTGATGATACCGGAAGAATCGCCATTAAGCAATAATAACTTCGCTATATTATGTCTGCTGATAAAGTACCGTATAATTTTAATCCGGATATCCGTTACCCTATTTATCTTGTCCGTAATGGCATCCTAAAGGCTGTAAAGAAATACTGCCCGCAATTAAAAGGCACCTTAATGGATTTTGGTTGCGGATCCAAACCATATCGAAGCTTATTTGATGTAAAAGAATATGTTGGTGTTGACCTGTACAACCCCGCACACTTGCATGATGACGAGCCGGTAGACGTATTCTATGACGGGAAAACCATTCCTTTTCCCGATGAACATTTTGATGCGGTGTTCAGTAGTGAGGTTTTTGAACATGTTTTCAATCTGGATGATATACTTAAAGAGATAAACCGGGTAATGAAAAAAGGTGGAAAAATGCTGATCACCTGTCCTTTTGCCTTCCCCGAACACGAAGAGCCTTATGACTACGCCCGTTACACTGTTTTCGCACTAAAGGAGCTGCTGGGTAAACATGGTTTTAATGTGTTATCTATTGAGAAAACCGGTGACAGTATTCAGGCCATCATGCAACTTCAGATTATCCATATGGTTTCCTACAAATCCAGGATACGAATCATCAATGGTATCTACTGGAGGGTGGTGGTTATCTGGATGAATCTTTCTGCCCTGCTGCTCAGTAAGATCCTGCCTAAGCGGAAAACCCTATATCTGAACAACATTGTTTTATGCGAAAAAAACGGCTAACAGCAGGTAAAGTTTAAATCGATCGAAAAACTTCCAGATAACGTTTCATTATCAGACGATTGCTGAATTTTTCGAAATATCGCTCCCGACTGCTACGCCCCATGGTTGCTATTTTTTCTTTGTCCAACATTTTTTGAATAGCATTTACCAATTCGTCCGGAGCATCGGGAGCAACAACATAGCCAGTCACCCCGTTATCAATCTGCTCCGGGATACCGGCTACCCTTGAGCCAACTACTGGCTTACCCATCATCATTGCTTCTATGATGACATATGGGAAGTCCTCATTGGCAATTGAAGGTGTTATGAATATATCCATATCCCTCACATACTCCATTACATTTGGCCTGAAGCCCGGCAAAATAACGACATCATCCAGATTATAATCCTTTATGAGCTTCTCGAGTGCAGACCTTTCCTCTCCTTCACCAAATATTACCAGCTTATACCTGGCCAATGGTTGTTTTTGTCTTAACATGGCCACTGCTGTAATTAAGACGTGATAGCCTTTTCTACGGGTCAACAGCCCCACGGCCCCCATTACGATACTATCATCATCAACACCAAACTCACGCCTTAAAATCCCTGATCCGGCAATACTCGTTTCTTCTGTCTGGGTTAATAACGTATTGGGAATATTGAAGCACTTTTGCTGGTCAAAATTCCTGGCCTCAGCCAGCCGGTCACTCGCAGCTTTTGAAGCCGTTATAAAGTAACTGACATACTTGTTAATATATCTGTCTTTCCATTTATCCCAAATATTCTTTTGCGGATATGCCATATTATTAACTACAAAAAGCACACTTCTGATCCCTGCAATCCTGGCGGCAATTGCAGCTATTCTGCATGTTTCAGCTGCGGGATACCCCCCATTATTGATCAATAATATATCAGGCCGTTCCCTTCTGAAAAGCCTGAATAATACGAGGCCATTATACAACTGAAGAAGCCCTATCTTATTAAAAACCAGTCCTAGTGTATATAACACCCTCGTGTAAATACGCTTTGCCTTTCCTTTTATTTCTCCGGATTGCAATGGATGTCCCCATTGCGGATACGGATTGATAAGTTTTTTTACTGACTTTACATTTTCGGCTCCGCCAAACTTTCTTTTGATCCCCTTCTCGTATTCTTTATTATAGGCATAATAGAAATTCAACAAGAACTCCTCCTGGATTTCTTCTGAGCGCAAAATGTTTTCAATGACATTTTCACTTCCACTATAAACAAAACAATCACTGTAAATCAGAACTTTTCTCATTGGAATACTTCTTCTGTGTTAAATAGTCAGGTGAACAGATTAGTTATTTTCCTTTCTGTTCTTACTCAAAAATCTGTTGATAAACTGAAGATTTCTGTCCAGGTTTTTTCCATCAAGTTTACCAATATATTTCTCAAGAACTGATTTCTTAAGAAAAACATCATAAATCGGATCTTCTTTATAGAACGCAATGATCTTCTCTTTAAGGGACGTTTTATCAAACGCCGTTACAAGCTCTGATTTACCATCAAATGGTTTGTTGATGATATGCTGGTCTTTCTTATAGTACAATGCTGGTATTCCGAGGATAGATGCCTCAAACAATGTTTGTGAATAAAAAGAAAGATAAAAGTCAGCTTCTGCTATTACCTCTTTAAATGGTTTTTGCTGTTCAATCCGCACTTTCATATGTGGGAAGTATTCATCCAAAAAACGACTATACTGTGAAGCATAGCCATTCTCCCTGACTTTCAACACAATACTATGTTTGTAGCCCTCCCTTTCAAGATCCGATAAAACTTCCAGTAAATCATATAGAAAGTCAAATTCGTAGGCTAAATAGGAGTTCATATCAATAAGATTATAACCTCCCGCACCAATAATAATAACAGGATTCTCCCTGTCAATAACCTTAGGCTGCTGATTGCTATAATGGTCCATTCTCGGGTCGCCAAGACAGATTGCATTATCCATTCCTCCAAAGTAATCTTCCTTAATCGCCTCACTATAACTATTTACCCAATCGACTCTTCTCGCATCATAGGAAAAGTTATTCACCAATAAGCCATTGATGATCATATAAACCGGGATACCTTTTAACTTACAATAATTGATGATCAGGTTATTCTCAAGCCACAGCTCTGTTACAGGTACCATTAGCCGCACATCTTGCGGACCAAAATAATTCTCAATATCCTCAATCCTCGAAAAAGCACTTTGCAGGAGTTTGGGTAATTTGGGAACAATCAATTCCAGCAAATTGGCACCTATATCAAAGCCATCAATTTTCCAGTCGTAAAATGACCTGTTTTTGAAAGCGGTCAGGCTGGATTCTATTATATCAGCGGGTATCGTTCTGTTACGGTAAAATACCCTCCGTTCTTTTAACGCGTTAACCGGGCTCGAATAATTTGCCATGATGACTTTGACATCACGATTCTTTTTAAGTTCATCAATGATAGGAAAAGTTGGATGATAATTTTGCAGGTAAATGGCGGGAGCGTCGTTTCTCATTAAGGTTTCTCTTACCCTGCCTATATACTCGAACAGGCCTACCCCCCAACGCTTTATTTTTTTTGCAAATGTATCCGTTTTCATTTTCTCCTCCATCCAGGCAGATATCGGGAAATAATAAGTGGGCACTTCGCTCCGATCCACTTCTTCTATAAATCTTGCCGCGGGGAGAAGTATCTTCACCCACTTTTTGATTACCTCATCCGTTACCGCACAAATGATTTCCCTGCATGATACAACCTTGACTGCACTCAAATAAATAAAGAAGTGAAAGTTATAGGTCACATCATTAAGTATGTTTAAAAGATAAGCGCTTCCAACCGGCACTCCTTTATAAACAATAATGTCATTTCCATCTTTGTCGAGATACCACTTATTCAGAAAATGATGCAGTTCATAGTTTCTCTCTTCAAGGTAATTTCTGTCAAGTATATTATCTAAATAAAAAACTTCTATTTTTTCCTTTTTCAGCATTTTCATCAAGCCCAGATCTATTACCAACACGAGATCTGTTTCTTCATTAAACAATGGTTTACAAGAATTCCAGTGGTTCCTGTCTTCCACAATAAAGACCCTGTTAAAATCCCTTTCAGGAATACCAACAAATGCACGTTCCATTTAGTCTTATTTAAAAAAAAGTTTTGGTTTTAGCTGGCTTATCATCTCTAATACATACTTTCTGAAAATACGGGAACAGATGTAATATAAAAATAATCCCATCAGACAAATAGTACCAATGATAAGTAAATACCAGAAAAGGTTTAACCTGTTATGTCCTATCGGTATGTACGATTTAACAAATATACATGATATTATTACTGCCAGAGCTGGTAAAACTGCCGGTAATAATACGGTTCTTATTGTATCCTTCACGTTGAATTGTAATAATTTACAACTCATAAAAAAATACGCCAGTGCCGACAAAACAAACGACAACAACTTGAATATCGCAAAGGAAGTAAGTCCCCAGAATGAATAGGTAACGGCGATACCAACCCAGAAAATAACTGGCAACATAGCACTTGTAACATATATCATCTTCACCTTTTCATACGCCATAATGAGGATACCCGCCGGAGACGAGATAAAACTTAAGCTATAACAAAGTATCAGCAATTGTGTGATAAATACAGAGGAAGCATAGCCATGTCCCACCCAGTTAATAACTAACGCCTCAGAAGTGATGGAAAGGCAAATAACGGGAAAAAGTGTTAACGGTAGGGTTATTACCAGGACATTCACAAAAACCCGCTTCAGCCCCTCAATATCGTTGGCTCCGAGATAGTGATTAAATCTTGCTGTAAATGGCGAAAACAAGATCCCATACAACGACCTGATATAGGTCAGCATAGTAAGACCAATAGCATACACCGCCACCGCATCCGCTCCGATCATTTTCCCAATTACAAAAGGATCAAGCTGATAATAAAGTATCCAGCAGACTGTGAGAAAAACGGAGCTAAAGGCTAGCTTCTTTGTTTTATCAAATAACTCCCTGGAATATTTAAACGAGCGAAGTAAAAAAAACAGATCATAATTCAGTCGCTTTTTCACCTGCCACAATCCTGCTATCATTGCTACCGCATTACATACTTGGGTAAATAGAAAATACCCCACCAGCGAATATTCTCCTCTTCCAAAGAAATAAAAAGTAGACAATATTTTGCACAAATTGGATACTATCAGCAGGCGCTGAAAATGATAGTCCTCCATCCTTACCGAAAAAATGACCTGCAACATACGCTGCAGGATAAAGGTTGGAGAAAACAAAGCCAATAAAACCAGTAAGGTACTGGCAGTTTTTGTTTCGTCAGGTTTAAGGCCATTAACAATTAAATCAGGACGAAAAGAAATGCCCAGCATAATAACCAGGAATAATCCCACAAATACTGTGAAGATAAATGCAACAAATCCCACAATCTTTATTTCTCCTTTCCTGTCGTTTCTGGCGTATGATTCACTTGCATATTTTAACCCGGCGGAAATGAAACCAAAATCCGCGTAAGACAGGAAAATGTTCAATGAAACTATAATGGTATAGATACCAAATAACGATTTATTTGAAGACAAAAAAGGTGTTACTACGAATAAAGTTCCGAAATTCAGCAGGATAGAAATAAACTGCCACAAATATATTTTGATGTACTTACCCAACATTACGCGGATCGTTTGAATTACGTTTTTAGTATTAGGTCATTAAATGACAGTCCACCCGCCATCAACAACCAGATTATGCCCCGTGATATATACGGCATCATCACTTAGCAAAAATCCAACAGAAGGCGAAATATCTGAAGGTGTGCCAAGTCTTCTTAGAGGAACTTTATGTTCATATTGTTCAATGAATTTCTCTGGCTGATGATTAAATATGCCGCCCGGGGAAATACAGTTCACCCTAACATTATGAGGACCATAAAAGGCTGCAAGATATCTGGTAAAATTAATGACTCCACCTTTTATAGCTGCATATGCAGAAGGGTTTATTATTGGTGTTCCTTCATATATCGTAAAATCAGGTCCGGTAATACCATAAATAGATGCAACATTTACCAGGGAGCCCTTTTTTTGCTTCATCATCTGATTCAGTACAATCTGGCAGCATTTTACGTAGCCGACTAAATGCCAGTTAACATTCTTCTCAAACGATTCCATTGATTCCTCGTTAAACGGAAGTCTACCCCAGTCGTCGGTTCTTGGATAAGCATTATTCACCCATCCATCAATAGCGCCAAACCTGTCCAGAATTATCTGCAAAGCCTGTTTGATGGAATGCTCATCTGTCACGTCGGCGCACAGGTTAAAGTCATCTTCAGTGGTAATTACCTTATCAATAGCAATTACCTTTGCACCATGGTCACGCAGATATGTAACAAAATTGCTGCCCAATTGCCCGTTTCCTCCTGTAACAGCAATCACCTTATCTTTTA
The DNA here is from genome assembly GCF_041360695.1 of Chitinophaga sp. RCC_12. Lineage (NCBI taxonomy): Bacteria > Pseudomonadati > Bacteroidota > Chitinophagia > Chitinophagales > Chitinophagaceae > Chitinophaga > Chitinophaga sp. RCC_12. The sequence continues at coordinate 213,431 of NZ_JBFUPS010000002.1, forward strand.
ACTTGCTCATCATTCAAACAAATTTTTAAAACATTAAAAGCAGATTGGATATCATTCATTATATAACCGTTATCCTCTTTTATAGCTGAGATGAAATACTTCATCTGTTCTTTATATGTATACAGTGGATCTATGTCTGATGAAAATATCAATTCCTCATTACACCAGACCTTTTGCTTTATCAAATCTATAGAAACAGTATTGTCTTCAAATAATATTTCACAGGTCCTTTTTGTATCTCTTCTATAATAATTCAGTACAATATTAACGGTGAATTGCTCATACTGAAGGAGATAATTAGCGTAATCAACGGCGTCGATATTCAATGAAGAAGTGCTTCTAAGGGTAGCGGCTGATGAATTAGGTGTTCCCCAAAGCCAGGTCACATAGTCGAGTTCATGGATCAGGTCAAGATGTACTCCGCCTCCCATTTTTTCATTTGCGCTGTAAACCTGTCTGTAATCAATTCCCGGCCTCCAGTCTGGTAAATACGAACCAGCATAGATGTTCACTTCGTTTATCCGTTGACGCTTCTGGCGGAGCAGATCTTTAATAAATACAATACATGGATGGAATCGCAGATTGCAGGCTATATAAGTTTTTACTTTACTACTAATGATCTGGTCAACCAATTGCTGCCCACCGTCAAGTGTATGAAAAAGTGGTTTTTCAATAAAAAGTGGAATGTTATAATCCAGTAATTTGCGGAGCGTATCGTAATGAGAAAAAGTAGGATTGGAAACTATAACAAAATCGAAAGAAACTCCCGCCTCCCCGATAGAAGAAATATTGGTAATGTCAGGAACTTGATTGGGTAACGCGCTACTACGAAGAGCATATAACGAAATTTCACCGCTACTGATGTTTGTTAATGCCTGAATATGCTTTTGAGCAATTGATCCGAGGCCAATGATCAGTACTTTCATAATATGAAATCCAGTTTATTATTGACCAACAAGTATTCCATAAAGTCAAAGTCAACCTCATCATCAAGATCAAAGCACATATGAGGAATTTCATATACAAGCGATCTATTCGTAACAGCTGTATGAAACCCGCCATCAAAAAATCTTCTCTTATAGATATAGAATGAAGCGTTCATGTCGTAAACCTTGGGTGCGGACTGCCTCGTTACAAATTCTCCCTTTTTTGCCAGTTCAAAATACCCGTTTTTATTCACTTCTACCATGTTGAAATACGGATTCCGTTTAGCCGGACTAACAGAAAAAATATTCACTGCTTCCTCATCAGCCGTCAGCATCCGCAGCGCTATGTCGAGATCGTTGGCTGTTCTGAAAGGAGAAGTTATATCAAGATCAATCAGATAGTCAAATGTTACTCCCCTTTTCTTCTCCTCAAAATGCATCAAATCGATAATCACCGGCATTTTACCAATAGTATCTGTTGCAAGTTCAGCGCTCCTTTTATAATCGGTAGTCAGTCCGAAACCCGCCGCGGTGCTAATAATCTCCTCCGAGTCCGTAGAAAGAGCTATTACACAGTTCTTTGTTGATGCAAAATTCTTCGCCATCTCAATGGTATAACCGATCAAGGGTTTACCGGCCATGGAACGTATATTCTTTCCTGGTATTCCTTTGGACCCTCCCCTGGCACATATGGTAATTAATATACTCATTTTAGAATTTGATATGTTTAATGTCATTCTGGGCCTTCTCAAAATCCTCATGTCTTCCTATATCCAGCCAATAGCCAAGAATTGGATAATGAACCACTTTCCGTTTTTTTGAAATCAGCATTTCCATAAAATCGGTAGCATTATAGAAAGAACCTACTGGCAGGAACTCAAGCAGGCTTCTTTTAAATAGATAGATTCCCCCATTTGAGTAATAGCTGTAGGTAGGCTTTTCATCAAATGAAATTACCTGGCCATTATCTATTTCCAATACGGCATAAGGAACTTTCACCTGGTATGGAATGCTCGCCACCATTAAATCTGCGTCGGCATCAATAAACGATTTGTAAAAATCAGCAAAATCAATGTTGGTCAGGATGTCAGAGTTCATTAATAAAATATTCTCTGTATTGAACGACTCGACCAGGCTTAGCGCCCCAAAGGTGCCTAAAGGAACATCTTCCTCAACATATTGAATATTCACATCTTTGGAAGAGCCATCATTGAAATACGCTTTTATCTGATCACCCAGATACCTGATACTTATGATGATACGGTTTATTCCGTAACTGGCTAATCTGTCTATATTGTGTTCAATAATAGGTTTATTCCCAACTTTCAACAACGGCTTGGGACATTTGTCTGTGAGCGGGATCAAACGTTCTCCTCTTCCCCCTGCCATCAATACAGTATCCAGCGGCAACAACGATGACTTAATACGCAGGTTCAGAATGTCAATAATCCTACGGTTGTTATCTATTATCGGGATTATTTTTAAATTCTTTTTTGCGAATATTTCCAGTTGATCAATAGAATAATTATCCTTATAAATGAATATAGGATCTGGTTGGATATACTCCATTATGGGAGTATCAAATGTAAGGCCCTTGATAAATCCTCTCCTGATGTCACCATCAGTAAGTGATCCGATCAGTCTATTGCTATCATCTACAACAAACAGTACAGCATCAATCGCCAATAAATTCAGTTTATTAAGCGCATCTTTAATACTGGCATTTCCTGATATAAGATGTTTAGTAAATTCCATTAGACCTTATCAATAAATTTGATCAATTGAAAAGCTTCCGCGTATCTTACACCCACACTCGCACCCCGGAAATGCGCTAGTGCTCTGATATTTTCCAGACTTCTGGGAAACGGATGTTCTCCTAATTCTGATTCATATATTTCCATTATGGAGAGTTTATCTTCTATAAATGCAGAAATATCCACATAGTAATTAGGCATAAATACTTTCTCTGGCAAGGCAGGTGCAAACTCTGTTTCCGAGAGACACTCATACATTAGCACTCTTTTGATTCCGGGATACCGGAATGATTTAGTACATGCCACAACCGCGTCAAAAACAACCCTGTGATCACTATGTGCATCCGACCGATTCATAACATACACATATTCCGGGTCTACCTGTTTAAAAATATCTGAGATCTTCGGAACCATTTCTATTAGCGAGGCGCCATGTAAATGCATCGTAGGATAGTCGAGTTGAAAGGTCTCTTTTATCCCCAATAAGCTGGCAACTTTTTCAATCTCCTGTTGACGGCTATGAATTCTTTCCTGACTGAATCCATACTCTTCAAACAGTTTGGTAACAATCAGCCAAAAAATGTTATCGCCATTCTTCGTATGCTTCAGTAATGTACCTCCAGCACCTATTACCTCGTCATCAGGATGTGCAGATATAATAATAATATTTGCCATAATACTATAGATATTAAAATATAACCAATTAGTTATATCAGATAAAATCACTAAACCTTATAAGTGATATTTTTATATATCAACTTATCATTTATAGAAATACTTCTCAGCACATCACTTATTTTCTTTGCACTATTGCCATCTCCGTAAGGATTCACTATGCCTTTTACGGTAGCACGGTAAACAGGGTTATAAATCGATTCCCGGATGGCTGTTGCAATTTCCACTCTGTTATAGTCAACATAAATTACATTTCCGGCACTAAACCGTTCGCGTTGACGGCTACCAATATTTACAACCGGCAGGCCGATGGAAGGCGCTTCCAATATACCGGAACTTGAATTTCCAATCAGCACAGCGGCATTTCTGAGTAAGTTAATATAATTGACCCGGTCCAGATTTTTAAACAGGTAAAAAATTTCAGGATACTCACCGGCATATTTACTTATCATCTCTATGATGGCGAAGTTCCCTGCATCAGAATTGGGATAATTAATAAAACACTTTATGCCCAGATCAACGACTGCCTCCAATGTTTCCACTATCTGCTTGCCCGCATCAGTGGCTTCGGTTATAATTGGGTGCTGTATTAAAACCAAATATGGCTCATTGCCTGTTTTTAATACCTTTAGCGGCGCAATTTCATTTTTTGGAATCACCGGGCAATGAACAAATTTATCCAATGCAGGATTCCCTGTATTAAAAATCCTGAAGTCATCTTCTCCCAGCAATCTTAATACCTGGGCATGCTGTTCAAGAAAAGTAAAATGGATGTGCGCAAACTTGGAGGTTGCATATCGGACAGCGTTATCGATATTGCCATCATTAGCAATATCGCCACCAGCCAGATGAGCTACCGGAATACTTAAATACGCAGCTGTCATAGACACAGTAATAGCCTCCTCACGGTCACCAACCACCACAACAATGTCCGGTTGCTCCCGTGCAAAAGCATGAGCCAGGCCTGTAATCTGGGTACCTATTCCTACCACTCTTCCTACTTTATCTTCACTACTGACTAGATTATAGATCCTGTCAGCAATTTCATATCCATCGTTTTCTATATTCTTAACTGTTTTGCCAAATGTCTCGGAAAGATGAGCTCCCGTTACTATTAACTTCAGTTCAATATCATTACAGTTATTTAACTGTTCAAGTACCGGCTGCATAATATCATACTCCGATCTTGCACCTGTAACAAATAATATTTTACGTTTTTGAATCATTTGCAGTGGGGTTATTAGTAAACATCTGAATCTCCAAGCTGGAACCACCAATTATCTGCGGATTCCACCGTCTGGGAAGCAAAGCTCCGGATTCCGAAATAAGTTACCGGCAGACCGTTGCTAAATCCTAGCTTCTCAAAAGATAAATGCCTGCCATCTTTCAGCGGTATCCAAATATTAAATTTTTCATACTCTTCCGCAGGAAATAATGCTGCAAGATGCTGAAGTACTACTTTCGTAATTCTCTCATTATCTGCGAAACACCATTCGACAATATCTAATTCCTTTTTCTTACCGGAAAGCTGGAATTCTTTTAGCACTACAAATCCTTCATCCCCGGAAGTGTTTTCCAGAATCACATATTTATTGGAGGGATTATTAATATATCTCCAGTTCAAATATTCCGTGCTTCTCTTCACTTTTACCCTGTAGTTATTAAATATTCCTGTGTGCAAATCTTCATGCTGGGTTGTAAACTTAGTAACGATACTAAGCGATGCCGACTTTTTAGCTGTTATAACGGCTACATCACAAGACATCATTGGTATGGTTGTTATATCTTTCCAGTCCAGATTTTTAATAAATCCTCTGTGGGAATTATTGTTAGGAAATCCCCATACTGCCGTCATCCCGTGAATCTGCATCATATCCTTGTAGAGTGCCTCAGATAATTGCTGGAATATTCCTAATCCTGTGTACTCCGGATGTGTCATTGTGGTCATGGAAAGACCTGTTAGCTGCTGTTTCCCTGCAACATCCAATAACACGGGGGAAACAGCATAATGACCAATCAGTTTCTGTTCATTCCACATCAGTTTTATTGCGTACTTATTACATGGATTATCTTTAAACCGCCAGCGCCAGTATGCTATAGGCATTGGTTTCCCAAAAACCAGTTCGAACAGTTTTATTATCTCATTCTCATCTCCACCTGTATAATCACGGATTTCCATAGTTATCTTATTTAAAGTGTGATCAGTTCATCTGCTTCAAAATCCTTCACGGCTATTTTGCCAATAACATGATCCCATTCCATCGGGCTGATACCATTCCCCGGTCGTTTAACAGTGAGGTTTTTTTCGGAAAACAGTTCCCCCTTCTTTATATCAGCAGCGGCCACAATACTTTTTCTTGCCACCAATTTGTTCTTCTCTTCGATAGCAGTAGGAGCCTTATTTCCTGTACCAAGTGCTTTTTCAATATTCCGGATGGCAGCTACCATCTGCTTCAACTCAGTAGGATCGAGCGAGGCTGCATGATCTGGTCCCTCCATAGTCTTATCCAACGTGAAGTGTTTTTCCACAAGAGTGGCACCTAATGCAACAGCAGCAACAGGTACTTCTATTCCCAGGGTATGATCAGAATATCCAACAGCAATATCAAATTTCTCTTTCATTTGAAGCATAGCTTTAAGATTGATATCTTCAACTGGTGCCGGATATTCGCTGGTACAATGCAGTACAGTAACTTCTTTCGCGGTTTTACCTTCGGCAAATATAACATCCAATGCCGCTGCTACTTCATCTATCGTGGCCATACCCGTAGAGAGAATAAGCTCCTTAAAACTTTGCGCCATTTTTCTCAGATATGGCAAATTGGTAATTTCTCCTGATGGGATCTTTCCTAACTTAATTCCCATTGACTTGAGTAAATCAATGCTTTCAAGATCAAATGGGGTGGAAAGGAAACTGATATTCTTTTCGTTGCAGTATAAAATAAGCTCGTCATGGGCTTCGGGGGTCAGTTCAAGCTTCTTTAACATACTCACCTGATCTTCGGCCTGTATTCCGGTATTTCTCAGTTGGTAATCCGCTTTGCGTGCATGCTTACTGGCTATATTTTCCGCTTTAAATGTTTGAAACTTCACGTAATCAACTCCTGCATCGGAAGCCGCATCGATGAGCGCCTTTGCCAGTTCAATGCTGCCATTGTGATTAACACCTGCTTCTGCAATTATAATCGTGCTATTCATGCTCATGCAATTCTTGTAAATGGAACACCTATGTAAGTGCCCGGTTCTTTAATATTCTTATGGACTAATGAGCCGGAACCTATCCTGACATCATTGACAATACTTACACCATGGTTAATTGTTGCACCACTTCCCACAAATACTTCTTCGCCGATTTTACAACTCCCATTCACCAATACACCGGTAGAGATATGACAATGATCACCGATGGTGGAGTCATGCTCAATCACAGCCCTTGTATTGATGATAGCATTGCATCCGATTACTGCTCCCGCATTGATATAAGCTCCATGCATGATGATACTGCCTTTATTTACAATAGCATATTTTGAAACATGCGACAATGGAGAAATCACAGTGGCTATATTTGCATTATTTGATGACAATAATTGCCAGATCTTTGTTCGTGGCAGTGCTGATTTAATCTGGCCAATGGTTATGAGAAACCAATAGCCCTGCTTTATCAGTCCGGCAATATCATTGTCATTCCCAATAACCCTGTAACCCAATACCTGCGAATCCAATTTATCCGGAACATCAATAATTCCTTCAATTGTAAAGTTCCCTGATTCCTCAATTATATCGATACATGATTTTGCATGTCCTCCTCCTCCTATTAAAATCAGTGGTTTCCCCATATCATTATTTTTTCCGACAAAGGACTATTTAATCTGTTAATACTGTATAATTCCTGCGCCCCAGGAATATCCCACACCGAAACCAGCCACCAATACCTTCATACCTGATTTAATCTTCTTCTGCTCCTCCGCCTGTTTAAGGGCTATGGGAATGGTAGATGACACCGTATTTCCACAATTGGCCATGCTAACAAAGAACTTCTCTTCCGGGATTCCAAGTTTAAGTCGTAAATGATCAAGCATATACTTGTTGGCCTGGTGAAAAACAAACAGATCAATATCCTCTTGTTCCAGACTATTCTTTTGTAATACCTGTTTCACCATCACCGGCACAGATCTGAGGGTAAACGAAAATATCTCGGCGCCATTCATGAATAAGGTGGTACCAGATAAGCCATTAGGACTGGGGATGGTACCTTCAGCATCTGAAACACGGGGATGGCGCATGCCACCTCCTTTCACTATGAGGTTTTCCGCACCGCTACCGTCAGTACCAAAAGTAATAGCCCTTATGTCTGCCCCGTGACCATTTCTTTTAATGAAAGTTGCGCTGGCAGCATCTCCAAAAATAGTTCTTACGCTTTTATCGTGATCATGAATATGCTTACTGTATGTTTCTGAAGTTATCAATAAAACGTTCTCCACGTCTCCGGAACAAATTAATCCTTTAGCGAGGCTCAAGCCATATACGTAGCCGGAGCAACCAAGATTAAAATCGAGGGCACCTGCCGTGGTTGGAATACCTAAAGCGTGCTGCACAATACAAGCCGTTGTAGGTAAAAAATAATCCGGGCTCTGCGTGCACAGTAAAATAAATTGTATCTCCGAAGGAGTTATTTTATGTTCCTCAAACAACTTGCTTGCTGCCTTGATAGCCATCGACGAAGCAAACTCATCTTTTGCTGCAATCCGGCGCTCTATCACACCGGTTTTGGCAGCTATTTTATTTACTGACCAATCAGGAAATAATTCATGAAGGTCATCATTGGTCAATGTTTCCTCCGGTAAATAATATGAAATTGCATCAAGTGTTATCATCTTTAACCTCATATAATTGTTAAACCTCCATCCACAACCAAAGTTGTTCCGGTAATCCATTTGCTGGCAGCTGAAAGCAGAAAGATAGCTGCATTCGCAACATCTTCCGGCTCACCATAATCGCCTAAAGGATACTTCAATTTATCTTCTTTCACGCTCTCGTCAGACACTTGTTTTATCATCTCATGATACATCTCTGTTTTTATCATGCCAGGAGCGATGGTATTAAACCTGATCTTCCGGGATGCATATTCCAGCGCCATTACTTTACTTATGCTGTTAAGTGCACTTTTTGAACCGGCATAGGCTCCAAAACCTTTAACTGCAGTATAAACTCCATTCACAGAAGTCAGAAAAACCACCGAGGCGGCTGATTGAATCTTTTTTTTATTCAACAAAAGGCGTGTAAGATTAACAGGAGCCAGGTAATTGGTTTCGGTAATCTGCTTTAACTGATTGAAGTCCAGTATTTTTATTGGAGCAAGCTTCAATATACCAGCTGCATGAACAATTCCATCCAGAGGAGGTATCTTATCAACAGCCGCAGCAATTGCAATTTCATCTGTAATATCTAATGATAACACAATATGGCCGGCCCCATCAAGCAGCTCCTTAACGTTCGTTAGTTTCTCAGTGTTTCTTGCCACTAAAATAACTTTCGCGCCCATCGACGCAATTGAGATCGCAATTTGCTTACCGATACCGGACGATGCTCCGGTAATAAGTATTGTTTTCTCTTGAAGATTAAACGGGGATTCTGGCATCAATCAAACTATTATTATGCAATTACTATATAGTTGAAAACTATCTTCTATTTCGCAATAATATTATACAACTCCTCAACAGTAGCAGCATTCATAATATCATTTCCCGAGATCTGTTTATTATATTCCCTGTCGACCATAGCAATTATAACGAGACTGGTCATTGAATCCCACTCCTCTAATTCACGATAGTTAGTGGCGGCTGTGATTGTGCCTGGCTCAACATCTTCAAGCTGCTGCTCAAATTTTGTAATAAACTCTTGTATTCCCATTTATTAGTATTTAATATAATTATCTAACACTGCTTGGCAGATTAACGACTCTTTCTTCCAGCCATAAAGCATTTGTGAGATCTGTAGATTGGCATGCAGCATACATCTGCAATTTATTCATCAATCTCCAGATTGGCCTTGTCATTACTTTCTGCTCATTTGTTTCTTTAAGAAACAAATGCTGGGCCGTATGATCCGGCAAAATGATTGCATTTAACCAGTAATTAGCCTTTGTGTTCTCAATTTCCCTTACAAACTTTATGTCTGTTCCCGTAAAGAATTCAGCATATAAATCGGCGAGTTCCCGTTTGTTCTGCAACATCATTTCCAGTTGCTCCAGCTGTGCACAGGCCAAAGCTGCATTAAGATTCGACATTCGGTAGTTATAGCCTACCTCATCGTGTACAAACTCCCAGGCATGGGGCTGCTTTGCTGTTGTGGATAAATGCTTCGCATGCAATGCTATGGATTCATCATCAGTAACAATTGCTCCTCCCGCACCACAGGTTACGGTTTTATTACCATTAAAACTGAAGGTGCCTATTTTTCCGATTGTACCTGTATGCTTGCCATTATAATAGCTACCGAGTGACTCCGCAGCATCTTCAACCAAAGCAATATTGTATTTCCTGCAAATATTTGAAATATCCTGTATCCTCAATGGAAACCCAAAAGTGTGCATCGGTACGCACGCTGCAATCCGCTTCCCGGATACTTTGTTGATGCAATCTCCGCTACTATCAATATAAGTGTGATCGTGTAAAAACTGTTCCAGGCTTATTGGCGACATCCCCATTGTATCCCTGTCCACATCTACAAATACAGGTATTCCACCTGCATGAACAATGGCATTGGCCGTAGCAACAAATGTAAGCGGCTGTGTAATCACCTCATCTCCATTTTTCACACCAGCCAGCAAAAGTGCCAGGTGCAGGGCTGTTGTGCCATTTACGGTAGCAACAGCATATTTTGCGCCTGTAATCTCAGTCATCATCTTCTCAAACTGCGTAACATAAGCACCTACAGAGGAAACAAAAGTGGAGTCTATTGTATCTAAAACATACTTTTTCTCGTTGCCTGTAAAACGGGGAGCATGTAATGGTATAAAAGTATCTTGCTGATTAAAAACTGTCCTGATGAAATTTATAATGGGCTCAAAATCCATAACCATTCTTTAAATGTTATATATGTTTGCCTTATAGCTACTGAGGTTACCAGGGATAGAAAACCATTCGATCGTTTCTTTTAGCCCTTCTTCCAGCGTATACTTTTGCTTCCAGGCTGTATGCTGACTAATCTTCTCTTTGGATCCATACAAGCGAAACACTTCACTTTTTTCAGGTCTCAATCTGTTTTCATCCTGAACGATCCTTGCAGCTGGATTCAGGAGTTTCACCAGATTGGCAGCAAGATCACCGATGCTCACTTCAGATTGAGTTGCAATATTACAATCCTGTCCGATCAAGGAATCCGCTTTAGCAATCTCAATAAATCCATTTGCGGTATCTTTCACGTATAAAAGATCCCTGGTAGGCGTAAGGTCTCCCAGACTTATTTCAGTTTTACCATTCAGTAATTGTGAAATAATAGTTGGGATTACTGCCCTCGCCGATTGCCGCGGCCCAAAAGTATTGAAGGGTCTTACAATTGTTACCGGTAAATTAAAGCTCCTGTAAAACGATTCTGCAATACAGTCAGCACCAATCTTTGAGGCGGAATACGGTGATTGCGGCTGCCTCGGATGCTTTTCATCAATAGGAATATATTGGGCAGTACCATATACCTCCGAGGTAGAGGTGACAAGTACCCTCTCTATATTGAGATCTTTAGCCGCCTGTATGATATTTAATGTTCCTTTGATGTTCGTGTCAATATATGAGTCAGGGGAATGATAACTAAAGGGAATTGCAATTAGTGCCGCCAGGTGAAACACCACATCAATGTCTTTCATGGCGGTTCTTACACCATTAGGATCCCGGATATCTCCTGAAAATATTTCGAGCTGGGACAGCTGATCCTGCGATAATGTATCGAGCCAACCCCAACTATTAAAAGAGTTATAATATACAAAAGCCTTCACTTTACAACCCTCTTCTAGTAAACGTTCAGTCAAATGACTTCCTATAAAGCCATCTGCACCTGTTATTAAAACCCTTTTATTCTTTAGTTCCATGATTATTCTAAATTATTTCCTGATTTCAATCCACTCTGAATAGTATAATTATGCCAGTATATCTTTGAGTACCTTCCTCAGCGTAAGAAAAATAACAATGAAGAAACCACCCATCAAACCTCCAATAATCACCCCCTTCGTTTTTCCCAGTTTTTCTTTTTTCAACGGCAGAATGGGCGTATCAATAACCTGGATGATCGGAGTTTCCTGCGCCATAGCAATTTTACCTAACTCAAGATTCTTGACAACTTCACCATACATTGTTTCAAGTACCATTTTATCTCTACTCGCCAGTTGTGTATTTATACTCGCTACCTGACGGGCCGGATTCATATTAATATCCTGGGCAAGTGCTACAGAATACGTTTTCCGATTCAACATTTTTTCCAACGAATCCGCTTCTGCCTGTAAACGGTCAACATTCGTTTTGGACCGCTGTGTCCTGGTGTCAATATAAAAATTGGTTGCCTCAGTCATTAAACGCTCCGTGAATGCTTTCGCGAAAAGCTCATCTCTGGTTGTACTCCTGACTACAATAAAGTTAAGTTTCTTGTCAACCTTTTCTACTTTCAGTACCGACTTTCCAATTGACTCCTGCAATGTTTGCAGAATACTGTCCTGAAGCAGGGAAAATCGTCTTCTATCGCCACCCGGTGGGAAAGAAATGCCTTTCAACGAAGGTTTGGCGGCCCACCCTAAACGAAGCTCATTAAAATCTATATATCTCTCAGCAAGCGTTTGCTTTTTACCATTTATCATCACAGTAGAAAGCAAAGCCTTTTCAATCATTAACCTTGATTTAAGAAAAGTCATGATATTATCACCCTGAAAAACACCATTACTCCCCGAACCACCAAGATCAATTCCAAACTGGCTGGCAAGTCCGGCATAAGCTCCTAACGGACTGCCGCTATTGTCCTCCACAACGAAGGTAAGTTCAGCGACGTATTTGGTTTTTAAAATAAACGATAATATTAATCCCGTAGCTCCACCTAAAATACCAAACAGCAAAATAATATACCAGTTCTTAAGGAAGTATTTCCACCAAATGCCCAATTTTATAACAAGTTCTCTGACAGAAATTTCATCATTGTTTTTATCACTAACATTCGTATTTATATTAGAAATCTCCATTTGGTTATATTTAATTGCAATTCCTGTTTTTTTATACGGTGTTTATTTAACTCTTGTCAGGATTGTAACAATTATTAATGCAATGGACGCAATACCACTACTTAGTCCAACTACTTCCTGTCCTGATAAACCCTTCCTCTCTCTTTTACTCGGAACATATACTTCTGCACCTGGCTTTACTTTGGGATACTTATTAAAGAAGAATATCTTCCTGGTACTTTTTACTTCTCCATTTGCATATACAACGTAACTTCTTCTTTTCAAAGCTGCTGATGTATACCCACCTGCTCCTCTTATATAATCCCTAAATGCATAAGCTTTATCGAAACGAATTTTCTTCGGAAAATAAATCTCTCCAAATAATTGAACAGTTTGTAATTTTTTAGGAATTTTTAATACATCTCCCTCTTCTAACAGAATATCATATTTCGATCCAGGCTTCTTTATGATATCTGCCAGATTAATCCCTAATAGTTGATACTTCCGCTCCATCATACTCTTAACGCTATTAATACTTGAGCTGTCTTCCAGCTTGTTGTAGAATAAAGCAAGCTTGTTCGTAAGCAGAGCCGAATCTGAACCATTTATGTAGGTTTTACGCAACAATACCGCTCCTTCAGGAAAAGCTTCCGGCTTAAGGCCTCCAGATCTCTCAATAAGATTAGAAATATGTTCTCCTTTATTAACAATGGAATATTGTCCTGGATAAACTACTTCTCCATCAATCAAAATATTAGCCTGCTCACTGTAAACCGGAGATTTACGAATACTAACCTCGTCAAACGGCTCCAGTAATACTTGTTCACCCGCTATAGCATTCAAATCTGCGTTGATATCAAATTGTTTAATGATAGCCTTTGCACTATCCTTGCTATTGTAATCGCCCTTCCTGATTCTCCTTGATATTTCTACACGTTTCAATGATGCTGCATCCCTGAGCCCTCCGGATAACAAAATCAGATCTTCCAGCCGCATACTATCCGCATAAGGGAATGCCCCTGGTTTGTTAACCTCACCTCCTATTGATACAAAATATTGCTGTCTCAGATCTAGTTTAGAGAATACAATTACACTGTCTTCTTTCTTAATAGGAATGCTGGATTTACCACTGACAATATCCTGTACATTAAAGCTAATGATAGCTGGCGTAAAGTCATCCTGCAAACGCCGTATAATACCTCTGTTCAAAGAAGCCTCTTCTCTTATGCCATCTGCTTTTTTAATCAAATCGGCCACCGTCATTCCTGGCTCCAAACCATAATTTCCCGGATGAAAAACAGCGCCACTGATAGTCACGCGGTTACTAAACCGGTTCAAAATAGAATCTACAAAAAACTGATCTCCCGACTTGAGCTTAAACGTGGCAATCTGATCAGCGGGGACATTGATGACCTCTCTTTCCTTATTATTAATGCGATACCCTGTTATGTTCTCCTTAAATGAACCATCTGTATATCCGCCTGCATAGTCCAGTATATTCTGCAATGTCTCATTTTCCTTTGCCTCAAAAATTGCCGGCCGCTTAACTTCCCCGACTAATTCAACACGGGTCTTATACGGATTCACTTTCACAATATCCTGATCCTGTAACACAATGTTATTGGTGAGATCACCTTGCGTAAGAAAATCATACAAATCAAATGTTGCAGCTACATGACCATTACGGATCACCTGAATACTTCGAAAGGAACCATTTTCATCCGGACCTCCCGACACATACAAGGCATTGGCTACAGTAGCCAATGACGGCAACGTATACGTTCCCGGCCGCTGAATCTCACCTATAAGCAACACCCTTATACTACGAATGTTACCCAGTGATACCTGTACAAAGGTTTTACCGCTGGAAATAGTAGAGTATATCGTAGACAACTGCTTTGTTATTCTGTTCTTAGCCTCATCCATTGTCAGGCCATTCACATATACCGGTCCCAGATTAGGAACACGGATATACCCCTCCGAAGTGACCGTCAATTTATACTGCACCTCAGAGTAGCCATACACATCTATCATTACCTGATCATCTGCAGCTAGTCTGTAATTAGAGGGAGTTGGTATTCTCAGGTTAGGTTCAAAAGTCAGATTCTTATTTGTAAACAATTCAGCGCCAAATATCTTCTTTCGTTTAATTTCCGACGGACTCGCATTTTGCCTGAATAAATCAACCTGAGTGGTATCCGAATCATTGAATGACCTTCCTGAATATTGCGTGTCCTGCTGAAAAATCTCACCACTTTTCTTTTTTTCCAGTGATTTATCCAATCCCATTGCCTGTATCCTCGTTTTCAATTTCGCCGCCTCGGCCGGAGGCACCCCTTTCTGCTCCGCATACGAGTCAATATCATCCATAGACATATTATTCTGTTTCATCTCAGCAACGATACGCCTGATCTGATCATCTGATAAATTATCTACGTTTACTTGTTTTATCTGAGCTGGGGACGGTACCTGTGCCATTACACAAAACCCTACAAACAGGAACAGTTGGACCAACAGTATTTTTCTTAACATGTATAATAGGATCTAAAACTTTCTCGAATACCTTTTTTGGAAACAATCTTATCCGGCGCCGGCCAAATAAGGTGCAAATCTATTAAAAATAACATATAAATGTTAGTTCCTAACACTTTTAACCTGAAAACCTTATGAGCTGTCTGATATACGTTTAAACATCTTAACGGGTGTTGGGCACACCCCGCTGCAAATATGCATCCAAATATCACCTATTCGTTAATTTTAAGTTATTTATAATATGTGAATATTATTAATACAACAAATCAAATCCTTTTCCCACTCTTTTACGTTAATGCATATAGAGAGTCACCTGTATTTACCTGTTTGAGAAAATTTGGATCACTACTTAAACTACCACCTGTTTTACCGATCTAAATACTTGGCATAAGACAAATTACTTGATAATCAATAAAATATAACGGAGAAATCATGTATTAACCGCCCCGCGGTATCCTTTGAAAACTATTTACCCTCTTTTCTTGTTTAAATTAGTTAAGGCAAAACTTAAACATTATGTCGTCTGTTGAATTTAACACCTTGCTTGTCGGAAACGCTGATTTCCTGAAACCCTTTGCTTTTACCCTCACCAAAGATGCCGAACAGGCAAAAGATCTTTACCAGGAAACACTTTTCAGAGCCCTGTCCAACCGGGAAAAATACCTGGAAGGCACAAACATCCGCGCCTGGCTATTCACCATCATGCGGAACATCTTTATAAATCATTACCGGAAAAAATTGAAACATCGCACCGTCGCAGAACCAAGTGCCAGTGAATTCTTTATAAACCATCATGAGAACATCGTCAGCAATAAAGCGGCCTCTAACTTACAGATGAAAGATATCCATGTGGCAGTTTATCATCTGCCCGGCATCTTCAAAAAGCCCTTTATGCTTTACTACGAGGGTTACAAATACTTCGAGATTGCAAATATGCTGCAAGAACCATTGGGCACCATTAAAAGCAGAATACATTTCGCCCGCAAAATTCTCAAATCACAGGTTCCAAGACAATAATCCCTTACCCTTACCGAAAATCCCACACGCATCCGTCCGGCCCTAACGCCGGATAAGCATTGCTATGAACGGGGATAGCCGTACACCAGGCGCAGGTAATGCTCCTTGAGGTGCGACTGGAAATAAAAAGCAGTAATCATAATAATAGCAGCTGCACAGAGGAATGCAGGATGAGGCCAGCAATAATAACCTGCCAGGCACAATACCAGGTAACGCGCATACTCCAGGTAAAACACCCATTTCTTCTGCTCCATAATAGCGCCGCAGTTGATCAGCGTAAGCAGGATGAGCAGCGCTACACATACCTGTATAAATACCGGCACATAGTGCTCCAGCAACAGAAAGGAAAACAACACAACCAATGTGGCTACTATCTGCCACAATACATAATTAAACAGTTTAGGCGCCTCCGTGATATGAGGATTACGCAGCAAAAACTTTTCCTCCAGGATCTTCCGCGCCCCCGGATCTACATTGTCCGGTTTACCAAAAACCACGCGCAGCTTATTCCGCCAGCCTTTCGCCCGCCGGGCAGAATACAACATCTCCAGGATAAAATGGAAATGCTGCCACAAAAAACTATTACTTTCCAGCGGCTTGGTTAAACCATACACCGGCTCCTCTTCTTCTTTTACAAAAGTGCCGAATAACTTATCCCATATTATAAATACATCACCATAATTTTTATCAAGATACTGAGGGTTACTCGCATGATGTACCCGGTGATGCGAAGGCGTTACCAATATATATTCCAGTATCCCCAACTTCCCGATGGTACGCGTGTGAATAAAAAACGGATACAGTCCATGCACCAGGAGCATACTGGTAATCATGGCAGGTGGGAAACCGATTACAGGAAGTATCGCCCAGAAACCCGTACGTATGAAAGCCTGGAACACTGTAATCCGCGCAGATACCGTATAATTAAACTCTTCACTCTGGTGATGCACCACATGCGCGCACCAGAACACGGTAACTTCATGGGCCAACCGGTGATACCAGTACCAGATAAAATCTGTACAGATCAACAACGCCACCCACAACAACACACTGGATTTAATATCAAAAAAGGCAAAATGACGATACAGGTAGTCGTATACAAAATAAAAAAGCCCTACTGTAAAAGTATCCAGTAAGCGCTCCGCAATACCCACACTCAGGTTGGTAATAGAATCATTAAACTTGAAATAAGTCTTTCCGTTTTTTCGCGCCACCAGGTATTCTAACCCAATAAAAGTCAGGAAAAAAGGAACTGCCAATGCCAGGTAGTTTAAATGCACTTGATATAATTTTAAATCCGGAAATCCAAATAGTAAGACATAGGCTAATACACGGTGCCAGCCCATGCATAGGTTTAACTGGTAAAACTGGTGGTGGTAAATTACCACAATGATAAGGAATAAAATTTAATTATCCTACTATTTTAATAGACTAATAAAAACGAAAGGCGGAAACAACTTTCGCCGTTATCCGCCTTCGCTTCATTGCATATATTTTTATCAGTCCTCCGGAGGTCCGCCATCAGCCATTCTTACCACCTTCGGTACAAACCGGCCAATTACTTCCACCAGCGTTGTTTGCGCCGCCATCACCGTATCAATATTCTTATACGCCCCCGGCGCCTCATCCAAACCACCTCCAATCAGTGTTACACCATGTTCCTGCAATTGTTGCCTTAACACCTGTTCAGTGATAGATGACTTTGCCCGGGTACGCGACATGAGTCTTCCGGCGCCATGCGACGCAGATTGTAAACTTTCCTCTTCACCCTTTCCACGCACAATAAATCCGGGCGCTGTCATGGATCCCGGGATTACACCCAGTACTCCTTTCCCTGCCGGTGTAGCCCCCTTCCGGTGCACAATCACCTCTTTTCCCCGGTATATTTCTTTCCAGGCAAAATTATGATGATTCTCTACCCTCGCCAGCAAAGTGGCGCCCGTAGCGGCAATCAACCGCTTATGGATCAGGTGGTGACAAGCAGACGCATAGTCACCCGCCAGGTTCATCGCCAGCCAATACTCCTGCCCTTCCGCTGTATCCAGGTCCAGGTAAGCCAGGTGCTTTGCATGTTCGGGCAACGGGCAAATCTCTTTCGCCAGCTGTGTATAGTGCCCCGCTATCTGCGCACCCATTCCACGTGAACCGGAGTGCGACAACAATGCCACATACTCACCCGGCGCCAGCTGCCATTCATTCTGCGGATCCGTAATTGTGGCAATTCCCCATTCCACGAAATGGTTACCGGATCCGGATGTTCCGAGCTGCCCCGCCGCTTTATCAAACAGGTTTCTGACAAACTTTATCTCCTTAAATTCACTTCTCTCCAGCACCGGGTCCGCCTCCCGTTTTTTCCACTCTGCACCGGCCCCGAATTTTGTGAAGGTCATCAATTGCTTTGCATATGATGTTTCATTCATTAACAACGTTTGCACCGGTAAATCCAATACACTCAAACACATACGGCAACCAATATCCACGCCCACTCCATATGGTATCACCGCATTATCCGCCGCCAACACACCGCCTATCGGTAACCCGTATCCCTGGTGGGCATCGGGCATAAGTGAACCGGCAACGGCAACGGGTAAACGAACCGCGTTATTTAATTGCTGCACCGCGCCTTCCTCTATATAGGATTCCCCATAAACGGAATAAGGTACCGGCGTTTCACGCAAGGCAATCACTGCCGGCGCTGCTGGCGTCAACAGTTCACGGGCTATTTCACCCAGTATCGCATCATCTGCATATGCAGCAGGATCCGCCAGTATTTTGGTCAATAATTCAATTGCTGCTTCTTCCGTTAAGTGTCCATAATGTTGTTCTATAACATTCATGGCTATACGGAAAACAGGACTTTGGGGGTAACCTATCTCCAGTAATTTTTTACCGTTGATTTTTAAACTTGACATAAAGGGTTAATTTTATTCGTACCATTCTTCCTGCAACAGCTGCTGCAGGGTAAATTGCTTAAATTGATATTTCTTCTTATACTCCGGTAACCATTTTCTCCGGCTGGATTGCTGGCTCCTGGTAAGGCTCCATATCTTGTGTTCCAATTGATGCTGCTTCAGAAAGTTATCTAACTGGTCCATCTCTGATTGCAGTTCGGGCGCTGCTACCCGTTGTTTGGTGATCATATTGGGGCGTACCTGCAATACAAATCGCCAGGGTTCTTTTACAACAAAATACTTTATCTGATCAATACCGTTCTTACAATAACGGACCCGTTCTTCAAAACAGTTGATCTCTTTTGGGGAGAGTTTCATCTTCTTAAAATGATAATCCACCGGTTGCAGTAAATGCTGCTCCCTCAGCACATGTATCTTCCTTCCTCTCTGTCGCTTCTTTACTTTAAAATCTTTCCGGTGGCTATAATCATACGTATTGATCTTTTTCAGCAACTCCTGGAAAAACTCACCATCGCGGCTCCGCGCCACATCTTCCCGTAAAACAAAGTACCGTTTGTAACCTTTCATTACAGGCGGATCCAGCTCCGTATAACCCCGTTGATTCCATGCCTGCCACAATTCCTTCCGCCTTCTGCTGTATTGCAATAACTGTTTGTCGTATTGTTTAAGCGCATCGCGCTTTCTGCGCCTGCACGTTCTTATCCGTGAGGCCGCCATATAATTTTCGATTTCCTGATTGTCCATCATCAGTCATTAAATGTTCAAAATTGTTTACTCGGCTGATATATATGGACAATTGATTTCTTTTCATTTTTATTAATTTTTTCAAGATGAATAAATATTATTTACGCGATCTCTTCCAGCATTTCCCGCCTGAACCCGATCACATGTTGTTTGGTTTCAAAAGAGGGCTCATGCTGATTGGCAATTTCTGCAATAGTCATCGCCTTATTGATCACCGTATCAAAACCCATGTGCTTTGATAATGCCTGTGCCTTAGCCACCGGCAGCCGTTTGAACTCGTACTTTGCAATCAGTCTGCCTTTACGCAACAACGCATTGTCGATAGCGGATAAGTCGCTGTTGAAAGAACAAACCAGCTGTATATTCAAACAATCTGCCAATAATCCATCCGACAGGTTCAACAAATTTGAAACAGATGAGTTACCTGAAAACTTACGATCCATAATTACATTTTCAGCATCTTCAATGATCACCACACAATTAGGATTATCGATCAGCAGTTCCATGAACTCAGGATTCATAATGTTGTTTGCCAGGTCGGGCGAAACAAAAAGCACCCGCTTCTTTATCCTGCCAATCAGGTAACGCAGATAAGTAGTTTTGCCTGTTCCCGGCAAGCCATGCAGCAATACGATCCCCTTGTCTTTATCCTTCTTCAGCCGCTGCTGGATCACTTTATCTATCTCTTTAAAATCATCTTCATAAAACATACCTATATCCAGCTTGGTACGTTTTATTTCCAGGCTTTTCAGCTCCAGTCCTTTACGTCCGCTGGTGATCAGGTTAATTTCATGCGGTTCCCTGCGTTGCTTTTCTTTATATCGTGTAACCGTTTCCGTTACCTCTGATACAAACGCAGGAATAGTTCCATTATGCAATATCTCGCACCACGATTGCCAGAACGCTACCACGCTGTTATTACTTAATACGAACAGCGTTTGATTATGCTTATACTTCTTCTTTTTGTTGTCATAATCGGTATAGCGATGCGTATGAACAATTATACTTTCATATTTCTTTGCAAAGGCAGCGGCGGCTTTATCACCATCTACTTCGTAAATGTTATTGATATCGGGGATAGCACTAAAATGAACGGTATACACTCCCTTCGGATCAAAATGTTCGCCATCTGTGATATCTATGTTATTATTAACTATCTGCTTCATAGCTGCTTGTTCTCTTTAATGTGATGTTGTCCTGATGATAAAGATTTCCCGGGACCAGGCCGGGCCCGGGTAAATCGTATTTATCATGGGGTAAATTACAGGTTATCCTTCTGATAACCTGACGATAAGGGGTTAAAAATGCAAACAGAGACGAAAAAAAATATCTTAAAAAGGAGATGAAAGCGGAGCAGGATTACTCCGCCTGCCTGTTTTTTATGTACCTCCTCAAATAATCTTTATACTGCCGCATAAAAAAACCCGGTCTGTTTAAAACGGACCGGGTCATATAACGTTAACGCATACACTACGTCAAGACATACCTCGTCCGTTTAGCATTAATTGAATTAATGCTATCTCTAAACCATTTGCTGCGGCGGATTTGAATCCGTTCTGTCATTCCCGGTAAATTCATCATTCCAATAAAGCGATAACAAAAAAGCCCGGATCCAAGGACCCGGGCTGCTGTTATACTTACAAATATTTTTTATCTACCTGTAATCATAAAACGCCCGGAATCCGCTGCCATCCTGCTCTGAGCAAGGTGTTGCGTTGTCCATATATAGATTAATGCGTTTCATGTTTATCAATTTGTTTATTAAATTTTAACGATGCAAAGATAACAGGATATATTTTGAATTTGCAAATTTTTAACAAAATATTTTCAACTATTTTATTTATGCTTTCTGATTTTCAAAAGTCTGAAGCAGGACTAATGACTTGTAGCAGGTATACAAAATACAAGTGCACTAAAAAGCCGGAAGTGGTAAACTTCCGGCTGTAGTTATGATCAGGATTAACAAAAACAGATGGTGGTGGTCGACCTAAGTTATATTAACACCGCGCTTTCTTCGAATTCCTTCTGAAGGCGCTGCATCTGACGGATATGCCGTTCGATATGCTTGGTGAGGAAATAGATGTACTGATAGATGTCCAGCTTGCCCAGCTGATTTACAGACATGTTGGTGAACACCAGCACTCCTTCACCGTTTTTCAGTAAAGACAGGTTGTACATGCACTGTGCATACTGTTGCTTCAGAAGGGCTTTTACTTCCTGCATATTTTTAAGTCCGGTAGGTTCCATATGTTCGGGTCTTACCCAACCAAAGGATTTGCTGCCGATGACATCTATTTGTTCTAATTTATTGGCATAATCTGCCGGGAGTATCACGGAGTGGCCGGTTTTCTTACGTTCCAGCGCCCGGCGGGTACTCTTATTGATGATCAGCAGCAAAAAGTAATTGGTGAGCGTAATATGCTCCAGTACTTCCCGTATGCTCCATTGATCACGGTCTGGTTTGAAATCCAGTAATGCCGGTTCTTTTTCAAACCACTGATCCAACTCCCTGAAATTGGTGAGTAAGGCCTCTCTTACAACTTGAATAACGTTTCTCATCATCTAACGTTTTTGGGATTATGCACTTTACTTCTTTGCTAATCAAACGGGTTAGCGCATAACATCTTTGAAAAAATATTTTGTTTGCCATTTTTATGCCGGATTTGGCCACAAAAAAACCCGGCCGTATTTACGGACCGGGATAAATAATGCAGAGGGGTTATCTCACATTATCGCATACCATGTCCGTATGGCTTTTTTAAGGCAAAGCCATTCCGTTTACGCCATGAGGCGCATTTTTCTTGCATTACAGTTATCGCTTGAAATTCTTTCAATGTCGTCATTTCATTACTGCTTCAAAAGCAAAAAGTCCCACACTTTTCTCTAGTGCGGGACTCTTGTTTATATCGTTTGATAACTTTTCGTTCGTTAACAATCGGTGCAACATGCCCGCATTCTGGCCTTGACCTGCTTGTGTTGGCAGGCCATCGCTGAAATCTCGTATGTTGATATAAGTTGCACAGTTATTTTTGTTCTTGAAGCAAAGATAATTTTTATTTTTTTTATTACACAAAAAAACACCCTACTTTTTTCCCAGACTTAACAATTAGTTTAAAGTGCAACTACATATCATTGATAATCAGAACAGGCTTAATTGTGAATTCGGCCGGCGGAAGGCTGCTGTATTGAATTCGAAGCGTTCCTGGTTCAAGCCATTCTTCTTTGTATGGATTTTAAACTGCTGCTTTATGAGGTCCGCAATGTTGCCTTCTCCCCTCATTCTCCGCCCAAAGTCGCTGTCATTCACCTTTCCCCCGTGCATACTTTCTATATGGTGCCACACTTTATCTGCCCGGTCGGGGAAGTTTTTATAGAGCCAGTCGTTGAAAATGATCTTCACCGCATCGTTGAGCCGCACTACCGTATACCCTGCATATTTAGCGCCATTGGCTGCTGCAGCTTCCAGCAGGCGTGGAATTTCATGGTCATTGAGTCCCGGAATGAGCGGGGCCGTCATAACGCCAACGGGTATCCCAAGATCACTCAGCTCCTTCACCACCTTTAGCCGTTGCGCCGCCGTAGCGGTACGGGGCTCCATTTTCTGCCGCAGGTCTTCCTGCAACGTGGTGATAGACAGGTACACGCATACCAGGTTATCCTGTGCCAGCTGCTGTAACAGGTAACGATCCCGTAATACCAACGAGTTTTTAGTGATGATCCCTATGGGCTGTTTGTATTCCAGCGCTACCTCCAGCAACTGCCTGGTAAGCCACATCTTACGTTCTACCGGCTGATAGCAGTCCGTATTCCCCGAAAGGGAAATCGGCTTGGGGTCCCATTTCTTATTATCCAGGAACCTGCGCAGCAGTTCCGGGGCGTTATGTTTTACAATAATCTTTCTTTCAAAATCCAAACCCGCGCTCAAACCCCAATACTGGTGGGTGTTACGGGCATAACAGTAAATGCAGCCATGCTCACAGCCCTGGTAGGGGTTCATGGAATACCACATCCCCACATCCGGACTATCCACCTTATTAACGAGATTTTTCGCATGTTCCTCGAACACCTGGGTAGGTACATCTGCCTGCCACCATTCATCAATGCCTTCGGCATGCTCCTGCGCATATTCATCTGCCAGGTATTTATTCTTGGGATTAATCTGTGCTCCGCGCCCTTTATAGTATGGATTTTCCGGTGCGCCCTCCTGGAATGGCAAAGTCATAGACTAAATATTTTAGTAAAAATACTAAAATATTTAGGATTTAAATAATTTCCATTTGCTTCATCAGGAAAGTGGCATTTTTATTCCTTGCAATACCCTCCCGGATGCGGTAGTCGAAAAACAAGTGGTTGTCCTGTATCGTACTTTCAAAACAATAATTCCTGATCTGTTGCGGATAAGCCGATTCCAGTTGCCCCAGCTCGAGGTCGTGCGTGGCAATCATGCCCAGGCAGTTATATTGCAGGAAATGCTCAATCAGGCTGCGCGAGCCCGATAATTTATCTTCAGAATTGGTGCCTTTGAGAATTTCATCTAACAAAATAAAAACCCGCGCACCGGTTTTCAGGTGATGGATAATATGTTGTAACCGCAGCAACTCCGCCTGGAAATAGGAAGTATGACTGGCAATCGAATCCTTGATTCGCATGGAAGTCATGATACGCATAGGGCTGAATACAAAACGGTCCGCACATACCGGGGCGCCGCACATGGCCAGCAACAGGTTGGAGCCTACGCTCCGCAGGAAGGTACTTTTACCGGACATATTGGACCCGGTAATGATCAGGAAATGATCTTTACGGCCAGCGGCGCCGTCATTCTTTACGCATTCAGCGGCCGGGATCAGCGGATGCCCCAGCGCCGTAGCTTCCAGGATACGCCCTTCCGCCTGCGGCGCCGGCCACGAAAATTCCGGGTGATTAAAGGCATAGGTGGCCAGGCTGTTCCACACCTCCAGCTGGGTAATCACATCAAACCACCCGGTAATGTGCTGCTTATGCTGTTTCTTCCACCGTTCCAAACGGAGGATGCAATGGAGGTCGTACAGCATCAGGGAGTTAAGCCCCAGTCCAATCAAAAGGTTTAGCCGCTGATCAAAGGCATTACATATTTTAGACAGCTGCCGCAATGCTACATCGGCCTCTTTAGCCTTATCCTGTTGTTGCTGCAGCAACGCGGATTTTTTGAAACTGCCGTTTTTTATAAGATGTAATAAGATAGAAAACTTATCCAGTATCCTTTCCTTATGCGAAATCAATACATATTGTGCCATGATCTTTTTCTGACTAGCGCCCAGCAGCAACCAGTTTAACATGATCAGTATCAACAACAGGTAGTATTTACCAGTGATGGCATAATATACAATGGAGCCGGTTACCAGCAAAGGACTCAGCCAGATAACCACATTTATAAATTTGTTGTGCAGAAAGTGGAAAGGCATTTCCAGCCATGCGCTGATTTCCCGGCGATCGCTTTCTTCTTCTTTCGCCAGCATGGCATTGGCAGCAAGCAGCTGCCGGAACTCCAGTTCCGGTGTGAGTACCTGTAAAGCCTCCTGTGTACCCAATATAGCCGTGGTATCTTCCAGTGGGTTTCGCAGCGCGGTGGCCAGTTCCCGCCTGCCAGACAAAGTACCCGTGCGGTTAATATGCTGAAAAATAGAAGATGGCCCGAAAACATCGAGATCGCTGCTGAAATCATGGCTGTCGTCCACGAACTCATTCCCGTTGTCAAAAGCCGATTGACCGGTAGTTACCAGCTGCCATTCCTTCTCATTCAATTCCAACAGGGATTTAAAAAGCTGCAATTGCTGCTGCGCTTTGGAATACCATATCAGCAACATTATAAACGCAAGCATACCGGCGGCTGTTACCAGTAACCACGGCGCTTCCCAGCCATTCCGGATAAAAAACACGATGCCAGCTACCATCACCAGGAAACTGGCCAGCCGGGCCCATGAAAGGCTGGCGGTTAACCGCTTCTCTTTTTTTATCGCTTCCCGGAACTGGTGGATCCTTTGCTGGTAAATATCTGCTGGCGTCATTTATCTGGTATTAGTAACTAAAAAAATCAGGGATTTCATGATGTATGTTCGCAATATATTGAACATAAACCAC
This sequence comes from Chitinophaga sp. RCC_12, assembly GCF_041360695.1. Lineage (NCBI taxonomy): Bacteria > Pseudomonadati > Bacteroidota > Chitinophagia > Chitinophagales > Chitinophagaceae > Chitinophaga > Chitinophaga sp. RCC_12. The sequence continues at coordinate 239,304 of NZ_JBFUPS010000002.1, forward strand.
AAAATCCCTGGTAGAAATATCAGGATTATTTATGCGTATTGTCTCTTCAGCAGATCAGGATACTCCTGGCTTACCTTCAGGATCAGTTCACCAAAGAGCGTATTCACCCAGGCAAACCACGGACGGGTAAACTTAGACGGATCATCCTTGTGATAAGATTCATGGATAAAGCCGGTTTCTCCGTCGGTATTCCGCAAGGTTTTAATACAGGAAGCTATTTCCTCCTTATCATGACTGGTCAATGCCCGCATGATAATACTCATTGGCCAGATATAATCATTGCCGGTATGCGGACTCCCTACCCCATCACCGTATTTACCCCTGTAAAACCAGGGCTGGAAATTACTCCATACAAAGTGGCGGGATGCCTGGTACAACGGATCGTCAATGCCGGTATATCCCAGGTAAGGAATAGACAGGAGGCTGGGCACATTGGTATCATCGAGGAATAAACGGTTTCCGAAACCATCTACCTCAAAACCATACATCATACCTAACTTAGGATGCTCCACAATAGCATGCGCCTTAATAGCACGGTCTACCTCATCAGCCAGTGCTGTGCATTCGTGCGCAAAGGCCGCATCTTTATATATCGTTTCACTGATTTCCGCCAGTTGACGCAGGGATACTACGGCAAACATGTTGGATGGAATCAGGAAAGGAAATACTGTAGCATCATCAGAAGGACGGAAAATAGAAACGATCAGTCCCACCGGGGAAATAGGATTCCCCCAGCCTCCGTTGGCAACAGTATCCGATTGTACAGGTGAATTGCGCTGAAATTTGTAAGGACCGTGGCCGTCTTTACGCTGCTGCTCCTTAAATGTTTTCACGATGAGCTGCGCCGCCTGTTTGTATTTATCATCGAAGGGGGTATTATCCCCGCTGATTTTCCAGTAATTATAAGACAACCGCACCGGGTAACACAGGGAATCAATCTCCCATTTGCGTTCATGCAGCTCCGGCTTCATGGTGGTCAGATCTTTATCCCATTCGCTGCCGGTAGGGCCTTCATTAAAGGCGTTGGCATACGGATCAATGAGGATACATTTCGTTTGACGGTTGATAACGCCCACCACCATTTCTTTCAGTTTCGCGTCATCCTTTACCAGTGGCAGGTAAGGCCATACCTGGGCAGAGGAGTCGCGCAGCCACATGGCGTTAATATCGCCGGTGATCACGAAAGTATCGGGCCGGCCGTTTTCTTTCTTAAAGTTAACTGTTGTATCGAGCGTGTTAGGGAAACAGTTTTCGAACAGCCACCCCAATTTAGTATCCGCAATCTGGGACTTTACCTTGATAATTGTCTTTTCCACCGCTTCACTGGTGAATTTCCGCTTTGCCAGGGGCGGACGTTGGGAGGTATACCCATTCCAGCCAAATACTGTTTTGGGCAATCCAAGCCCAACAACGCCTGCTACCAGGGCGCCGTTCTTAAGAAAATCTCTCCTTGCAACCATAACGTTTTGAATTTAGGAAACCCTAAAATAGAAAAGTTTTGCGGATTTGCTTAATCGATTTATCAATCGTCCTCCTCTTCGGCAGCCTGTAACTTCACAAAAGCGCTTCTCCTGGGCGCCGGCATCACTGCCTGTTCGCCATGAATAGCCTTCCACACCACCTCATTCAGCTCCAGGTCAGGCACCCGGTCTTCTTGCGCCAGGTCGAAGCTGGCCGACCGGCGGGCACTTTCATTCCAGGCAGTATTTCTTTCGTTAATATCAACATTTGCAGGCAATACGGTGTACGGCCGCAGATCAGGCGTAGCGGAAAATAATTCCCACATGGGAGTGGCCGCAGCATCATACTGGCTCATCGCCGGCAAACCCAGGATCAGCTCCATGGTACGCAGCATACCTGATGTGGAATACATGTTATGATTTACGGCATTCCGTTTTACGTAAGGGCTGATCACGTAAGCCGGTGAACGGTGGGCATCCACATGATCCGGGCCATTCTGCGCATCATCTTCCAGTATAAAAATGGCGCTCTCCTTCCATATCTTACTGTGGGAGATGTAATCTACCAGCCGGCCTACCGCCAGATCGTTGTCGGCCACGGAAGCATACGGCGAATAGGCGCCCTTCCGCATGCCGCTGGTATGATCATTCCCCAAACGGATGCTGTTAAAATGCGGTACCGCATCTATCGCCAGCAATGAATCGAAATCATGCTGCCAGATTTCCTGCCGCGCAATATCCTGTATGGAAAGGTCGAAAGAAGGATAATCGCTGCAGAAATGATTGTCCAGCGATTTCAGCGCCGCCTTTCCCTTGCCGGCAAACTCACCGTAGGTGCGGTAGCTCACACCGGCACGCTGACAATAATCCCAAATAAATCCTTTTTCCGGATAAGCCACTTTACGGCTGCCTTCATAGTCGTAGCTACCACCGCGACCACCATAACTGGTAGGCCATGTCTTCTCCACGTAATCAGTAGCATAAGCTGCCATGCTCCAGTTATGCCCGTCGGCACTTACTTCCGCATCTACATAAAAATTATCCAGTAATACAAACTCGTTGGATAAACGATGCTGATTAGGAGTAATGCGCTCCGGGAAAATACATAAACTGCTGTCGCCATTACCCTGCCGTATATCACCTAACACCTGGTCGTAGGTGCGGTTCTCTTTGATAATATAGAACACATACTTAATGGGAGATGATTGTCCGGCGGCACGTGGGATCGGATTCCCCGCTTCTCCGGCGGCATGCTGCTCTTTCTCTTTTGTGTAAGGCGTATTTTCATATACCTGTTTGGACCAGCGGCCCAGCAGTGCTTCGCCCGGTTCATTGAACACTGATAGCGTACCTTTAAACAAACCGGCAATATACTGTACGGGCTTGTCTTTACGGGTATTAGCCAGGTGCGATCCGCTTTCATCTTTCCTGCTCACGGGATTGGGTCCTTCGGGATTAGCCATCGACGTAAATCCCTTGCCATTGGCTACAAATATTCTTTTGCCGATCCTTCTTACACAAGTAGGATACCATCCTACCGGGATAAATCCCTCCGACCTGCTCTTACCTGGTGTTTCCACATCAAAAACAGCCAGGCAGTTATTATCGGCGTTGGCAATATAAAGTGTGTTGTTATTGGCAGACAGCGCCAGGCCATTAGTGGTGGATCCGGCCGGGGCATCCGGGTACAGGGCCGTTTGCAGCGATTCAATCACCCGTTGACCAGCAGTACTGATCACCGATACCGAATTATCATTGGCATTGGCCACGTACAAATATTTCCCGTTGGCCGACAATATCATTTCATTAGGATGACTACCCGTTTTGATGGTATTTATAATCTTGTTGGTGGCAATATCAAATACCGCCACCGCATCGCCTCCCCAGAGAGAGATGTATAACAGGTTCCTGTTTTTAGATAAGACAACAGTATATGCTTCCGCACCCAATGCCACTTTACTCACCACCTTATTGGTAAGCAGGTCGATACTATATAAACTGTTGTCTTCCTTGGTAGCTACGTATAACCGGTTACGTGAGTAATCAATGGTCATCCCGGTAGGACAAATTTTCTCTTTGGGCCACGACAATCCCAGGCGGATGCTATCTGTTACCTGTAATTTATTATTATTGATAGCATATTGCCATATCACGTTGTCATTGGCGCCGGAAGCATACAGTTTCTTTTCGTCCCTGCTGAATGCAAGACCCAGCCAGGCTTTGGGAATGCTCATTTCATCAAGTATCATCTCTTTCCTGGCGTCTATCAGCTGTATGGTTTGTTTGCTCTGCCCGTTGTTGGTAACCGCTATCAGTTTCTCTGACGGCGATACTACCATATTCAGGGGTAAATCTCCGAGCGGCAACGAATGCCCCACTGGCGTTAAGGCCCAACCATTGGACAGCAACACCCGCTTTGCCATGGTATCTGCCGTTTGGGCATTTGCCTGCAAAGCGCTCAATAAAACCAAACCCAAGAGTATTTTCTTCATAGTAGTTCCGATAAGTGAAGCTGTAAAAATAGGATAGACATGCCCGGCTGATAACGGCCATCAAAAAGGTAATACTAATATAATACAAAGCGGCATAAAAAAGCCCGCATCAAAATCTGATACAGGCTTTTTATAATAGTATTAAGATTACATATTTCTCCTGTACTGCCCTCCTACTTCATACAGTGCATGCGTGATTTGCCCTAATGAGCAATGCTTCACTGTTTCCATCAGCTCCGCAAAGAGGTTGCCATTGCTGACCGCGACCTGCTGCAATTGCTTAAGTGCAGCAGCGCTTTTATGCTGGTGCCTTTGCTGGAAAGCTTCGAGGGTATGGATCTGGAATTCCTTTTCTTCTGTTGTAGAGCGGATCACTTCTGCTGGGATAATGGTAGGTGAGCCGTTTTTATTCAGGAAGGTATTTACGCCCACGATCGGGAATTCGCCGGTATGCTTCAGCGATTCATAGTACAGGCTTTCTTCCTGTATTTTATTGCGCTGGTACATTCTTTCCATGGCGCCTAATACGCCGCCACGTTCGGTGATGCGGTTGAATTCCGTTAGCACGGCTTCTTCCACCAGGTCGGTAAGTTCCTCAATAAAAAACGCTCCCTGTACCGGGTTTTCGTTTTTAGCGGTACCCAGTTCACGGTTAATGATGAGCTGTATAGCCATTGCCCTTCTTACACTTTCTTCTGTAGGTGTGGTGATGGCTTCATCATAGGCGTTGGTATGCAGGGAATTACAGTTATCATAGATGGCGTACAGCGCCTGCAAGGTGGTACGGATATCGTTAAAATCAATTTCCTGTGCGTGTAAACTGCGACCGGAAGTTTGAATGTGATACTTCAGTTTCTGGGAGCGGTCGTTTCCTTTGTATTTATACTTGATGGCCTTAGCCCAGATACGGCGGGCCACGCGACCAATCACCGCATACTCAGGATCCATCCCGTTGCTGAAGAAGAACGACAGATTGGGCGCGAAGTCATCGATGTTCATGCCACGGCTCAGGTAATATTCCACGTAGGTAAAACCATTGGCCAGGGTAAACGCCAGCTGGGTGATAGGATTGGCGCCGGCTTCTGCAATGTGGTAGCCGGAAATGCTGACGGAATAGAAGTTGCGTACTTTTTGAGTAATAAAATATTCCTGTACATCGCCCATCAGTTTTAATGCAAATTCTGTAGAGAAGATACAGGTGTTCTGTGCCTGGTCTTCCTTCAGAATATCTGCCTGCACGGTGCCACGAACAGTGCTGAGGGCATGCGCTTTGATCTTTTCATACACATCTTTATCCAGTACCTCTTCTCCCGAAATTCCCAACAGCTGCAAACCCAAACCATCGTTACCTGCGGGCAGGTCGCCGCTGTAATGCGGCAGCGGATGATCTTTGAATTTAGTTTTGATGAGGGCCTTTACTTTTTCTGTAAGCCCCTGCTCCTTGATATATTTTTCACATTGCTGATCAATGGCGGCATTCATGAAAAACGCCAGCAGTATGGGCGCCGGGCCGTTGATGGTCATGGACACCGACGTTTTCGGATCGCAGAGATCGAATCCGCTGTATAATTTTTTGGCGTCGTCTACCGTGGCGATGCTCACACCGGAGTTACCCACTTTACCGTAAATATCGGGGCGTACTGCCGGATCTTCACCGTAAAGGGTAACGCTGTCGAACGCCGTAGACAGCCGCTTTGCCGGCTGGTCGAGTGATACGTAATGGAAACGTTTATTCGTTCTTTCCGGGCCGCCTTCCCCCGCAAACATGCGCGTAGGATCTTCTCCTTCGCGTTTCAACGGGAACACGCCTGCGGCGTATGGAAATTCACCAGGCAGGTTTTCGGTGAGCTGCCAGCGGAGAATATCGCCCCAGTCTTTATATTTAGGCAGCGACACCTTCGGAATACGGCTGTGGCTGAGACTTTCGCTGTACAGCGGCAGTTTGATCACTTTGTCCCTTACCTGGAATTCGTAAAAATCGGCAGTATATTTTTCTACCAGTGCAGGCCATTCCTCCACGAGTTTTTTACACTCGGGATGTAATGATTTTTCCAGGTGGGCTTTAACGTCGGCCAGTGCAGCGGCAGATGCCGGCTGCAGCGCCATCACACCTTGTACCTGGTATAGTTGTGTAGCGAGTGTACATTGTTCATCCACCCATTTGCTGTAGTCGCCGATGGCTTCGGAGATCTCTGCCAGGTAACGTACCCTGGCCGGGGGAATGATCTGTGATTTGGTAGAAGTGGATTTAATGCTTTCATGCGCCATAGGGCCGAAGCTGGCCCCGGTTTTCTCTTCCACTTTTTCCATTACTTTTTCAAACAGCAGGTTGATGCCTGCATCGTTGAACTGGGAAGCAATAGAGCCTACTACCGGCAATTCTTCTTCCTTGGCGTTCCAGAGGTTATGGTTACGCTTATATTGTTTACGCACATCGTGCAGGGCATCCAGTGCGCCGGCCTTATCAAATTTGTTGATGGCAATCACGTCGGCATAGTCCAGCATGTTGATCTTCTCCAGCTGGGAAGCGGCGCCATACTCCGGTGTCATCACATACAGCGATACATCGCAGTAATCGGTGATAGCCGTATCGCTCTGCCCAATACCGGATGTTTCCAGGATAATGAAATCGTAGGCTGCCAGTTTGCAGACATCGATGGCTTCCTGGATATGTTCACTGATGGCTTTATCGCTTTCACGGGTTGCCAGCGAACGCATATAGGCACGTGGATGGTGGATGGCATTCATCCGGATCCTGTCGCCCAGCAATGCGCCGCCGGTCTTCTTCTTGGAAGGGTCTACGGAAATTACAGCCACCGTTTTATCGGTAGTATGATTGAGATAGCGGCGCACCAGTTCATCTGTTACGCTGCTTTTACCGGCGCCGCCTGTTCCGGTGATACCGAGTACAGGAGATTTTTCCGGATCTGCGGCGGTGTGGGTGATGTGTGTACCGGCAGTTTCATCTACAGTAACAGCGGTTCTTGTTTTTTGCCCGGTGAGCATAGCCACCGGCATATCGTTTTCTGCCAGGCTGATAGCCCGGGCAATGATCTTAGGATTTTTGTCTGCCTGCAGCTGCGGGATATCCTCCACACCGGCGCCGGCAGTTAATGGCTTGATGGCCGTATCGCACTGACTGATCAGATCTTCAATCATACCTTCCAGTCCCATTTGCCGGCCATCGTCCGGTGAATAAAGGCGTGCAATGCCATAGGCATGCAGTTCTGCTATTTCTACCGGGAGAATGGTACCACCGCCGCCGCCAAAGATCTTGATATGACCGCAACCTTTTTCCTGGAGCAGGTCGTACATGTATTTAAAAAATTCCACGTGGCCTCCCTGGTAGGAGGTGACGGCGATTCCCTGTGCGTCTTCCTGGATGGCACAGTCTACAATTTCAGCTGCAGAACGGTTATGCCCCAGGTGAATGACCTCGGCTCCCTTTGCCTGCATAATGCGCCGCATAATATTAATGGCCGCATCATGCCCGTCGAATAAAGCTGCCGCTGTTACAATGCGAACCTTATGTTGTGGTGTATAAGACATATCAATTACCGGATTTTTGACCAGGGTTTCATGCTTCCTGCATGAAATCCACGAAGAATGCAAGTTACGGAAAAAGCAGCTGAACTGCCGGTATAGCGCGGGTTTACCCAGAATTAGAATTGATTGAACAGCTACCGGATCTTATTGCAAAATATTTAACTGATCCCCGATCGGGTTAGTATTTCCCTAAAACAACTTTCCCCTGTACATTACCTGTACAAGGGAAAGCATAAAGTAAGACACAAGGCATTAGTGCTTAGCGGTCTTTTGTTTCATAACGTGGAACTATAAAATCAAACGAATGATAAATGATTTATAGCTTTTCAAACTTATTAAATGGAATTTCTACATACGGAAATAAACAAACGAAAAATTGCTTTTGGCGAACAAGTTAAATTTTGGTTTTATAACGACTATTGTTTGCTTCTAAGATGTGTATATCTTACACAATCTTACTTAAAGTTTTGTTAAAAACCAACTTTTTTTTCTATTTAGATAGAAAATTAACCTGGCTGTTTTTTGACAGACACAGGCCATCGCAAATCCTTCGTGACAAAGGATTTCAACCTCATTCAAATTAACAGGAATACAAGAGAATGCAAAAGTGAAGGAGAAAAAAATATCAGACCGTCGCCATTAGAAGCCTATTCCAAGATAACGCTTCTTTCTTTGGTCATATTTGTCGAAATTGAATTTATAGAGCTTTGCCGGACGATGAGGTACATCTTCCTCTTCTTCATTCAAATCCATCAACAAATCCATCGACAAAAACTTCTTTCTGAAATTACGGCGGTCGAGTTCCATATCCAGGATAGCCTCGTACAGGTTCTGCAATTCGCGGAGAGAAAACTTACGTGGCAACAGGTTAAAGCCGATAGGCTGCACCAGCACCTGCTGTTTCAGCCGCTCATGGCAGGTATCCAGGATCTGCTTATGATCAAAGGCCATTTCACGCAGTTCCTTTACACTGTGCCAATGCAATTCGTTATTACTCATCTTCAATTCCACATGCTCAATATTCACCAGTGAATAGTAGGCCACGGTAATCACCCTGCCTGCGGGATGACGCTCCACCGCCCCAAAGGTTTGTACCTGCTCCATGTATACGTTATCCAGCCCGGTGCGCGCCTTCAGCACCCGGTAAGCTGCTTCATCCAGCTCTTCCTCCGGCCGTACAATATCGCCCAGCAACGACCACTTACCCTTAAACTCTTTGAGATCCGATTCTATCAACAGTACCTTCAACTCGTCGTTGTTGAACCCGAAAATGACGCAGTCGACAGAAATGGCTACCTTGAAATAATCCTTTATTTCAACAAGGTGCGTGTTGATGTTCTTGGTGTACATAGACATCATAAAGACGTGGAATTACAGTAAAACTCAGTTTATCAATAACACGCGGAACTATATCCAAATGAAAGAAAAAAATATCACATTTAAAACAAAAGTGCCCGGATTTTTTTCAACAGATATCTCTAACCTGAAAGATAAGTTTAAATTTACGGCTCAGTTATATCAATTATGTACACAAAGGAGATAGAAATAACCCTGACGCAGCTGGCCAAACAACTGCTCAGCCATTTAAAGCAGGAACAACTGCTGCAATCCATTGATGAAACCCTGGATGCCCTTCGCCGTGTAATCAGTTATAACGACTGGCGTTACTACGTGGAAAGTGAACCCGTGATCAGCGACTATGAATACGACCAGTTGTATGCCTGGCTGAAAAAACTCGAACTGGAAAATCCTGACCTCGTTACATCCGACTCCCCCACCCAGCGGGTAGCACAGGGCCTCACTAAAGAATTTATTACGGTACCTCACCTGGTACCCATGCTCAGCCTGGAAAACTCCTACAATGCAGACGACCTGCTGGACTGGGACCGTAAAGCACGCGAAAGCGCCCGCCTTACCGAAATTGAATATTGCGTTGAACCCAAGTTCGACGGCGCCAGCATTTCACTCATTTATGAAGACGACCGGCTGACTCGTGGCGCCACCCGTGGCGATGGCGTAGCAGGAGAAGACATCACCACCAATATCAAACAGATCCGCTCTATCCCGTTGTCTGCCTCCTTCTCAGAATATGGCATTCACCAGATAGAAATACGCGGGGAAGTACTCATTAATAAAAACACCTTCAAAGCCTTTAACGATAAACGTATTGCCGACAACCTGCCCCCGCTGGCCAACCCGCGCAATGCGGCCTCCGGCTCACTGCGGATGGTAGATCCCAGTGAAGTAGCCAAACGCGGACTGGAAGCCTTCCTGTATCACATGAGCTATCATAACATGAATACAGGAAAAACAGAACCGGATGCGCTCAAAACGCATAGCGGCACGCTGGAATTGTTATCTACTCTCGGTTTCCGCAGTCCTGCCAAAGAAAAGAAAGTAATAAAAGGCATACAGGGTGTTATCGACTACGTGTTGAAATTTGAAACCGAACGGGACAACCTGCCTTATGAAATAGATGGCATGGTAATCAAAGTAAACGACTATGACCTGCAGGACAGGCTGGGTATGACCACCCATCACCCACGCTGGGCCATCGCCTATAAATTTAAAGCACGGCAGGCCACCAGTAAGCTCCGCAGCGTGGAGTTCCAGGTGGGCCGTACCGGCTCTGTCACGCCCGTGGCAAAGATTGACCCCGTACCCATTGGTGGGGTAACCGTGGGATCCATTTCCCTTTTCAATGAGGAAGTAATTAAAGAGAAAGATCTCAAACTCGGGGATACCGTGCTGGTAGAAAGAGCCGGAGATGTAATTCCTTACATCGTGAAATCCGTAGCGGACCTGCGCGATGGCAGCGAACAGGAAATCGTTTTCCCTACCCGCTGCCCCGTATGTCATGATAAACTCGTAAAGCCGGAAGGCGAAGCCGTTTGGCGCTGCACCAATATCAACTGCGAAGCACAGGTGGTAGAAAGAATGATCCACTTCGTGAGCAAAGATGCCATGGATATTAAAAGCTTTGGCGAAAGTAATGTGCGCAAATTCTTTTTATTAGGACTCCTGAAAGATATACCCGGTATTTATGAATTGGATTTTGAGAAGATAGGCGCGCTGGAAGGCTTTGGTAAAAAATCACTGACCAACCTCCAATCCGCTATTGAGCAATCCAAAACGCAGCCGCTGCACCGCCTGATATTCGGGCTCGGCATCCGGTACGTTGGTGAAACTACCGCCAAAACACTGGCCAATGCAGTGAACCATATCATGGACCTGCAAAACTGGACAGAAGAACAGATCCTGGCGCTGGAAGATATCGGTCCTAAAGTAGCAGGCTCCATCCGGTTGTTCTTCGCCAACAACGATAACATCGAAATGCTGAACAAGCTGGCAGCACTGGGTATCAGCATGACCAATACGAAAAAGGAAGCGCATGCGCCGGGTCACCTCAACGGACAAACGTTTTTGTTTACCGGCACCCTTCATAAGCTGAAACGCACAGAGGCAGAGGAAATGGTAGAACAGGAAGGCGGTAAAATAGTGAGCGGCGTGAGCAGCAAACTCAACTACCTTGTAGTAGGCGATGATGCCGGCAGCAAACTGGAAAAGGCCAAGAAAATTAATACGATTAAGATCCTGTCGGAAGATGAATTCCTGGCAATGATCAACAAATAATTATCAGCCTTTGATTGCTTGCAATTAAAGGCTGAATACCAACAGCGGTTATGACAGACGAACATTTTATGCGGCAGGCGATGCAGGAAGCACGCAAGGCCTTTGAAGACGGAGAAGTGCCTATTGGCGCCGTAGTGGTATTAAACAACCGCATTATTGGCCGTGGCTATAATCATGTAGAAAGATTGAACGACTGTACCGCGCACGCAGAAATGATTGCGTTAACAGCTGCATTCAATACGCTCGGCAGTAAATACCTGATGGAAGCTACACTATATGTAACCGTAGAACCGTGCCTGATGTGTGCGGGAGCACTGTATTGGAGTAAGATAGGCAGGATTGTTTATGCAGCGGCAGATGACAAGAACAGCTACCGGAGAGCCACCGGTGACCGGTCCCCGTTTCATCCCAAAACAAAACTGGAGGCCGGCCCGTGCAGCGAAGAAAGTTTACAGCTGATGAAAACCTTCTTTGAACAAAGGAGATAATTATTTTTTGGTGGAATCCATCAGCTTATTCATACCCATCATTTGCTTCATGGTATGATCCATCCCTTCGGAAGAACCATCCAGGAAGATGACGTTTCCTTTTGAGTTTTCAGCAAAGTGTTTAATGGCTTCGGTCCACATGGAGAAGAGGATCACAGAGGTATCCAGGTTGGCCTGCTGCATTTCTTTGGCGGCCATACTCATACCCTTGGCTACTTCTTCACGGAACAGGGCCACACCCATACCACGCAGCTGGGCAGCCTGGCGTTCAGCTTCTGCTGCAATTTTAATAGCGTTACCATCTGCTTCCGCCGCTTTGGTTTTAGTGATCAGTAATGCCTGACCTTCATTTTCAGCAGCCGCTTTCAGGTTATTGGAAGCTACTACCTGCGCCATCGACTTCATGATCACCTCATCAAAAGTGATATCATTCATCTGCAGATCCAACAGGTGGAAGCCCCATTCTTCCAGGGTTTTGTCGATCTGTTCTTTTACGTGTTCCGTAATATCTTTACGCAGACCTAATACCTCCGCCTGTCTTTTAGTAGCTACAAATCCACGGATAGAGCCTTCAATGGTGCGCACCAACGCCTGCATGAAGCTTCTTTCATCCATAAATTTGAACGCCACGTTCTTCAGCGTTTCTTCTTCCTGGTTCCATACGGCATACAGCAGCATGGCTTTAAAGTACACATTCGCCTGGTCAATGGTGATAGCCTGGAATTCCAGTTCCACAGACCTGTTCTGGATGGATACCCTTTTAAATACCTTTTCAATGATGGGTATTTTCCAGTTCAGCCCGGGAAAAAGTACCCGGTTGTATTTCCCGAATATAGTGGTAACAGCAATGTTTCCCTGCTGCACCGTTACAAACGATGATAGTATGACGACTAAAGCCAGTACTATCAAAACGATCAAGATAACATTCATAGAATGATTGTTTAGGTAGGGTTTAGGCTGGTAAATATAATGAATTAAAGCCAACGGCAGATGTGGACGAAAACTGCGATTAGTCGCAGTCTCTATATTCTTTGTTTTCTTCTGAAATATATAAATACGTCGTCCAGCTCTATTTGTTTCAACTGGTACGCCAACCGTGTTCTCAGGTCCTCGGTTTCATCTTTTATCCTTCTGTATTGATCTTTAAGGATTTCGTAGCGGGCCACAATTTCTTCTGCGGTTGCAGATTCCTCCAGTTGTAAGATGTCAAATGCTCTTTCCTCGGTTATCATAGTAGTTATAGGGGTGTTTCAGATAGTAATCATCCCGGATGTTTAAAAAACACACGTAAATATTTAATCCACTAAATTAGTCGAGTTTGAAAAACGAGCAAATACCCAATGTTGGGTATTTTTATTCAAATCCTATCTTACGGGCAATGGCCACCAATTCTGAGGTGTTACGTACTTTCAGTTTCAGCCGGATATTTTTCCGGTGGGTTTCTACTGTATAACGGCTAAGGTTCAACGATTGGGCTATTTCCTTGTTGTTCAGTCCTTTTACGGCCATCCCCAACACATCTTTCTCCCGTGGGGTCAGTTTGTTGAAAAGGGTTTCATTTTGCCGGCGCATAATAGCAGCCAGCGCTTCAGACAGTTGGGCATTGGTATCAACAGCATTGGTAAGATCCAGGAAGGCACAGATGATTTCCACCACCCTTCCGTTTTTATCGTGCGTAAACGGCACTTCCAGCCCAAGCAACCACCGGTAATCAATTTCTCCTTTTTTGCGGATGCGGGCCAGTCCCCCAAATTGTGCTTTGTTATTAATAAACGATTGCTGTGCTACTGCAGCCAGCTTAAAGTCGTCGGGATGCATGATGTGCCGGAAAAATTCAATGCCCATACCCGTCATCTCATCAGCAGAAAAACCAACGGTTTCCGCGAGACGGTCATTGCACCACGTCACACTTTTATTATTGTTATCATAACTGTAAATCATGGCGGGTACATGATGTAAAACGCTTTCCAACCAATGGATACGATTTTTTAAATGCTCATTTTCCTTCTGTAAGGCATTGAGGGAAAAATGTAGCCCCGAGTCCGAGCCTGTCTGCATACTATAAGTTTTAAACAAACAATAGGTAAACAACTGCCAGGCGCACCTGAAAAATATGCCTGACGTTACGTTCTGTTAAACCGAGTATCCGTAAATATAAAATAATTTTCCATATGATCAAGCCCGGGCGCTGATTGATTTCACCTAATTAACAAGGTTGCCCGTTGATCACTAAACCGGTTATCTCATTAACTTAATAATTAAATGTCTAAATTTTAACGGATTGGCAGTAAATTTGGCGACTATCAAGAAATCATATTTTAAAACCCATAAAACTTTGAGTTATGGCATTTACACTTCCGAGCTTACCCTACGCACCAGACGCGTTAGAGCCGAATTTCGATAAACTGACAATGGAAATTCATCATGGTAAGCACCACCAGGCTTATGTAGACAATCTGAACAAAGCAGTAGCAGGCACAGAAAACGAGAACAAATCGCTGGAAGAACTGGTAGCTAATGCCGGTAAAATCAGCCCGGCTGTAAGAAACAATGGCGGTGGTCACTGGAATCACAGTTTCTTCTGGACCAGCCTGGCACCCAATGCCGGCGGCGCTCCAACCGGTAAACTGGCAGATGCTATCAACAGCACTTTTGGTTCTTTTGAAGCCTTCCAGGAAAAATTCAACACTGCCGGCGCTACCCGCTTCGGCTCCGGTTGGGCATGGTTAACCGTAAAAGATGGTAAACTGGAAGTTTCTTCCACACCTAACCAGGATAATCCACTGATGGATGTTGCTGAAGTAAAAGGCACTCCTATCCTCGGTGTAGACGTATGGGAACATGCTTACTACCTGAAATACCAGAACCGCCGTCCGGAATACCTGAAAGCATTCTGGAATGTGGTAGACTGGAACGCCATCAGCAAACGCTACGAAGCAGCTGTATAAGCTATCACCAGTTCATGGAACTGTATAAAAAAATCCCGTCAGGTAAACCTTGACGGGATTTTTATATGCTTGACCAATTGTTTATAGTTCCCTGATCTTTAAATTTTTGAACCATATTTCGCTGCCATGGTCCTGCAATGCGATATGGCCTTTTTTAGACATCCCGTAGCCTTTGGCATCCTTCCATTTGCCTTCCTCCTTGTGCTTCTTCCATTCAGGCGTCCACAGTTCGTAATCGGCCGTTTTCTTTCCATTCAGCCAATGCTCTACATGACCCTTGTTTACAATGATCTTGGTAGTGTTCCATTCGCCGATGGGATTCGCAGCATCTGCCAAAGGAGGATTCATGGCATAATTGGCGCCTGTTTTCTGCCAGGGCTCCAGCTTCTCCGGGAAATTTTTATCATCAATGATCTGATATTCCGGCCCACTCAACTGAGGGGTCTCAAATTCTTCCGATACCATATACATGATGCCGCTGTTGCCTTGCGGCGACAGCTTCCAGTCGGCCGTCAACTCAAAATTCTCAAACTGCTTATCGGTGATCAGGTTACCCCGTTTATCAGACTTGTCTGTTTTATTACCCAGGCAATGCAGAATCCCTTTCTCCGCCACCCAGGAGTCTGCCGGTTTATTTTTGTAAGTCCGCCAGCCTTCCAGCGTATGGCCGTTAAATAACAGTTGCCAGCCTGCTGCCTTTTCTGCTTCACTTAATACAGCTCCCGTAGAATCTGCAAGCGCAGTGCTTACAAGAGAATCCGCCACCGCAATGGCATTCTTGTTCTCGTTATTTACGGTATTACCTCCGCAAGACGCCGCCACAATAGTTATCACGGACAAGGCAGGAACCAAAAGGTGCTTCATATGTACACGTGTTTAATTACTTGTTCACTACTTTCAGATTCTTAGGATCCCAGTGGATGATCTTATTATCGAAATAGCTTTCGTTGCACAAGAGCGCCGGTGCAGCTGCACGGAAACCGAATGTAGGATCTTCCGCTACTTTACCGTTGGTCCGCATGGCGTTAAACAGGTTGTAGAAGTGATCGAAGTGCGCTCCTTTGTATCCTTTCTCTGCCTCATAGATCATCTTTTCAGGATCCAGCATGTTCGCACGGTGATAGGCATACGATTTTCCGTTGTTGGATGCAGCCGCATTGGCAGCAGCCAGCGGATCGTTTTCATCCACCTGTACATTATTGCGGAACAGCGTTACCTTATCCCATTCTACCGTCATGGAGCCTTCACTGCCCACCATGCGCAGGTAGTTGGTGCCACCGGTACCATCCACGAAGTTTACGCGGAGCGACAGATTAAACGCAGGGTGTATTTCCGTTTCCGGATAATCAAACATTCCCAGCATAATATCGGGTACTTCCCTGCCGTCTTTCCAGTAACGTAATCCGCCGGTGGCCATTACTTTATTGGGACCGAGTGAACCGGTTACCAGGTGCAGACTGGAAAACAGGTGAACGAACAGGTCGCCGGAAACGCCGGTGCCATAATCTTTATAATTACGCCAGCGGAAGAAACGCAATGGGTCAAAATCGCGCTTAGGCGCGTTTTTGAGGTAAGTGGTCCAATCTACTGTTTTAGTGGAGGCATCCGCAGGAATAGGATATTGCCATGCGCCGGTGGGCGACATACGAGCCCAGAAGCCTTCGGCATAATTAAGCTTACCGATAGCGCCATCTTTCAGGAGCTGCCTGGCTTTTTCATTACCCAGGGAACTCATACCCTGGCTACCTACCTGGTATACTACTTTTCCGTTGCGTTGCTGGGCTTCCACTACTGCGGGTCCTTCGCTGATATCATGTACCATTGGTTTTTCGCAATACACGGATTTGCCTTTATTCATGGCTGCCACGGAAATATCTTTATGCCAGAAATCCGGCACAGCGATGATCACGGCATCAATGTCTTTTCTCTCCAGGATTTCCTGGTAACTGCGGGTAGTGTAAATATCATTTCCCCATTTCTTTTTTGCATCTGCCAAACGGCCATCATACAAATCACAGGCGGCTATCAGCTTTACACCGGGCACGGTGATTGCCGTATTGGCATCTGCTGTTCCCATACCACCCGCGCCTATCAGCGCTATCTGTATCTGGTCGTTTGCACTGTATTTTTCTTTCAGGCGGGAAAGTGACTGAATGTTTCTTTGCTTATCAGCTGCGGTCAGGATACTTGGCAGCAGCGATGCTCCTACTACTCCTTTGGCAAATTTACTGATGAAACTCCGGCGAGAGTCTTCATTGGAATTTACTGGCATGATAACCCTTTTAGATTGAGAAATGATATAAGTTTATTATTCACTGGACTCTCAAAATATAATTATTCTCCCGGAATTCATAATTTATATGAGAATTGGAAAAGGAGGAATAATGAAGCCTGCAAACAAACTCCGGTGACAACCGGGCTTATTTGCAGGCTTCATTATTACCAGGGCTAAAAGCGGTTACTTCGCTGCGGTAAGCAACTGCTTATATTTTGACGGACTATGTAATAAATCGATGGCGGCATTTACATCATTATCCCACTCGAGCGACCTGATAATACGGCCTCTCTGCAAATAATAACGGTTCACGATTTCTTCTTCCAGTAACCGTTTTATTTCTGTTTTATTTTTCAGCAGATCCTGCTTTTTATCGTGTTTCATTTTCGTTTCAAGCGTTTCCAGTTCTTTAGCGATAGCATCATAATACTTTTCTTTTCTTGCGGTGCTTTTGAAAGAATCCAGGGCTTCTTCACTGCGCGTTTTGTAGCTGTAATCTTTGTTATCAAGATAGCGTTCAAAATCTTCAAAGTCGCTTTCAGACAGTGCAAAAGAGCCTGCAGCGGCTATTTTAGGATGGCCATAGTAATAGTTGGTGGCGTAGTCGAAAATAAATTGTTTACGGATGAGGGTAATGGCCACCTGGCTGATATAGGTGGGATCTACCTTTGCATCCGGTTCAATGCCGCCGCCGTCTTTTACGGCACGGCCGCCTGTGGTGGTAAATGATTTACGCAGGGAATCCGGTACATAATCCACGCTGCCATCATCATTACGGTGTGAGTAGTCGATGGCCTGGATACAGCGGCCACTTGGCGTATAATATTTAGCGGTAGTTACTTTCAGTTTGGTGTTGTAAGGCAGCTGGCGGGTGGTTTGCACCAGGCCTTTGCCGTAGGAGCGTTGTCCTATCACCAGGCCGCGGTCGAGGTCCTGTATGCTGCCGGCCACTATTTCGGCAGCAGAAGCGGAGGAGTGGTTGGTGAGCACGGTTAACGGAAGATGCAGGTCTACCGGCTGTTCGGATGTTTCGTAGTTGCGGTCCCAGTTCTTTACTTTTCCTTTGGTGCTGACGATGAGTTTATTTTTATCTACAAAGATGTTGGCGACTACAACGGCTTCATCCAATAATCCGCCGGGGTTGCCGCGAAGGTCGAGGATCAATCCTTTCAGCGCGGGGTTGGTTTGTTTCAGTTGTTGTACCGCCGTGCGTACCATGGCGCCGCTGTTCTCTGTGAACTGGGTCATTTTGATATAGCCGATATCATTTTTCAGGATGCCGGCATAGCTCACCGCTTTTACATTAATTTCTTCGCGGATGATTTTTTTCGGGGTTTCCACGCCGGTTACCGGGTTGCGGAACACCATATCCAACGGGGTACCGGCAGCGCCTTTAAGCTGCCTGCTGATTTCTTCCTGGGCTACATTTTTACTGGACTTGCCATCCATGCTCACGATGATATCGCCAGGTTTTACGCCGGCCCTGTCCATCGGGCTGCCTTCATATACATCGGTGATGGCGGTCCATTCGCCGCTGGTATTAATAGAGGCGCCTACCCCGCCATATTTGCCGGTAGCCATGAATTTAAGATCGTCCAGGTTTTCTTCGGAAACGAAATCAGTAAAAGGATCGGTTTCCTCCAGCATGGCTTCAATGCCTTTCCGCATCACCTTTTCAGGAGGAAGGTCATCTACGTAATACGTGTTCAGTTCCCGGTAGAAAGCGGCGAATATGTCCAGGTTTTTGGCAATCTGGAAATATTTATCGTTTTCATTGAAAGCGAAGATCCCTGCTGTAGTAATAACCAGGAGCAGGACTGCTGTCAGTTTCCTTCTTTTATTAAAAAACGCACGCATGCAACGAGTGTATAAGATGAAAGATATTAGTTGGCAACCGGTGGTGATTATTTATGGCACCGGATCATATCCGTGTCCACCCCAGGGGTGACACGACAAGATACGCTTTATGGTGAGATAGCCACCTTTGAAAGGGCCATATTTTTTAAATGCTTCCAGCCCGTATTGTGAACAGGTGGGGGTATAACGGCATTTACTGCCCAGGAGGGGCGAGATAAACCATTGATAAATTTTTATCAGGAAGATAAAAGGGAAACTAAGCCAGCGCACAACACGATTCATAAGCAGCTTTTAGCAGTAAAAAATAAGCGGAGCATTTAACAGCATGTTGAATGCCGGGTTTGCTGCAATCAGCTAAAAGCTAACCACTGAGTGCTAAATACTGGTTTGCAGCTTCTTTAAAATTACCGAAATTTTGTCTTTCAGGGTAGAAAAACCGGCGATTTTTTTGTCGGTGTAGATGAGGAAAACGGCGATCTGTCTTGATTCGGACCGGAGATGGTCGTAGAGTTCCTGCTTTTGGAGGCGCCAGGCCTCCCGGCCCAGGCGTTTGATGCGGTTACGGTCTACCGCATGGGGAAACCGGCGGGTAGCGGCGCTAAAGCCTACCTGCACGGGGTATTTACCCGGTTCTTTCAACGGCATGTAAACAACCCGGTAGGGAAAAACAGAAAACGCTTTTCCTTCACGAAAAAGCGTTTCAATAAGTTTTCTGCTTTTTAACCTTTCTTCCTTTGTAAAAGAATAAGTTTTTATGGCAAATAGTATTTAGCTACTATAATCATTTCAGCTTACGCTCGTCAGAAACAGTCAGCTTCTTACGACCTTTTGCTCTACGGGAAGCCAATACCTTACGGCCATTAGCAGTTTCCATTCTCTTTCTGAAGCCGTGAACGCTCTTTCTGCGTCTGTTATGCGGTTGAAAAGTACGTTTCATTTCTTTTTTTTGTTTTTACCTGTACTATACTAAAACTCCCGTGTTAAAGGATTGTGGTTTTTAAAACGGAAGGCAAAGGTAGCAGAAAATATTTGAAAAGTAAAATTAAAATACGAATTCTTAAATGTAAAGGTGGAATGCAGTTTTCACCACATTCCACCTTTAAGTATTAAAAATATTAACTATTTAACTCCCAGTTTAGTCTTTACAGCAGCCAGGATATCGTCTGCAGCAGGAGAAACCAGCAGCATACCGGCAGAGCTGTCGATTACGTAGTTGTAACCTTTTTCCTTTGCCACATCTTCAATTGCCTTACGGGCTTTATCGTAGATGGGTTTCAGCAGCTCCTGTTGTTTAGCCTGTACTTTCTGTTCAGCGCCTTCACGGTAGTCCTGGATACGTTTCTGTGCGTCCTGGATTTCACGGCCTTTGATTTCTTTCATATTGTCGGTCATAGTGGCCGCTTTATCATCGAATTCCTTCATTTTCTTCGTATACTCATCTACCAGTGCTTTACCATCACCTTCCAGTCCTTGTGCAAAAGTTTGCAGATCAGTTTCTGCCTTTTTAGCTTCTGGCATGCTTGCTACCAGTGCCTGTGCATTGATATGCGCTACTTTGGATTGTGCCATTGCATTCACGCTGAACAAACCGGTAACCGCCACAAAAGCAATAATTACGTACTTCTTCATGATGTTGTCTGTGTTTAAAAAAATTTAAATACTTATAGTTAAAAAATAGGTACGGGTTTATTTCTTGACTCCCAAAGATTTCAGGATTTCTTCGCTTTTATCCAGCTTTGGATCAGAAAATATAACGGTGGCGCCTGCAGCCTTATCCAGTACAAAATCATACATCCTGCCGGCAGAAAGCTTCTGCACTGCATTATAGATCTTATCCTGAATGGGCTTTACCAGTTCTTCCCTTTTTTTGAAAAGATCACCTTCGTAACCGAAACGCTTCTTCTGCAAATCCTTTGCCTCTTTTTCCCGGGCTACTATTTCATCCTCCCGCTTACGTTTCAATTCCTCGGTGAGCATTACCTGTTCTGCCTGGTAAGACTTATACATCTTATCCACTTCCTGGAACTTAGCGTCAATTTCCTTCTGCCATTGCTCCGCAACTGCATCCAGCTTTTTCTGTGACTCCTTGTATTCCGGAATGCTTTCCAGGATATATTTTGTATCTATCACGCAATAGCGCTGTGCACTTGCTGCACCGCCCATAGCCAGCACAATGGCGGCTGTAATAAATAATTTCTTCATGCTACAATAATTTTTCGCAAAACCAAATGACGGTTAAACTTGCAATATATAATTATTTTCCACATTATTCTGGTTCGAAGCCGAGCATAAATGTAAACTTAGCAGCGTCTTTCAAACCACCCCCTGGCTGCAGACGGTCAAACCCGATACCATAGTCAAATCCAAGCAATCCAAACATCGGCAGGTAGAAACGCATACCGATACCGGCAGAACGGCGTAATCTGAACGGGTTGTATTCATTCAGGTCTTTATAACCGTTAGCTGCTTCCAGGAACGCCAAACCAAAGATGGTGGAGCTGGGATTCAAACTGAACGGATACCGCAGTTCCATCACGTACTTATTAAATACGGTGAAGCCGGAATAGTTGGCAGGCTGACCGTTTTCAGGATTGATGCTCGGATCGGAAGTATAATACACCGGGTAACCTCTCTGGGAGATGATATCACGGTCGTAGATCGCGAAGTTACTCAAACCATCACCACCCATTTCAAACCTGCCGAAAGGCGACAGGGTTGTACGGTTGTTGTAACGGCCGATATAACCAAATTTCGCAGCTACTTTCAATACAAATGTTTTGTTATCGCTACCCATCGGACGGCTCAAAGGCACGTACCATTCTGCGTTAAAGCGGTATTTCTGGTATTCAATAAATTTAAACTGCTCAGAAGCCGGCTCTTTGGAGTAATCCTTGTCGGGATTAAACAGGGAATATGGCGGCGTATACTGCGCAGATACCATGAAGTTGGAACCACTGCGCGGGAAGATCTGCTGATCCACAGAAGAACGCGACAACGTCAGCTTGATGTTAACGTTATTGGAAGTACCGCTTTCAAATCCGGGAATACCAAAGTAGTTATAGTTCTTCAGCTTATACTGCTGATAGTTCACGGAATAGATCAGGGTGAAATAATCATCCGGCCATTTCAGCTGTTTACCCAGTGATACAGAGGCGCCTAACACTTTAAAGTGACCATTTGTAGAAGTAGTGGTATCGCCCGGCAGCTTATAATAATCGTTGTATGCGTATGGGTTCTGGTAACTGCTGTAGAGACTTACAGAGAACTGGTTCCTTTTTTTACCTCCCAGCCACGGTTCCGTGAAGGAGAAGTTATAGGAACGGTAAGCTTTACCATTGGAAGATACACGTACAGACAATTTCTGTCCGTCGCCACTTGGCAATGGATCCCAGGTTTCTTTTTTGAAGATATTACGCAGGGAGAAGTTATTGAAGGTAACGCCGAGGGTACCGGTTAAACCGATATAACCACCCCAACCTGCCGACAGTTCCAGCTGGTCATTGGCTTTTTCTTCCACGGTATAATCAATATCCACGGTACCATCCTGTACGTTCGGCACCGGGTTCATGCCGATCTTTTCCGGGTTGAAGAAGCCGAGGTTGGCGATTTCACGGTTAGAACGGATCAGATCCTGGCGGCTGAATTTTTCACCCGGGATAGTGCGCAGTTCACGGCGGATAACGTGTTCGTTGGTTTTTTCGTTACCGGCTATACGTACTTCCTTGATGGTTGCCTGTGGTCCTTCACGTAAACGGATTTCGTAATCAATGGTATCGCCGCGGATACCAACTTCCACCGGGTCAATCTGGAAGAAAAGATAGCCATAGTCCATGTAGTAGCCGCTGATATCGCCGCCTTCCTGTGACATTTGTTTACCGATTCTTTTTTCCAGCAGTTCCAGGTTATAGATATCTCCTTTTTTGATACCCAGGATACGGGTCAGTACGGAATCGGAATAACGGGTATTTCCTTTCCAGGTAATATCCCCGAAATAATATTTTTTACCCTCAGAGATCTGCATATCCACATTCAGATTCTGTGAGTGGGTTTTATAGGTGGTATCTCTTACAATCACCGCATCACGATAACCTTTAGAGTTATAGAGCCCGATCACTTTACCTTTATCCTCGAAGTATTTGTTTTCGTTGAATTTAGCAGAGCTGAACAGTTTAAAGCGGAAATAAGGGTCCAGTTTCTCAAATGCGCGGGTGGGTTGCAGGAAGCCATAGGTTTGCCAGAAATCATCCGGTTGGGCCAGGGAATCCACGTACACCTGTTCCAGATCCGGGTGAAGCGTGAAGCGGGAACGCTCTTTGGTTCCTTTCATCTTCTTCTTGATCTTGGAATCGGCTATACTTTCATTACCTACGATGTTGATATCCTGGATACGTACCTTACTACCTTTGGTAACATTAAAGATCAGGTGTTTGGAGTTCACCTGGCCGGTATCCCCTCTTTCCTCGATTTTAACGGTAGCATTTCCGAATCCTTTATCTGCATAAAATTTATGTACTACCCCGATTACGTTTTGTTTCAGGGCCTGTGTGATCACATTTCCTTTACGTAAGCCGGCTTTGGTGGTAATATCGTCTGCTTCTGTTTTTTTGATTCCCCTGAAAACGAAGGAGGACATGCGGGGCATTTCCGTTAATCCTATTTCCAGCCAGATTTTATTGTCTTCTATCTTGGTTACATAAATGGTTACGTCGGCAAACAGTCTTTGTGACCAGAGACTCTGGATTGCTTTTGTAAACTGGTCACCGCCGGGATAAGTAACCTTATCGCCCACAGTGAGGCCGGAAAGCGACAGCAGCAGTGATTTATCCAGGTATTGTGTACCGGCAACGGTGATATCGGCAATTTCATACTGTTGCGGAATACCTGTGTTGATAGGAGAAACGGCCGGCGGATTAGCAGGGGGCTGCGTAGGAGGCACGGTATCTTTTTGCTGAGCGGATACACGAATGCCTGCACTGCAACATAATGCTATAGCCAGAAGGCCCTTAGGAAATAATTTCTTCATTCTGCTGAATTTGTTCGCTTGTTTTGCCAAAGCGCCGTTCTCTGGTTTGGTAATTTAAGATGGCTTGGTAAAGATGTTCATTGCGGAAGTCCGGCCAGCGGGTATCTGTAAAATACAGTTCCGCATAGGCCAGTTGATATAGTAGGAAGTTACTGATCCGGCACTCTCCACTGGTACGAATCATTAATTCAGGGTCCGGCAGGCCGGCGGTACAGAGATATTTTTCCCATACCTCTGGCGTCACAGCTACCGGGTCCAGGGCTCCGCTTTTCACATCCAGGGCTATTTTCCTGGCTGCATTCACGATTTCCCACCTTGCACTGTAGCTAAGAGCCATAATGAGATTGAGGCCGGTATTCTGGCTGGTAAGGGCAATGGCCTCCTCCATTTCCCGCTGGCATTGGGGAGGTAACATTCCCATGTCGCCTATTACGCTCAGCCGGATATTATTTTTCGATAACGTATTCACTTCCATGCGGATAGTGTTTACGAGTAGTTCCATAATGCCATTAACTTCATAAACCGGGCGGTCCCAGTTTTCAGTAGAAAACGCGTATAGGGTCAGATAACCTATTCCCAGTTCTGCACAGGTCGTCACTATATTACGCACACTTTCTACCCCTTCGTGGTGCCCGTACAGCCTGTCTTGTCCCCGCTCCTTTGCCCAACGGCCGTTCCCGTCCATAATAATGGCTATATGGCACGGCAACCGTTGTAAGTCCAATTTTTCCTTCAAGCTCATTTGTGTCAGGCGTATTATAACAGATTATAACAGATTTACTAAAAGGGTGCAAAGATACAAAAATAGAGTAATGACTTTTTTGGCAAAGCCTAAGAAGGTGTTTTAACGTAGTTTTAACAGCGAATTCAATACCAGTGGGGATTTTAGCAAATTGGGAGGCTTATCAGGGCGGTTGGCAGGTACGGAAAGCCCACCCGCAGAAAGTATTTTTTATTGTAAATTAAAATTTACAATTGTAAGAAGTGAAAAGAATACTAATGGTTAATTCGATTGTTACGAACTGATCCTTATCTCTGCTGTTTCCTCTTTGCCTCCCTATCACCCCGATAGGACTGCCTTTCACCGCCGACCTGTCCTGCAATTGGGCCGCCACCGTAGGCTGACCGTCAGGAAGCGCCGGGAATGCGGCAGGGCCGGCGTATGTAGTGCTTACATCATCCAGATAATCCGTTTGTGTGAACCGGTATAGCGCTTCCAGGCCCACATTTACTTTTTTGGAAATAT
Source organism: Chitinophaga sp. RCC_12 (assembly GCF_041360695.1). NCBI lineage: Bacteria > Pseudomonadati > Bacteroidota > Chitinophagia > Chitinophagales > Chitinophagaceae > Chitinophaga > Chitinophaga sp. RCC_12. The sequence continues at coordinate 264,272 of NZ_JBFUPS010000002.1, forward strand.
TATATTTAAAACCTCCCCCGATCAACCAGGCATAAGAAACCAGGCTATAGGGCTTGCGCTCCGGATAAAGGGCGGTACCCTGCCCTTCCGTACCCAGGGGCTGTAAAAAATATTTGACGCCGTTAAGATAAGCATATGGATTGTAATAAAAAATACTGGCGCCACCAGTCAGATAGGGAGAAAAACGCTCATATAAGCTGCCCGGTTCAAACCGGAAGAAATTAAAGTCCCCCTGGAGGGACAACTCCCATAAATTAGTATTGAAACTGAGGTTCCGGCGGTTCTGGAATTCATTTTTATTGTAGGTATCCGAATAGCCGAGTTGCATAAACCGGCCATGAGCGCGGAGGCCCACGTAGTCGTTCATATATTTACGGTAGTAAATGCCAACAGCAGGCTTCAGGGTATTTAATGCTCCCCGGGTGTTCAGATCCCCGAAATACTGCGCGCCTCCCACAGAAAAACCCAACTCTCCCACATATTCCAGCTCATTTTGCGCCGAAGCACGTTCCGCGAACAAACAACCGGCCGATACCAGCCATATAAAAACGATGTATTTGGAATATAGAAAAGGTTTCAGCATAAATCAGTTCTACTTAAACGCTAAAATGCCGGATTTATTTAATGTATGGCTGATGATTATGCTTACTTAATTGGCGTTTGCTTTCCTCACGGGGCATAATTTCTATTACAATCAGCATGGAATGTATTTGTAAATGTAACAATATATTTTACATTTCTATATTTTAATCGTATTCCGGGCGTCAATTCCCCACAGCAATTTATTCCGGAGTGTATGCAGGAAATTGCTGTCGTCCAGCCGGAGCAGGCTCAGTTTGAACTCCTCTTTCTTAATAGCCAGCTGCACCCGGTTATCGATGGTTTCCATACGGCTGTCGAGGGTACAAAGGAACTGGTCGCTGCGACCTTCCACTTCAAAGGAAATGATATTATTGTTGGGCACAATGATAGGCCGTACGTTCAGGTTATGCGGCGCCACGGGCGTAATCACGAAGTTACCAGCGTCCGGAAACACAATAGGGCCGCCGCAGCTCAGGGAATAACCGGTGGAGCCGGTGGGCGTGGCTACAATTAATCCGTCGGCCCAGTAGGTGTTCAGGAATTCGCCGTTCAGGTAAGTATGTATTTTCACCATCGCGGAAGTATCCTTCTTATGGATGGTAAATTCGTTAAGGGCATAAGGAACATCACCAAACAAGGGGATGTTGGCATCCAGGTGAAGCAGCGACCGCTGGTCTACCACATAGGTGCGGTTCAGCAGCGCCTGTACCAGTGCATGGATCTCGTTTTTACCGATGCTGGCCAGGAACCCGAGGCGGCCAAAATTGATCCCTATTACCGGGATGTTGGTATCGCGCACGTAACAAACGGTATCCAGCAGGGTACCGTCTCCACCAAGACTTACCAGGAAGTCGATTTTTCCCGGTAGATCTTCCGCACAGGAAAACAGCGTTGGTACGTTATCGAAAGGAATGTGTTGCTGCAGCGTATGAAAAAAAGGTTCATAGATGATGGCCTCTATCTCTGCCCGCTTTAATTCCTCCAGCAATAAGCGGATGTTTGAAATATCTTCTGTAATAAATCCCCTGCTATAAAGTGCTACCTGCATAATTTTTAAGCTTTTAACGATCGGCTCTGATGTGCTACATATCCACGCTCGTGTGTAAAAATAGTCCTTTTTGCCCTAACTGGTTAAAGCTGTATTCAATCCTGAGGCAGGTATCATAGAAGGAAACGATGTCCAGTCCTACCCCGCCGGTATACAGGAAACGGTTATTCAGGAAGCTGTTGCCGGGGAATTTATTGTAGGCGTAACCAGCGTCGCCAAAGGCTTTGGCGAAGATGCGCACCGGAACGGTATTAAATTTCTTTGGAACAATGGGCAGCTTTACTTTAAAGGAAAGGAGTTCCTGCCGGAGGGTTGATTTCAGGATGGCGAAGCTGGTGCCGTCTATCACGTAATATTCCAGTCCGCGCAGGTAATCATCCCGGTAACCCAGCGCCTGCTGATTGATATAAGGCTGTTCATTGGAGAGCTTGGCCGCACTGCGGATACCTAATGCAGCATAGGTTTTGGGCCGTAGCTGCCAGTATTTGGCCATGTTAAGCCGGAAGTGAACGTCATCCACATCATTAAGAGGACCTATCCCTTTTTTGCCAACTTCTGCCAGCAACCGGAATCCTTTGAGGGGATATACCCAGCTATCTGCCTTAATATAAGTGAGACGGTAGGTGATATCTATGTAACGTACATTGGTGCGGCCTTTCCCCAGGTAGTTGGGGTTGATGATAGCCACCGAATCCGCCACTTTTTCATAATTATAATTTACAAATACCTGGTGCCGGGTGTTAATGGCCCTGCGGTAGCTGTAGTTAAGCCCGATCATATATACCTGGCGCAGAAAATCATCTTTCCGGAAAAACTGCTGTTTATTATTGCTGGTGCTGTCGTTCACCTCACGGTTACGGTTATAGGAAGCGATGATACCCAGGCCGTGACGGAAACGTTTATCGATATACGGTATATTATACTGCAATGCGAATCGCTGGGTATAGCCGAACTGCAGCGCGGCGTTCAGCGCATCGTTGCGGCCGGTGAGGTTTTCCTGGGTACCGCTTACGCCGAGGTTGATACGGCTAAGGCTGTGGTTCTTTTCCACCCACCACTGGTTGAAGTTACGGTCTGCCAGCTTGAAAATGGGATAGGCGAAGGTGTACCATCGTTCCCATACTTCAAATACCACATCGGCTTCGTTACCGGTCCAGTTTTTCACATTGGCGGTAACGTTGAGAAAGAGGGAGGTATTGAGTAATTGTTTTCGTCTTTCTTCCAGGGTATTGGAGAGATCGCGGAGATAGATGGTATCTCCGGGTACGGTGCTTATTTCCCGGAGAATAATGGAGGTCCGGGTTTTCTTGTTACCGGATACCAGGATGTTGCGCACTACCAGGTAGTTGGTATCCATTGCAGGCGACGATGACTGTCCTTCCGCATTTTCCGGTATCACCATTCCAAACAGGCAGACTAAGGCCAGCAGGTAGTAACAGCATCTCAGCATGTAGGTCCTTAAAACATTTTAAAAGTTGACAATAGCGCGGATTTTGTCTTTACTCAGGATTACGCTGATTATATTGATTTAAAGGATTTGAACCTTTTTGATTTTTTTGATTTTAAAAGATAAAAGCAATTCACCTTTTGTTTTTTTGATTTTGAGTGATAAAATCAGAAAAATCAAAAAGGTTCAAATCCTTTAAATCAATATAATCAGCGTAATCCTGAGTAAAGACAAAATCCGCTTACATGCCGATATAATTCATCAGCAGGTCGTAGTTTTTCTTCAGCAGCTCTTCTTCCGGTTCTTCCGCAAAGATGTATTTGATTACATAATTGAAGCGTTCGAAAGTAGCTACCAGACCTTGCAGTTCCTGCCGGTTTGTTTTAAGTACCACTTCGAGTTTACCGGTAACGGGGTTGGTGATGGTGTTTACGCTCAGGAGCGTAACATCATTTGATTCAGCGATACGGGCAATTTCGCTGAGGGCGTAATCGCGCGGGTCTACTTCAAACGCGATGATACCGCCAGGTTCCTTTACCCCGTTATATCTTGCTAAAGCTGCCAGCAGGTTATCTTTGGTAATGATACCGAGGTATTCATTTTCCTTCGTTACTACCGGGAGGGCGGACAATTTAAAGTCGTAAAAAAGTTTGAGTGCTTCGAATAGATGAGCGTATTCCATGACAGCCGGGCGGGTACTGCTGTACTCCATAGATTCCAGGGGTACATCCGGATCTTCGAGATCCATGATATCGTCTTCTTCCACCAGGGCCAGGTATTTGCTATCTACTACCATCGGGAGCTGCGTGAGATGATATTCGTTCATCAGGCGCAGTGCCTTTGTTCCTGAATCCGAGGGATGCAGAACAGGTACTGAAGATATGAGTTCTCTGGCGATCATGTTAGCGTATTCTGATACAATAATAGTAAAGAATATGCCAACAGAAAAAGAAATTACATGTACGCGAAGTCGCTGCACCGGTTGGTACAGTCGTCGGGCTGCCGGTAAAGTGCCGGTTTAAGTGGCAGGTTGAAACTTCAGTTTCTCCAGGAAAGCGTGCAGAATTTTGTTGAATTCTTCCGGCACCTCCATCATGGGAGCGTGTCCGCATTTATCAATAAACTGCAGTTCAGAATTAGGTATCAGCTTTTTAAATTCTTCGCCCACCATAGGAGGAGTAACGGTATCGTTCTGGCCCCAGATCAGTAAGGTTGGTTGCTGGATATCTTTCAGTTCATCTCCCAGGTTGTGGCGGATGGCTGATTTTGCCAGCGTAATGATCTTGATCACTTTCAGGCGGTTGTTCACTATCTCAAACATTTCATCTACCAGTTCTTTGGTAGCTATTTTCGGATCATAGAAAGTAAGTTCTGCTTTTTTGCGGATGTATTCATAGTCGCCGCGTTTAGGATAGGTTTCGCCCATTCCATTCTCAAACAAGCCGGAGCTGCCGGTTAGGATCAGGGATTTTACGGGTGCTTCAGGGTGTTTTAACAGGTATACGATGGCTACGTGACCTCCGAGTGAATTGCCCAGCAGGTGCACATTTTTGTACCCCCTGGCTTCAATAAACTTGTGCACATATTTGGCCAAACCGCCTACCGATGTTTCCAGGATGTTTAAATCGTACAGGGGTAACATCGGGATCACAACCTTGTTATACTGCCGGAAATATTCGATCATGTGCGAGAAATTGCTCAAAGCACCAAAAAGTCCATGCAATAATACCAGTGGTTCTCCTTCTCCTTCTTCTATAAAATTAAACTTACCCTGTGTTTTGATTTCGTAATCCATTGCCAAATCTTGAAAGTCAATTTTACGCTAAAATAATTCTTTTTATTAATCTAAATAATCTTTGGAACGAGTTATCCAGGTTGAATATGCCGGGCTGCCTGCTCAAAAAAAGACTGTAACTCGGTGAACATATTCTTAAAAACCGGGATCACACTTCCCATATGATCCAATACCCACGGGCCAATATTCTCTATATAAGGATATACCACAGATTGCAGCTTTGTTTCAGGACTCAGCCAGTATACCTGGTTAGCCATCCACAGCACTACACTGTAAATTATTATAAATATAACGCTATACAACAGTATTCCACCCAGTTTATTCAGCCAGCCCAACATTACCAGCTCTACCAACTTCTGCAAAGCTCCTGCTCCCAACCTCACGAGCAATATTACTCCCAGGAAAAGGCACACGAAACAGATTACAGGCACCCAGCGGGAATGCATATCCCAGTGTTCCTGTACATATAATGCAGTAATGGCTGTTAATTTCAGGGCTGCCGCTAATCCCAATATGGCGGCTACCAAAGAAAATAAGGCTACTATCAAACCCCGGGTGTATCCCCGGTAGATGGCAAAAACCATGATGATAGCAAAAATAATGTCTATAGGCATGGTTGAAATATAGGGAATCCGGTATTTAACGCTCTGATTTTTTTTGTTCCGGTAGATGTTATCTGCCCGGTTTCCGCTTATCAGCCAGTTAAATACCAGACAGCACTATTTAGTAAGCAATTCTTTCACCAGGGCGGAAATTGCTTTCCCATCAGCTTTACCGGCCAGTTGTTTGGTGGCAACGCCCATTACTTTACCCATATCAGCGGGTGAGCTGGCGCCGGTGGAAGCGATGATATCAGTAATGGCTGTACGTAATTCGGCTTCATCCATTTGTTTGGGCAGGAAGCGTTCAATCACCACCAGCTCCTCTTCTTCTTTCACGGCAAGGTCTTCACGGTTCTGGGCGCGGAAAATTTCAAGGGAATCCTTTCTTTGCTTGGCGAGCTTCTGCAATAATTTGGACTCATCCGCTTCTGTGAGCTCTCCGCTGGCGCCTTCAGCTGTTTTGGCTACCAGGATAGCCGCCTTGATGGCACGCAGCGCACGCAGGTCAGCTTCCTTTTTACCCAGCATCGCAGCTTTGATTTCTGCGTTGATATTTAGTTCTAATGACATATGGTTAGGTTTAATGGATTATTTTCCTGCTTCTTCGGCAGCCTGCCTGTCCTGGAATTTCTTAAAGAAATCCTTTGCAAAGGCACGCATATCGTCTGCCTGGTCTTTATAAGGAGTGGCTCTTCCGTAAGTGTCAGCCATGGTCATCATGGTCTGGAAAAAGAAGTCCGCCATTTCATCCACCATCATGTCTTTTGTCCACAGGTCGATGCGCAGCGCCACCTTTTCAGCCGGATCCCAGAAAGACACGATCATGCCCTTGGCCTTGATCATTCTTTCTTCCTTGTTATCTGTAGCGCTCCACTCTATCGACTCGGGCACCTTTTGATCATCCAGTCCAACCTGGATCTTTATGGTAGATACTTTACTCATGATTTTCAATTAAAGCGCAAAAATAGCCATCATTTGCTGATTTTGGAAAAACCCGTCCCGGTGAGATGACTCCACAGCTGCTCCGCAGCATGCTCCCAGCTGCTGAAAGGCTTTGCCGCAGGGATCTTGGCCAGCAAACGGGATCTTAATTGTTCATCTTTATATAAAAGACTCATTTTTTCTGATAAATCGTCCAAACTCGCCGGATCAGCGTATAATACCGCCTCTCCCCCTGCCTCCCTGGCGGCGGCGCCGTCCAGCGCAATCACCGGCACCTCACACCGCTGCGCCGCGTATACCGGCAATGCAAGCCCTTCCAACCTCGACGGATACACGAGGGCATAAGCGCCCCCGGTGAGCCGGGCAAGGGTATCTTCATCGGCATCTTCTATACACACCACATCCTGCCGGAACTTGTAGCTCTGCAAGGCCGTAGCAATGTCTGCTCCCGCCGGAGTTACACTCCCCGCCAGCACCAGCTTGATATTGCTCCGCTGCCGTTTCTTCAATGCTGAAAAAGCTTTCAGCACCGGTATAATATTGTTCCGGGGATGCATACTGCCTGTTACCAGGAAATACTCCGCCCCGCCGGAAAAAGCTCGCTTCACCGTTTCGCGCTGCTCCCACTCCAGGGGTTTGTACTGCTCACTGATACCGGTTTCCAGCCGGATCAGCTTATCTTTTACGCCCGGTGCATAACGCAGCAATTCTTCCTGTGCGGCATTAGACAGCACGGCTATACGCCGCGCCCGGTCGAGGTATTTCGTCATATTATTTTTAAGCGACCGCTGTTGCACGCCCGGCTGCAGGCCGGCATTGCGCAAAAACGAAAGGTCTCTCAGCAACAGTCCCGCAGGAATTTTGCTACGCAGCGGCAGCGTGCCATCCAGCCCCAGGAACAGGTCCGGGCGGAAAGGCTTCATGGCCCGTACCAGCTGCCACTCCTGCCACCAGTACAAATGCCAGGGCTTATTGCCTTTCAGGGGCAACACTACATTGGTCACATTGGCCGGTACTTTCAGGCCGGCGGGTACCTTTCCGTCAAAAAAAAATGTGAACTGATGGCCTGGCTGCTGCCGGCACATCGCCAGTATTATCTCCGTTGCCACATTCCCGGTATCGGCAGGCATGTCCTGTCGTAAACAAGCGGCATTAACAGCAATTTGCATAAACGATTCCTTTGTCTGCGAGCTTGCAAACCTACACAATTTTAGATTCGGGACTGCCGGATTTTAATGACCCGGCTATTCTCCTGACTTATTGGTAAGAAAAAACACCTGCGGGGGAGTTACATTGCCGGTATTACCCAGGGACGCCAGCCTGACAGTTACCTCGTATGTTTTCAACGGCTTCAGGTGACGAAGCGTAATGGTAAAGGGGGTTGCTTTAATATCTGCTATATCGTCCTGGGGCAGCGGAATAAGACCCGTTTCTGTGGCTACGTTCAGCGTAACTTTCACACCTTTATCGGGCAGCTTGCTGGTGATGTTCACCTTCAGGGCATAGGTGCTGTCCTGCGCCATATTATATTTTCCCACCTGTACTTCAGGCAGCTCGAAAGCCAGTGTTTCTTCCTGCGTACTGGGTGCAGGATTATCTTTCTTCTTCTTTTTACAGGAAGAAAAAGTAAGCAAGGCAATAGCTAAGAAGGCAGGGAGAAAGGTTTTCAATAACATATTTCCAGTTATATAGGAGCATGAAATTAGCTTTTTTTAATATGCAAATCAAATTTTACTTCTTACATCCAGCGCATCCCGTAATCCGTTACCTAACAGGTTGAAAGCCAGCACCAGTAGCATGATGGCCACTCCGGGCGCCAACGCCAGCAAGGGATTATGGGTGATGATGAAGTTGTAGTTTTCTTTGATCATCAGCCCCCACGACGGCTGCGGCGGTTGCACCCCCACACCCAGGAAGCTGAGTCCCGCCTCCACCACAATAGCGGTGGCAAAATTGCCGGCGGCTACTACCATCACAGGCCCCATAATATTGGGTAAAATATGTTTTACTATAATCCGCACATGCCCATAACCCAACGCCCTTGCGGCTTCCACGTATTCCAGCTCCCGGATGCCCAGTACCTGCCCGCGGATAATGCGGGCCACGCCCACCCACATCGTAAGCCCCACGGCAATAAATACCTGCCAGAATCCCTTGCCCAGCGCCAGGGTAAGCGCAAATACCAACAGCAGCGTGGGCATGGACCACACCACGTTTACCAGCCACATCACCACATCATCCGTCCGCCCCTTGAAGTAGCCCGCTATGGCGCCCAGCAATACGCCGATGCTCAGGGAAATAACCACGGCGATACAACCCACACCTAAGCTCACGCGGGTGCCAATCAACAACCGGCTCAGGATATCCCGGCCAAACTTGTCGGTGCCCAGCCAGTAAGTGCGGGGGAAAATTCTTTCGGCCAATATCTTTTCCTGTAACGCTTTCGATGACATCGGGCGGCCCGGCGGATGGCCGTACCACACCTGCTCCAGGGAGTAGGTTTCCTCCCTGCTGGTAGATTCATCCACGTACCGTTGTACTACCAGCACGCTGTCCCTGAATTGCCACGACCGGACAGGGATCCAGTTTACATCAGACTCCTGGCCGTATAACAACCGGTGAAAAACAGACACCTTTTGTATGGGCTGTTCTTTCCGCATGGCCAGCATATTGATGCGGAAGCCGGGATGCTGCCCCTCTATTTCCAGCACCATCCTGTTGGCATTGGGTGTATGATCCGGCGCAATAAAATAAGCGGTTATGCTGATAAACACCGCCACGGCAATCACCAGTAAACCGGCTACCGCACCTTTATTCCGGTATAACTTTTTCCAATAAGGCTGCATATCTGACAAAAGAACCAGGATTTAATTTACCTGCCGGCCTTTCCACTGATAACTGCCAAACTTCCCAAGCCACCCGGCAACAACAATATAAGGAATATGAAATATCTGTCCCGGAATAAACCATAGCAAGAGTTCTGTTTTATTAAAAAACCTGGCTACAGGAAGCAGGAAATAAAGTTCCAGGGTTATTTTAAACAGTAAAATGATGAGGAACCAGGGCCACCATACCGGCAGGAACAAGGCCATTACGGCCAGCGCCAGCAAGCCGGCGTTGAACAGGTAAACCAGCAGTAATACCCAGGTCAGTCGTTTATCTTCATACTTATCTGCTTTCGACGACCACCGGATCCGCTGGTTCATAAAGTCCCGGAGCGTATCTACCGCGAGTGTACGCACTACGGCTTCTTCACACTTCAGGTAGCTGACCTTATCGGGGTATGCGCTGTAAATTTTGTACATCAGCAGCATATCGTCGCCGGAGGCGATATTATCGATGCCATTAAAACCGCCCACTTCCAGGAAGGCCTTTTTTTCATAGGCCAGGTTAGCACCGTTACACATGGTACCGGAGGCCAGTTGGGCTGCAGCGCCGGTAATGCCCTGCATGGTCATGAAATCGAGCGATTGTAACCGCTTAAAAAAGTTATGTTCTTTATAGAAGCTGACCGGTGCGGCTATAAATTTAGGTTGATGATGTTCATAAAACTGCACCAGTATTTCAATCCAGCGCGGCCCCATTACGCAATCGGCGTCTGTAGTTACAATAAGGTCGCCGGCAGCTTTTGAGATCGCAATTTCTATTGCTTTCTTCTTGAAAGAATTCAACCGTTCCTCATCATTGAGATACTGCTTTAACTCCAGCAGGTGAATATTTTCTGCTGCGAAATTGCGCACTACTGCGGCTGTTTCATCTGTAGAAAAATCATCTATTACAATCACTTCCAGCAAGGCCGGGTTGTACGTTTGCTTCTTTAATGCCTCCAGCAAGGCGGGCAAATTAGCGGCTTCATTCCTGGCAGGAATGATCACGGTAACCGCGGTATGACCAACCGATGGCGCTGCCGGAGAAAAACTCTTCAGGCGCTTCCAGCCCAGGCTATACCATAGCATCAGTATACCATATCCTAAAGCCAGCACCAATAATATAATTACAAAAAGATACATCCGGGTTAAAGGTTTGTTTTGATGATAAGCCCCAGCTGGGCAGAAATCAACTGGTGGCCTTTTTCCATTACCAGTATTTTGCAGGGAAAAGACCCGTCTGCAAAGCGGGTACCCAGCACAGGTGGAATTACACGGTCGTATTTCCCGAATATCAGGAGTGTTAAAACGTTATATCTGCCCAATAATTGTTTACACTGCTTTTTATCCGGCATCATACGGCGTAAATTGGTCCATACGTTGTATACCAGTTCCCTTTTCTCCGTTTCATTCATACGGTGCAACGCAAATTTGTATACGCTCTGGTTCAGCAGTCCCAGTCTTCTCCAGGTATGCAATAACGTAAAAAACAGCCTTGGGTGGTAAGTATTATATTTAAACAACCTGTTTCCGGCAGTGGTTTGGGTTACAAACATATGCCAGGGGTTATTTCTCAGTCCATCCCCGGCGGCGATGACCAGGTGGTTGATCCGGCTGGCCATCTTTTCCACGAGGCAAAGCGCCAGGCGTCCGCCCATGCTGTAGCCTAATAGGGAAAAGCGCTCCTTTCCATGCTGCTGCAGTACCAGCTCCACGAGCGCCACCAGGTCAGCTTTCTCCAGCCCCCTGTTTTCCTCCCATTGGGTGCCTCCGTGCAGGGGCATGTCCAGCGCCACTAAAGTAAAAGTATCGCCCAAGGTGGCGGTTAACGGCTGAAAATGAGCCGCACTTTCGCCAAACCCGTGTAAACAGATCAATAGTTCCTCCCCGGCACCTTCCACGGTGCCATGAAACCGGCTTTTCAAATATGACAGATAAAAATCAGGCATAAAGGGCAACAATGATACAGAATAAATGCCTAATGACGATGGATATGATTATTGGTGGGACCGTAACCCACCGCCTCTATAACCGGTAGAATGGGATCTCCCTGGTTAAATTCATACTATACCTGTAAAAAAGACAGTGATAAGCCATAGATAACCCGTACCTAATAGATACGGCTTATCTATGACTTACATACGGCTTATCTATGGATTATCTTAGAATAGGGGTGGCGCTGGTATAATCCAGATATAGCTTTTGAGTGGGATCAGTGCAAACCGCCCCGGGCAGTCCTATTTATTTTTTGTTAAAAATAGCGGCCTCTCAACAGGAGTGCCGCATTTAACTTACATTCAGTAAGTTAATATGGCAGGTAGCGGGAAAATCAGATTAGCCCTCCCGGTGACCGGTTTTGCCTAATGCTTTTTTCAGTAAATTACAGAACTACCAAAAATACAGTAACATGGACGCAACAGTTGAAAATAAGACTGCGTTAAAAGGCGCAGAATTCCTCGTTAAGGAGAGTGCTCCCGAAGAAGTGTTTACTCCCGAAGATTTTTCGGAAGAGCAGCTGATGATTAAAGACATGGCAGATCAGTTCATCAGTAAGGAAATAACACCGATAGTAGAGCGGATAGATAAGCAGGAAGAAGGATTGATGCCCTTGTTGTTGGAAAAAGCGGGCGAACAGGGACTGCTGGGCGCTTCCTTTCCGGAGGAGTATGGTGGTTTAGGTAAAGATTTTGTGACAGCAACGATCATCAACGAAGGACTGGGTGCAGGTCACTCTTTCTCCGTTGCCATGGCCGCCCATACGGGCATTGGCTCTTTACCGATCCTTTATTTTGGTACCGCAGAACAAAAACAAAAGTATATACCCAAGCTGGCTACCGGCGAAATGAAAGGCGCTTATGCCCTTACAGAGCCTGATTCCGGCTCCGATGCACTGGGCGCTAAAACCACCGCCAAATTAACCGATGATGGTAAGTACTATATCTTAAACGGGCAAAAAAGCTGGATCACCAACTCCGGTTTCGCTGACGTGTTTACTGTATTTGCAAAAATTGACGGAGATAAATTCACCGCTTTTATTGTTGACAAAGGCACACCCGGATTCACACTGGGCGCGGAAGAACACAAAATGGGGATCAAAGGATCCTCTACCCGCCAGATCTATTTCCAGGACGCCAAAGTACCGGCAGAAAATGTACTGGGCGTAATTGGCAAGGGCCACCTCATTGCCTTCAACATCCTGAATATAGGTCGTTTGAAACTTTGTGCGGCCGCACTGGGCGCATCTAAAAAATGTATCAATACCTCCGTACAATACGCCAATACCCGCACGCAGTTTAAACAACCGATCGCCAACTTTGGCGCCATCAAACATAAACTGGCGGAAATGGCTATCCGCACCTGGACATCAGAATCAGCCCTGTTCCGCACCGCACAGCTGATCGATGACAAGGAAAGGGAACTGCTGGCAGAAGGTAAACCTTTCAACGAAGCCTTACTGGGCGCTGCGGAAGAATATGCTGTGGAATGCGCCATCCTGAAAGTAAATGGCTCCGAAGTGCTGGACTATGTAGTGGATGAAGGTGTACAAATTCATGGTGGCAACGGCTTCAGCGATGAATACATCATTTCAAAAGCTTACCGCGATTCCCGCATCAACCGCATTTTTGAAGGTACCAATGAAATCAACCGGTTATTAACCCTGGACATGACACTGAAACGTGCCCTGAAAGGTAAACTGGACCTGATGACACCGGCCATGAATGTAATGAAGGAGCTGATGAGCATTCCCGACTTCGGCAATGATGATGAAAGTGCCTTCAGCAAGGAAAGGAAGATGATCGTTAACTTCAAAAAAGCAATTCTGATGGCTGCTGGCGCCGCTGCGCAGAAGCTGATGGTGAAGCTGGAAAACGAACAGGAAATCCTGATGGATATTGCCGATATGGCCATTGAAACCTTTGTAGCTGAAAGTGCCCTCCTGCGCTTAATTAAGCTTACCAACAGCAAAGGTGAAAGCGCCGCTTCCCTGCAGGCAGATATTGTACGCACCTTCATTTATGATGCGGCCGACCGTATCAATAAATCCGGGAAAGATGCCATCAATGCCTTTGCAGAAGGCGATGAACAACGTATGATGCTGTTGGGCCTCAAACGCTTTACCAAAGCAGAACCATTTAATGCTAAAGATGCCCGCAGAAGAATTGCGGACAAACTGATTGCAGATAATAAATACAGCTGGTAACAACCGGCGCCTGAAAAAATGCAGTGGGTGCACATCCTGCTGCATTTTTTCTAAATGCTTTTTTTCCTATTCCCCTCACCTGCTTATCTTTACCATCTTTCAAAGATATTGATGACAGGGTATGACGCTAACAGCAAAGTTTTTTCCTACGTTTCTTATTACTATTTGTGTCCCCTTTTTTGCAATCAGTCAGGCAACACTGCGTATCAGTCAGCCTTCAAGGGATCAGAATAACGTGAACACCTCCCGGCAATTTATCGCCGGCCGCACCTGTACCGGCTGTACGGTAAGGATCAATAACGATACCGTACACGTTTATAACACCGGCACTTTTGCCGCAAAATATGAACTGACCACCGGCAGAAACTCCTTTTCCGTTACCGCTACCACTCCTAACGGCGAAACATATACGAAGAACATCAGCTATTACTATAACCAACCGCCAGCACCGGCTGCTACTACCGTTTTCCGGATAGATTATATGGAGATATCCCCCTCCGGGAATGTTCAGCTCTCCGAAGGCGATACGCTGCGGATAAAGATGAAAGGCTATCCCGGTCAAAGCGCCAGCTGGTTCAATGATGTGCCACTGAAGGAAATGCCCGTTTCGCAAACAGGCGGCGTACCTGGCTATTACAGCGGCAGCTATATTATACAACCGCGCGACTCCCTGCTGAATGGAAAAATTATGGTACGCCTCCGCAAACAAAGCGGCGAAACCGCTATCCTCGGCAGCACCTACCGCTACAGCGTGATGCACAATGAAATACCCTTCACCGGCCGCACAATCGATAATATGACCTACCTCACTGCCAGTCCGCATGGCGACCGGCTGGGGCCTGATAAAATCGGTTACCTGGATAAAGATGTGCTTTTACATATTGTAGGCAGACAGGGCGACTATTACAAAGTAAAGCTGTCGTCCCGCACTACCGCCTTTATTCCGGAGCCGCTGGTAGACACCGACATTCCACAGGAAGAGCTTCCCGTAAGCATTGCAGACGATGCCAAAATATGGGGAGATGAAAAATATGATTACGTGTCAGTGGCCTTGTCGGATAAAATGCCATACACTTCCACGCAACTGGTTTCTTCTAAAAAGATCATCATCGATATACACGGCGCCTATGCAGAGAAAGGATTGAACTCCCTGCTGCAAAACACCAGAGAAATCACATCTGTGGCCTGGGGCCAGCCATCGCCCGATGTATGCCGCATGGTAATTTCCCTGCAACATGCGCCATGGGGTTACCAGGTGTACTACGACAATAACCGTATAACGGTGAAGGTTAAACGCGTACCACAAAACTTATCGCTGAAAAATATGGTGATCGGCCTGGACCCGGGCCATGGCGGCAGCAACCCTGGCGCTACCGGTCTTACCGGCGCCGTGGAAAAAAACATGACCCTGGTACTTTCGCTACAACTGAAAGCGTTGTTGGAAAGAGAAGGCGCTACGGTGATCATGTCGCGCACAACCGAGAAATTTGTTGCCAACGAAGACCGTTTATCTTTTTTCCGCAGGGCCGATCCCGATCTGCTGCTGAGTATCCATCTCAATGCTTCCGGCAATCCTGTAGATGTATACGGCACCGCCACCTATTACAAACAGCCTTTCTGCGAACCGCTCAATGCAGCCATCCATGAGCGCTTGCTGCAAACCGGCCTTTATGATTTCGGCAATAACTCCGGCTTCAACTTCATCCTCAACAACCCCACCGAATTCCCGGACGCCCTGGTGGAAACACTTTTCCTCAGCAATCCCGGCGACGAAGAAAAGGTGCTGGACCCTGCGTTTCAGCGGGAACTGGTAACCGGCATCGTGGAAGGCGTGAAGGACTACCTTCGCGAAGCGGTGAAAACGCGGTGAGCGGAGGACCGCCTTCGGCGGTGGGAATTGTCTTGGCTCAGGATTACGCTGATTTTACTGATTGGCTGGATTTGATCACTTTGATTTAAAAAGATTGTGGGAGATATAAGCGGATGTATTCGCTTATATCTCCCACAATCTTTTTAAATCAAAATAAAATCCAAAGAATAAAAATCCAGGTAATCAGTATAATCAGCGTAATCCTGAGCCAAGACAAAATCCGCTCCGCCGAAGGCGGCCCGTGCTAATGAATGTTCTCTAAGTAAGCAGACAGCCGGTTGATGGCTGCTGCCGCCACCGTTATTTGTTCCTGGGCTTCCTTCCAGCGGCGTTGTTCGATGGCTTCCCTTACGCCGGGAATGGTTTTAACGCCATAGCCGGTATAAAATCCGGGAGCGTACAGGGTATGTTTATACCAGTTGCGGGTGGGCAGGCCGGCATCGTTCAGCAGTTGTTGCTCGCCCTGGTACAGCGCTTTGTTGGCTGTGGCAGGGAGTTTCCTGGTGGCGAGTGATGCGGTAACGGTGTCTAAACCGGTGAGAGCGTTCTGCAAGGGAGAAAAGTCGAGATACGGCACTTCTGATTTGGGAAGTGGCGGTGACAAATGTTTGGCAGTATCTGTGGTGAGCTGATATTTGCGATCGCGGATCAGTTGATTGTCGATAGCAGTGGATTCACGCAGGCTGCTGGTGAGTTCCGTCAGCTCATTCACATAACCGTTTACTGTTTCATAGAGTTTGCGGTAATCGAATGGCAGGGTAACGGTGTTGGCTACACGCAAAGCGGCATGACCGGCAGTTTGAGAAAGTGCCACGCCGTAATTAAATCCGGGGTCTTTAAACCGGGTATAATCGTCGTAGGAATCGTAGATGGAGTGGTATTCACCGCCTGCATCTTCTCCCCCAAAACCAAAATCAAGAGAGGGCACGCCCAGGTGCTGGAGGAAGGAAGAGTAATCGGAACCGGAACCCATGGCCCCGATAGCGATGCCTTGTTTGGCCAGCTTTTCCTTTTTCAGTTTGGGAGTAGCTGCCTTCAACACCTCTGCCGCCTGTTTACGGGCAAGGATGCTGACCTGCGTTTGCGGGTCGGTGATATCACGGGCGACTTCATTCACGAGGGTTTCCAGCGCATGGGAACCGCTGGCATTGAGAAACCCGCGGCCATTGTTATCTGAGTTGATATATACCACTGCTTTTTCTTTCAATTCGGCAGCGTGATCTTCCACCCATTCGGTAGACCCGAGTAAGCCGGGTTCTTCACCATCCCAGGCGCAGTACACCAGTGTGCGTTTTGGCTGGTAGCCTTGCTTATGCAACGCGCCGATGGCTTTGGCTTCTTCCAGGAGGGCTGCCAGTCCGCTGATGGGATCGGCCGCGCCGTTCACCCAGGCATCATGGTGATTGCCACGGATCACCCATTGGTCGGGTTGCTCACTGCCTTTCAGTTTGGCGATCACGTTATAGCAGGGGCGTATCTGCCAATCGAACGACAGCTTCAGGTGTACCCTGGCCTTGCCGCCGCCTATGTGATAAGTAAACGGCAGTGCGCCCTTCCATTCGTCCGGTACTACGGGACCTTCCAGGGCCTGCAGCAGTGGCGTGGCATCGTGGTAGCTGATGGGCAATACCGGTATTTTCAGGAGATTGGGCGCCTGCAGGCGATCGAGGCGCTGTGCATTGGCGGTGGCGCCGGTGTTGGGGGTAAGCGGGTCGCCGGGATAGATGACGATATCCATCACGGAGCCACGCTGTACGCCGTATTCATTTTTGAACGCTCCTTTAGGGTATACATCGCCGCTGTAGTAGCCATCATCTTTCGGATCGGAGTAGATGATGCAACCGGCGGCGCCGTGTTCCTGTGCTACTTTCGGCTTGCTGCCACGCCAGGAGCGGCCGTATTTGGCGATTACAATTTTGCCTTTTACGCTGATGCCTGCCCGGTCGAGGTACTCGTAATCTTCCGGTAGACCGTAATTCACGTATACCAGTTCCCCTTCCACGTCGCCATCGGCGCTCCAGGCGTTATAAGTAGGCAACTGGCCTTCCTGGCCGGAGGTAGCGTCTTCCTTCAGGGCAGGTTCTTTCAGCAGTGCTTTATAGGTGGTAGGACCTGTAAGTTCCACGAGGCGTTCTTTGGGAGTGGGAAAAAGTACCTGGTAGGTAACTATTTCCGCGTCCCAGCCGTAACTTTTGAAGCGTTGCAGGATGTCTTCCGCTACTGCTTTGCCGCGCGCGGAGCCAATGTGATGTGGTTGGGAAGAGAGAGCTTTGATGGTTTCACCGATGTGATTGCTGCTTAACTGTTTATCGAAGCGGCTTTCCAGTTCCAGCTGCTGGGCGGCGGCGTTCCCGGCATACCCGGTGAGCTTTTTATCCTGCGCCCGTGCTGCCCCGCCTGTGCACAATAGCAGCGCTATGAGCAGGGAGAAGTTGGTTGTTGTCATAATTTCGATCCAGATCTTGTTGAAAAAGAGGGTTTATCTGCTCAATATACAAATAGTCTATTATATCAATAGACTAATTTAACGGATGTTTTTGATGCAATAACTTTTAGTTATGATCCATAAATATAGGTTATAGGCCAAATAGTCTACTTAACCAGTAGATTAATCTATATTTGTAAATCCTTTCATAGCTTTATTGGGTGAAACGATAAACAAAACACATAAACAGCAGTTATATGGCCAATGCGATTCAGGAGTTTAACGACTACCGGGCTAAGATGAACGAGGTAATACTTGGAAAGCAGAACAAAGTGATTAACAGGCTTTTCAACCTGGACACCAATACCTATGCAGAGGGAGCACTGAGCACCAAAACGAAGGAGATGCTTGGATTGGTGGCCTCAATGGTACTCCGTTGCGACGATTGTATCAAATATCACCTGGAGAAGTCGTTTCAGCAGGGCGTTACCACCGAAGAAATGTATGAAATTTTTGCGGTAGCCAATATCGTAGGCGGCACGATAGTGATCCCGCATACCCGCCGGGCGGCAGAATTTTGGGAAGAATTACAGGCACAGTGAGCTGAGAATTACAGCTATCTATCGTAACTTTACGGACTCTATAATATATTATTTTAACTCATACTAATGTCAACAGCAACTATAGCCCCGCAGGCGCCACTTACGTCAAAAGACTTTACAACGGACCAGGAAGTCCGCTGGTGTCCTGGCTGCGGCGACTACTCTATACTTAAGCAGGTACAAACTATTATGCCTACGCTAGGCGTACCCCGCGAAAACATTGTGATCGTTTCCGGTATCGGTTGTTCTTCGCGCTTTCCATACTATATGAATACCTATGGTATGCACTCTATCCACGGCCGTGCTACAGCGATTGCGTCCGGTTTGAAAGCAGCCCGTCCGGAGCTGAGCGTGTGGATCGTAACTGGCGACGGTGATGGCTTATCCATTGGCGGTAACCATACCATTCACCTGCTGCGCCGTAACTTTGATGTGAACATCATGTTGTTCAACAACCAGATCTACGGTTTAACAAAAGGGCAGTACTCTCCGACTTCAGAAGAAAATAAAGTGACCAAATCTACTCCGATGGGTAGTATTGACCATCCGTTCAACCCAATGGCCCTGGCCCTGGGTGCTGATGCTACTTTTATTGCCCGCAGTATGGACCGCGACCCGAAACACCTGCAGGAAATGCTGAAACGCAGCCATGCACATAAAGGTGCTTCCTTCCTGGAAATATACCAGAACTGTAACATCTTCAATGATGGCGCCTTTGAAGCCTTTACCGAAAAAAGCAGCAAAGCAGATGAAACCATTTTTGTGGAGCACGGTAAACCACTGGTATTTGGCGCCACCAAAAACAAAGGAATCCGTCTCGATGGTTTAAGACCAGTAGTAGTGGAACTGGGCAGTGAGTATACAGAAAGCGACCTGTGGATCCATGATGAAAATGATTTCTACAAAGCCCAGCTGCTCACCCGTATGTTTGATGATGTACGTATTGAAGGGCATTTACCCCGTCCATTCGGCCTCTTCTACGAGGCTTTCCGCCCTACTTATGAAGATATCATGGGCTTCCAGTTAACAGAAGCGCTGGCTAAAAAAGGCCCCGGCGACCTGGATAAATTGCTGGCAGGCAGCGAAACCTGGACTATCAAAGGATAATAAATACCTCCAATAAAAGAAAAAGCCTTCCGTGTAATACGGAAGGCTTTTTTATATCCAACTATTTTTAGTGTCCCATGGCGCCTACGTCGAACAATACTTTATAAAGCAACACCACGCCAAAAATGATCATGCTGGCGCCGGCAATACGGTTCAGCCATTCTACATTGGCAAGCGTTAGTTTGTGGCGGATCTTATCAGATACAAATACCTTCAGGATATCGGCCGATAACACCAGGCTTAGGCAAACCGTATACATAATAATCCGGTGACCGGCCGTGGTGGCACTGTTCGCTACACAAACCCCTAACCAGAAGATAATAACACCGGGATTGAGGGTATTCATCAAAAAACCCGCAAGCCATATTTTAAGATAATCATGGGTGCGGAACATTTCCGGCTTTTCTTCTCCCGTACTGATCTTTACTTTTTTAAACAACAGTCCGTATACCCCCATGCATATCAGTAACGCCCCTCCTACAACACCTATTGACCTTTTATATTCTTCGAGGCCACTGATAAAAGAGGTGGTCAGGTTACCTGTCAACACAAAAATAATATCGCTGAAAGACACGCCCAGTGCGAAACTGATCCCTGCCTTAAAGCCGTTATTGATACTGTATTTTATAATTGCGAATATTACCGGGCCTACTGATAAAGAAAGAAATAATCCCAGTCCCAGTCCCGCTACAATTGATGCTATCATGCGTATAATTTCCGTGTCACAGGTGCAACTTAACTCTTAACGGTTTTTCCCGCAAGAAATTTCTCCCAGTCTTTCAGTTTCTCTCCTTTCATTACACGGGGAAATTTATTCATGGC
Source organism: Chitinophaga sp. RCC_12 (assembly GCF_041360695.1). Lineage (NCBI taxonomy): Bacteria > Pseudomonadati > Bacteroidota > Chitinophagia > Chitinophagales > Chitinophagaceae > Chitinophaga > Chitinophaga sp. RCC_12. Next base: position 284,582 of record NZ_JBFUPS010000002.1, read on the forward strand.
GCCTTCCTTGCCTTTGCAACGGAGGTAATCTATAAACGCATCATTCGGTAATATCTCTACAAATACTTCCTTCAGTGCTGCAGAGCGTTCCACGGCATAATCATCATTTACCTCTGCGAGGGTTTGGTCGATGATTTCACGCACTTTTTCCGCATCCACACCAGGTGTATCCGTGCCTACATACCAGCGGTGTGCAAACAGGTTCTGATAAGGGAACCCGGCTACCGTAAACTCACGGACGTTAATACCCAGTTTCTTCTGCACATTATCTATCGCCTTGTTCATGTTGTCGATACTCATGTGCTCCCCGCAGAGGCTGAGGAACTGTTTGGTACGGCCAACAATCACTATTTCATGTTCTTTTACGGAAGTAAATTTCACTACATCGCCAATCAGGTAACGCCAGGCTCCTGCACAGGTCGACAGCATCACCGCATACTCCACATCTTCCACTACCTCGTGGATCATGTAAGATTTAGGGTTGGGTTTTACTTCTCCTTCTGCATCAAAGTTCTCTTCATTAAAAGGAATAAATTCGTAGAAGATCCCCGCATTCAGCACCAGCTTAATGCCTTTTGTACCCGGACGGGCCTGGAAGCCAAAAGAACCTTCAGAAGCCATATAGGTTTCAATGAACGCTATGGGCTTTCCGAGCAGCTTCTGGAAGCTATCGCGGTAAGGCTCAAAAGATACCCCGCCATGAATATATACCGCCAGGTTGGGCCATATTTCATGAATATTCTTAACGCCGTGATATTTGATGATTTCTTCCAGTACGATCTGTACCCAGGCAGGTACGCCGCAAACAGTACCTACATCCCACTCCTTCGCTTTGCGCACAATTAACTTGATACGCTGCTCCCAGTTGGGTTTGCGGGATATTTTGCCTCCCGGCTTATAGAAACGGCGGAACCATTTCGGGATATTTTTGGCCTGAATGCCGCTCATATCACCTTCATAATAATCGCCTTTCTCATACAATGAGGTAGTGCCGCCCAGCATCAGGATGCCTTTTTCAAAAGAGCGTGGCGGGATGTTAAAGTTGGCCATGGAATACAACTGCTTCACCCCCACTTTCTTCACCGTTCTCAACATGGCTTTGGTAACAGGTATATGTTTGCTCGCAGATTCCGAAGTACCTGAACTCAGCGCAAAGTATTTGATCTTCTCAGGCCAGCTCACGTTTGCTTCCCCTTCCAGGCAGCGGTACCACCACTCCGCATGCATTTTAGTGTAGTTATGCACGGGGACTTTATCGCGGTAATGACTAATAAAATTAGCGCTATCCAATACTTCCTGAAATTGGTAGTGGCGGCCAAATTCTGTATCCTTGGCCTTTTCCAGCAAACGATGCAGCACCTGCAGCTGGTATTGGCGCGGTGTTCCTAATTTAAATGTGAACTTCTTCCTGATGCGTAGTGACCTGGAAATAAGATTACCTATGATGGCCATTAACTTTCCCTCTCTTTAATTGAACTACAAAAATAAGTGGAATATTGAATATAAGTTGACTGATAATTCGGAATTACAGATTATGTAGTATCATTAAGTCATCTATACATATAAAATATCCAAAACATGTAGGTTATAATTCGCAATTCATAATTCGTAATTCGTAATTACCTTTGCGGCATGTTAAAAACAACTTTACTCAAAGCTACTGAAGCCAGCGGAAAAATACTGCAACAATATTTCAACGGTCCTTTCGAGGTGAGCAGTAAAAGTACAGTTAACGACCTGGTAACGGAAGTGGATAAAAAGTCGGAAACCGCTATTATCAATATTATCAGGGAAACTTATCCAGATCATTTTATCCTGAGTGAGGAAGTGGGCGAGATGAAGACGGATTCTTCCGTGAAATGGATCATTGACCCCATCGATGGTACCGTTAACTACGCCAATGGTATTCCCATTTGTTGTGTATCCATAGGCGTGGAAAAAGACGGAGAAATGATACTGGGAGCGGTATACAACCCTTTTATGAACGAGTTTTTCCTGGCAGAAAAAGGGCAGGGAGCTACGCTGAATGGTAAACCGATCCAGGTTTCTACCAAAGGCGATGTGTCAACCTCCTGCCTGGTAACAGGTTTTGCCTATCAATGGCAGGATAGTGCCAACAATCCCTTACAGGTACTTCAGCGCGTTATTAAGGAGGGCATTCCTGTTCGCAGGCTGGGGTCTGCAGCCATAGATCTCTGCTGGGTGGCCTGCGGCCGCTTTGATGGATTTTATGAACACCATCTCCAGGCATGGGATTCTGCCGCCGGCTATCTCATTGTAGAAGAAGCGGGTGGAAAGGTAACAGACTTTTCAGGCAACCGTTACTCCCCCTATCAGAAAGAAATACTGGCCACCAACGGTCATATCCATAGCGCATTACAAGATCTTGTTAACGGTAAATAAGTATTGGGAAGATGGAACAGGAAAGAACTGAAATACAGGACCTGGGAGAATTCGGATTGATCGAATATCTCACCAGGAACATAGAAATACAAAACGCCAGCACCGTATTAGGTGTGGGCGATGATGCCGCCGTGATTGATCACTTCGGCAAACAAACGGTAATCAGCACCGATATGCTGGTGGAAGGCATTCACTTCGACCTGATGTATACGCCACTGAAACATCTGGGATATAAATCGGTAGTGGTAAACCTGTCGGACATCTACGCGATGAACGCCACGCCTACGCAGATCACGGTGAGCATTGCTTTCTCCAACCGTTTCTCCCTGGAAGCGCTCAATGAATTCTACGAAGGCGTATATGCTGCCTGCGAGAAATACGGCGTAGACCTGGTTGGCGGCGATACCAGCAACTCACAAAAAGGTTTTATTATCAGCGTTACCGCCATCGGCGAAGTAACCCCCGACCAGTTCGTAAAACGGTCGACCGCAGAAAAGGGCGACCTGCTCTGCGTTACCGGCGACCTCGGCGCAGCCTACCTCGGTCTTACACTCCTGGAAAGAGAGAAGAAGATCTACCTGGAAAGCCCGGAAGTAAAACCCGACCTGGAAGACCAGACCTACATCATTGGCCGCCAGCTGAAGCCGGAAGCCCGTAAGGATATTATCGAATTCCTGCAGCAGGAAGACATTAAGCCTTCTTCCATGATGGATGTAAGCGATGGTCTCAGCTCTGAAATACTGCATATCGCCAAACAGAGTAACCTGGGCGTTATTGTATATGAAGAAAAAATTCCTATTGCCCAGGAAAGCAAGGAAATAGCCATGAAATTTGGCCTGGACCCCACCGCCTGCGCGCTAAGCGGTGGCGAAGATTACGAACTGCTCTTTACCATGAAGCAAGCAGACTACGACAAAATTGTACTCAATGAGCAGATCAGCGTGATCGGCTACATGACCGATATCACCGAAGGAGCACACATCCTCACTAAGGGAGGCAACAAATACAAACTGGTGGCACAGGGCTGGAACGCGTTCCAGCAGTAAGCGGGGGACCGCCTTCGGCGGTTGTAAATTGTCTTGGAGCAGGATTACGCTGATTTTACTGATTAGCTTGATTTTTATTCTTTGGATTTTATTAGATTTTAGAAATAATTAAGGGAGATACGAGCGAATATATCCGCTTATATCTCCCTTAATCTATTAAAATCAAAAGTGATCAAATCAAGTTAATCAGTAAAATCAGCGTAATCCTGCTCCAAGACAATTTACAACCGCCGAAGGCGGTCCCTCCGCTGCATTACTTCTCCACGATCACGGGTATCACCGGGCTGTTGTGCGTGGGCGGCATGTCGCCGGCAAACACGGAGAATTTCAGCTGGTATTTGCCCGGTTTGTCGGGCATCACCACTTCCAGGTTGATGAGGCGGCGCAGCACGGCTCGTTCCAGGGTCATGGAGGATTTCACTGGTGGCAGGGATTCATCTTTGGCCATGAATCCGTAACCCAGTACCGGTTCGTTGGTCCTGTCGAGCCGGATGGGCTGGTGGTAGCCATTGGTAGGTTGCAGGATCACATTTACATGTTCACCACGTTTTGCCCGGATACTTTTCAGTGCGGGCTTCAACTGTATCAGTGAGTAAGAATAATAATCAGATTGAATGTAGTAGTCCCAGGTGCCATGAATAGTTTTCAGGCTATCTGTGATAGGGATTCCTGTGCCAGGATCAGATACCACCATTACGGGCTTACCCCATAACTGTGTTTCGGTGTCCCAGAAATTATACTGGCTCCTGCGGGCATAGCGGCTGTTAAGGCTGTAGGAAAGCTGCCCGGTGTAAAACATATACTTCGACGGGCGCTGGTAGCTGTTCACAAAAACCACTGGTCTACCCTGGGCGCGGGCGGCTACCTGTGCCGTCCATTCCTTGTTATGATGGATTTCAGGTCTTATCTCCACTCCCGGCATAAAATCCCAGACCATGTATACCCGTACCACGAGTACCAGCAGCAACGTAACCGGCAAGGTATACAGCAACCATTTCTGCGACCAGCCTTTCCGTACAATGGCCTGATGCGCCAGTATGACTACCGGGGTAAAGAGCATCACCGTCCAGTTGGCTTCCACCCTGCCTTTGAAGGTGCTGAGCAGGAAAAAGGAGAGCACGCCGATCACGCAAAATTTCAGGGCGCGTTCGAAGGAGTTGGTGATGGGGCTGCGGAAAGCATAATACAGTATGAGCCAGCCCAGTAAAGGACCGAATAATAAGAGTTGCCCGCCGAGATAATCGAGCGAGTAACTGATATCATAGGAAGATGCGTTCCTGTCTACCAGGTGATATTGCAGCGAAGGGAAACCGTGGGTATATTGCCAGAAAATATGCGGCAGGAACAACACCGTGGTGAGCACGCAGGCTACATAAAACTTGAATACTTTTAACAGGTTTACGTTGGATAAAACAGTGAAGAACACCAGCAGAATGCCGTGGTATTTACTGTAAAACATCAGTGCCATGGAAATGCCCAGCAGCAGGGTGTTTCTCCAGGTTTGCTCATTTACAAAATTGCGGTAGACCCAGAAAAATACGGCGGCAAAAAAGATCAGGGGAACATCCGGCACTGCCAGTATGCCGCCGATCTGCATGGCGCCCATAGATCCGATGAGCAGGTAAAAGAGTTTATTGTCTTTTGAAGCAATCAGTTTAGCGGTAATCCACAGGGTGAGTGTGTTTACCACAACAATGAGCAGCCTCACTCCCAGTTCATTATGAAAGATCCCGTACCCGATTTTGATCAGCAGCGCAATCATAGGCGGATGATCAAAGTAGCCCCAGTCCATGTGGCGTGAATACACCCAGTAATAGGCTTCATCATCCCATAGCTCAGAAAAGCAGGCCTGTAACAGGCCCAGTACCAGCCAGGAGAGCAGGAACAAATTTTTATACCGGTCTTTTTTCAGAAAGCGAGTTAGTGCGCTCATGCGGATATACAGTATTATTAATCCTGCGAAGATAGGGCTATTAACAGTATACTGTAGTTTCCCAGTTAGAGTCGATGGCTACCAATGCCGCGTCATAGCCTACCGCAATACGGCCCAATGCCTGTTCACGGCCAATTGCACGGGCCGGATACAGTGACGCCATGCGTAAGGCTTCCTCCAGCGGAATGCCCACCTGTTCCACACAATTGCGGACAGCTTTGGTCATGGTGAGCCGTGAGCCGGACAAAACACCCGAGGCACTTACATAGCGGTCCGTCTCCTTAATATACACATACCCGCCTTCTTTATTCTCCTCCACTGCATCTGTAATCAGGAACAGGCGTTCTTTCATGATCTTTTTGCTGATCCGGACGGAGGCAAAGTCCACATGCACACCATCTGCTACGATGCTGGCGGATACCCGCGGGTGATCATAAATAGCGCCCACCAGGCCGGGAGCGCGGCTTTCCAGCGGCGACATGGCATTAAAAAGATGCGTAGCATGATGAATACCACTGTCAAACGACGTATAGGCCTGCGCGTAAGTAGCGTTGCTATGGCCGGCAAATATCACGATACCGGCTGCCTCCAGCTGCCTTACCAGTTCGGGATCACAGCATTCCGGCGCCAGGGTCATGATCTTCACCACATCACGGCCGTTTTCCAGGATCCAGTTAATATCTTCCTGGGTAGGGGAATGAATGTATTGTTCGAGATGTGCGCCTTTTTTCTTAGGGTTGATAAAAGGTCCTTCCAGGTGCAGTCCCAGCACGCCTTGCCCGCCCTGTTCCCAATACGCTTTTACTGCATTCATGGCCTCCAGCATAATTTCGGGGCTGATGGTTGCCACGGTGGGCATGATCCAGGCGGCGCCGCCACCTTTGCTGTAAGCCACAGTGGCCGCCAGGGAGGTAACCGAAGGATACATGGAAAATACGTGGCTGTTGCCTCCATAGATCTGCAGGTCTATAAAAGCAGGGGCCAGCAGGCCTCCTTTCAGGTCTGTTTCACTGCCGGTTGTTTTCCATTCTGAAGTGGGAACAATACTGGTAATTTTCCCTCCTTGTGTAATCACTGCATGATCATCCAATATCTCTTCCCCGGTAAAGATCCGGGCATTGATGTAGGCAACAGACATAGCAATAAAATTTTACGGGTGTTAAATGACTTCGTATAACTCTAAAGGCAAACCGTCGGGGTCTGCAAAAAAGGTGAATCGTTGTTGGGTATGGGGATCAATGCGTAGTGGTTCGGTAGTCACGCCTTTCTGCTGCAGTTGTGCAACGGCGGCTTCAATATCGGCCACTGCGAAAGCGAGGTGGCGAAGCCCGCATGCCTCCGGGTGGCTTGGCCGTGGCGGCGGGTCCGGGAAAGAAAACAGCTCAATAATATACTGGTTGCCCAGTGCCAGGTCCAGCTTCCAGGAATCCCGTTCTTCCCGGTATACTTCGCGTATTACCTGCAAGCCCAGCACATCGGTATAAAATGTTTTACTCCGGGAGTAATCTGCACAAATAACCGCGATGTGATGGACTGCCTGTAACAACATATAAAAATATCTTTAGTTAGAACGTTGCTATTATCCCTTTGGAAGAATAGTAAATGCATCGGCATCTTTCAGGAAAGGAATATTCTTTCTCACTTCTTCCAGCCGCTCACGTTGAAGGGTATACGTAAATATGTCTTCATCGTGCGATTTGCGGTAAATGATTTCTCCCATCGGATCAATCAAACTGGTTTCCCCGCTGTGATAAATATTGTGGCCGTCATTGCCTACCCGGTTTACACCGATGGCAAAAGCCTGGTTTTCAATAGCGCGGGCCTGCAACAGGGTAGTCCAGGCAGTTTTACGCCTTTCCGGCCAGTTGGCTACATACACCAGCAGATCGTAAGCTGGTTCGTTAGTATCCGGCTGGATGGTATTGCGCGACCATACCGGAAAACGCATATCAAAACAGATGTTCAGATTGATTTTCCAGCCCTTCACCTGCGCAATAAGGCGCTTATCTCCGGGCGTGTAGTGTTCGTGCTCGCCTGCATAACCAAACAGGTGGCGCTTATCATAGGTACCGTAAGTGCCGTTGGGCAGCATCCAGATCAGGCGGTTCAGGTATTCTCCGTTTTCCTCAATAATCAGGCTGCCGGTGATGATGATATTCTTCTCCGCCGCCTTCTTCTTCATCCACTGTACCGCGGTTCCATCCATTGTTTCAGCCAGGAGCGCTGACTGCATACTGAAGCCGGTGCTGAACATTTCGGGTAAAAATACCACTTCGGTCCTCTCCTTTATGCTGTTGATTTTCTCATCAAACATACGCAGGTTGGCTTCCTTGTCTTCCCAATGCAATTGGGTTTGTATGAGTGTTACTATCAGATCTGACATTATCGGTTATTGTGATCACAAAATTACGGCCTGACGGGTTAGAAACTTTTCAAATTATTGCCCGCTTAAGCCTCATTCTTTGCGATTTGTTCAAGTGCTTCGTTGATAAGGTCCGGTTCAAAACCTCTTTGAAGGAGATATTGCATGGCCTTATACTTCCGCTTCATGGCTGTTTCGCCTTTAAGCGACTGGTATTTTTTCTCTGCCAGCTTGTAGAGTACTGCGATATAATCATCTCCATCAATTTCCTCCATTCCTTTTTTGATGCAGTAGGCAGATACCTGTTTCTGCTTCAGCTCCATCATAATTTTTTTGCGCCCCCATTGCTTGATCCGGAATTTGCCGCCGGCGTAGGCTTTGGCAAATCTTTCCTCGTTAAGGAAATTTTCAGCGATGAGCTCAGCAATGGCTTCGTCTACTTCCTCTCCTCTCAGGCCCAGCTCCAGGCATTTGTATTTTGTTTCCTGGTGGCTCCGTTCCTGGTAGGCACAAAACTGCCTGAGTTTTAACATCGCGGTTTTCATGTCCGTTATCTTACTATTCTCAGCTTGGCGTAGTTCAGCATAATTTTCTTTTCACCGCCGCCTTTAGGGAAGTTGATGGTAGCAATCCTGTTGTTAGGCGCTCCTTCCAATGCTGCGATGATACCAAATCCAAATTTCTGGTGCTCTACCTGCATACCTGGCTCCATGCCAGCCGGATCATCCGGGGCAAAATCAGCGGAGGGTACGTGGGTAGTGGCAGGAGAAAAGGTGGGTTTGGCAGCGGGCTTCTGTGCTACCGGCTGCGACGGTTGTGACGGCGCCTTTTTCCGGTCGAACATATTGTTGCTGTTGCTCCATCCGGAGGTGCTGCCACCGCCGAAAGCGTTGCGTACGCTGCCTCCGCCGGCATAACTGCGGTCAATGAATTTCTCCGGCATTTCTTCCAGGAAACGGCTCGGTTCATTCTGCACCAGGTTACCAAAGCGGTAACGGCTATTGGCGTATGTAAGCCATAAACGCGCCTTTGCGCGGGTAATGGCTACATAAAACAGTCTTCTTTCCTCTTCCAGTTCTTCCCGGGTGTTGATAGACATACCACTGGGGAACAATGTTTCTTCCAGTCCTACAGTGAATACCACCGGGAATTCCAGTCCTTTTGCGGCGTGGATGGTCATCAGTTTCACCACATCGCTGTTTTCATCGCTGCCCTGGTCGGCATCTGTGAGGAGGGTGATTTGCTGAAGATAGGAGCCCATGCTTTTATCAAGCAGTTCTCCTTCTTCATCGGGGGTTTCTGTAAACTCTTTGATGGAGTTTAAGAGCTCCTGCACGTTTTCATAACGGGCAAGCCCCTCCGTAGTTTTATCGTTAAACAGTTCTTTTACAATGTTGGTAGATTTACCCACTGCCACGGCCACATCATAGGCGTTGTGCGAGGTGAGCATTGCCTGGAAGCTTTTGATCATGATCACGAATGCTTCTATGGCTTCTACGGTACCACCTTTAAAGCCGAACTCCCTGGCCCTTTCCAGCACTTCCCACATGGTGATATTGTGTTCATTGCTGAGCACAATGGTTTTTTCGATGGTGGTTTTACCAATACCGCGAACGGGGTAGTTGATGATCCTTTTCAGGCTTTCCTCATCGCGGGTATTCATGGTAATGCGCAGGTAAGCCACGTAGTCTTTGATTTCCTTACGCTGGTAGAAAGACAGGCCTCCGAAGATGCGGTATGGAATGGCTTTACGGCGCAGGCTTTCTTCAAAGGAGCGGCTCTGGGCGTTGGTGCGGTACAGGATAACGAAGTCGCGGTTATCATAATGATTCCGCAGTTTCTGTTCCGAAATAGTATCCGCAACAAATTTACCTTCTTCGTTGTCGGTCATGGTGCGTACCAGTTTGATGGTATCGCCTTCGGTGTTATCTGTCCAGAGATTTTTTTCTATCTGTCCTTTGTTATGTGCAATTACTTCATTGGCTACATTGAGGATAGACTTGGTGCTGCGGTAGTTTTGTTCCAGTTTTACCACTTTCACATCATCATAATCCTTTTCAAACTGGAGGATATTTTCGATAGTGGCGCCTCGGAAGGAGTAGATACTCTGGGCATCATCTCCCACTACGCAAATATTTTCATTAACAGCGCCGAGTAATTTGATGATTTCGTACTGGGCGGGGTTGGTATCCTGGTACTCATCGATCATGATGTATTTGAACTTGTGCTGGTATTTATGCAGTACTTCCGGGAATGTTTTGAGGAGGATATACATTTTAAACAACAGGTCATCGAAGTCCATTGCGCCGTTTTTAAAGGTGCGTTTGGCGTACATGTCGTAAATTTTGCCGATCAGCGGCCTGTTGGCGCGCATATCTTCCTGTTGCACCAGGTTATCCAACTGGTATTCGTCCGGTCCCATGAGGCTGTTTTTGGCAGCTGAGATGCGGTTATAAACGAAGTTGGGTTTATAGTGTTTATCATCGAGATTCAGCTCGTTGATAATGGTTTTGATAACGCTTTTGGCGTCATCGGTATCGTAGATGGTAAAGTCGTTGGGATAGCCAAGCCGGTGTGCTTCTGCACGCAGGAGGCGGGCAAATACGGAGTGGAAGGTACCGATGTAAAGGTTACGGGCTTCGCTGCCGCCGAGGATCTTTTCCACACGTTCCTTCATTTCCCGGGCAGCCTTATTGGTAAAGGTGAGGGATAAAATATTAAACGCATCCACGCCATTCCGCATCAGGTGTGCAATACGGGTGGTGAGCACCTTCGTTTTTCCCGAACCGGCGCCCGCTACAATCATCAAAGGGCCGTTGATATGTATTACTGCTTCCCGCTGTTGTTCGTTAAGCTCGTCTAAATAATTTGCCTTCATCACGACTGCTGTTTATATTTTATATGTAGAAAAGATATAGTATTTCTGAAGGGTGTAAAAGTACGAAAAAGGCGGGGAATAGAATCGCCTCCGGCGATGCGTATTTTGTCTTGGCTCAGGATTACGTTGATTTTACTGATTAGCTGGATTTTTACTTTTGGATTTATAAAGGATTAAGGGAGATAGAAGCGGATATCCGCTCTTATCTCCCTTAATTATTAATTATTATTAAATCTAAAAATCAAAAAAAATCCAAAAGTAAAAATCCAGCTAATCAGTAAAATCAGCGTAATCCTGAGCCAAGACAACCTCCGCTATGGTTTCGCGCCGAGCGCTTTCATGAAGCGGAAGTGCGACACTACTGCTCCCTGCATGGTAGGGATGGAATTGTAAGTAAGGTTATGTTCTGCGCATTTGGCGGCCACAATTTTGCTGAGGGCCGGGTAATGCACATGGCTGATCCTTGGGAACAGGTGATGTTCTACCTGGTAATTCAGGCCACCTACAAACCAGGAAATGATTTTATGTCCGGGTGCGAAGTTGGCGGTGGTTTTGATCTGGTGAATAGCCCATTCGTTTTCGATCAGTTTGGCATCTTCGCCTACTGCTTCAAATTCGGTTTCTTCCACCACGTGAGCCAGCTGGAATACGATGGCGAGGGTGAAACCCATTACCACGTGCATTACTGCGAAGCCGATGGCCCAGGCCTGCCAGCCTACCAATGCGATGGGTAATGCGATATAAAACGCCAGGTATAATACCTTGCTTCCCCAGAACACCATGTGATCGGTTAATTTCATGGGTTGCAGCGGGGTAGTATATACTTTCCGGCTCAGGTATTTCACAAAATCCATGATAAATACCCATGCGAAAGAAGATATAGCGTATACCAGTACTACGTAAATGTGCTGGATCCGGTGCATGGGCACCCATTTCTGGGAGCTGCACTGTCTCATGAGCGGGCTTTTGGCGATATCGTCATCCAGGCCGTCAACGTTGGTGTAAGTATGGTGAATGATATTGTGTTTCTGTTTCCAAATGAAAGCGTTGCCGCCCAATGCGTTAAGGGTAAGACCGAGCGTGTCGTTTACTTTGCTGTTGGTAGAATAACTGCCATGGCATGCGTCATGCATTACATTAAACCCGATACTTGCCAGTACAAACCCCAGCAAAGCGCATAAAGTTACCGAGAGCATGGCCGGCATTGATATAAATAATACCGAAAGGTACAGCCCCACTGCCACCGGAATAAGGACAGCGGTTTTTACATATAGTTTCCAGTTACCTGTTTTCTGAATGTTGTTTGATTTGAAATAGTCCTCTACAGCGGATTTGAGTGCTGGAAAGAATAAGGCATTCTTGTTGTTGAAAGTTACTTTAGGCATAAAAAAATAAGCATTGTTGTTGCCGGGCGTACAGTTTAGTTGTAGAGAAACCGGAAAAAAATTGAAAAGTCTACGCTAATAAACGGCTTTTAAACCGGTTTTTATATATTTCCCCCGATAATAAATGGTTATTTAACAAAGATTTGTGCTTATAGAGGGGATTGGAAGCAGGGGGATGACAATCGGAGGCAAAATGGGGATAACAGAAGTTCACAAACAGGCTACAGCAATAACCGGTTATCTGCCGGGGCAGACAATAAAACACACAAACAACAACACCTGCTACGGGGTATTAGCAGCGTCTTCAATGGTCACACTGAGGGTTTGCAGACTTCTGTTATCCAAGTCTGATGATATTATTGTTAGATTAACGAGCGGCTAATGCCTTGTGATACGCGTCTTCAGCATTTTCCGGGCAAAGTGGATACGGCTTTTTACCGTACCCAATGGTTCATTGAGTATAGCTGCAATTTCATAATACTTATAGCCTTCAAAATACAACAGGAATGGTTGCTTAAAAATAACCGGCAGATTATACACTGCCATCTGCACGTCTTTCACCCGCAGGTCTGATTCCGCGAAGTTTCCGATGGCAGAAGGCTGGTGGCTCAACAGGTAATCTCCTACTGCATTATCCAGCAACCGGTATTGGCGGTTACCGCGACGATAGTTATTAATGAAGATATTTCTCATGATCGTATATAGCCAGGCGCGGATGTTAGTGCCAGCGAGATACTTATCACGATTAGACAGTGCTCTGAATAAGGTTTCCTGGTAAAGATCTTTTGCGGATTCAGCGTCTTTAGTCAGTGTTACAGCATATGGCCGCAGGAAATCGGCATTTCCGAGTAATAAGTTATTAAATTCGGTGGATGACATAACGGTTAACTTTAAAGTATTCACAATTAGCTAGAACAACAGCCTGTAAATGGGCCGGGAGAAATAGCATCTGGGGTACCGCGGGTCTCCTTCCGGCGGATACTGCCTGCACCTGCCACGCTAATTTAAAAGGGAGGTATCAACACCCTGATAAACGGCAGCAACAGGCGCCCTAGTCAGGTGTTGTGACAATCATAAAGAACGGTTTTAGTTAAAGAATAAGCTTGCATAAATGGGGTGCTTTAAAAAATAGTAAATCAGGGTACTGTATCCTTCAATTATATAGCTATCGTTTAATGCTGCGCAGTCTGAATGATAGTAAAATGAGCATGATTCCTGTGAAAATTGCGTATATGCCAAAGATCCAGGTAAGTGTAACGGCGGCAGCCACGGGGTTTGCGACGAGGAGAATCCCAAAGATAATGGTCAGCAAACCACCTGCAATATACCAGCCCTCACCAGTTATCACTTTCCTCAACCTGATGGCAATAATCAGCTCAAACAGGCCTGCCAGCGCAGCCCAGAAAGCAACCAGGTAAATGAGTGCAGCACCAGTAGCAAAAGGATTATAAAAAGTGAGGATGCCTAATATAACGCCCAGCAGGCCTGAAAGCAGGAAAATACCCCAGTTCTCGTTCGTTTTCCTGGCTGCTATTGCACCTGCCACAGCAAAAAGGCCGGCGATAAAAAGATATGCGCCTAAGAAAACGATCAATGTGGTAAAAGTAGCACCAGGCCAACCTACGGCCAGTACTCCCAATACGAGAGCGAAAGTTCCTCTTAACAAAAAGAGCCACCAGTAAGCGTTATAAAAATCAGGCATGCATTCTCAGTTTTAGGTTTCCACTACGAGTGCTGTGTTATGGCAGGGTGTACCATTGCGCGCTATGAGCATTTCCGTTTCTCAACATTCTGAACAACCAGGATTATTAGCTACAAATACTTCAATGCATTAACTAGGTGTTTCCGTCGTAAACAATCAGGGCACAAGGGTGCTCGCCTTGTGGGATAGTATTTTATAAAAACAGAAAGGTGGCAGGTGTTTCCATACTGTAAGTTTATATGGTTAATAATCGCCTTAACTACTTGTAACTTGATTCACCTGTTCATTTTTTAAAAAAGAGACTCTATACACAATTTAAAAAAATTTGTTAAAAAAAACAAAAAGGATTTAGCCGGTACATCAATACCGGAATCGGGGATTTTTTGGAAGATTTGAGCTTATCGGTTTATTTTTCGTGCCGGTCAACCACCAGTTTCTGCTCGCGGTTGGCAATTTCCCAGGCGGTGTAAAAAACCAGGCGGGCCCTTTTTGCCAGCAGGTCGTAGCTGATCTTCTCCACAGTATCTGTTGGGGCGTGATAATCAGCATGTGTGCCATTAAAATAAAAAATGATGGGAATGCCATGTTGTGCAAACATATAGTGATCTGAGCGGTAGTAGAATCCTTCCGGATCGTTGGGATCGTTATATTTATAGTCCAGTTTAAGATGGGTATAGGTATCATTGGCTTTTTCATTAACCGGCCGCAATTCAGAGCTGAGTTTATTATCGCCGATTATATACACATAATTTGTATCTTTTTCATGTGCAGGATCAATGCGTCCTATCATGTCAATGTTCAGATCGGTTACGGTGTTGGTCAACGGGTAAACGGGATGCTCGGTATAATACTGGGAGCCCAGCAATCCTTTTTCCTCGCCGGATACAGTCATGAATACCATACTTCTCCGCGGACCGTTGCCGGCTTTTTTGGCGTGTGCAAAAGCGGCGGCAATTTCTATCACGGCGCTGGTACCTGAGCCGTCGTCGTCTGCGCCATAAAAAATTTCGTCGTCTTTTTTACCAAGATGATCATAGTGGGCAGTTACAAAAACAATTTCCTCTTTTTTATCGGTGCCTTCCAGGTAAGCCAGTACATTGGAAGGTTGTAAAACGGTAGCTGCTTTATCAAAAACAAGATGAACCGGTATTTGCGTAACCGGCGATGGCTTCCAGCCCCTGTTTATTTCTTCGAGGAGGTTATCGCCTTTATCGGTATGGAGTATATCGGCGGCCAGTGCGGGGGTGATGTAGTAAATATTTGGATTCCAGGAGGTATCTTTTTGCCAGTAAAGTCCGGTGGTATGGAGTTTTTTCTGCTCCAGGGAGCGGTATCTGCCGGCTGCGGGACTGATGATCAGTAAGGCAGCCACACCTTTATTTTTCGCGATGCTGATCCTCTCGTCGAGGCTGCGGCGGTCCCGTTGCAATCCTTTCCTGACATCATCCCTGATCATCACTACCTGGCCTTTTACGTCCATGTTTTCATAATCATTGTGATCTGCCGTTACCACACCTGCATCTGCATAAAATACACGGGATACGCGGAGATCCTGTTTGTTGCCGGAGCGAAGATCCGCCAGAAAATCCTGTGCAAATAAATATGTTTTATTACCTACGGTGATGGTGCTTTTTAGTAAACTATCTGAATAGATGGGATAATATTGTTCCCATTTCCCATGGGCGCCGGGTTGAAGTCCTGCGGCCGAGAACTGGCTGATGATATAGGCTGCAGCCCGCTCCTGTCCTCTTGTAGCGGTTTCCCTTCCTTCCATTTCCGGGCCTGCAATAATGTGCAGTTGCCGGCTAAGACCGGCGGCGGTAATGGTTTCACCATATTCAGCAGCCACTCCGTTATTGGTTTGTGCCTGCGCAATATTCATCAGCAACAGTAAGGCGACAGCAAACAGAACTCTCATGGAGTATTTTTTTATAGTCAGATTCACATGAATATTAAATAAAAAGAGCCGGTTGGAAGCCGGCTCTTTAATATTACTACAATTTCGTGTATTCGTTACAGTAAAAAATGATATATGGCTTTAAACCGTTACAGGCAAACCATTTTACGTACGCGGTCCTGGTGGCGGCCACCTTCAAACGGCGTACCCATAAACACTTCCACCATTTGATTGGCTGCAGGAATATCCACAAAACGGGCAGGGATACACAACACATTTGCGTTGTTGTGTGAACGTGCCAGCCGCGCCAGTTCTTCTCCCCAGCAGATAGCAGCACGGATCCCCTGGTGCTTGTTGGCAGTAATGGCCACCCCGTTGGCGCTGCCGCAAATAAGGATGCCGAAGGCCGCTTGTTCCCTTTCTACTGCTGTAGACACCGGGTGCGCATAATCAGGATAATCCACAGAATCTTTCGAGTGGGTGCCGTAATCCTTTACCTGCAAGCCTTTCGACTCCAGGAAAGAAATTACTTCTTCTTTATATTCATATCCTGCATGATCAGAACCGATAGCCACGGGCAATGTCAGGTTAAATATATTTTCCATTTTCAATATCTTATTAACTGTTAGAGATAATTAAGACCACTCTTCCACATCTGTTTTAGCCATCTTGTCTTCACGATCTTTCAGCGCCTTTTTCGATATAAAGATACTGATTTCATACAGACAGTATAAGGGTACAAATACGATCAGCTGATCTATCAGATCCGGCGGCGTAATTACTGCAGCCAGGATCAGGATCACCACGATGGCATGGCGCCTGTAAGCTTTAAGGAAATCCGGTGTGAGGATGCCCAGTTTGGTGAGGAAAAATACGAGGATAGGCAATTCAAACAGGATCCCCATACCCAGTACGATCTGTGTCATCAGATCAAAGTAATCATCTATAAAAAACTGGTTTACAGCTTTTGCCGTAACAGTATAGGAAGCGAGGAAGTTGATAGTGAAGGGCGCCATCAGGAAATAGGCGAATCCGATACCGAGGAAAAACTGAAAAGATACCCAGAAGATCACGCCTCTTGCTCCTTTCAGTTCTCTTTCTTTCAGCGCTGGTTTTACGAAGCGCCAAAACTCCCAGAAAATGTACGGAAAGGCGCAAATAAAGCCGATCATGAACGCCAGTTTAAATTGCAGCATAATCTGCCCCACCATCTTATAATTCAAAAACTGGACCTTTACAGGCGTAATACAGAGCCGGTCGCCCATGCCTATCCAATGGCTGATTTTACATAGTATCACATAAGAAGGGAAGTCGGCGTTGGTAGGTCCAAAAATTACGTTGTCCAGAATTTCCTCTGTATATAAAAAGCCGAATACGCTGAATGCAACAAGTGCCAGGGCCGATCTGACAAGGTGCCACCGGAGATCCTCGAGGTGGTCGAAAAAAGACATCTCTGCCTTATCCTCATTGCTTGCGAATAATTTCTTTAACATACTTTATACGGTCGAACGATGTTGAATACAGTTTCTTATTAAGGATCACAAATATAGCGGTTGCATACTACAAATTACAGTGTGCAGCCATAAAGTACCCTATTTTAATATTGCTTTAATCGAAGGTGGTGACTATGCCAATGGCATGTACGTAAAAAGAAAAAATCAGGAAGAAGAAAAAGAAGAAAAGCGTGGGAGCAGTTGGGAGAAAAAAAAGAGCCAGCCCGAGAAGAATCAAGAGCCGGCCTTTCATCCATTGTTTGTTAACCCCAAAAAAGTTGAATTCGAGAATGTCTTTAGCTTCCAGTTATGCTACTTACCTAATTGATGGCAAGCGTTCAGAATAAGTAAGAATCCCTGGTTGCGTTTTATATTGTAATACAAAAATAACAAGAATTATTTTATTATCAATGTTGGAACACTTTTTTTACAACCTTTTAACAAAAATCAAATCATTGTGTTACATCATCTGGAGCAAATGTATACAATCCGTGTTAAATTCCTACTACTTTTTTTAAAAACGTTTTAGCAAAATTGTTATTGTATCGTTAATCGTTACATTACGGAAATAATTATATCATATTAATATCAGATAAGTCAACCGATTTAACGGTAACCCTTATACTAACATCTTCATCTTCACCATTTCGATCCTGGTATCCGTAACATTCAGAATATCAAACTCATAATCATCGATTATAATGCGTTCCTTGATCTTTGGAATGGTTTCGTGATGGTTGATAATGTATCCCGACAATGTTTCACTTTCATCTTCCGGAAAGTCCAGTCCATATCGCTCATTCAAGTAATCGAGTTCTAATCTTCCTGAAAAAATATATTCTTTTTCGGCGATCTGCTTTTCTACAAATTCTTCTTCATCGTGTTCATCCTTGATTTCTCCGAAAATTTCTTCCAGTACATCTTCAATAGTTACGATACCTGCTGTTCCTCCGAACTCATCTACTACCCAGGCAATGCTCTTACGTTCTTTGTTGAACTTACTGAGCAGGTCAATAGCGCTCATTGTTTCCGGCACCGCCAATATGGGATGAATGATGCTTTTAATATCAGGCGGGCTCTTAAACATATCCAACTGGTGGATATAGCCCAGGATATTATCGATGGAACCTTCGTAAATAATGATTTTAGATAGTTTGGTGTCCATAAATTTACTCCGGGCATCACTGAGTGGCCGGTGTATTTCGAGCGCTTCTATTTCCTTGCGGGGAATAAGGCAGCCACGGATTTTTACGTGTGCGAGTGACAAGGCATTTTCAAACAGCTCTGTATTCAGCTCCTGGTTATTTTCCCCGAAGTGCTGTTGCGACTGCCGGATAAAATGTTCTACATCCACGCGGGTGAAGGATTCGCCATTTTCCACGATACGGACGTTGAACAAATATTTCAGCATCCATTCGGAGATTGAAGCGAGTACATTACCGATCACATACAATGGCTTGGCCACTAAGGAAACGGGCAGTGCAAAGAAACTGAGCAGTGCTTCCGGTCTTGACCTGAAAATTGCCCGTGGAATAAAAAAGCCAAGGAATAATACCAGCAGGGTGGCCAGTATTATTTCAACGAAAATAATAAAGGGTTGAATGCTGGCGGAATCAGGCGTCCGCATAATAGTGTCCAGGGCCGGCTGAAATACGCCTGCCACAAGGATCCCATAAACAACTATGGTGATCGTGAATCCTACCAGGCTGGTGGCCAGGAAGCGACTGGGGTTTTCATTCAGACTGGCTAATATTTTGCCAGTAGCCCTGCCTTGCTTTTTTTTGAGCTCAATGCTAAGTTTGTTAACATTGGCAAAGGCAGCTTCGATACCTGAAAAGAAGCCTGCCAGCAATACCAGGAAAACCAAAATAATTATTGTGTATCCGTCCATCCTAACAAAAATAACGAATTAGGAAAACCAACGATCACGTCGCTACTTTATATTTAAAAAATCTGTCACCAGTTTTTTTACTTCTTCATAGGCATGCTCCAGCTCGTCGTTCACCACAATCTGGTCGAATTCATGGGAAAACGACAGCTCATAGCGTGCTTTGGCGAGCCGTTCGTCCAGTGAGGACTGTGATTCCGTTCCTCTTTCACTGAGCCGGACGCGCAAGGCATCTAACGAGGGGGGCTGTATGAAAATAGTGAGTGCGTTGTCGTGATATTTTTCTTTGATAGATAATGCACCTTTTACATCGATGTCCACCATCGGGATCTGGTTGTTGTTCCAGATACGCTCCAGTTCACTTTTCAGGGTGCCGTAATATTTACCGGCATACACCATTTCATATTCTGCGAAGGCGTTTTCTTCAATCCGCTGATGAAATTCATCGGAGGACAGGAAGTAGTAGTCTTTTCCGTGTACTTCGCTGGCACGCGGGGTGCGGGTGCTGGCGGAAATCGAAAAGGACAGTACCGGCATGTTAGCCAGCAGTTTTTTCACGATGGTGGTTTTACCGGCGCCTGATGGAGCGGTAACGATGATGATCTTTCTTTCCATTATTAATTACAATCAAGGTAGCGGTTACTTCAAATGCAAAACCCAAAAACCAGTAAAATGTTTTGCTGGTATTTGGGTTTGATGAAGTATCAACAACTGTTTATACTCTCTTTATGTCTGCTCCCAGCTTTCTCAACCTTTCGTCGATGTACTGGTAGCCACGGTCTATCTGGTCAATGTTCTGAATGGTGCTCTTTCCTTCTGCGCTGAGTGCAGCGATCAGCAGGGATACGCCGGCGCGGATATCGGGAGATGACATGGTGATTCCGCGCAGGTTGTGCTGGCGGCCCAAACCGATTACCACTGCACGGTGCGGATCGCATAATACGATCTGTGCGCCCATGTCTATCAGTTTATCCACGAAAAACAGGCGGCTTTCAAACATCTTCTGATGGATCATCACGCTGCCTTTTGCCTGTGTAGCTACTACCAGCACAATACTGAGCAGGTCCGGTGTAAACCCGGGCCAGGGA
The DNA here is from genome assembly GCF_041360695.1 of Chitinophaga sp. RCC_12. NCBI lineage: Bacteria > Pseudomonadati > Bacteroidota > Chitinophagia > Chitinophagales > Chitinophagaceae > Chitinophaga > Chitinophaga sp. RCC_12. Next base: position 304,657 of record NZ_JBFUPS010000002.1, read on the forward strand.
TGATCAGAAATAGTAAGAATGGAGCCATCGAGGAATGTCTGGATTTCGTAGGAGTCCTGCGAAGGAATATAAATATCGTTTCCCCTGATTTCCAGTTGGATACCTAGCTGACGGAATTTTTCCGGGATGATACCCAGGTTATCTACACCTGCATTCTTAATAGTGATTTCGCTTTGCGTCATGGCGGCCAGGCCAATGAAGGAGCCTATTTCGATCATATCCGGGAGCATGCTGTGTTCGCAGCCGCCAAGATATTTCACGCCTTCAATGGTGAGGAGGTTGGAGCCTACTCCGCTGATGCGGGCGCCCATGCGGTTCAGCATTTTACACAACTGCTGGAGATATGGTTCGCAGGCAGCGTTGTAAATAGTGGTGGTTCCTTCGGCCATTACCGCAGCCATTACAATATTGGCAGTACCGGTAACGCTTGGCTCATCCAGCAGCATATAAGTGCCTTTGAGCCCTCCGGAAGATTCCAGGCGGAAGTAATTATCATCCGCATCATATACAAACCTGGCTCCCAGTTTCTCGAACCCGATGATATGGGTATCCAGTCTGCGGCGGCCTATTTTATCGCCACCGGGTTTTGGGATGAAGGCGCGTCCGAACCTTGCCAGCAGCGGACCTGCAATCATCACCGAGCCACGGAGACGGCCGGATTTCTTTTTAAACTCAGGGCTTTCCAGGTATTTCAGGTCTACTGCATCTGCCTGAAATTCGCAGGTATCCCTGCTGATACGATTCAATTTTACGCCAGCATCTCCTAACAGCTCTATCAGCAGATTTACATCTACTATATCCGGAATATTGGTGATAGTAACCTTTTCGGGGGTTAGCATCACAGCACTGATGATTTGTAAAGCTTCGTTTTTGGCACCCTGGGGTATAATTTCCCCCTTTAAGCGGTTGCCGCCTCTTACTTCAAAAGCACTACTCACTTGTTCCTGTTTTTGTTGTATTTGTTATTGTGCTTATTGTTATTATCCCGGCTTTTGCTGCCGCCACTGCCGCTATTGCTGCTTTTGAACTTGTTTTGCTGGAAGTTTTTGCGCTTACTGGAGCGGAACTGGTCAGCTGCACCTGCTACGTTACCGCTTGGTACAAAGCTTACAGGGGCTGGAATATGGGCAGTATGACCCGGGTGGAATTCCAGCTGGTTGTCTGTAATAGCCAGTAATTCTGCCTTGATGGCATCATCGTGTACACTTTCCTTGTGCCAGTTACTGTAGGCCAGTTTCATATAATTACCGATACATTGGGTAAATCCTTCCTTTTTTTCGGGATTATCTTCGTGTACGGCTTTGTCAATGATCATTTCCAGGTTTTTACCGAAGTGACGGTTCCTGGGATATTTTTTTGGATAAGGAAGTCTGTCGGGTTTGGCTCTGAGCTTTTCAATAGTGGGGATTGGATAGGGTGATTCCACCTTCAGGCTAAAGCCGGAGATATTAAAAATATGATCCCACAATTTATGCCTGAAGTCTTCCACATTGCGTAAATGCGGGTTCAGCGTACCCATCAGCTCTATTACAGCCATAGCATTACGCTGGCGCTCTTCGTCGTCTTCTATGGTTACCAGGTACTCCACCATTTTCTGGATATTCCTGCCATATTCCTTCATTATCAGGTAATTGCGCGTGGTATTGTATTCCATTACTAGTATTTAAAAAAACATGATTTGATGATGGGACATCTTAAGTGAAGAAAATTAATCGGCAACATCTATGCAAACATAATAAAAAAATATGAGGAACATTTCATTGGGCTGTATTGTTTATTAGAGCAAAAACATTGTTATGGACCAATTGAAAAACAAGGTAGCGCTGGTTACTGGCGCGGGTTCCGGCATTGGTAAATGTGTAGCGGAGCTGTATGCCGCCAATGGCGCGGCCGTGGTGATCAGCGATATTGATGAAAAGGGTGGAAATGCTGTGGCAGATGGGATCAACAGCAAAGGAGGCAGAGCCATCTTTGTAAAATCGGATAGCAGTAGCCCGGCCGACTGTGAGCAACTGGTGTCCAAAACCCTGGCGGAGTTCAAGCAGCTGGATATTGCCTGTAATAATGCCGGTATTGGCGGAGCAGCAGCGCCCACAGGTGAGTATAAGCTGGAGGAGTGGCAAAAAGTTATTAACATAAATCTCAACGGCGTTTTTTATGGTATGCGCTACCAGTTGCCGGTGATGGAAAAAGCCGGTAGCGGTGTAATTGTGAACATGGCCTCCATACTTGGAGCGGTAGGTTTCGCAGGGTCCTGTGCTTATGTGGCGGCCAAACATGGCGTGGTAGGGCTTACCCAGGCGGCGGCAGTAGAATATTCCGCCAAAGGCGTCCGGGTAAATGCGGTAGGACCGGGATTTATTGAAACCCCATTATTAACCAAACATCTGAGCCAGCAGGAGATGCAGGCTCTTGTGGGTTTGCATCCCATAGGCCGGCTGGGCAAGCCGGAAGAGGTTGCAGAACTGGTATTATGGCTCAGTTCTCCGCAATCCTCTTTCGTAACCGGCAGCTACTATCCCATCGATGGAGCATACCTGGCCAGATGATTTGGTTATGTTGTTTTTTGGGTATTTCAGGGAGATAAAAAATAGCTATCTCCCTGAAAAATTCAAATAATCAAATAGGCAAATCCAAAATGTTTGCTAGTTTTAGTCAATGCAAACACATAAACTCCCCATACTTTTTTTACATGGCGCACTGGGCGCCTCTTCCCAATTTGAACCGCTGGCTAAGGAAATGTCTGACCATTACGATGTGCACCTGATTAATTTCAGCGGGCACGGCGATGTGCCTTTTTCGGAGCAGGGGTTCAGCATCCAGGTATTTGCGGCGGAAGTATTATCCTATCTTGAAACCCATCAACTCGACTTTGTACACATTTTCGGATACAGCATGGGTGGTTATGTAGCCATGTACCTGGCGCGGCATTACCCGGAAAAGACCGGGCGCGTGATTACGTTGGCCACCAAGTTTAACTGGAACGAGGCTACTGCCGGAAAAGAGATACGGCAGCTGAATCCGGATTTAATTGAGGAGAAAGTGCCCGCCTTTGCCAGGGTGCTGGAAGCCCGGCATACTGCCAGCGACTGGAAAACCGTTGTAACGCGCACTGCACAGCTGATAGAGGAACTGGGGCATCAGTCGCTGCTGAAGGCAGCCGATTATGCCCGGGTAGTAACCCCTTGCATGCTGATGATGGGCGACCGGGACAACATGGTGTCTTTCCATGAAACCATTGAAGTATACAGCGCCCTTCCGCTGGCGCAGTTAACGGTGATGCCGGATACGGCACATCCACTGGAAAAAGCGGATGTACCGTTACTGGCTTATTATTTAAGAAGATTTACCACGCAGGATATTTGACGGCGTTTTACTCGCCCATAGCAATTTTGCCCCAGTTGTTGAGTTCTTCTTCCGTCCATAGTTCGGGGAAGAAAACGATGCGTTTATTTTTTGGAGGCAGGAATTGCTGCCAGTTGGTGCCTCCGGTGGCGGCGATGTCTTCCGGTCTTTTATGCAGGTATCTTACCGCGGACTTGTAGTGCATCAGTGGCCAGCGTACGTTTACATTGAGATCGTATTCCTTTAGCAGGGGGATTAATTCCGTTTGTTCCGCAGGGGAGAGCTTTTTATAGCTGGCCAGCAGGTTACTGTCTTTGTACTCAGTGGCCAGTTTGAGGAAGGTATCCATATATTTCAGTTCAAACTGGCGGAGGGTAAGTGTTTTTTTACCTGTAGCCAGTTCGGTGGCGCCGCTTCTCCAGTAGATTTTGTCCAGCACGTCTTTCAGTTCCAGGCCTTCCACTTCCGGGCGCTGGGGTTCGTATACCAGGTTGTTTAGCCGGGTAGAGCAGATCTCGATCATGCGGAATTGTCCGCTCTGGAAGCCACTGGCAGGTAACAGCGCCATGCGGAATTGCAGGAACTGTTCCTTGTCCATCCCATCTACCATTATTTCAAATGAGCTGATAAGACTGTGGAAATAGTTGTTGATCCTTTTAAGCTGGGTTTTAAATATCTCAGCTGACAGTACAGGTGCAAGGCTGATTTGTTCGATTGCCTGCAACGATAATTTCAAATACAATTCCGTGATCTGGTGATAGATGATGAATATTCTTTCATCAGGAATTGGTGTGCGTGGATGTTGCAGATTAAGCAATACATCAAGCTGAATATAATCCCAATAAGTGAGGTAGTCCGCGTACAGAAGGCCATCCAGGTAGGATGACAGGTTCTGGCCCATGGCGGCATACTTTTCTTCCAGCCGTTGAATTTTTTCGGCGATTTCTGTTGTAACCATGGCGAAAATTAATAATTAAGAATGAAATAGCAACAGGGTAAGCCTTTCATCCTTAAAAACTAATTACTCTACCACGTTAATTGTTCTGTAAAAGCTTTCTTCCAGGGAAATCAGGGTTTCAGTTCTCTCAATGCCTTTAATTTTCTGCAGTTCATCGTGGAGGATACGGCGGAGCTGGGTGATATCTTTACAGATAATTTCTGCAAACATGCTGTAACTGCCCGTTGTATAGTTAAGGCGTACCATTTCGGGTATTTTCCTTAATTCCTTGGCTACCGTGTCGTACATGGAGCTTTTTTCCAGATAAATGCCGATAAAAGCGATCACATCATAGCCGATCATTTTTAAATCTACATGTAATTTAGTACCTTTAACTACACCCAGTTCTTGTAATTTCTTCATTCTCACGTGGATAGTCCCGCCGGAAACGAACAATTTCTTCCCCAGGTCGGCGTAGGAGATCTCAGCATTAGACATCATCTCGCTGATAATCTGCAAATCTAGTTTGTCAATATTCAAATTGTGGCTCATTTTTACAATTTGTTTTTGATTGTTTTAAAGTTATATGCAAATATTTAAAAAATATCGAAAATTCCAAAATTCTTCTTAAAAAATTTGCAAGAAAGTCACCTTCTCTTTAGATTTGCATCATAATCATTACGAAAACGGCTCACGGAAAGCAACAGCTGGTAACGATTCAAACACATTGTGGGATGATGAAATTGGCAGACATGCCCTCTTGTCTCGAGGGTGGGGATCACAGGATAAACGTAGTATAATTGGGTTGACCACTAATCTTACTTGTGCTACAGCTAACTGCCCCGTGGAGGTTCGACTCCTCCTCCTACAGCTTAATTGGTTTAAAGAGCTCGTAAGTTATCATGCTTACGGGCTTTTTTTATTGGGAATGGGCAGCATTTAACCTAAAGACCTGAATATCAACAAATTATCCAAGGCAAATAAACGCCTCAGCGAATTGAAAGAGTTCCCCGGAAAGTAAACTTCTTCCGCTCCCCCTCCCGATCCCATTTATATTTTCTTCTTTCGGCTTACTTTTGCGGCAAATGGGACAAAAAAAATTACAACGATTTGCTGAAATCGAAACCTTCCCCAATGTATTGATATACCCGGAAGGTATGCAGGGAAAATGGAATGAATTCTTCAAAAACAGCCACCCTGTTACATTAGAGCTGGCCTGTGGCAAAGGAGATTATACCCTGGGCATGGCCCGGCTGTTTCCTGATCAGAATTTTCTGGGTGTGGACCTCAAGGGCAACCGCATCTGGAGAGGCGCCAAAACCGCACTGGAAGAACCGCTGCCAAACGCGGCCTTCTTACGTACACAAATAGATAAGCTCCCTAATTATTTTGCACCGGGAGAAATAAAGGACATCTGGATTACCTTTCCGGACCCCTTCCTGCGCAATTCCAAGTCGAAGAAAAGGTTAACGCATCCTAAATTCCTGCAGCTGTTCCAGCCGTTGCTGGCGCCGGGAGCCACCATTAACCTGAAAACGGACTCCCCGCAGCTGTATGCTTTCACGCAGGAAGTAATTGCCGCGGCCGGATGCACCCTGATAGAAGATATTCCTGATGTATATGCATTACCGGAAGTACCGCCGTTGCTGAAGATCCAGACCTTTTATGAAGGCATGCACCTCGCCGATGGCAGAACGATCCGTTATCTTAAATTTCAATTGCCTGCTGCACCGTTGAACTGGCAAAGCATTAAACTGCCTTCCGATGAAGCAACCGTTGGTGGAGAAGATTGATTTTTACTATAATGCCCAGGGCTATATGGTATTTACCGAAAAATTCCACCTCGACCGGGGCTTCTGTTGTGGCAATGGCTGTAAGCACTGTCCTTTTAATTATGAAAAAGTACCCGAACCCGAAAGATCAGCACTCCTTGCCCGTCGCAGGGACGAAGGGAAAGAAAGCCGCTGAGCCGGTTTCTTTTTTTGAAACGGTTTTCAAAATTGCACGCACCATACCGCGCGGCAGGGTAACCTCCTATGGCGCCATTGCCGACGCTTCCGGTTTAAAACTCACCGGCCGTATGGTAGGCTGGGCAATGAATGCAGCCGGCAGCGCCAAACCGGCTGTTCCCGCGCATCGTGTGGTAAACAGCAAAGGAGAACTCAGCGGCCGGAGTCATTTTGCCACCCCTACCCTGATGCAGGAACTACTGGAACAGGAAGGTGTAGTTGTAAAAGAAGATAAAATAGAAAATTTTAAAGCCGTATTTTGGGACCCGGGACAACCTTTAAAAAAGGGCAGTAAAAAGAAAGGATAAATTTTTATTCAACATCCGGACCGGGTGCAGCGCTACTTTTCTATATGACAATACTCAAGCTTAAACTGGACAACGACCAATTGGTAGAGGACTTCTTTGAAAGTACCTACGTAATCGGCATTGCTTCCACCACGCGGGATTATCAGTTGTGCTGGCATATCAACCGGCAGTTGCATACCAATTTCAGGGTGAATAACAACCTGGAAATCGCCCTGTCCAAAAAAACAAGGTCCTTTCATTTCCCCGTATTTGAGTTTCACGAACCTACCAACTCGGTAGCGCATTATCTTTACAACAATCGCTGCCAGGCAGAATTCCTGCTGCCGGAACTTAAACAGATCAATTTTCTGTGGATGATAAAGGGTGATTACTATCAACCCGGCGATGTAAAAAAATTATTAGAAGAATTACGCCTTGTTCCGCTTGTACAATTAGTATCTTTACTTGATATCAGAGATATCAAAAATAAGATGAACCTTATTTTTTAGAAGAGGCACAACGCATCAGCGGTAGTATTTTGACCAGATTCCATGACAGACCCGATGTTTTTTTACTTTTTAAATTCCTGATTTTTTATGTGGGAAGAAAGAAATAAACAGCTTTACCGGGCTTTTGAATTCAAAGATTTTCGGGATGCATTTGCATTTATGACCAAGGTTGCACTGATTGCAGAGAAAATGGACCACCATCCTAACTGGAGCAACGTTTATAATAAAGTGGAAATATTCCTGAGCACACATGATGCCGGTGATATCATCACCGCTAAGGATGAAGCAATGGCAAAAGCTATTGACAAATTGCTATAACCAAACTTATATTACACTTTGTGAAGCGCATTATTCTAATGCTGCTGTTGTATTGTTACACTGCAGAATCCTTTGCCACTGTAGATCGTACCCCAGTAGACACCCTGATCACTGATACTGCTTTCGCCCCTGCGAACCTGGACCTGCGGCCTTATATGTACGTGCTGACAGCCGGCGAGCAGCACCTGACCCCGGAGCAGGCTGCCAACATGCCTTTTACCCGGCAGGAAAGCATCTTTCATAGTAATACCCAGAATAACGGACGGGTTAACAACTGCTGGCTGCGACTTACCGTAAAAAATAAAAGCAATAAACCACTCTCGTATCAGCTGTTTTCAGGCTGGCACGACTATATGTACTGGTATGTGCAAACGCCGGGTGATAAGCCCCGGCTGTTGATGGAAACCGGTTTAATGCTGGACAAGGGAGGGGTGGAAAGATGGAACCACTACGCGTTTGCCGTACAGGTACCGGCAGGAGCGCTTCGCACGTTTTACCTTCACATCGTCAATAAGTCGTACAACGAAGGCGCCCTGATGCCGGCACTCTTCAATACTGAATCCTATGGCGTTTTCCGGGATAAACAACTGGATGGTTTCCGTAAAGAAGCCGTGGTAATCCAGGTATTGCTGGGTATGCTGCTGGTATTTTTCAGCATTTCCATTATTAATTATATCCAGTTACCCGACAAATCGTATATCTATTTTGCGACCTATATACTTGGGTTGATCCTCTTTTTTGCCTTACGGCTGGACGATAAGCCTTACCAGTTGTCTTTTTTCCACCGCTGGCCCATGCTCAAATACTATTGGGACATTCCGGGCCTGCTGTTTTGCTTTTACCTGATGTACCTGCTATTCGGCAATGCCTTTCTTAACCTGACCGAACGGTATCCTTTTATGGAACGGGCATTTACATGGGTAGCGGCAATAGTAGGGGGGCTGATCATCCTATGCGTGTATTTTATCAGGATAGGCCAATACCATATGCCCACCATCATATACAGTTATGTATATTTTGTAACGCTGGTTCCATTACTGGCAGTATTTGTGGCACTGGCGCGGCGCTCCCGCCATCATCCGCTGGTGCGATTCTTTTTGTATGGATCCGTATGTTTATACCTGGCCTGCCTGGGCTCCTTCCTGATGCATGTGCGGCCACTGGGGCTGCTCGGCGCCCTGGGTGAACTGGCAGCGCCCACTATCCTCCTGATAGGCGGCGTACTGTTGCAGGCCATGTTTTTCCTTGCGGGGCTGAGTTACCGCAATAAATTGGTACACCTCGAAAGAACCCGTACACAGGAGCTCCTGATTAAGCAACTGAATAAAAATAAAGAGCTGCAGCGAAAGCTGAATGAGCAGCTGGAAGAGTTGGTAAAAGAGCAAACCACAGAAATCCTGCGCAAAAAGCAGGAGCTGGAAGAGCAGCGGAAAAAGCAACTGGAAACAGAATACGATAAGAAACTTACAGAAATTGAGCTCAAAGCCATCCGGGCCCAGATCAATCCGCACTTCATTTTCAACTGCCTGAATTCCATACAATTGTTTGTAATGCAGCGGGATTATGAGTATGCGCAGAAATATCTCTCCGATTTTTCTTACCTGATCCGTAAAACGCTGGACTTCTCCCGGCGTAATTTTATATCGCTGGCAGATGAAATTACCTATTTGAATACTTATCTTGGGTTAGAAAAGATGCGGTTTGAAAACCGGATGGAGTATGAAATAGTAGTAGACCCCGTGATTGCCACCGCCGAACTGGAAATCCCCGCAATGCTGTTGCAACCTTATGTAGAAAATGCCGTAAAGCATGGTATGACTAATCCCAAACAGCCAACAGGAAAGCTTTCCATTTATTTTAACCAGGTGGCGTCGGATATGCTGGAATGTGTGATCGCGGATAACGGAATTGGCATTGCACGTTCCAAATCATTGCGCATGCTGCCAAAGCATCACCAGTCGTCCGGCATGGAAATAAGCCAGAACCGTGCAGAGTTGCTGAACAAAATGTATAATACTGAAATCCATATAGAAATTATTGACAGATCATCTGAAGATGAATCGGACAGCGGCACGATCGTTAAAATACTGATCCCCCAGTTATAATTTAGTATATCCGTTAATGTTACTTTTTTATGATAAAGGCTATTATAATTGATGACGAGAGAAACAGCCGGGACATCATTGCGTTAATGCTCGGTAAATACTGCCCCGAAATTACGATTGCCGACATGGCCTCCGACTGTGCGGATGGTATCGAAAAGATCAAAGCGCACCGCCCCGAACTGGTATTTCTTGACCTGGAAATGCCTGATGGCACCGGCTTCGACGTGCTGGCCGGCACCTTACCTGACATCCCTTTTGAAGCAGTATTTGTAACCGCATTTGAAAAAAAGTTCCTGCATGTGATCCGCTTCAGCGATGTGGAACTGATTTTGAAGCCTATTGACAAAGAAAGCCTGTTGCAGGCCGTGGCGCTCATAACTGAGCGCATTAACACCGGCAGCAGCAAAGACCGCTACCGTGTATTACTGGAAAATTTCAATAACAGCAAACCGGTAGCCTGGCAGCTGTTGATCCCTGCTACTAACGGGGAAGCCTATACTATTAATATCCCCGCTATCGAATACCTGGAAGTAAAAGGCGATAACTGTATATTCCGCTTAAACTCCGGTAAGCTGATTACGGCAGTACAGTCGTTCCGCTACTATGCTGATCTTTTTACGTCCCTTCACTTCTACCAGATCAATAACAACCAGATGATCCAGATATCCAACATCAGTCACCTGGATGGCCCCTCAGGGAAGGTAGTGCTGAAAGGCGGTACCACATTGGATATCACTGAAAAAAGACAACGTGATCTGCTACACAAAATGGCTCATCATTAGTCATTCCGCTTCGTATATCCCTTCCCGGTAATTATACAATTTCAATTTTTACGGGGTCATACTTTCGATTTAGTTAACAATTTGCCAACGTTTTTGTGAACGTGTAAGTATTTCGATGGGTTTCCTTTCGTTTTAATGTGTTGCGCGAAGGGTACGTAACAATTTCTTAACAAAAAAATTTGGTGGTTTTAGTTTTGGTCGTACATTTGACCCGCAAAACGAAATAGTCAAACAGTCAGTTTTGGTTTGCATCACACTATGGCAGAACAGGACCTGAAACGAACGATGATTCTGGAAGCGGCGTTAAAGCGCTTCAAGCGGTTTGGGTTATCGAAAACTACCATGGAGGAAATAGCCAGGGATCTGGAAATTTCAAAAGGCTCTTTGTATTATTATTTTTCAGATAAAGAATCCATCTATGTAGCGGTGGTAGAGCGTATGATAGCCGATTGTTTTATTGACATGTCGGCATATGTGGAAGAAGCACGATGCACCGCGGATATCATGGATCGCTACCTCGCATTGAAGGAAAGAATGTTGCTGGAGTATCATTTTCTGTTTGGTGTAAACGAATGGATCAAGGATGTTCCTTCCAGCCGGATGCGGCAAACGATTGAGTTGTTGCAGCAGGTGGAAATATCTTTTCTTTCGGCTACCATCTCGAAAGGGGTGAGCAGCGGGGAACTCAACAAGGACACGGATACGGAACTCACGGCGCAGCTGCTGGTAAATGTATTATTCGGTTTATGGGTAATATGGTGCAAGTGGCAGGCAGCAGGTTTTGATCCGCACGACCGGGAAGCGCTGAAATGCTTTATGGATCGTGAAAAACAAGTACTGACCATTTTTTTTAATGGCTTAAGATATCGACCAAACATCAACCAGGGTTGCTAGAACGTATGTAGAAGAATCAATAACACAGGAATAGTTTTAATGAATATTTAAATTTAACGACAGATGAAAAAGTTGATTGTATTGGCCGCAGTAGCACTGTTCGGCACACAAGTAGCAAAGGCTCAGTTTTCGAAAGGCGATGTAATTTTAGGAGGTAATCTGAATGTTACGACCAGCTCACAGAAAGTAAAAGACACAGACAACAAAACCACCAGCACTTCCTTCGGTATCAGCCCGAAAGTTGGTGTGGCACTGACTCCTAACTGGGTTATCGGTGTATTTGCAAGATCAGAATTCAGCAACGACAAAAATGTTGCAGGTGTTAAAACCAAATCATCCGATATCACTCCGGGCGTTTTTGTTCGTAACTACCACATGATCGGTGAAAGCAAATTTGCATTCTTCGCTGAAGCCAATGCTGGCTACCACTTTGGTACAGACAAAACCGATGATACAAAAACAGCTACTTACAACGGTTTCTCCGTGAGAGTATTGCCTGGTATCACTTACTTCGTAAGCAAACATTTCATGCTGGAAGGTGCATTCGGTGGTCTGAGCTATGCTTACGATCAGAAGAAAGCAGAAGCAACAGGTGTTAAAACCAACACCAGCACTTTTAACTTCGATTTCCCTAAAGAATTTCAGGTTGGTGTAAACTGGATATTCTAAGCATCATATGATGTTTTATGTAAGATAGTTATAAGGTTAGATAGATTGGATAATCCCGCCGCAGTAATACTGTGGCGGGATTTTTGCATTTGTATGGATATTCTCTTAAAACAACCGTCATGCGAAACCTAAAACTTGTACTGTCGCTTTTTGCAGCTGCCATCATTTACAGTGGCTGTGTAACTACTCATCCCGGAGGTAATCCACATGGACTACCACCCGGTCAGCAAAAAAAGATCTATGGCACTAAATCCGCCAAACCATTTGCACCAGGCCAGCAGAAAAAACAATAGCTCGTATCTCATAAAAGCAAAACCCGTTACGGTTGTCCGTAACGGGTTTTTACTTTTATGAGATAACCTGTTTCTAGCTGTTCATAGAGATCAGGAATTCTTCGTTGTTTTTGGTTCCGCGCATATGTTGCAGCATGAAGTGCATCGACTCATCTGTGTTCATATCACCGAGGTGGTTGCGCAGGATGTGGATACGTTTCAGGGAATCTTTATCCAGCAACAGATCATCACGACGGGTAGAAGATGCAGAAACATCGATCGCCGGGAAGATACGTTTGTTAGCCAGTTTACGATCCAGCAACAGTTCCATGTTACCGGTACCTTTAAATTCTTCGAAGATCACCTCGTCCATTTTAGAACCGGTGTCAATCAATGCGGTAGCCAGGATGGTCAGTGAACCCCCATGTTCTATTTTACGTGCCGCACCGAAGAACTGTTTTGGTTTCTGCATGGCGTTAGCTTCCACACCACCGCTCAGTACTTTACCGGAAGCAGGTGCCACGGTATTGTGCGCTCTGGCGAGACGGGTAATGGAATCCAGGAGGATTACCACATCATGACCGCATTCTACCAGGCGTTTTGCTTTTTGCAGTGCGATGGCAGATACTTTCACGTGTTTTTCAGCTGGTTCATCGAAGGTAGAGGCAATCACTTCTGCCTTTACGCTGCGTTCCATATCTGTTACCTCTTCCGGACGCTCATCGATCAGTACCACCATCAGGTAAATTTCCGGGTGATTGGTAGCAATGGCGTTGGCTACTTCCTTCAGTAACATGGTTTTACCTACTTTAGGCTGCGCTACAATCAGTCCGCGTTGTCCTTTACCAATAGGCGTAAACATATCCATGATACGCGTGGAGTAGTTATTGGAGGTAGTGGTTAATCTCAGTTTTTCGAAAGGAAACAGTGGTGTCAGGTAATCGAAAGGTACACGGTCGCGTACTTCTTCCGGTGACTTGTTGTTAATTGTTTCCACTTTCAGCAAAGCAAAGTACTTCTCCCCTTCTTTAGGCGGACGTACAGAGCCTTTCACGGTATCGCCGGTTTTGAGGCCGAAGAGTTTAATCTGCGACGGAGATACGTAAATATCATCCGGGGAACTGAGGTAGTTATAATCGGAAGAGCGGAGGAAACCATAGCCATCGGGCATCATTTCCAGTACACCTTCACTTACAATAACACCATCAAATTCTATATTGAAAACTGGTTCTTTCTTGTTAGGGAAGCGGTTCTTCTGTGCTGCAGGCGCTACCGGGATTTCTCCGGGCACTACAAAATCGTCGTCTTCATCCAGCTCATCTTCTGCCGGAGGAATTACTACCACTTCTTCTTCCTCTTCCGGATCTTCGTCTTCTGTAAAAGAAGGGATAATGATATCATCATCATCATCGAAAGTGAGAGAAGGAATGCTGTCCAGGTCTATTTCAAAATCTTTTATTTTAGGTTTGGCAGAAGATACCGGTTTCTCGTCTTCGTCATTATCTTTTGATTTCGTTCCGGTAGCTTTTTTTGCTGCTGGTTTCTTAGCAGCCGGTTTTTCTTCAGCGTGAGCAGGTTCTTCAGCAGCGTTGTTTGCTTCGTCTTTCTTTACAGGTTTGCGTTTCCGTGCTTTCTTTTCGTCTCCGTTGGATTGGTTATCTTCTGAGGCTAATACTGCTTGTTTATCAAGAATTTTGTAGATGAGGTCCTGTTTGTTCAGTTTTTTTGCGTTGGGAACGTCCAGTTTCTCTGCAATATCAAGCAGCTCAGGAACGAGCATGTCGTTCAGTTGTAAGATGTCGTACATCATCTGTGTTGTCAAATTTTAGAAGTGTTGTGAGGCGGGTACCACTGCATACCAACATACACCAATTACAAATAATTGTTTTTGAGTCAATAAATTTAATTAGCTTATTAAATTTGATAGGGAATGATTGAGTTTAGGAACTGCCGATGAAGATGGAAAAATGAACTTAATCAGGCAGAATATACCGCAAGATTAAAACAAGTTTTACTATTATCCAAAAATATTTAAGTACAAATTGCCCCAAAGTGGCCCCTAAAACCGCTCTTCTCCGGGCTGTATCCTACTGTTAGCCGGGCGCCCAAACCCTTGTTTATACTGGGGTAGCGCCTGTTTAACCCCTCTTTTTTAACATTTCCTTTGCAGTGGCATCCCGGAAAAAGGCCGGAACCCGTACTACCTACTATGAAGTTTTCCACTTATTTTTGCAGTCCTAAAATTATATATATTATGAGCCAAAGGGTGAAAGTCAAGCAAATCTTGTCAGACGACAAGGCGCATTACGAAGTTACAGTTAAGGGTTGGGTGCGTTCATTCCGCAACAACCAGTTTATAGCTTTGAACGATGGCTCCACCAATAATAATTTACAAATTGTAATTAATACTGAGGATACGGACGCCGCGCTGCTGAAGCGTATCACTACCGGCGCGGCTATCAGCGCCACCGGCGAAATTATACCTTCCCTGGGTAAAGGGCAGAAAGTAGAATTAAAAGCTACCACCCTGGAAATACTGGGCGACTGTGATCCGGAAAAATACCCGCTGCAGCTGAAGAACAAGCCCAGCCTGGAATACCTGCGTGAAATAGCGCATCTGCGTTTCCGTACCAATACCTTCGGCGCCATCTTCCGGGTACGTCATGCACTGGCATTTGCAGTACACCGCTTCTTTAACGATCGCGGATTCGTATACCTGCACACGCCTATTATCACCGCTTCCGATGCAGAAGGCGCCGGTGAAATGTTCCGTGTAACCACGCTGGACATGAAAAACCCGCCACTGACCGAAAACGGCGATATTGATTACAAAGAAGACTTTTTCGGTAAATCCACCAACCTCACGGTTTCCGGGCAACTGGAAGGCGAACTGGGTGCTATGGCATTTGGTGATATCTATACTTTCGGCCCAACTTTCCGTGCTGAAAATTCCAACACAGCCCGCCATCTGGCGGAGTTCTGGATGATTGAACCGGAAATGGCCTTCTATGAGCTGGAAGATAATATGGACCTGGCGGAAGCATTTATCAAGTCCGTTATCGGATATGTACTTGATAACAATCGTGATGACCTCGACTTCCTGGCTACCCGCCTCACCGAAGAAGATAAACAAAAACCACAGCAGGAACGCAGTGAAATGGGCCTGATTGAAAAGCTGGAATTTGTGCTGCATAACGAGTTTGTACGTATTACCTATACAGAAGCTATCGACATTCTGAAAAACAGCAAGCATAACAGGAACAAGAAGTTCCAGTACCTGATCGAAGACTGGGGCGCCGACCTGCAGAGCGAGCACGAACGCTACCTGGTAGAAAAACACTTTAAGAAACCGGTGATCTTAACCGATTATCCTAAAGAGATCAAGTCTTTCTACATGAAGCTCAACGACGACAATAAAACCGTGCGGGCAATGGATATCCTGTTCCCCGGCATCGGTGAAATGGTTGGCGGTTCACAGCGTGAAGAGAACTACGACAAACTGGTAAAACGTATGGAAGAAATGCACGTACCAGTAGAAGAACTGAGCTGGTACCTGGATACCCGCCGCTTTGGTACCGCACCACACGCAGGCTTTGGCTTGGGCTTCGAACGCCTAATGCTGTTTGTTACCGGTATGACGAACATCCGCGATGTAATCGCCTTCCCGCGGACCCCGAAGAGTGCGGAGTTCTAGCGCGGATTTTGTCTTTCTCGCTGATTACGCTGATTATACTGATTACCTTGATTTTGTTTTTTGGATTTTTTAATGGATTTTATAGATGAAAAAGGAGATAGAAGCGATTCGCTTTTGTCTCCTTTTTCATTCTAACCATATTCAAAATTTCAAAAAAATAAAATCAAGGTAATCAGTATAATCAGCGTAATCAGCGAGAAAGACAAAACCCGCTCTTATCTCCCCGAAATACTTACAACAAATGGTGGGAAAATCAGCGTAATCAACATAATCAGCGTAATCCTGAGCCAAGACAATTTAAAAGCGCCGAAGGCGCCCCCCACCCGCTTTTATGGAATCGCACACTTCGCGCATCTATAACAATGAAAGCGCTTTCAACCAATTTCGTTTAACCTAAACCGTTATATATGGCTGAAATGAATACTGCTCCGCAACAGGGTAAAAGGGGAACCCGCAGCAATAAAAAATCCACACGTGTAGATATGACACCTATGGTAGATCTGGGCTTCCTGCTGATCACTTTCTTTATGCTCACTACCACGATGGCCAAACCCAAAACAATGGATTTGATTATGCCAAAAGACGACGGCGATCCGATGTCGTTGCCGGCAAAAAAAGCGTTGACTGTAATCCTTGGTCCGGACAACCGTATTGCCTGGTATGAAGGTATTGGCGACGATCCCGCTATGCCGCCACAGGTACACTATAGCAGCTATGCCAACCGCAATGGTATCCGGGATGTGATCATGGCAAAGAAGGCTGCCGTGTATGAAGCTTTCCAAAAAAATGAACTGATGGTACTGATCAAAGCACACCAGGCGTCGAACTATAAAAATGTGGTGGATATGATGGATGAAATGCTCATCAATAAAGTAGACCGCTATGCCGTGGTGGATATTAACGATAAAGAGGCCGGCTACTTCAAATGAGCTATTTTTCCCTACCTTTATCGCTCCAAAACAACAATTCAAAATATGGCAACTACCCACTCTATCCCCTCAGTGGACCTTGCAGACTTCACATCCGGAGATGCAGGGCGAAAAGCAGCCTTTGTGCAGCAGTTAGGTAAGGCTTATGAAGAAGTTGGTTTTGTAGCGGTAAAGAATCATGGGATTCCTGACGATCTGATTGCAGACCTCTACAAATACGTACAACAATTCTTCCAGCTTCCCGCTGACACCAAACACCAGTATGAAATTCCGGAGCTCGCCGGTCAACGCGGTTATACCTCCTTTGGTAAGGAACACGCCAAAGGTTATGACGCGCCGGACCTGAAGGAATTTTTCCAGTTTGGGCAAACGGTAGAGGACAACGATCCTATCAGCTCCGAATACCCTGCCAACGTACAGGTGGCGGAAGTGCCGGAGTTTACGCCTACCTTCTTTAAAGCATACCGGGGATTTGAGAAATCCGGCAGGTACCTGTTACAGGCTATCGCCCTGTTCCTGGGACTGGAGGAAAACTATTTTGATGATAAAATCCATAACGGTAATTCTATACTAAGGGCCATCCATTATCCGCCTATTACACAGGAGCCAAAATCGGCTATCCGTGCGGAGCAGCATGAGGACATCAACCTCATCACTTTACTGGTAGGCGCTTCTGCCGATGGCTTGCAGATCCTGGATAAACAAGATAACTGGGTACCGGTTACCTCCCTGCCGGAACAGATTGTGGTAAATGTGGGGGATATGCTGCAGCGGTTAACGAATAACCGTTTGAAATCAACCACACACCGGGTGGTAAATCCTCCCCGCGAAATGTGGAATACTTCCCGCTATTCGATTCCCTTCTTCCTGCATCCTAAATCCAATATGAAACTGGATAGCCTGGAAAGCTGCGTTACTGCAGAGAACCCGCTGGCATATGAGCCTATCACCGCCGGTGAGTACCTGGATGAACGCTTACGCGAAATAGGCTTGAAAAAATAAAGCTATTACATAGCAAAGTCCCGGTAAATTGTTTACCGGGACTTTATAAATATCCTGCGTATAAGCAAGTCTCTTCTTTAACGGTTCTTCCTGATATGGTTATTCTTTAGATCCGAACATTTTTCATGCCGGTGGGTGATTAACCTGTCTGACAAACTGATACAACGGACAAAAGGCCATATTCGTTATAATAGTCACCGATATTACAAGTATTGTGCCTTTATTGTTTTGGGGATTTCCGATATTAGCAGCACCGTTGTATTTTGTCCGGATATTTGATTACCTTATAACCTGTCCAATCGGCATACACTAAAATAACTGTGCTTCTACGTCATATACCTTTTCTTAAAGCTGTGCTATTACATAGCATCACTGCCTACGGAGGCCCGCAGGGTCATCTGGCCATGATGATGAAAACATTTGTACAGCAACGGAAGGATGTAACGGAACAGGAGCTAATGGAATACAATGCTTTCTGCCAGCTGCTTCCCGGTGCTTCTTCTTCCCAAACCCTTACCTTAATCGGCTATAAGCGCGGTGGCGCGATACTGGCTATTATTACCCTGCTGATATGGATTTCTCCGGCCTGTTTGATCATGGGCTCCCTGAGTTTCCTGTTACAATACTTCGGCAAGAACGCCCTGCATACAGATATCTTTAAGTACGTACAGCCGATGGCGGTAGGCTTCCTTGCTTATGGCGGCATCCGTGCTTTCCGGATCAGTATTAACAGTATGGCAACATTTGCCATCATGGTGGTATCCATGTTCACCGCTTTCTTCCTGAAATCGCCATGGACCTTTCCTGCGCTGATTATACTGGGTGGTATTGTTTCCAACTTCAGTAACAAGCGTATTCCCGGGGTGGCGGAAAAACCACGTAAAATACAGTGGGGCAATATCTGGTTATTTGTGTCGCTGTTTATCCTGGCCGGGGTGCTGTCTGAGCTGGCGCGTACCCATGAATGGATAACGCGGCGTCCTTTTAACCTCTTTGAAAACTTTTACCGTTTCGGCAGCCTCGTATTTGGCGGTGGCGATATCCTGATTGCCATGATGCTGGAACAGTATGTAACACGCGCTAAATCGCAATACCTTTCTGCGGAGGAACTGCTTACCGGCGCCGGTATTATGCGGGCGCTCCCTGGTCCTACGTTTTCCATATCCGCCTATGTTGGCGGTATGGCCATGCGGAACCTGGGTATGGGATACCAGTTCCTGGGATGTATTATAGCGCCTATCGCTATCTTTCTGCCCAGCCTGTTGCTGGTATTGTTTTTCTTCCCGATCTGGAACAACCTGAAAAGATACGTGGTGATATACCGTGCCCTGGAGGGGATCAATGCGGTGGTAGTAGGCATAATGTGGGCAGCCACTTTTATTCTCTTCTTTGTAATCCCGGTGAACTGGTACAACCTGCTGATCATGGCCAGTACGCTGGCACTGCTGTGCCTTACCAAGGTGCCCTCGCCCTTTATCGTACTGGCGTGCCTGTTATTAGGCTGGCTGTTATGATGCGCTGATATTGTATTCCTTAATTTTGTTGTAAAGGGTGGTTAAGCCGATGCCCATCAGTTCTGCCGCCCTGGTTTTGTTGCCTTTGGCGTGGGCCAGCACCCGGATAATATGTGCTTTCTCCATATCTGCCAGTTTAAGGGAAGATGCGTCCTCCGCGTTCCCTTGCTGGAAATCGAACGGCAGCACGGGGGTATCCAGGATATCCGTATCCGTTAGGATGGCCGCTCTTTCAATTACATTACGCAGTTCGCGGATATTTCCCTTCCAGCTGTGTTGTTGCAGCGCGTGCAGGAAGGCGGGCGTCATCCCGGTGATACGTTTATTCATTTTGGGCGCTATCTGCTGAAGGAACCAGGTAGCCAGCAGGGGTATATCTTTCCGCCGTTCATTCAGTGAGGGCAGGGAAATCTGGAAGGCAGACAGCCGGTAGTAGAGATCGGAACGGAAATGCCCGGCGGCTATTTCCTGTTCCAGTTGCCGGTTGGTAGCGGCGATGATCCGCACATCCGTTTTAGTAGGTTTTGTTTCCCCTACTTTATAAAACTCCTGGGTTTCCAGTACGCGGAGCATTTTAGCCTGCAGCTCTATGGCCATCTCTCCTATTTCATCCAGGAAAATGGTACCCCCGCGGGCTTCTTCAAAAAAACCTTTTTTATCTTTTACTGCGCCGGTAAAGGCGCCGGCTACATGCCCGAATAATTCGCTTTCGAGGATTTCTTTACCAAAGGCGCTGCAGTTAACGGCAACAAAGGGTTGTTGCTTCCTTTGACTTCCCTGGTGTATGGCCTGTGCAAATACTTCCTTACCGGCGCCGGTTTCACCCAGCAGCAGCACGGTCATATCCGATGGCGCTACTTTTTCCGCTAAAGCAATAGCGGCGTGTATTTCAGGGGATTCTCCCAGGATGCTGCCGAAATTATATTTGCCTCCGATTTTCTTTTCGAGGTCGCGGATGCGGAATTGCAGATGCGCTTTATCCATTGCCTTGCTCACCAGCGGGAGGATCCGGTTGTTATCATCTCCTTTGGTGATATAATCGAAAGCGCCGTTTTTAATGGCCTGTACGCCATCGGCGATGTTACCATAAGCGGTGAGTACAATGGTTTCAATTTCGGGGTACCTGGTGCGTATCTGCTGTACCAGTTCCACCCCGTTGCCATCCGGCAGCTTTACATCAGACAGGATCACCTGTACTTCTTCTTTCTCCAGGACCTTTAAGGCGGACCTTATATTGCCCGCCTCATGAAGTGTATATCCTTCCAGGCCCAGCAGGCGGCTTAAAAGCTTGCGGAGCTGGTCCTCATCATCGATTATTAAAATATGGCCTTTAGACATAGCCATGCAAAGATAATAGTTCCTATGGCTTCCGTGATTTATCTGTTTTTTGGTTAGCCTTAAATACCAACCCGCCGAGTAAGGCGGCTACCACACCCACAAAAAGATTTACAAACAATACATTCCCCAGGAAATAGATCCAGAAATTTCCTTTCACCGTATCTTCTTCCACCAGCGTGTGCGAAGGATTACCACCTACCACCAGGTGAAATATGAGCAAAAAAACAGCATATATGATGGTGGCAATAAGCGTAGTACGCCACCCCATCGTAAAGGCCGACGTAGCAGATGTTTTATCCTTATGTACCCTGTTGTAATGGATAATGGAAATCAGCACACCGAGGAACATGATAAGGTTACCAAAATATCCCATCCATAAATTACCGTATAACTTTGTTACATAAAAGATCAGGGTAAAAACGATGCATATTGCTCCAAGAATGAAACCATATGCCGGTAATGATTTTGAAGATAAAGGCTTTTCCATGACATCAGTTTTAAATGAACAAAATGATCAGGCGTGCGCATTGCTTTCTATTTCACGGATCACTTTACGCAGGTCATTTTTAACACTTTTAATATCGTGCCACAAGTCGCCAACTTCGTTTACGCGTTCCAGTGAGTTGTGGATGTTAAAGTCGCTGATACGGAGCTTTTCGTTTACCTCTTCCCACAGCAGCGGCATAGACACGGTAGCACCGGGTTTGGGACGGACAGAATAAGGAGACGCTACAGTTTGGCCCTTACTGTTCTGCAAAAAGTCGATATACACTTTTTTATTCCGGGCAGATTTGGCGCGAACCACACTGGTGCTTTTCGGCAACTCCTCATTAACATGCCGTGCAATATATTCCGCAAACAGCCGGGTAGTTTCATAAGGATGCTTTGCCGATGTGGGCACATAAATATGTAAACCGGTAGAGCCGGAGGTTTTACAAAAAGACGTGATATGGAAACTGTCCAGCATGTTTTTGATATGCAAGGCCGTTTCTACTACGTACTTAAAATCAATATCTTCCGGATCGAGGTCCAGTATCATGAAGTCCGGTTTGTCGAGGCTGCTTAGCCTCGACAACCAGGGGTTTATTTCTATACACCCGAGGTTGACCATATAGGCCAGCGTGGCTTCGTTGTTACACACCAGGTAGTCTACATCCTTTCCGGTAGAATCTGCCCGCAGCGGCACGCTCTTTATCCATGCGGGGGCCTGCTCCAGGTCGAGATCTTTCTGGTAAAAAGAAGGTCCCTTGATGCCGTTGGGAAAACGATGCAGTGACAGGGGCCGGTCTTTCAGATGAGGCACAATATATTTTGCCACCGACAGGTAGTAATCGATCAGTTGTCCCTTTGAGATCTGCTCATCCGGCCAGTATAATTTTGTTTGATTAGTAAGGGATACTTTCTTGCTGTTGAGCGTGAGGGTGCGTTCTTTTTCAATAGTAGTAGCCATGTTTATCTTCTTTGCTGTTTCAGGATGTACTTCTTTCGCCGGCTTGTCTTCCCGCAGGCCGAGGAAAACCGGTTGCCGCAGATGTCCGTCGCCGGTCCATTCCTGGAATTTCACTTCACATACCAGTTCCGGCTTTACCCAGGTAACCGGCATGTTGGTACCTACCTTTTCGGAGAACGGCGATGTTTTGGTGATTAACGGCTGCAGTAGCGCATATAACTGCCCGATAGTGGCTTCATTTAAGCCACCTCCGCAGTGCCCGATGTATTTCAGTTTTTTGTTTTCATACATTCCCAGCACCAGGGCGCCTATTTGTTTCCGGCTGCCACGGGGCGCGGTATAACCGCAGATCAAGGCTTCCTGCTCGTTCACAATTTTTATCTTCAGCCATGCCATTCCTCTTCTGCCCTCTTCATACACGCTGTCTGCTTTTTTGGCAATGATGCCCTCCCATTCTTGTGTACGGGCCTTCTCAAAAAAGTTTATTCCTTTTTTAAGCACATGGGGGGAAAAACGGATGGTTTTATCATTCAATTCCTTTATCACATCTTTCAGCAGACTTTTCCGCTCCAGCAGGCTCAGGTGCTGCAAGTCGTTCCCATCCAGATGAAGCAGGTCGAATACCACATATACCAGTTTTCCCTTACCTGTAGTCCTGTAGTTTTGCAGCGTTTGAAAATGGGATTTGCCCTTATTATCCAGTACAATAATTTCTCCGTCCAGCACCACATTATGCGAAATTTTCTCCACGGCAGCCACTACCGCGGGATAGTCTTCATTAAAAGACTTCTCATTGCGGGAATACAAATTTGCCTGATGGTTTTCCACGCTGGCAATGGCCCGGTAGCCATCCCACTTGGTTTCAAAGAGCCAGTCGTTGCCATCAAATGGTTCACTGACGAGGGTTGTCAGCATCGGTTTATATACTTTCTTTATTTTCCGGGCGGCGCGGGTTGTTTTCTTTTTCACCTCAGCGCTGACTACTGCTGTTGATTTTTTTTTTGCCACCTTCGTGGCAGCTTTATTTTTTTCTCCCTGTGCTTTTATTCTTTCCGGCGTATAGTCTTCGCTGTTATATTCATCAACGGCATATTTATCTTTGTGTTTAATCAGCAGCCAGGCATTTTCTTCGCGGCCTTTCATCTTTACCAGTGCAAATTCTCCTTTTAGTTTCTTTCCTTTCATTACAATTTTCAGATCGCCGGATTTCAGCTCCCGGAGAGCTTCTTTATCAAAGCTTTTCCCATCGGGATTCATCAGCTCAAAAGTGCCTTTGTCCCAGATGTACACGGTACCTGCGCCATAATTCCCGGCGGGAATGGTGCCTTCAAAATCCTTGTAATCGTAGGGATGATCCTCTACCTCCATTGCCAGCCGCTTATCTGCCGGATTCATGGATGGACCTTTTGGTATTGCCCAGCTTTTTAGCACGCCATCCACTTCCAGCCTGAAATCATAGTGCAGCCGGGAAGCATGATGCCGCTGTACCACGAAAATATGTTTCCCGGCCACCGGCTTACCTGTAGCAGGTTCAGTAGTTTCCGTGAAGTTTCGTTTCTTTTTATATTCCGATAAACTCATGATGCGCGTTTTTTGGTGGCCGGTTTACCTCCGAGGCTGGCTTTCAGCTGATCGAACAGGTTATCGCTCTTGGTGTGTACCACGCGCATTTTCTTCACTACCGGCTTCTTACCACCGGCTTTGGCCTTTATAATTTTCAGGAGTTCCGCCTTGTATTCATCTTTATACTGGCTGATATCAAATTCGGTGGTGTATTGTTTTACCAGTTCTATGGCCATATCCAGCTCTTTCTTGGCCAGTTTTACATGCGTTGGCAGGGTAAGGTCCTCAGCGGAACGGATTTCTTCCGCAAAGCGGAGTTGTTGCAACAGCAGGTAATTTTCCCGCGGCCGGATCACGGCCAGGTGTTCCTGGCTGCGCAGTACAAACCGGCTGATGCCTGCTTTACCCGTTTTCTCGAGGGTTTGCTGCAGCAGGGCGTATGCTTTTTCGCCTCCTTTGGCAGGTTCAATGAAATAAGGATTTTCGAAATAGATATCGTCGATCTCTGTTTCTTCCACAAAAGACTCTATTTCGATGATTTTACTTTTCTTAGGACTGGCTGCTTCAAAATCTTCATCTTCCAGGATAACATACTCATCTTTATACAGATAGCCCTTTACGATCTGCTCCCAGGGCACTTCTTTACCTGTATTTTCATTGATGCGCTGGTATTTGATGTGCGCCCCGTTTTTGCTGTCCAGCATGTCCAGGTCCAGGCGGCTGTCCTGGGTAGCGCTAAATAGTTTTACCGGGATGTTTACCAACCCGAATCCTATGGATCCTGACCATATAGCTCGCATAAAATGATATTTTTGGTATTAAATAAAAGTTAACACAAATGGTACCATGATCTTAAAACATCGCGGCATAACTTTTGGTTTTTTAGGTTTAACTAAAACCTTTATTTATGGAAAAGCCAGGCGAAATGACAACTTTATCAAGGGTATTGGAGAAGCTGCATGAAAAAGGATTTGATCACGAGTTAAAGATGAGTGATCATGGCAGGTTGCAGAATACGGATGAGCAGAAAATCTATAACCCGGAAGACCTGACTATCATTAAAACCTATCGTTTTGAGGGAGAGTCAGATCCTTCAGATTCCTCAATTTTATATGTAATGGAAGACCAGGAAGGCAATAAGGGCTATATACTGGATGCGTATGGCGCTTACAGTTCACACGAAGAGGCAGGTTTTGACGAATTTATCCAGAAGATCAAAGTAGAAGACAGAGAAGATCAGCTGATATTTGGGTAGCCCGCTATGCAGGCGCCTTTACCTGCTACCGGCTTCCTTCAGAAATTGCATGAGTAACTTTTCATCCGCATGTAACCCGCCACTGGCGGGTTTATTGCGTTTAGCCCGTAACTGTTGCAGCCAGGGTTCCAGTTCGCCGTTTTCGTAGCTGTTAAGGATTTGCGGATGAATGTAATATTTTTTGCACACGGCGCGGGTATTCCCCAACTTGCCCGCCACACCGTCGATTATCGCTACAATATTCCGGCGGCATTCCGTAATGGATTCAAAGGGTGTAAGGTCTGCCAGCAAATTTAATGCGTTCACGGTACCTGCCCAGGTACGGAAGTCTTTACAGGTAAATTCATTATCGGCGCAGCACTGTTTTATATACTCATTTACTTCCCCTGAGTCGAGGCCTTTATGTTCACCATTTTCATCGTAATACTGAAACAATACCTGGCCGGGAATATCCTGCACTTTTTTCAGCAGTTTTGCAAGTGCAGCGTCATGAAGTTCTATTTTATGCTCCACTCCTTTTTTTCCGCGGAACCGGAAAAAAGCGGTGTTGCCATTGATCTTCACGTGCTTATCCCGTAAGGTGGTAAGCCCGTGCGAGCCGTATAGCTTTTCATAGGAGGCGTTGCCAACCCGGATCAGCGTTTCCTCCATCACGGATAAGGCAATGGCAATGACTTTTTCTTTATCCAGAGAAGGCCGTTTCAGATCTTCGTTTATACGTTTCCGTATTCCCGGTAACGCCTCTCCAAATTGCAGGAGGCGATAGTATTTGGTTTCGTTGCGGGCTTTGCCCCAGTCGAGATGATACCGGTACTGTTTACGTCCTTTTACATCGGTGCCGGTGGCCTGCAGGTGGCCATTGGCCCAGGTACAGATCCACACGTTTTCCCAGGCGGGCGGCAGCACCAGTTTCCGGATGCGATCCAGCACTTCGGGATCTTTCACTATTTTGCCGTCGGGGTCGAGGTAGATGAAGTCTTTCCCTTTGCGGACGCGTGTATACCCTGGTGCATCTGCTTTTACGTACCGGAGCTTCACTGATCTGGCTACGGCTACGGGGTCTGTTATCAGGTCTATGCTAACCATTTACGATCTCCCCTCCATTGGGATGCAGGATCTGACCGGTGAGATAACTGGCTTCATCGCTGGCCAGGAATACGTAGCAGGGGGCTACTTCCACTGGTTGGCCGGCGCGTTTCAGCGGTACGTCTGTCCCAAACTTTGCTACTTCCTCCGGGGTAAAAGTAGCGGGGATGAGCGGGGTCCAGATGGGGCCCGGCGCCACGCCGTTTACCCGGATTCCTTTTTCAGACAGGGAAGCGGATAACGACCTTACAAAAGAAACGATGGCTCCTTTGGTGGAACTATAATCGATAAGATGACTGCTGCCGCGGTAAGCCGTTACGGAAGTGGTACAAATGATACTTCCGCCTTTGGGAATATACGGCAGCGCTGCTTTGGTGAGATAGAAGTGCGGATAAATGTTAGTCTCGAAAGTTTTATGCAGCTGGGCGGCACTGATATCTTCGATACTTTTCTGCGGGTATTGTACAGCCGCATTGTTTACCAGGATATCTATCTTTTTAAACTTCTTTATTACTTTCTTAATAATATCATTACAATGCTTTTCATTGCTGATATCGCCGGCAATGAGCATACATTCGCGGCCTGCGAGGGTAATATGTTCGCAGGTGGTTTCAGCGTCTGTATGTTCATTAAAATAGGCAATGGCTACGTCTGCACCTTCTTTGGCAAAAGCCACCGCTACTGCCCGGCCAATGCCGCTGTCGCCGCCGGTGATAAGGGCTACCTTATTGTACAGTTTGCCTTTTTTTGCGTTGTCTTTTTCAAACACCGGGGCAGGGCTCATGACTTCTTCCAGTCCGGGTTGTACGGATTGTTTCCGGGCGGGCCTTACTGGCTTTTTGGGATTGGATTTTTGCATAGTATCAGGTTAAAAAAAGTCCCTGTATATGCAGGGACTTTTGCAGTTTCCATTAACAATTATACAAATCATCGTTAACCTATTCTGCTGCAGCTTCCTCGTTTACAGTAGTTTCAGCTACTTCTGTGAGCAGGCTGTCAGCGTTCTTTTCTTCTTGTAATGTTTGCTCCAGTAGTTTAACTACCTGTGAATGTCCCATTACATTGGCCAGCGTACGTAAGCTGCCATAGGCAGAAATTTCGTAGTGTTCAATTTTCTGGGAGGCAATGATAATACCGGCATCTCTTACGGCAGTATCGGCATCGGTATCTGCTACCACTTCCTGGCCTTCAGCTATCAGGCCTTCCATGGCCTCACATTTTTTAGCCTGCGGTTTTTTACCAAGTATTTCAAATACCTGTTCCAGGCGGGCTACATGTTCTTTGGTTTCTTCCAAATGGTTGCCGATACATTCGCTCAATTCTTCCGAGGTAGCAGCTTTCTGCATTTTGGGCAGTGCTTTTACCAGGTTTTTTTCTGCCCAGTAGATGTCTTTCAGTTCGTCCAAAAACAGTTCATGGAATTTGGATTCCGGCATTTTTTCACTGCCTGCTTTTCTTGCGGTGCCGTTGCCGGCGGATTTAGTGGTAGGCATTGTAACAGATTTTTTTTAGATGAAAGAATGGTTAATGTTTATCAGGTGATTGTCTTTTAAAAGCTTCTTCTTTTCCCTCAATAGCCTGCGGATTAGCGGGGGTATGAGGTGTATCCCTGTCCGGTATCTCCTGCGGGATGGGTTCAATTTCCGGCTTGTCTGGCGGCGGTTGAACCGGTGTTGGGTTTTCTTTTCCCGGCTGTTGTTTATCTGGAGTTGGATCAGGAATCGGCTGTTTATTTCTATCCGGATTATTCATAACTCACAATTTTATTGGTTAAGAACTATAGTTAGTTATCCAAAGTTCATTCCACTACCGGAACAGGTTATTTTTACTCCGGAAACAACTTTCTAAAACCCGCTACAGAACAGCGTTTAAAGGCACCTGTATCTCTGCGGTAACAGTGAGGCAGGTGTGCTTACATTGCTTGTAGAATTTACCGGCATTCTGTGGAATATGTTGCTCAGAAAGACCTTCACGGAAAAAGGATATTTTTTAGTAGCGAAATTCAGGCAGAAATAGTAACTTGAAATGCTTTCTCAAGATCTCATACATACAGATGCATTTTTCAGTACACAAGAAAATCCGGCTCGGGTTTTTCATTGCATTTACCGTTATCGTGGCGGCCTCGGTATTTTCGTACCTGGTGGCAAAGAACCTGCTGGACAATGCCGGCAGACTTAATCACGCCATTGAAGTTTCCAAACGGCTGGAGGTAATTACCCGGCAACTCAAGGAGGCGGAAGCCGCCATCAGGGGATATGCCCTTACAAAAGACAGCGCCTTCCTGGATCCCACTATGCAGGAACGCAGCAACAGGATTGAGCGGGAATACCTCCTGCTCCGGAAAATCACCAACGATAACCCTGTTCAGCAAAGACACCTGGATACCCTCCGTAGGTTGCTGGCCATCAAATACCAGCAACTGCAGCTGGGCGGAGAAAATTCCACCCAGCTGAAACAGCTCTCTGATGTTAAGGAAGGCGAAAAGTCCATGGATCTCATCGACAATAAGGTGCGTGACATGATCCGGATTGAGGAAAGCCTGGTACAGGAGAAATCGGAACTATATCATTTCTTCGCGGTGATGTGGGTGCCCATGATCTTTATATCCTCACTGGTAGCCATCCTGATAGGTATCTACTCTTATATTACCCTCACCAGGGAATTCAAATTACAGCTGCATATTGAAAGCCGGATGAAATCCTATCAGCGTGATCTGCAACAAAATATATCCCTCCTGAATAAAACCAACCAGGAGCTGGAGCAGTTTGCCTATGTGGCCTCGCACGATTTGCAGGAGCCGTTACGCAAGATATCGACCTTCAGTGACCGGTTGCAGATGAAATATAAAGACCAGCTGCCGCCGGATGCCACACAGCTGATAGACCGTATGGTGTCGGCCGTTTCCCGGATGCGGGTACTGATCAATGACCTGCTCATCTTTTCCAGGGCCGGCCGCATTACCCCCGAAAGCATCACCCCCGTGGATATGACCAAACTGCTGCAGGAAGTGATCAGCGACCTGGAGGTGACCCTTGAAGAGAAGAACGTGCAGATTCAATACGACCAGCTGCCGGTAATAGAAGGCAGCGACACTTCTTTTCACCAGCTGTTCCAGAACCTGCTGGCCAATTCCATTAAGTTTGCCAGTCCGGACAGGCGCCTGGAAATCAATATCCATCACGAGGTGGTAACCGGGAAGGAACTGGGCATTGTAAAAGAAAGCCGGTGGAACGATCCTTACTGCCGTATCAGCCTGGATGACAATGGTATTGGATTTGAGCAGGCTTACGCCGACCGCATTTTTCTCATTTTCCAACGGTTACATGGCATTAGCGAGTATTCCGGCACAGGGATAGGACTGGCCATCTGCAAAAAAATTGTAGACAGCCACAATGGCTTTATACAAGCCCACGGAGACCCGGGGAAAGGCGCCTCCTTTGTTATTATCCTCCCCCTGCGACAGAGAAACCGGAATGATGAATCTGCGGAGCAATAAAGGTTAGCACCTTTATTGCTGTGAATTTTGTCACAAATTGCAAAACTCCTAATCTATTGCGATGAGCGAGCGCCCGATACACATTTTAATGATAGACGATGATGAAGACGATTTCTTTCTCGTAACAGAATTATTGCATGATATTTCACCCGGCCAATATGTACTTGAATGGGCTTCTACCTATCAGAAGGGACTGGCTGCCATAGAAGACAATACGCACGACGTATTCCTGGTAGATTACCGGCTGGGGCCAAATACGGGTATTGATATCCTTCGAAGACTGCATCAGATGCATCATCAGCCACCGGTAATTATGCTTACCGGTAAAGGCGATTATAACATCGACCGGGAAGCGATGCAGGCCGGCGCCTACGATTACCTGGTGAAGGGAGAAATGACCGCCGACCTGCTGGAAAGATCCATCCGGTACGCGCTCGATGAATTTAACCATCGCCGGTCTATTGAGGAAAGTGAGAAGAAATACTATGGCATTTTCGAAAAAGCACATGACCTGATTGTGCTGGCCGACTGCGACCGGAATATTATCGATGCCAATCCTGCCGCATTAAGAACCCTTCAATACAGCCGGGAAGAAATACTAAAACTGCATCTGCGGGATCTCTTCATCTCCAAAGACCAGAGCGAGAATTTCCTGAATAACATCTGCAACGCCGGCGTTGCCAATTTACAGGAATATGATTTCAAAACTGCCGGCAACAAAAAAATGGTGGTGCTGATCAATGCTGTAATGCTGGACGAAGCAGCGCAGATATTCCTTTGCGTAATCCAGGATATCACTGATAAAAAGAGAGAAGAACAGGAAAAACAACACCAGGAGAAATTTGTAATCACCGGGCGTATTGCCAGAGTGATAGCGCATGAAGTAAGAAACCCGCTCACCAATATATTGCTGGCGGTAAGTCAGTTTAAGGAAGAAGAAGCAGTGGTGGCCAACGATGATACGCTGATGTATACAGATATCATTGAACGCAATTGCACACGCATTAACCAATTGATTACGGAACTGCTGCACAGCACCCGTATGATTGAACTCCATATGGAGCCCGTGGGGATCAACAACCTGATAGAGAAAGCGCTGCAGCTATCCGCGGACCGTTTGAAACTGAGTGAAATCCGTGTAGAAAAAAACCTCGTATCGCCGGATGTGATCATTAATGCAGATGAAGAAAAAGTGGTGATTGCCTTACTGAATATTATTATCAATGCTATTGAGGCGATGGTACCGGGGAAAGGCGTACTCACCATTACCACTGTGCGTAACCAGGATAAGGCAAAACTGATGATCCGCGACAATGGCGCTGGTATACCGGAGGACAAGCTGGCGCGTTTGTTTGATCCTTTCTATACCAGTAAGGCGAAAGGCACCGGTCTTGGGTTGACCAGCACGCAGAACATTTTACTAAATCACAAAGGAACTATACATGTAGATAGTGAGCCCGGAAAGGGAGCGGTATTTACGATTGCAATACCCGCTATCGTATAAATTTATTCCCTGGGAGACGGCTCTCCCAGGGAATAAACATTTGTTTGATCAATAATTTATATTCAGCAACCGTAATTTATTATACAGGGTTTTACGGTCGATATTCAATACCTGTGCTGCTTTTGTTTTATTATACTTCACTTCTTTCAGCACATTTATAATCTTATTGTATTCTGCCTGGAGGGCTACTGTTTTAAGGTCGTTGTCGTTGGAAAGCAGCGCCAGTTCACCGGAAACGTGTACTTCTTCCGGGATCTGGTTAAATGATTCTTTCATTTCCAGCGGTAATGCAATCATGGTAATATCTTCCATTTCCGGCGTAAGCAAACAGGCTCTCCGGATCACATTTTTCAGTTCGCGGATATTACCGGGCCAATTGTATTGCTGGAAGCAGTCCCATACTTCAGAAGAAATTTTACCGCATGATTTATCCAGTTCCCTTTCCACCTGGTCTACAAAGGCGGTAGTGAACAGTGGCAGGTCTTCGCGGCGTTCCCTCAAAGGCGGAATATAAATGGTGAACTCATTGAGGCGATGGAACAGGTCTTCCCTGAACTTGCCGCGCTGTACTGATTCAGAGAGCTTTTCGTTGGAGGCTACAATGATACGTACGTCGATCGGAATTTCTTTCAGGCTCCCTACCCGGCGAATTACCTTTTCCTGTAGCACGCGTAGCAGGGCCACCTGTATGTCGTATGATAAGTTGGAGATTTCATCCAGGAACAGGGTACCACCCTGGGCCTGTTCAAAAGCGCCTATTTTGGTATTGATAGCGCCGGTAAAAGAGCCTTTTTCATGACCGAATAATTCGCTTGCTGCCAGTTCTTTCGAGAGGCTGCCGCAATCCAGCGCAACAAAAGGCTGTTGATTTCTTTTACTGTGATGGTGAATAAGATGGGCCACGGATTCCTTACCGGTACCGGTTTCCCCGAAAATGATGACGCTGTAATCGGTGGGCGCCACCAGTTTGATTTGTCTTATTAATTCTTTCGCACCTTCGCTTTCACCGTATACATATTTATTATTCTTATCGTCCTGGTTACGGGACAATAACGTTTCCCGTACTTCTTCGGGTTCACTGCCCGACTCCACTGGCCTGGATGCGCGTCTTTCCTGTTCCGCCTCTTTATGAGCGAAGGCCTTATGTACCAGGTTGAGAATTTCATCCGGGTACAGTGGTTTGGAAAGATAATCGTAAGCGCCATTTTTCACCATTTCCACAGCTACTCTTACATCTGTGTAACCTGTAATAATGATAACAATGGTTGAAGGATTGATTTGATGGATATCCTGCAGCAGTTGTGCACCATCTGTATCTTTCAGCCGGTAATCGCAGAGTACAAGGTCATAGGTTTTTTCTTTCATCATTTTAAGTGCAGCACCACCCGTCATGGTGGTATCTACATCAAAACCATGTTTCCCGAGAAATTTACTCAGGAGTGTACAGATATTAATTTCGTCGTCTATAATTAGAATATTTTTCATACTTCTTTAATATAGTGGTAATTGGCAACAGAATAGCTGGTTAAAATTACTGATTATAACCAATCGGGCGTTATCAGCTTTTTATTTTGATACTATCGATCAGTTCATCAACATTTTTGAGACTGAAAGGTTTAGCCAGGAAAAAAGCGGCTCCGGCTTTCAGTGCGGTTTGCTTTTCCATCGCATTGTCATAGGCGCTGATAGTGATCACGGGTAACGTGGGACAACGTTCCTTGATCACCGGCAAAGCCTCGAGGCCCGATCCGTCGGGCAGGTGGATGTCCAGAAAAAGGAGATCAGGCTGATGTTTGAAAATGGACTTCATGCCCGCCTCCAGTTCATGTACGTATTTCACATTATAGCCATGACGTACAAGCGTAAGTTGCAATAATCTGCATATATCCGGCTCATCATCTATAATCAATATGCTGGGATATTTCATGTTATTCTCAGTTGTAGCCAAGTCTGACTGGTGCCAGGCTGTTTTGTTTCGGTGTAACATACTTATGTTTATTCCATTGTTCCATTAATAGTCTGGCAATCAGGTAACATACAGTTGACTCGGCGCCCTGATTCTGGTTTATATTATTTTTTTCCAGTCCGTCGTAGCAACCGTAAGTTAATGGATTATAAACAAGTTGTTTCAGGTGATTATTCCCTAAATACCAACTGAATGCCAGACGCATCTTCTCCAAATATGATTTATTTTTTGTGGTGTTATAAAACGTATTCAAAGCCAGCATGGTATAGGCTACTTCTATAGATTGTTCGCCACCGTCTTCCTGTTGCTGGGTGTTATTCCTGTGGTACCATGTTTTATTGCTGATCACCTTCATATGGCTGTCTGTAAAGGTTTTGCTGCAAAGGAAAGCCAGGCTGTTTTCCGCGGTTCTGCGGTAAGCTTCAATTCCGCTTACCTGGTAGGCCATCATCATTGCCTCAGGCAATACGGCGTTACCGTAGGTAAGGTAGGATTCGTACCAATGCCAGGTTTCATCTGCTTCCTGTTTGTAATGGTCGTACAATTTTGCAGCCAGATGTTGCAAAATTTCCACTGCTTTGCCACCGGGTTTATAAGAAAGGTAATAGTACAGTCCTTTGATGGTGAAAGCCATGGCCCTGGGTGATTGCAGTGATTCCATCCAGTTGAAGCATTTGCTGAATATGGCGGATACGTCCTGCACGGCGTCAAAGGGCAGGTGATGCTGCGAAGCGAGGGCATACCCCAGCGCCCATACCGCGCGTCCATTGGCATCTTCCAGGTTTACTTCCTCATTCATTTTATCGAACTGGCGGTTGATATCCACATAGTTCAGGAACTTACCGGAAGGCTGCTGACAGTAAGCGATAAAGTCGATGTACTTACGGGTCAGCGAGTTGACGAAGCTGCTGGAATTTAATTCGCTGCTGTACATGCAGGTAGCAATAAGCGCCCTTGCGTTGTCGTCCAGCGTATATCCGAATGCGGGATCCGGGATGTCATGTTTGGAAAACTGCAGCATACCGATTTCGTCGGTCATACGATCGATATGATCGAGGTATGGTGGCGGCAGGTTGGGCAGGATCTTGTCTTCTGCCAGTGCTTCGCTGATTACGCTCATGTGTGCGATGGCTACGTTTTCCCAGATGGAGCTGCGTGTTTTTTCGATGGCCGACTGGCTCATCTGTGCGCGCAGTTCCGGATTGCCGAGCAGCGGTATCGCGCAGGCAGCAATTTGTTCCGGGTTATTGAAATCTACCAGGCAACCGGCGCCATCTTCCAGCATTTCGCGTGCCTGTACAAATGAGGTGGAAATCACCGCACAGCCGGCGCTCATGGCGTAAACGAAAGTTCCGCTTACTGCCTGGTGCGGGTCTTTTGACGTAAAAAGGTAGATATCTGTAAGAGATAAATAATCGAGTAATGTTTTCAGGGAAAGATAATTATTTACGAATCGTACATTGTTTTCCAGGCCGAGTTCCTGTACCAGTTGTTCCAGTGACTCGCGGTATTTTTCTCCTTCACGGGAGTATACTACGGGATGGGTTTTCCCGAGCACCAGGTAAATGGCGCGGGGATATTGCTTAACAATATCCTTCATGGCCCTGATGCCTGTTTCGATGCCTTTGTTTTCACTGAGCAAACCAAATGTGCTCAGTACCATCCTGCCTTCCACATTGTATTGTTTTTTCAGTGCGTCCACATCTTCCACGATGTGTGCGTGTGTACCATGTGGTATATGCACAATCTTTTCGGCGGGCACATGATATACCTGCTGCAGCAAGGTGGCAGAGGAGCGTGTCATTACAATCACTTTTGCCGCGAGTGCGCTGATCAGGCTTACTACCTTGGTGCATTTATGATCGGGATAAGGCAGTACGGTATGGAAACGTACCACGAAAGGTTTATCCAGTAAGGAAAGCATGGCCAGGAGGTTATGACCGTATTCTCCGCCATACAGGCCGAATTCGTGCTCAAAACAAACCAGGTCTATTTTATCGTTCTCATTTATTTTTTGTGCAAAATCAATACACGCATCAATATCGAACGGGTTTACCGAATAAGTAACGGGTGTTTCTTTCATATTGGCAGGTTTGCCTGCTTCTTCCAGTGCTGCCACCTCAATATTCAGATTACCGGCAAAATTCTTATTCATTGCGTTTACCAGGTCCTGTGCGAAAGTTGCAATTCCACATTCCCGGGGCGGGTAAGAAGTAACAAAAAGCAAGGTTCTAATCTTCATGGTAAAAATTTTATACTACGCAGTTAACAAGTAACCAGGTCCTCAATTTTCCGGATCGGGACATAGGATGTTTCAAATATCAATCCAATGCCTGCTGTATTGGGTTTCAGGGGATCTGGCCACCAGGAAGTGTAGAGATAATTCTACACATATTGTCCCGTATCCACAGGTAGGAGGTGTGGATAAAATAAAGGGGGACCATTTACATTTGATTAACAGTCCATGTAATCATAATTATTTATAATTGTATTACAATTTGCCGGAAATTGTGGTAATTTGGGATACAAATAGCAACATTATTATCGTAATTAGTAAACAATAATGTTTCTTTGTCCATTTCAGCTTATTTTAGCTGAAGTAAGCACCCAAGCTACCATGTGAAGAGCAAATTTTAACCATTCCATTTTCTCATTTAAACCCAATCGCCGTTATGCGAAACATTGCATGTACATTTAATGTAGATGGTGTTCCAACCAAAATCAGTTTGAGGAAACTCCCCCGGCAAAGGCGCTTTCAAGCCATTATTGACCGTAATATCACGGAATATATCATCTCGGACGAGACCAATGAGATTGAGTATTACGAGGGACCGGTGTTAAGCGAGTATCTTTTCACCCGGATTGCCAGCCTTATTAAGCAGTATTTCCCGAATGTGCGGGCAATTATGAAGATCGGGGAAGATAATTATGAGGACTACGATGATTTTTAGGCGACTGGCAAACGGCTGTTAGCCCGGGAAGACTAACAGCCGGCCATTTTATATAAATCCTTTTTCAAGGGACAGGAATGCCTCTGAAGGATGCACCTGCTGCCATAAGATAGCATATACGGCCTGGGCAACCGGCATATACGCCCCTATATTCCTGTTCATTTCATGCATACATTTACTGGCGTAATAACCTTCTGCGATCATATTCAGTTCCAGCTGGGCCGCTTTTACACTGTACCCTTTCCCGATCATATTGCCAAAAGTACGGTTACGGCTATGCAGTGAATAGCAGGTAACCAACAGATCGCCCAGGTAAGCGCTGGCGCTGTAATTATGCACTACCGGCTCAGTTCCGGCCACCGCAGCTTTCTGCTCTTCATATTTTTCGAGGAAGCTTTGCATTTCCCGGAAACAGTTGGTAATAAATACGCTGAGGAAGTTATCTCCATATTCCTGCCCGTGTGCAATACCCGCCCCCATGGCGTAAATATTTTTAAGTACCGCCGCCAGCTGTACGCCAATTACATCGGTGTTTACAATTGTTTGCAGGTAACTGCCGGTAAATTTATCGGCAATGGACTGGGTAGTGTCCAGCTGAGCGCCGGAGAAAGTTAAGTAAGACAGCTTTTCGCTCGCCACTTCTTCTGCATGGCAGGGGCCTGTAATCGTGAAATACCGGCTTGCCGGTAAATTGAATTGTTTGAGAAGATATTCTCCTATCAGGTCGTTGGTACTTGGTACCAGCCCTTTAATCGCAGAAATGACCTTTTTATTGATCAGTGCATCGGCGGGTAACAAGCCTAACACATCTTCCAAAAAGGCACTGGGAACCGCCAGCACCAGCTCATCGCAGGCCGCCACTACTGCTTTTACATCACTACTAAGGCTCAGCAGGCTGGTATCGAAATACACGGAGGTGAGATAATGTTTATTATGATGACGCAGCTGCATATGACGTATGGTGTCTTCATTCCTTATCCACCAATGTATATGATGCCCGTTATCTGTCAGGATCTTAGCCAGTGCAGTAGCCCAACTGCCACTGCCTATAATTCCAATGCTCTTGCTCACAATGCAAATTTTTATGCAATGTAATTAAAAAGCAATAAAGGAGTTTTGCGGGAGCGGAGGTTGTCTTTCCCGCTGATTACGCTGATTTTGCTGATTACCACGATTTTTATTCTTTTTCTTTTGGAGATGGGGTAATTAAAGAAGTGAGGGAAGATGATGTACGTGATGCTTTGCAGTTGCTTTTAACATGCTTTGGAGATACTATGGAGATACTTTGAACATGTCTTTAATGTGGAGATAACATGGAGCTGATGTGGAGGTGACGTGGACTTGATCGGTAAGATGTTGGTAGTCAGTTTATTGCACAGGGTTTTGGTGTGCTGCTTAGACGCGCTTCAAGGAAATGCGTGTTGTATATCAATGCTTTATACATCTTTCAAAGATAAAACTGATCAGTGAAAATACCAAAAAAAGAGGTCGTTTTTCTATGTTGAAAAACGACCTCTTTTTTATAGGAAGTTGTGTAACTGCGTTTATTTTGCCTGCCCTTCAAACAGTTCGGCCTTCGGTACTACTTTTACTTTTTTGCCATTTTCGAGGGTACGTGAGATGGCGGTATAAGGAGCGCTGATCACCTGGTCGCCGGCTTTCAGGCCGGAAGTGATCTGGATCCAGGCATCGTCCTGTACACCGGTTTTAACGGGTACCATTTTAACGGTACCATCTTTCTGCAGTATAAATACCACCTCGTTCAGCACTGGTTTGGTATCGGCAGAAGAGCCTGGGGTAGTATTATCCTGTACCGGCGCCGCTTTCTTTTTGTCGTCCTTTCCTTTGGTAGAATCGGCGTCGCGGGTAGTTACGGAGTTAATTGGGATGGCCAGTACATTATTTACATGCCTGGTTTGAATATCCACACTGGCACTCATACCTGGGCGGAAGGGATACGTTTTCTTGTTCTTATCAAGAAGATCCTGGTAGCTTTCCTGCAGGATACGGATATGTACAATGTAGCTGGTTACCTGCTCTGCGGAGGATGCGGTGCTTACCGTAGCGGTGGCGGCGCCTTTGCTGGAGCTGGCAATTTGTGTTACAATACCTTTAAACTCCCGGCTGTTATACGCATCCACTTCAATAATGGCAGTATCGCCGTATTTTACTTTTGGAATATCGTTTTCGCCTACGTCTACCTGTACTTCCATGGTGTTCATATCAGCGATACGCAGCATTTCGGTACCGGTCATTTGTGCGGTACCCACCACGCGTTCTCCTTTCTTTACAGAAAGCAGGGAAACGATACCGCCCATGGGAGCGGAAATGGTGGTACGACCCAGGTTTTTATTGGCTTCATTCAGGTTGGCCTGCGCACTGGCCACGGCAAACTTGTTTCCGTTGATCTGTTGCACAGCAGCGTTATAATCTGCCAGGGAGGCGAGATAAGTTGCTTCGGCTGTTTCAAACTCTGATTTGGAGATTACTTTCTGGGCAAGGAGTTCCTTGTTCCTGTTATAGGCAGCCTTGTTCTGATCAAGACGGGCCTTAAAGGAGTTCAGCGCTGCAGCGGAATTGGCCAGCTGCGCCTGCGACTGGCTCATGGAGGCCGCCGCTTTGTCGACCATCGATCCGTAGATATCTGCGTATATACGTGCCAGTACCTGTCCTTTTTTTACGGAGTCGCCTTCCAGGATGGGAAGGTCTGTAATTTCGCCGGAAACGTCGGAGCTTACTTTTACTTCTATTTCAGGATAAATTTTACCGCTGGCGGTAACCACTTCTATAATATTTCTATTAGAAGCATTGTCTACAGCAACTTTAAGTCCTTCTTCCTTACCAATTACCCCGGCCGCTTTAAGCACCAGGAACAAAATAACGAGTGAACAAAGTATGCCTATGAACCAGTAAAGTTGTTTCTTCTTCATAAAGCAATTTAATTTCCCGGAACGGCTACAGTGATATTTTCTGATCCCGGTAGAATTCCAGCAATTTCATTTTAAATATGTAATCGTATTGAGCAAGCACCTTGTTTACCTGCGCATTATACAATTTACTTTGTGTTGTGATATAATCAATGGTGTTCATTAATCCGAGATTGAAGCGTTTGGTGGCAAAATCATACGCTTTCTGAGCCGCCATTACTCCTGTGGCAGATGCATTATATTTCTGTAA
Organism: Chitinophaga sp. RCC_12; assembly: GCF_041360695.1. Taxonomy (NCBI): domain Bacteria; kingdom Pseudomonadati; phylum Bacteroidota; class Chitinophagia; order Chitinophagales; family Chitinophagaceae; genus Chitinophaga; species Chitinophaga sp. RCC_12. Next base: position 343,709 of record NZ_JBFUPS010000002.1, read on the forward strand.
TGCGGCTATGGCGTTGGCATGGGCGGTATAAATATCCTGCCGGAGCTTCTGGTGATCCAGGTCGCGGATCAGTTCCTGGCTGTATACATTTATTTTAGCCCTGGCTACAGTAGTACGTTGCTGCCAGCCATTAAAAATAGGTATGTTAAGCGATAACCCGATATTTTTCCGGTAGGTGTTGCTGATCTGATCATGAAACGGCAGCACCTTCGTTTGCGCAATATCCTCATAATAGTTATTGGCGTAGTAGGTACTGAGGCCGCCGTTTATGCTCAGGTTGGGATACAACTGCGCTTTGGCCGCCTGGTATGCTTTGGCGGCGCTCTGGATCTTCAGTTCATCCGATTTTACCAGCGGGTAGTTGGTTAAAGCGGCACTGTACACCATTTCCGGGGCCATTTCCTGCAGAGCAGATAATGGCAGGGAAGAAATATTTTCAGGTACATCCGGTTTGAAAGGGATCTCAAATCCGAGGTTGAGATAAGCCTTCATCTGGAGAATGGCCAGGGTTACGTTGTTCTGGGCGGTTACCAGGTTACTGCTGTCCAGTGCCAGCTGTGCTTCCAGGTCGGCCTGGTTGCTTTCCGGTACGGAACCTGCGATGACCAGTTTCTTGGTATTATCCAGGTTGGAATTGGTCAGCCGGACGTTTTCTTCGTTTACTTTCTCTGTTTGAATATTGAGCAGTATCTGCAGGAAAGCTGTGGCTACGTTAAACGCGAGGTCATTCCTGGCTTTTTCCAGCAGGAAGCTATTGGCCTGTGCATCCAGTTTGTTGGCGGCAATTGTTTTTTGCTGATAAAACCAGCTAAAAAGGTTCGCCTGCATATTCAGGTTACCACTGGAGTTAAACACGGTTTGATTTACATACTGGTTATCTCCCAGGCTGGCGCTTCTACCATCCGTATACCCTCCTGTTACTGACCCGCTGAAACCGGGGATCATTTGCAGGCGGCTTTGCTGTAAAGTGAGATCTGCCAGGCGTTTTTGAACTTCCTGTTGTTTAACTGTCAGGTTATTTTGCAAGGCATAATCCACGCAACGTTGTAAACTCCACGTATCCTGCGCATCAGCGGATGTTATGTTAGCAAACAATAAAATCAGGATTACTCCTGCTATTCGGGATATTCTCATAACATTCCAAAAATATAATAATTGTGATGATACTTTTCCACCCTTCTTGATAGAAGGCAAAAATTTAGTAGGTATGGCAGTATACCTCACTAATTGAGTGTACAACATAATCTTTTTTTTACAAATTCTTAAAACTGATCCGCCTTTCTTATGGCTGAATATGTCCATCGCGGATCTGGATAACGCGGTTGCCATAGGTGGCATTCACGTCTGAGTGGGTTACCTGCACGATTGTAATTTTATCTTGTTCATTCAGGTGTTTAAACAGCTGCATGATCACTTTCGCCTGATCGGAGTGCAGGTTACCGGTGGGTTCATCGGCCAGGATCACCCGGGGTTCGGCTACAATAGCGCGGGCAATACCTACCAGTTGCTGCTGTCCGCCGGATAGCTGGTTGGGAAACAGGTCCTTTTTAGCTACCATATTAAAGCGGTCCAGTACATCTGCCACCCGGCTTTTTCTTTCTGAAGTGGGGATGTTCTTGTACAGTAACGGCGTTTCAATATTTTCGTACACGGTTAATTCGTCAATCAGGTGATAGGCCTGGAACACAAATCCAATGGAACCCCGGTGCAACTGGGTCCTTTTTTTCTCGTTCATCCTGTCCACACGCTCTCCTTCAAACAGGTATTGTCCTTCGGATGGTTCTTCCAGTAAACCCATAATATGCAGCAAGGTAGATTTCCCGGAACCGGAAGGCCCCATAATAGATACAAACTCGCCTTCATTGATAGTGAGGTCGATATCTTTCAGGATATAATTTTTTCCGAATCCAACCGGGTAATGCCTGGAAATTTTCTGCAATTGTATCATGATCGGTAATTTGTTTTTAATTTATGTTGATATTTTCTGCATATCGGCTCAGCAATATAATTAAAAGTAGCTGCTCCGGTTATCCAGATTAGTTTATTCTGATCTCAGGCTTTTAACCGGGTTCATTAATGCCGCTTTCACCGACTGCAAACTCACGGTGAGCAAAGCGATTACAATGGCGATAGTGCCTGCCAGGAGAAAGGTGCCTGCATGTAAACGGGTGTGGTAGGCAAAGCCTTCCAGCCATTGATGCATAGCATACCAGGCAAACGGGGAAGCAATACAAAGCGATATCAGCACCAGCTTAATAAAATCTTTCGACAGCAATGCCACCACACTGGTGGCAGAAGCGCCCAACACCTTGCGGATACCCACTTCGCGGGTACGCTGTTCTGCAGTAAACGCGGCCAGCCCCAGTAAACCCAGGCAGGAAACAAGGATAATAACAATAGAAAAGGTTGATAAAATGGTACCGGTTCTGAATTCCGATTTATATAATCCGTTAAAGTCTTCGTCCATAAAATGATATCCGAAAGGCACGGCGGGCAGGTATTCCTTCCAGATCCTTTCTATCCCTGCTATCACCTGCTGCTGGTTATCCCCTGAAGTTTTGATGAGCACTTCCCCAAACCATTCATATTCCGGGAAAACAACAATAGGTTCAATTTTGGTTTTCATGGAAGCGAAGTGAAAGTCCTTCATCACCCCTTTGATGGTTCCTGCGCGGCCATTCATCACCATGCGTTTTCCCACTGCCGTTTCAGCCGTCCAGCCCAGCTGCTTTATGGCGGTTTCGTTGAGCAGGAAATGATATACCCGGTCTTTATCTTCCTTTAAAATATCCTGTACATCCGCGTCGGTTAAGTTTGCACCGACCAGCAATGAAATTCCCATTGTTTGCAGGTAATCTTTCTCCACGGGAATCGCGGTAATATTCATACTGTAATCCGCCGGCTTCCCTTCCAGGTTACCAATAGTGTAGCCACCGCCCACTGATACCGGTGAGTCGTACGAGGCGCTGACGTATTTGATACCTGACTGCTGCAACAGCCTGCCCTTGAAGGCTTCCAGCATCTGCCGGCTAAAATTTTCTCCTGATAATACCAACACCTGCGACCTGTCCAGTCCTAATTTCTTTTGCTGGATATACTTTAACTGGTTGCTCACCACCAATGTGCAGATGATAAAGAACACGGAAGCCGCAAACTGGAATACGACGAGGCTTTTACGGATGCTGCCACCTGAAGTATGCATGACCCGTCCCTTTAATACCTGTACCGGCCGGAAGCCCGACAGGAACAAGGCCGGATAGGTACCCGCAAAAAAGGTGGTACAAAGAAAAACACCTGCCAGCCACAGGTAGATGTGATAGCTGTCCAGTCCGAGCTTCAGGGTAACGCCGGCCATATTGTTAAATACCGGCAGTAATACCAAAGCAATCATTATTCCCAGTACCACAGCGCAGAAGCTAATCAGCGTAGATTCGGCAATGAACTGCCAGAACAGCTGCCCGCGTACGGCGCCCAGGGCTTTCCGCACACCGATTTCACGGCCTCTTTCCGCGGAACGGGCTGTGGCGAGGTTCATAAAGTTGATACATGCAATCAGCAGCAACAGCGCGGCTATGATGGTAAGAATATAATTATAGCGGATATCCCCGCCAGCTTCTGTTGAGTTAAGGGCTATAGAATGGAGATGAATTCCCGGTACGGACTCCGGCACAAAATCAAGCGTAACGCCGCTCCTGGTAACACTCCCCATCTGTTCTTTTACCAGGTTCTTTAACCTCCCGTGCAGCGCGCCGGCAGTGGCTTTGCTGGCCAGTTGTACATAAGTGTAGTCATTGGCTGAATTCCAGGTGTCCTGCTTACCCAGCGAGGCATAACTGGCTACAAAATCAAATTTCAGGTGGGTGTTCGCGGGAGCATCTATGGCTACACCGGTTACCTGGTATTCATTTTTGTTATTAATCTTCAGTGTTTTACCTACTATATCCGTGGTGCCAAAATACTTCCTGGCCATTGTTTCAGACAGTACTACCATATTGGGACCGCTCAAAACAGTGGCTGCATTTCCGGCTATCAGCGGGAAAGAAAACATGCTGAAAAAAGCAGGATCTGCATAAAGAAACCCCTTCTCGTTCATTACCTTGTCGCCATAAGCCACCGTGGTAGCTGAAGGATAGACCCTGGAGATGTATTTCACTTCCGGAAAATCCTTCATCACCGGCGCCAGTCCGTTTGGCGTAAGGGCGGTGTGGGTTACCTCCTGGTCTTTTTCGCCATAGTCGAAGCGGATACGATATAATTCCGTGGCATGTGCATGGAAATTATCGTAGGTCCATTCATTCCTCAGATACAGCGCCAGCAGTATGAAACAGGCAATGCCCGCAGACAGACCGGTGATATTGATCGCCGAATACAGTTTACGTTTCTTCAGATTTCTTAAAGCTGTTTTCAGATAATTACGCCACATCATAGGTGATATTTTAATATTAATCCCTTGTTAAACTGTTTACCGGGTTTGCCAGGGCGGCTTTCACCGATTGCAGGCTCACGGTTAAGAACGCAATACATACCGCCATCAGCCCTGCTGCCCCGAATACCCACCAGTGAATGGTGGTATGGTATTCAAAGCCCTCCAGCCATTGATGCATGAAATACCAGGCTGCCGGGGCGGCTATCAATACGGCTACGAGTACCAGGCGAAGAAAATCTTTCGATAACAGCATTACAATGCCACTCACTGATGCGCCCAATACCTTACGGATCCCGATTTCTTTTTTGCGGTGTGCCATCACCAGTACTGCAATAGCAAATAATCCCATGCAGGAAATGATGACGGCGAGTACGGCCCCGCTCATAAATATCTTTGAAAACCGTTGCTCCTGTGTATATAGCCGTTGTGCATTTTCATCGAGGAAAGAAGGATCACTTTCTGACAGCTCATTAATTCCCTTCCAGAGTGCAGTGATCTTTTTCAGTGATGCCACCGGGTTGGATGTTTCTACTTTTACGAAGATATAGTTCAGGGGAGCGTTCATGATCATCACCAGCGGACTGATTTTCTTATGTAATGATTCAAAGTGATAATCTTTCACCATGCCGATCACGTGTAGCGGCGGCTCATCCTCGCTCATGCGGAAGCTTACACCTATAGGATCAGTTACGCCTAATTGTTTCGCCATCAGTTCATTGATCACCACGGCGTTACTGTCTGTTCCATACTCCCGGGAGAAATCGCGGCCGGATAATATTTTCAGGTCCAGTGTTTTGGCGTAGTCGTAGTCTACTGCGAGGCATTGCGTGGAAACGTGGCGATCTTTATACATAAAGCCCCTGGTCCAGTTGCCGGAAGACCCGTCCTTTCCCAGGCCGAGGTTTAACATGCTGCCACTCACGCTTCTTACTTCGCTCAGCTCTGTAAGCCTGTTTTTCATGGAAGTGATATCAGACGGCGTGGCATTATCGAGCGGGATACTGATCACCTGGGAAGAATTGTATCCTAACGGGGCCGACTGTATGAAATTAAGCTGCTGCCAGATGATGGAGGTACAGCTGATCAGTACTACTGCCACCATAAACTGTACTATAATAAGCCCGTTGCGCACCCCACTGCTTTTACCCATGCCCAGCTTGCCTTTCAGCACCTCCAGGATATTGAGCCGCGCTACTTTCCAGGCGGGGTAACCACCTGCCAGTAATGTAATCCCGAAGAAGCCGGCAATGGTGCCGGTTAACACCCATATATTACGGAAAATGCCCAGCGCAATATGATGTCCAAACACCTGGTTGTAATAAGGCAACAGCAGGATCATCAGGCCAAGGCTGAGTACCAGTGCGAAGCAGCACAGAAGAAAAGCTTCTGCCCAGAACTGCAGCAGCAGCTGGCCATTTTGTGCACCCAGTGATTTCCGCAATCCTATTTCACCGCTGCGGGCAAAGGATCTGGCAATGGACAGGTTTATAAAATTGATAGCGGCTATACTGATGATCAGCGTTGCAAGGATGATCATCAGCCAGGGATAAAATTTATTCAGGCCACTGTAAAAAGTGCTTTCTGCATTGAGGTGAAAATCTTTCAGCGGCAATCCTTTCAGGTAAAACACATTTTTAACGCCGCCCGCATTCTTCTGAAGGTCTTCTATTTTCCCTTTATAATATTTGTTCACCACCACACTCATATTTTTCTCGAAAGAAGTTTTACTGACGCCGGGTTCCAGCTGAACAAACAACGGAAAATTAGAAGCGGTCCAATCGTTTTTGGTGGTGTTATACTCTGGTTCATTCTCAAACCGTGTAAGTAATTCGAACTCCATACCTGAATTATCGGGAATATCTGCTGCTATTGCGCTTACAATGAAAGGCTGCCATTTACCACCCAGGTTTAGTTCTACGGTTTGGCCTACCGGATCGGTATCCTTAAACAGTATGCCGGAAGCGCGCTTTGTGAGCACCACCTGGTTCAGCTGCTGCAGTGCGCTATTCTTATCTCCCTTTACCAGGGGGAAGGTGAACATCTTCAGAAAATCCTTATCTACCATTTGCGCACCCAGGTAATAGTGGTTGGTACCATATCTTACAGGCACGTTATACCCGGCTATAAAAGTGGTATACTTTACGCCCGGTACTTCTTTCTGCAAAGCTACTGCCAGTGGCTTCGACATACTGGCGCCTGTTTTTACCTGGCCTCCGGTATCTTCCACGCCAATCAGCTGGTATATATCTTCCCCATTTTTATGAAAATTATCGTAAGTCCATTCCCGGTATGCGGTAAGAGACAAAAGCAATGCAGCACATAATGCGGTACTCATTCCCACGATGTTAACCGCAGCGAACACTTTCTGTTTCCGCAAATTCCTCCAGGCAATTTTTAAATAACTCTTTAACATACGGTTATATTTAAAGTGAAAAAAATAAAAGCAGGGCGTGTAGACACACACTCTGATTTGCTGTTCACTTGTTATTCAATTTTTAATGCGTTTACCGGGTTCCTGACGGCGGCTTTTACGGTTTGCAGGCCGATGGCCAGTAACGCTGTTGTTACGGCGATAATGGCAGCCAATATAAACATCCAGGGTTGCAGATCGATGCGGAAAGCAAATTGCTGTAACCATTGCCGCATCAGGTACCACGCCACCGGTGAGGCAATCACTAATGCGATCACTACTAACCGGATAAATTCTTTCGACAGTAAGGTGGTAATCTGCGCCACACTGGCGCCCAATACTTTACGCACGCCAATTTCGCGTGTACGCTGCTCAGCCGAAAAGGCTGCCAGTCCCAGTAATCCCAGTGCCGATATCAGCACGGTGAGTACAGTAAACCAGCCAAAGATCCCGGCCAGCCGGTCTTCCGCAGTATACAACCTGCCAAATGCGTCGTCCAGGAAGGTATATTCAAAAGGTTCCTGCATATCGTACGCAGCATATATCTTTTGTATTTTCGCCATCAGGGCAGGCATATTCTGTTTTGGCGCCACTTTTACAAACATGCATCCTGGGCTGTTAGCGCCCCATAAAGCGGTATTATCCTTCTCCACATTTATGCCCAGCGGGGTGATGGCTGAATGCAATGATTTATAGTGAAAGTTTTTTACTACGCCAATCACCTCTACCTTCTTATCGCCCAAATTTATATACTTCCCCAACGGAGATCCCGAAAAACCAAAGCTTTCCACGGCAGATTCATTCAGCACTATTTTATCCGGCATGCCCAGCTGTGTGGAATCTGCCGGCGGAAATTTCCATTGCAGTCCTGTTAACCCAAACAGGGAATGATCCATGCTGAGCATAGACAACGCCATTGGCGGACGGTTACCTTCTCCCATCACAAACCACATATCGTAACCGCCATACAACGGATAACGGGCTGTAGCCGTTTGCTGCACACCATTCAAAGCAGCCACCTGCTGCCGGTAAGCCTGGTAGTGATTCCTCATAGAGCCCTGAAATGGCAGCATTACCACGTTCTCTTTATTGATGCCAGTTGCAGCATGACGGAAGAAATACAGCTGCCGGTTAATAACAATGCTGCAAATGATGAGCACTGCTGCGGTTCCAAACTGCAATACCGTTAATACTTTCCTTACGGAGGCGCCGCCGCTTACGCGGCTCATCTTCCCCGACAAAATGTAAACAGGATTATAACGGGAAAGAACAAACGAAGGATAACTGCCTGCCAGTAAAATAGTGATCAGCAATAACAGCACATAAATCATGAGTACTACCGGGTGGTAAAGAAAGCTTACATCCACCTTCAGCTGCAGCAGGTTGAAAAACCAGGGGCGTAATAACTGGCACAACAACAGCGCCAGGCAAAATGCCAGGAAAGCATAGAGGGCCGATTCTACATAAAACTGTTTGGCAATACTTTTATGATCGGCGCCCAGCGATTTCCGCACGCCTATTTCACGGGCGCGCACCGTTGCCCGGGCGGTAGAAAGGCTCATATAGTTGATCAACGCCATCAGCAGGATCAGTGCGGCTACCAGCGGGAACAGCTTCAGATAGCGAAGATTAAACCCAGGGCTGAAATTAGCATCCGTATGGATCCGGGTGATGGGTACCATCACCGCTCTGCCCTGATCCAACTGAGCGGCTATCAGCCGGTCGATATTCTGTACTACGGCGGCGGCGTGAGCGGGATCATCCAGCTTCAGGAACACTTTAAAAAAGATGCCGGCAAATCCACGTTCGCCGGAAATAATTTCCCTCATTGATTCGATGCCGGCCATACTGGAATACGACAGCAGTATATTAGCCTGGATACTGGAATTGGAAGGTGCATCGGCCATTACTCCCGATACCTGGAAAATGTATTTGCCGTTATATCGCAGCTGTTTTCCTATTACATCCGTACTTCCAAAATATTTCCTGGCAGTAGAGGCCGAAATTACTGCCGTAAAAGGCTGTTTCAATACCTCATTCTTATCACCGGACAGCAAGGGGAAAGAGAAAAAGCTGAAGTAGTTGGCGTCTGTAAACCAGGTGTCACGCTCCTCGCTTTTAATATTGGGATTGGCCACACTCTGCATGATAATGGATTCGCTGGCGAGGTTGCCCATGCGGATATAACTCTCCACGGCCGCGTTCTGTTGCTGGATAGAGGCTGCCGTTGTTGCGTTAAAACGCTCCAGCTGCATCGTATCTTTTTCCAGTCTTATCTTCTCAAACAGCGAATAAATCCTGGAATTATCTTTATGAAAACGATCATAGCTCAACTCATGCACTACATACAACATAATCAGCATGCAGGCGCACAAACCCGCTGCCAGTCCACCGATGTTGATGAAGCTGTACAGCTTTCTTTTTGCAAGATTGCGCCAGGCAAGTTTTATGTAGTTGAATAGCAGCATAGTCAATCGTTTCTCAGGTTATCTGCCGGATTCACTTCAATAGCTCTCCAGGTTTGTGAAAAGATGGTAATCAATGCCAGGAATACCAGGAACAGGAAACTTCCCAGCATTGCCAAAATGCCCGTGCTTACCCGGTAAGCAAATATCTGCAGGAAAAGCAGGCTGCTTATATATCCCAGTGGCAGGGCAATACAGCCTGCTATGACGATTAATTTTATATAGTTTTTAGACAAGAGCATTAATAGCCCCGCTGCACTGGCGCCCAGTACTTTGCGGATAGCAATTTCCTTTCTGCGGGTGAAAGAAGTGTAGGCTACAATGCCCAGCAACCCTAATGCAGCTATCAAAGTGGTAATGAACACCAGGAAGCCCAGCATGGAAATTACTTCTCTCCCATTCCGGCTACGTAGCTGCTCATCCATCCATTCCGAGGTGAATACTTCTCCGGGATGCATGGCTGTCCATATTTTTTTCACGTCCGCTACCTGCTGCTCTTTATCTCCTTTCAGCATCGCTAATTGCAGCTGACGGAATTCGTTGGGAGCAAAACGGATCGCCATCGGGCGGATATTTACTTCTATCGGCTGATAGTTAAAATCTTTTACCACGCCAACAATACTTACGGGAAGGGAATCCGACAGGAACAGCGTTCTTCCGATAGCATCTGCCGGTGATTTTATACCCATTACACTAACCGCCTTTTCGTTGACGATGATATATTGTTCTTTTTCAGCAGAAGCGGATGCAGGGAAAGTAGTGCCCGCCAATAGTTTCAGGTGCATTACCTTGAGGAAGTCCGCATCCCCGGCATAGTAGCCAAACTCCATCCTGTCTTTGCTGTCACCGGTGCGGATAACGCAGAAGTTACAATGTCTTGGCATGCCTAATGTTCCGGAGCTGGCTGTTGCCGTTGTCACTTCTTTCAATTGCATCATCCGTTCTTTCATCCGTTGAAAATCCACATCTGCCAGCGGAACATTGAGGATATCTTCCCGGTAGAAGCCCATGTCCTTAATGGCCTTATAATGGAACTGACGATAAACGGTGACCAGGAAGATGATTGCGGTTAACGACAGGGAAAACTGGATGACGATGAGCGTTTTCCGCAGTCCCAATCCGCCAAAAAGTTTAATGTCGATGAGGTTCTTTAACACCTTGGCCGGCTGAAAGGCGGATAAAGCCCATGCCGGGATGGCCCCGGCTACTATGCCAATAACGATGCTAAACAACAGGAAAAGCAGGAGTAACCGGGGTTCCAGGAGGTTGTTATCCGGAACCGGTAATCCGCTGAAATGAGTGGACTGCATCAGCAGCAGCAGTAAAACCGCCATGATCAGCGATAATATGCACATGATCACAGATTCCGTAATAAACTGTACGAATATCTGCCAGCGCTGTGCGCCGTTTACTTTTCGTACGCCTACTTCTTTGGCCCGCTGCAGGGAACGTACAATGGATAAGTTGGTATAGTTAAAGCAGGCGCAGATAATTAGTCCCAGTGCCACGCCTATTTCCGCGAGTATTTTGCCCCAGGGCGGCGTACCGCCAATATCGTCCATCAGCTCCTGCGACGGTGTGATTTTGCCAAGTGCCTGTGGTTCAAAAGCCATGCTGCCTTGTCCCTTCTGCACCAGCCCGTCGTAGCGATGGGCCTGGTCCTTCAGCGCCGATTCCAGGGCGGATACCTTTTCGCCGCGGCGCAGCACCACATAGGTATAGCTGCTCTGTACCTGGTCCCAGTTATTCAGCTTATCCGGCAATACTTTACTTTGTTCCAGTAAAGGCACCGACGACATCGCTGCAAAGGCTTCGTAATCGATATGGGATTTGGCGGGAGCAGGTTCCATTACGCCACTAACGATAAAGCTGCCAAAGCGATCGAACAGGATTACTTTTCCCATCGGATCAGTAGTACCAAAAAAACGTTGGGCGGTTTCTGCAGTAAGCACAATGCTGTTGGGCGTAAGCAGGGCGGTGCGGGGATTGCCTGCCGCCAGCTTAAAGCCAAACACCTCAAAAAAGGAAGGCGTGGCAAATGCCCCATAGATATGGATCTTCTTCTTATCTATTTTCCCGTCTCCATTTAAAACACCATATAAGGTGGCCTCATTTTCAACAGCAGCATAATTATTTTTTAATGCCGCTCCCATTGGCAAAGGCACACTGGCCATATGATATTTTCTACCATCCGGCGTTTGCGCATGGGTAGTGATTCTCCAGGTACGCGAAGCAGCAGGATGAAAATTATCATAACTGAAATTTTCCCTGACAGATATCAATACGATCAAGCATACTGTCATGCTCACAGCCAGCCCGGCGATGTTGATAAAGGTAAACAACCTTTGCCGCTGCAGATTTCTGAATGTTATGACGATATAACGCTTAAACATATACGTTAAATTATTCGGCTTTTAAAGATTTTACAGGGTTGGCCATGGCGGCTTTCACCGACTGGAAACTCACCGTTGCCAGGGCTATCACCACTGCCAGTAAGCCAGCAATGACAAAGATCCAGGCAGATAAATTTGTATGATATGCAAATCCGGATAACCAGTTATTCATCATGTACCAGCTGATAGGCGTGGCCAGTAAAATACCAATGATCACCAGGGTCAGGAATTCTTTTGAAAGCAAACGGGTAACGTTCATTACGGAAGCACCTAATACTTTCCGGATACCAATTTCCTTCCTGCGCTGTTCTGCAGTAAAAACAGATAGTCCGAACAGCCCCAGGCAGGAAATCATTACTGCTACTACCGCAAATACCTGCGCCAGTTTACGCAGCATGGTTTCCGACCTGTACATGTTGTCAAAAGTTTCATCGAGGAAGTGATAATCTACCGGGTAGCCGGCATTCAGCGTAGTGAATACTTTTTCCACGGCGGCCACCTGGCTGGAAACCTCTCCCTTTGCCAGGCGGATCATCATGTAATTATTATCTTTCGGTTCCAGCATCATTACCATCGACGAAATATTTTCCCTCATAGAGGTAAAATGATAATCCTTTACCACGCCGATGATGGTGCCTTTTCCTTTCCAGAAACTGATTTGTTTTCCTACAGGATCCTTCATTCCCATTACACGGGCGGCTGTTTCATTGATAATATAGGCAGCGGAGTCGGAAGCAAAGTCCCGGGAGAAATCCCGGCCTTCCTTCATCGTCATTCCCATGGTGGAAACATAGTCGTATCCTACCTGCTGCGGCGCCGTGTTCACAATCAGCTTATCCGGTTTTCCTTCCCAGCCCAGGTCGGCACTTGAGCCGCCAATAGACAATGGCAGGAAACTGTTATAGGTAAATGACTTCACCTGCGGCAGTTGCGACATTGACTGCTCAATCGCCTGCTGGTTTGCGGCAAAGCCTTCGCCCAATTCTACATACATTACATTTTCTTTGTCAACACCCAGGTTACGGTGGTAGATGTACTGCATCTGGTTGTAGATCACTACGCTGCTCACAATAAAAATGAAAGAGAGCACAAACTGCAATACCACCAGGTTTTTCCGGAACAGGGAAGCGCCGCTGCCACTGCTCAGGTCACCTTTCAATACCTTCACCGGGAGGAAACGCGATAACACAAAAGCGGGGTAACTGCCTGCCAGCACGCCGGTGACCAATGTTACACCCAACAGCCCCAACAGGTATTTAATGGTAACAGACAGTGTAAACGTTATATGCTTGCCGGTAAAATTATTGAATACCGGCATCAGCAAGTATACCACTACTGCTGCGGCAACAGCGGCTATAGCGCACATCAGGATTGCTTCCCCGGTAAACTGCAACATCAGCGAAAGCCTGGACGCGCCCATCGATTTACGCACGCCTACTTCACGGGCTCTTTTAGATGCCTGTGCAGTGGAAAGGTTCATGAAATTGATACAGGCAATGGCCAGTACAATAAGCGCCGTGATGAAAAACAAACGTACATATTCAATTCTTCCACCGGCTACTTTTCCATTTTCATATTTTTCATGCAGATAGATGTCTTCGAAAGGTTGCAGCCATACTTCGTTCTTATTGCCAGGATTAAGTTTAGCGTAATGTTGCTGCATTTTTGCGGTGAGGCGGGGAATATCTGTTCCGGCTTTTACCACCATGTAATTATAGATGCTATAGCTGCCCGGCCTCAACAGCCAGGGATCCTGCTTCAGGGAAAGCGCAAAGGGCAGTATAAAATCGAACTGAATAGAGGATGCAGCGGGCACATCTTTTACGATAGCCGTTACCTGTAACGCTTTGTTCTTTTCCACGTTAATGATCTTCCCGATAAGATCGGTGGTGCCGTAATATTTTTTTGCAAATGATTCCGTCAGTACAATAGATTCAGGTTGCGTCAATGCGGTATGCTTATCTCCTGATACTACCGGGAAGTCCATCTCTTCCAGCAGGTTGGAGGTGGCGAATATGTAATTTTTTTCCAGCGCGGATCGTTGCGCTGTTTTAAACAGCATGTTGCTGTTGGTCACCCGGACTTTCACATTCGCCATGATCTCCGGGAAGTTACTTTTCAGATCGTCTGCCAGCACAGTAGGTGTGACAGTCATGGTGCGTATACCGCCCCAGTCGACATTCGCCTGCAGCCGGTAAATATTCTTTCCGTTTGAATGGAACTTATCAATACTATATTCATCTAAAACCCAGCAGAGGATAAACATGCATACCGCCATGCCAAAGGCCAATCCTGCAATATTCACAGCAGCGAAAAACTGGCTTCTTTTCAGATTCCTCCAGGCAATTTGGAAATAGTTTTTAATCATGTTTATTCGGATCTAAGTGATTTAACCGGGTTCATTAACGCCGCTTTTATGGATTGCAAACTAACGGTACACAATGCAATCAGCACCACCATTCCAGCGGTGAGTAAAAACACCCACCATTCCACGTGCACCCTGAAAGCAAAGTTTTGCAGCCATTTTTCCATTCCGTACCAGGCTATGGGAGAAGCGATACAGATCCCTATCAAAACCAGTTTGAGAAAGTCTTTAGATAACAACAGTGAAATATTGGCAATAGAAGCACCCAGCACTTTGCGGATACCGATTTCTTTTGTACGCTGCCGGGAAATGAGCATAGACAATCCCAGGAGGCCCATACAGGCTATAAAGATGGCGAGGCCGGAGAAGATACCGAATAGTTTGCCCAGTGTCCGTTCAGATGCATACTGTGCCTGTATATCATCTTCCACAAAAGTGAAATTAAATGGCACATCGGGAATCATACTGTTCCATGCGGCTTCCACACGTTTTAATATAGCCTTTTGATCGCCTGCTGCAAGCCGCAGGGTAATGATTGCTACTTCCTCCTGCCTTACCAGGTAGACGATAGGCTCTACCGGCATTTGCAGGGAGCGGAGGTTGAAATCTTCTACCACGCCTATAATGGTACCATGTCTTTCCATATACCCGGGTCGCCACTCAATCCGTTTGCCCACTGCATCATCCTTAAAGCCTAACTGCCGTGCAGCGGCCTGGTTAACGATATAGGCATCGGAAGAATCAGTAGCCAGCGCAGGGTCAAAATCACGTCCGGCTACCAGTTTGATACCAGTTGTTTTAAGCAGGTCGAAATCCGATTGAATGATTCCTGCAACAAAGCCGTCTTTATCATCTCCCCCTTCACGTACTATCGGGTTATTATTAAACACGCCGCTGCCCATTAAAAAATTATGCATGGAAGCCTGCTGCACGCCCGACTGGTTTAGGAACGAAGATTTCAGCGAGGCAACTTTAGCGCCATCTACGCCGGAGAGGTATATATTTACGAGGTGTTCTTTATCGAATCCGAGGTTTTTTGTTTGCCAGTAGCGGAGCTGGGAAAATACAACCACCGTGGAAATGATCAATGCCACGGCTACTGCAAATTGTGCCACCACTAATCCACGGCGTACCAGCACACGGGAGCCGGAGGTAACAAAATTGCCTTTCAATACGCGTACGGGTATCAGCCCGGACAGGTAGAGAGCAGGATAGCTTCCGGCCACCAGGCCCACCAATAATACCAGCAATAATAAGCCGGCATATAAAAAACTATCTGCGGAAGAAAGCAACAGCAACTGTTTGCCGGTAATAGTATTAAACAATGGCATCGCCAATCCTACCAGCAAAATAGCCAGCACAAAAGAGATAAGGCTGATCACCAGTGATTCTGTAAGAAATTGCAGGATAAGACTTTTTCTTTCAGCGCCCAGTACTTTACGCAGCCCCACTTCTTTCGCTCTTTCATGTGCCCGCGCAGTGGTGAGGTTCATGAAGTTGATACAGGCAATCAGGATCAGGAAAACTGCAATAGCAATGTATAACCAGATCAACGGGGAGTTATCTATTCCTTTGTCGCCCTGTGGGTGCAGATGTACATGCTGAATGGGTTGTAATTCCAGCGCAAACTGTATATTATGCTTTTTCAGTATTCTACCAATATGAGTAGATACAAAAGTGGCCAGTTCTTTGGTAAGTTTAGCAGGATCTGTGTGGTCTGCCAGCTGTACATAAGTAACGTTATTGCCAAACATAAACCACTGCTTTTCCATATCGGTGCCCGCTTTTAATGCTTCTTTCAGCATGGTGGGGTACGATATGATCATGGTCAGGCGGAGATCTGTATTGGATGGAAAGTCCTTGGCCACACCGGTTACCGTGCAGCTGTAACCATTGCCTACCTTTATCAGCTTTCCAATGGGCGATTCATTTCCAAAGTATTTTTTTGCAGCAGATGCGGTTAGTACAATGGAGTATGGTTCTTTTAAAACAGTAGCCGGATTTCCTTCCAGCAGCGGATAATCGAAAACCCGGAAGAAAGGTTCATCGGCAAAGCCTGTATTTTCTTCCCATATTCTTTTATCTCCTGCAGTATAGAGGGTATTTCCCGGTGCGTAAATACGTACGGCTTCTTTGATACTGCTGATATCTTTTTTCAGATTGGGGCCAACAGGGAACTGGGTAGCGGCGTCATAATCGGTATTACCCGTAGGACGGGTGGTTTGAGTTGTAACGCGGTAGAGACGGTCCGCATTGCGGTGGAACCTGTCAAAACCCAGCTCATCGCGCACGTACAGCGTAATCAATATGCAGCAGGCCATGCCTACAGCCAGCCCGGAGATGTTGATCACCGTAATGAACTTATGACGCTGTAAATGACGGACAGCAATTTTGAAATAGTTCCGAAACATCATGATGTGGTTTTAGAATGGCGGAAAAAAAAATCACACATGAAACTGCTCCTTGATATTCTCTGTCACCACGCGTCCATCAAACAGGTTGACAATACGGTGTGCAAACCCTGCATCATATGGGGAGTGTGTTACCATGATCAGGGTGGTGCCGGAGTTATTCAGCTCCTGCAATAACTTCATCACTTCTTCCCCGTTGGTGGAATCCAGGTTACCTGTAGGCTCATCCGCCAGTATCAGGTTAGGTTTGGCTACCACGGCGCGGGCAATAGCTACTCTTTGTTGTTGGCCACCGGACAGCTGCTGCGGGAAGTGGTTGCGGCGGTGCATAATGTTCATGCGTTCCAGCACCTCTTCTACCTTCACCTTTCTTTCAGCCGCAGGAACTTTCAGATAAAGTAAGGGTAATTCAACGTTCTCGAAAACGGTGAGTTCATCGATCAGGTTAAAGCTCTGGAACACGAAACCAATAGAACCTTTGCGGAGCTGTGCCCTTTGTCTTTCACTCATACGCGCTACTTCCTTATCCCAGAAGTGATACTCGCCATCGCTGGGGTTATCCAGCAAACCCAATATGTTCAGCAAAGTGGATTTGCCGCAACCGGAGGGTCCCATGATCGCCACAAATTCTCCATCCTGCACTTCCATGTTAATACCATTGAGAGCAGTGGTTTCTACCTCTTCTGTTGTAAACAGCTTCTGTAAGTTAACAGTGCGTATCATATGTGTTTTTAATTTTAAATGCTAGTTTATATAAAAAAATGGATGAACTAAAAGGATAAAACATCTTTGTTTCCGAAATTCTCATAGGAAGAAGTAATTACCTGGTCGCCTGGCTGCAGGCCCTCCAGTACTTCAAAATATAGCGGATTTTTACGGCCCAGCGAAATATTACGTTTTACTGCACGGTTGCCGCTTTTATCTACTACGTATACCCAGTTACCACCGGTGTCGGAGAAAAATCCGCCGAGCGGTAAAAGGATGGCTTCTGCGGACTTACCCAATACAAGGCGGATAGGAGAGGATTGTCCGCGGCGGATACCTTCCGGCGTATCTTTTTGAAAGGTCATATCGGCCTGGAAACGGCCGCTTTTCACTTCAGGATATACCTTTGTAACCAGCATTTCGTAAGATTTCCCATCGAATTCAAAGGTGGCTTTCAACCCGGCAAATACCTGCGAAACATAATGCTCGTCTATATCGGCGCGTAGTTTAAATCCGTTCAGGTCATCGATCTGGCCAATATTCTGGCCGGCGGTGATGCTGGAACCAACTTCCACATCGATGGAAGAGAGCTGCCCGGATACCGGGGCGCGGACAATCAGGCTGTTCAGGTTTTCCCGCATCAGGTCCAGGTTGCGCTGGGTTCTGGCCAGGGTGCCTTCCAGCTGGGTAATCTGCATTTTGGCATTGTCCTGCTGGTACCTCTGGGATTGCAGCTGGATATCTTTCTGACGCAGGAGTCCTTCCAGTTCAAACTTGTTTTTGTTGAATTCCTGGCGGGCCACGATCTTTTCTTCCACCAGTTGTTTGTTCCGGTCGTACAGGTCCTGTGCGGCGGCTATCTTGGCGTCTATGTCTGAAATGGTTTGCTGCATGGTAAATTCCTGTTGGCGGATGCTCAGGCGGGTATTCTGCAGTTCGTTGCGTAAACGGTAGATCTCTGTTTCATGGTTTACGAAGTCCATCATCATGTGCTGGTTGTCCAGCCGCAGGATAGAGTCGCCTTCCTTTACCATACTACCACCATCCAGGTACTTGCGGCTTACATATCCGCCTTCAATGGCATCCAGGCGGATAGTTTTCAGGGGCATTACCACTGCGGTAACAGCAATATATACGTCAAAGGTTCCTTTCTTTACTGTAGAGATAGTGATCTTGTCTTTTTCTACATTCAGGGTGGCCCTGTGATCCGCAAAAAGCAACGTATACAACAGCAGCATTGCTACTACTGCTCCGCCACCTATCATCAGGATGCGCTTTTTATTCCAAAACTTCTTTTCTAATTTTCTATCCATGTTCTTTAGCGAAAAGTTTGCTGACCGGAGAAAGTCAATCCACATGCCAAAGCTGAAAACCTTTTACCATCAACGTTTTCAAGGAAAAATGGTTTAAAAAAACGTCCTTTGCCGGACAAGCGGTGTCCATAATCGGACACTTTTAAAAGATCCTGAAATTAGCTGTGGGTTTGAAAGAATCTTTGTTTAATATTGTCACCTATTCACCATTCGCATATGACTACCATGCAACCAGGAAAGATTTTAATTGTAGATGATGATGTAGATGTTTTACGTGCGGCCCGCCTGTTACTCAAAAGACATTTCGAACAGGTTGATTTTGAGAAGAATCCGCAAAAAATTCCCTATCTCGTATCCAACTTCGATTACGATGTAATCCTGCTGGATATGAACTTTACCCGCGACCTGAGCAGCGGAAAAGAAGGCTTTGAATGGCTGGACCGGATCCTGGATATAAAACCGGAAACGGCGGTTGTATTGTTCACTGCCTATGGCGATGTGGAAATGGCGGTGAGGGCCATCAAGGCCGGTGCGGTTGACTTTGTACTTAAACCCTGGGAAAACGAAAAGCTCCTGGCTACCATTCAAACTGCCTATAACAAACGTGCAGCCCAACAGGATAAACCTCCCGCTGCCGTACATCATCCGGGCAACCAGGTAATTGGCAAAAGCCCCGGCATGCTGGCCGTATTTGATACCGTATCCAAAGTAGCTGCCACGGATGCCAATATCCTCATCCTCGGTGAAAATGGTACCGGTAAAGATATGCTGGCCCGCCAGATACATGCACAGTCGAACCGGAGCAGCAAACCCTTCGTAAGTGTAGACCTCGGCGCCATCAGCGAAACCCTGTTTGAAAGTGAACTGTTTGGCCATGTAAAAGGCGCCTTCACCGATGCCCGCGAAGACCGCGCCGGCCGCTTCGAAGAAGCCAACGGCGGCACCATTTTCCTGGATGAAATAGGAAACATCTCTATCCCCTTCCAGGCAAAACTGCTTACCGTGCTGCAAAACAGGTCGGTTACAAAAGTAGGTTCCAATAAAAGTATACCCATTGACGTTAGACTGATCTGCGCCACCAACCGCAACATTTCGCACATGGCTTCGCAACACCTGTTCAGACAGGATCTGCTCTATCGTATCAATACCATCGAAGTACACCTGCCGCCACTGCGCGAGCGCGTGGAAGATATCATCCCGCTGGCAGAACACTTCCTGCAGCTGTACCGCGATAAATATAAACGCCCGGTAAACAGCATGCATGAATCACTCATCACGCAACTGCAGCGGTACGACTGGCCCGGCAACATCCGCGAACTGCAACATGCACTGGAAAGAGCCGTTATCCTCTCACAGGGAAAAACCCTCCAGCCAAAGGATGTATTTGTAAAAAACAATAACAGCGCCGATCAGGCGATGGACACCGGCTATAACCTGGAAGAAATGGAACGCAACATCATTTCCCAGGCCATGAAAAAATGCAACGGCAACATCACCGAAGCCGCCAAAGAACTGGGACTTAGCAGGGCCGCACTTTACAGAAGACTGGAAAAATATAACATATAGCCGTTGGCTTTCAGTGGTTAATAATCACTGAAAGCCAAACAGCTAAAAGCGCTCCAATGAATCGTTTCAGCATTAATATCAGCTTCCGGGTCATCCTGCTGGCCGCCACGCTTACAGCCGCTATCTGGCTGTTCATGCACGGTATGCAGCCACTCACATTCCTGTTGATCCCGCTGATATTTATACAGCTGTACGGCATCTATCATTATCTCAACCGGATCAACCGGAAACTTACCCTGTTCCTCGAGTCAATCCGCTACGAAGATTTTTCTATCCGCTTCAGCGCCGATAATAAGCTCGGCAAAAGTTTCAGTATGCTGAACCACCAGTTCAACGAAGTACTGGAGGCCTTCCGGCAAACCCGCGCAGAAAAAGAAGCTAACCTGAAGTATATCGACACCATCGTGCAGCACATCAGCATCGGAGTATTGTCGTTTGATGCAGAAGGGAAAATAGAACTCATTAACCCAGCCGCTTTCCGCCTGATGGGCATCTACCGGCTGCGTAATATTCACGAACTGAAAACAGTTCATCCGGGCCTGTCGGAATTACTGATGGAATTGTCGTCGGGAAATAAAACGCTGTATGCCACAAGGCAGGAACAACAACTGTCTATTCACGCTGCTACCGTGCGGTTACAGGGCCGGCTCATTAAACTTATTTCCATCCAGAATATCCACTCGGAATTACAGAAAAAAGAACTGGAAGCATGGCAAAATCTCACCAAAATATTGCGCCATGAAATTATGAATTCCGTAACGCCTATTGTATCGTTGATTGGTACCATGCAGGAAATTGTGGACCTGGATATTGCACCCGGCGCACAGCACCAGGAAGGTATTTCCGACCTGCGCGAAGCGCTGCAAACCGTGGAAAGCCGCAGTAAAGGCATCATGAATTTTGTAAATGCATACCGCGACTATACCACCCTTCCGCAACCACAGTTTACCACGGTGAATGTACGGACCCTGGTAAACTCTGTGAGCAGCCTGTTCCAGGCCGATATGAAGCAGGCAGGCATCCGGTTCTCCGTAGAAACGGACGCCGAAAATATGGAGATCCACGCGGATATATCGCAGTTGCAAATGGTGTTGATCAACCTCGTTAAAAATGCGATGGATGCCCTGGAACACACACCTGAGGCGACCATCAGCATGAAGCTGTATCTTAACAACATCCAGCAGATATGTATTGAAATTACCGACAATGGCCCTGGCATTGATAAAGACGCCATGAACAAAATCTTTATCCCTTTCTTTACCACCAAAAAGAAAGGGTCCGGCATTGGCCTGAGCTTATCCCAACAGATCATACAAATGCATGGCGGGCAGCTAAAAGTGATGAGTCCGGGTATTAACGGTAACGGTACTACGTTTTATATCCTGTTGAATACTTAGCAGAATATTTGTAAATTACTGGTACAATCCCTTTCCATGTTCCGCCCAAAACACCTGATTATTTATTTTCTTGTACTATTGGCTGATATCCTGTTGATTGCCTTCGGCAGGGAAGAATACCGGTATGCCACCAAGCCGCTGCTGATGATTTTCCTGGCCGTGTATGTGTTGTATGCCAATGTAAAGATGCCCCGCTCCTTCCGTATTTTTTTATTGCTGGCATTATTTTTCTCTTCCCTGGGAGATGACCTGTTGTTGTTTGAAAATCTTTTCCTGCCGGGCCTCGGCAGCTTTTTCATTGCACAGGTGATGTATTGTATCTTCTTCCTGAAAATAAGATACAGCAACCTGCCGGTGCCGTTGTGCCGGTATCCGTATATATTCCTGAACGCTGCAGTGATAATCCTGTTCATCCTCTTCCTGCTACCCTATCTGGGCGGTTTAGCCATACCCGTTATCGCGTATTCAATTACCCTTTTCTTCCTGGTGCAATGCGTACTGCATGCCTTTCATTTCCGGCGGCAACCTACGGGCTGGTATGCGCTGGTGGGCGCAATGCTATTCGTTATTTCAGATGCTATGATCGCCGTGGGTAAATTCTATCATCCGTTTCCCGGCGGCGATATCCTGGTGATGCTCACCTATGGTTTTGCACAATGGGGATTGGTGTATGGCAGTACGGAGTACTTCCGGGTAAAAATTAGCCGGTAATTCTTACTTTTGTCTAACTATGCAGCAAACAGACTTTCTTGTCATCGGTTCAGGAATTGCAGGGCTCACTTATGCGCTCAAGGTATCACAACAATGTCCGGATAAAAAGATTACCATCATCACAAAAAGCCGGGAAGATGAAACCAATACCAAATATGCCCAGGGCGGCGTAGCGGTAGTAAATGACCTGGAGAATGACAGTTTCGAAAAACATATCGACGATACGCTCATTGCGGGCGACGGACTCTGTAACGAACAGATAGTAAAGATCGTGGTGACCGAAGGGCCGGAAAGAGTGAATGAGATCATTGAATGGGGCGCTAACTTCGACAAAAACGCCGATGGCGACTTTTCTCTTGGCCGCGAAGGCGGACACTCCGTTTTCAGGGTAATCCACCACAAGGATATTACCGGCAAAGAAATTGAACGCGCACTGCTGGACGCCATCCACCGCCGCCCGAATATAGAACTGATCACACACTGCTTTGTGGTAGACCTCATCACCCAGCACCACCTGGGCTACCTGGTTACCAAGTCCACACCTGATATAGAATGCTACGGGGTATATGTATTAAACCTCGCTACCAATAAAATAGAAAAGATCCTTTCCAAAGTAACCCTGCTGGCTACCGGCGGCAATGGCCAGGTATACCGCAGCACCACTAACCCAAACATCGCTACCGGCGATGGCGTGGCAATGGTGTACCGTGCAAAGGGCCGTATCGAAAACATGGAGTTCATCCAGTTTCACCCTACAGCCCTCTACCAGCCCGGCGTAAGCCCTTCCTTCCTCATTACTGAGGCAGTAAGAGGCGACGGCGGCATTCTCCGGAATATCCACGGGGAGGACTTTATGCAGAAATACGATCCTCGCCTGTCGCTGGCTCCGCGCGATATTGTTGCCCGCGCCATCGACAGTGAGATGAAGATCACCGGTACAGAACACGTATACCTCGATTGCCGGCACATGGACCTGGAGAAATTTATCCATCATTTCCCCAATATCTATGAAACCTGTAAAGCCGCGGGAATTGATGTGGCCCATCAAATGATCCCGGTATCGCCTGCCGCGCATTACAGCTGTGGCGGTATCAAAACCAATGAATGGGGACTCACCTCTATCCGCAATTTATATGCATGCGGCGAATGCGCCAGCACCGGCCTTCATGGCGCCAACCGCCTTGCCTCCAACTCGCTGCTGGAAGCAATGGTATTTGCCCACCGCTGTTTTATGGATGCTACCAGCAAAATAGACCTGCTGGAGTTTAAGGATAATGTGCCCGACTGGGATGCCACCGGCACCAGCGCTCCCAAAGAAATGATCCTGATCACCCAAAGCCTGAAAGAGCTGAAGCAGATCATGAGCGATTACGTAGGGATTGTACGGACCGATGTACGTTTACAACGCGCCCTCCGCAGGATGGATATCCTGCACGAAGAAACGGAAGACCTCTACGAAAAAACAATGGTATCGCCGCAATTATGTGAACTGCGTAACCTTATTACTGCAGGTTACCTGATCGTAAAAGGCGCCGCCTTCCGTAAAGAAAGCAGGGGACTTCATTTCAACACTGATTATCCGTTTAAGAGCGATCTCGTACAAAACATTGTACTGTAAGCTAAACGGCTGTCTTTCATTACCTTTGCGTTGGATTTACAACCATCAGGAATATGTATTATCTGCTGCTTGCTTTTTGTTATAGCCTTTCCATATTGCCATTTCCGGTGCTTTACTTCATCAGCGACGTATTATACGTGCTGGTGTACCATGTGATCGGATATCGCAGGAAAGTAGTGATGGAGAACCTGACCCAGGCCTTTCCGGATAAGTCAAAGGAAGAACTCACCCTTCTTGCAAAAAAATATTATCACAACCTCACCGATATGATGGTGGAAACCATCAAACTGCTCACCATGAGCAAAGCGCAGCTGCAAAAACGTTTCCGCTGCGACCTTACAGTATTGCATGAATTGTACGCACAGGGTAAAAGCTGCCAGCTGCACCTCGGGCATAACTTTAACTGGGAATGGGCTAACCTGTTTTGCATGCAGGGCGTGGCATTTCCTTTCCTGGTAGTATATATGCCGCTTACGAGCAGGCCGGCCGACCGGATGTTCCGGCATTTCAGGGAAAAATTCGGTACTATCCTTATTCCTGCCAATGATATGGGCAACAGCATGCGGGCATGGACCAACAAACAATATTTAATTGCTTTGGTGGCAGATCAGAATCCCGGTAATCCGCGCAGCTGCTACTGGTACCCGTTCCTCAATAAAATGACGCCGTTCTACAAAGGCCCGGAAATGGGCGCCAGGAGAAGTAATATCCCGGTAGTGTTTGTGGATATCCGTAAAGTAAAAAGAGGTTATTACCATGCTTCACTGAAGCTGGCCTTTGAAAATCCGCAACAGGAGCCCGAGGGCGCTATCACGGAAGCTTTTGTAAAATATCTCGAGAAAAATATTCATGAACAACCGGAAGTTTGGGTATGGAGCCACCGGCGCTGGAAACATGAATATAAAGGGAACTAAAAATATTTTTTTTAGAGGAGATGGATACCTGATGATCTCCTGTGTTGCTTCATGCTTTCACCCGGCTTTCTTATTTGACCTGTACGTTATTCGTTACTTTTTTCGTGGCATACTTTTGTGCGATTTGCAGCATATTATGAACGTTTTTTCTTTTAACGGCTCCGCTGAGGATGACTTCCCCGTCTGAAACAGTAACAGTAACATTCGTAAACCTGCGGGCAGCGTAAACAGAGTCCAGGGAACGTTTGAGGATAACGTCGGGATCAGGCCCCGCAGGCGTTGGCGTTGTTGTTGGTGGTGGTGGTGTTGGCGGTGCCACTATGGCTGTTTTCACGGTGATATTATCCTGTACCGACTTCACTCCTTTCATTCCTTTCAGCGCGTCTTCGGCAGCTGATTTGGCCACTTCGTCACCCACTTCACCACCCAGGATCACGACGCCGTTTTTCACGTCTGCAGTGATGCCGGGGATATGACTCAGCTTTTCATTTACTTCTGCCTTTAGTTCTTCATCTGAAGGTTTACAGCCAAACATCAGTATGTTTATAAACATCAGCGAGGCTATTGCCAGGGTTTTGATCCTCATGCCCAAACAATTTTATAGCAAGAAGTTAACAAATACGCAGGGAATGGCCAAAAGAAAACGGGATCGATAAAAAGAAGCCAGTGCTTCTTTTTATCGATCCCGTTTAAAAATATGGAGGTAATTAGTTCAATACCGTTTTTTCCTGTACAACCTGTAATCCTTTCTGGTCCTTCATTTTAGCGAAGCCACCTTCTATGTTACGCAAATTGTGGATACCTTCTCTTTTCATGATAGAGCAGGCAATGATGCTGCGGTAACCACCCTGACAATGTACATACAGGTTGTGGTTATCTTCCAGGTCAGCTAATTTTCCCGGGTCCATCATATCACCGAGGGTGATATTGAGTGCCCCTTTGATATGGCCATCTGCAAATTCAATAGGCTTGCGAACGTCGATGATCACCAGGTTGGGATCATGTGGAATGTCCATTGCCAGTTCATCTGCTTCTACGGTGATGATCAGGTCTTTTGCTTCACCGGCGGCTTCCCATGCAGGGTAGCCACCATCCAGGTAGCCTACTACATTATCAAAACCCACGCGGGCCATTCTCACCACGGTTTCCTCTTCTTTACCGATGGGGGTAACCAGGATAATGTCCTGGTCAAACGGCAGGAGGCTGCCCGCCCATTCGGCGAAGCGTCCTTCCAGGCCAATGCTGATGGAGCCGGGTACATATCCGTCGCCAAATTCAGTAGCGGGACGGGTGTCGAGGATTAATGCGCCGGCTTTACCTTTTGCTTTGAATGCTGCAGGGGTAAGCGGCTGCATTGCCTTTTCCATTACGGCTTTCAGGGCATCGTATCCTTCCTTGTTTATTTTTGCGTTGATCGGGAAGTAAGATGGCGGCGTAGCTAAGCCACTGGTCACCTCTTCGATAAATTTATCTTTATCTGTAGCCAGCAATGCGTAGTTAGTGGCTTTTTCCTCACCAATGGTACTGTAAGTGTTTGGTCCCAGATTTTTGCCGCAGGCGGAGCCGGGGCCGTGTGCAGGGTATACGATTACAGCGTCCGGCAGTGTTTTAATACGGTTATTAAGCGAATCGAACAGGTGTCCGGCCAATTCTTCTTTGGTGAGGTTACCGCTGAAAAGATCCGGGCGGCCAACGTCTCCAACAAATAAGGTATCACCCGTAAATAAGGCATACGGCTGTTGTTGTTCGTCCGATAGCAGGTAGCAGGAAGATTCCAGCGTATGGCCGGGTGTATGCAGCACTTTAAAGGTTACTGCGCCGATGTCGAATACTTCATTATCTTTTGCTATATAAGCATCGAAGCTTGTTTCTGCATCCGGGCCATATACGATTTTGGCGCCGGTAGCTTCTGCCAGTTCCAGGTGTCCTGAAACAAAATCAGCGTGAAAATGAGTTTCAAAGATGTATTTAATGGTGGCGTTGCGTTCTTTTGCCAGATCCAGGTATACTTCAATATCACGCAACGGGTCAATCACTACCGCGATCCCGTTGGATTCTATGAAGTATGCCGCTTCCGACAAACAGCTGGTGTACAATTGTTTTACGTACATGGTTTTTGATTTTTACAAATTTACAACTTCTGAGGCTGTACACTTATGGATAAAATCTATACCAAAATAAAAAAGTAGCCCTGGGGCTACTTTTTTATATAATACTTTTCCGTAGTACACGGATCAATGCTTTTAACCAACAAGTTCTTCCACAAACTTCGCCACTTCAGCAATACGTTGCTTGTTGATGGTGTAGTGAATAAACTTACCATCTCTTTCTGTAATTACAATGCCAGCACGCCTTAATATGGCGAGATGTTGCGATGCTACCGATTGTTCCAGACGCAATTTCACGTAAATCTCCGTCACGGTCATTTTCTTGTGATCTTCCAGCAGCTTAATCATCTGCTGGCGCAGCTTATGGTTGATAGCACGTAAAACCATAGCAGCCTTCTTTACGGCAATGTAATCCAATTTGATCTGGTCTTTTTCATTGGTACCTCTAGAAATAATAAGAGTATTAGAAGAGGTAGTTAATAATGTTTTTTCCATCGCATAATAGTTTTAAAAAAATGATGAAATGAAAGGGATCAACGGACAGTACTCGCAAACAGTTAGACAACAACTGCGGTAATCGATTTATACAAAAATATAATATCTATCACAATAAAAAAAATTTCCATACCTTAAATTATCATATATATGCCCCGGATACTTGCAAATTAGATGTAATTTGACTCTCCCATGACAAAACTAAGATATATGTCAGGGCTTTTGAGGAGAATAAAAAGGCTTGAGGTAAAATGGACTGAAATAGGCCAGGTCAACGAATAACTTTTTTTCATAATCCTGGGCCGACAGCGGCGCCATATGTGCAGCGCTTATCACATATTCTGCAAAAATAGCATTTTTGTGTGAAGATACCATTACTTGCCACTTAGGGCTGCCATCACCGAAAAAGTAGATCGGGTGCGCTGCCAGGGGACCATCAAGAGAATTTGGATCCAGGATCATTGCCTGTGGTGGCATGATCTCCTGTAAACGGGCGTCATACAAGCCCATAAACACTTCCTGCCTGCGGGCGTCCAGCATAGGGCAATACAGCGCCTGCTCATTTTTTACTTCGGAGATTAAACCCTGCGCCATCATCTGAAGCGTGGAAACGGCCAGCAGTGGCTTATTCCAGGCATAACATAATCCTTTGGCAGTAGCCACGCCTACACGTAGCCCCGTGTAAGAACCGGGTCCGGCACTTACCGCTACCGCATCCAGCTGCTCAGGAGTAATTCCCTGCTCCTTCAATATCTGCTGAACAAACACGATCATAGTAGCGGCGTGGTCCTGCTGCTTTTCATTTATCAGCGTTTGTATCACCTGCCCATCGCGGGAAAGGCTCACAGAGCCTATTGTTGTTGCGGTATCTATATTCAGTATAAGTGCCATGTAAGAAAAATTAAATCGCTTCGTAGGCTGTTTGCAGTAAGGCGGCCACCTGGTACCGGTCATCACCGGTAGCATCATGTATAGCTTTTAATACTTCATACACCTGCTTGATGCCTATCCGTTCACTCCATTCAAATGGTCCGTAAGGATAATTGGTGCCCAAGCGCATGGATGTATCAATATCCTCCGGTGTTGCAGTGCCCTCCTGCGCTGTGAGATAAGCCTCGTTAATAATCATGCAGATTACCCGCGGTGTTACCAGTCCAACCGCATCCGCTACCAGCAAGTACTGCCAGCCGAGCTTATACATGAGGGTATCCAATGTTTCCTTTTGCCCTTCATCCAGCACCGATACTTCCAGTACCGGCATATTCACCATCCCTGTCAAAAAATTACAGCCAATGATATTGAATCCCTGCTCAAACGCATACTGGCCAATGATTTCCGTCAGGGAGGTTTTCACTATTCCTGCCAGCACCGGGATACCCGGATTTTTCGCATACACCTGCGCATGATCCGGCCGGTCATCGAAAATAAGATCCAGTACCAGGTCAAAAGGCTTAAGAGATAATACCTCCTCCAGGCTTGTTTTCCATTGTACATCATGATGCTTGGCCATTCCCTTCTCCTGCAATTCATCAAAGCGCTGCGCATCTGCTATTACCAGGATATTCATGCGTTAAATTTCGGCAAACCTAATAAAGAATCATTAATTATAGTACATCTGCTTTCCATACATTGGTGCGTTCTCAATTATTATTTACTTTCGTTTTCATGGAAAAGCAAATCATTAATACCAACAATGCGCCCGCTCCTATAGGGCCTTATAACCAATCTGTGAAGGCAGGTAACACCCTGTATGTATCCGGTCAGATAGCCCTGGACCCCGCTTCCGGCGAACTGATCAAATCAGGTATTGTGGATGAAACCCACCAGGTAATGAAGAATTTACAGGCCGTTCTCACTGCAGCCGGGCTGGGATTCCAGCACATTGTAAAAACCACCATCTTTATAACGGATATGAAAAATTTCCCGCAGGTGAACGAAGTATATGGCAGTTATTTTACCAGCGACTTTCCGGCCAGGGAAACCGTAGAGGTATCTGGATTACCGAAAGGCGTAAACGTGGAGATCTCTGTAATCGCAGTAGGGGCTTAACTTTACAGCAATGCAGCGGAGGAAACAGTTGTTCCCTCCGCTGCATTTCCTGTTATTTACCAAATAAAGAGGCGGCCAGTTTCTTATCGTGGCCATACACGTCATCCCTGAAATTCAGCCGCCCATCGCTGTCTACAAAGGCGGTGAAGTATACAATGAACACGGGCACTTTATCTTTTATCGTCACATACTTCTCTTTATTTGCATTCATCGCCTCATCAATTTTCTTTTCTGTCCAGGAAGAATCTCCCCGCAGCAGCCATTCCGCAAGGTGCTTAGGCTCAGCAATCCTGATGCAGCCATGGCTGAAGGATCGCTTGTTTTCTCCGAAGAGATAACGTGCAGGCGTATCATGAAGATAAATGTTGTACTCATTTGGAAAGAGGAACTTCACTTTGCCCAGTGAGTTTTTACCACCAGGTTTTTGCCGGACGATGTAAGGGAAATTCGCGCCTGAATACCTCGCGAAATTAATGGAGCCCGGTGAAATAACTTTACCGCTGGCACCCACTATTTCCATATTCTGACGGGCAAGATAACCGCTGCCGCTACGTTTGAGGCCAGGCAGCACTTCTCCGCCCAGGATGCCCGGGGGTACATTCCAGTAAGGACTGAACACTACATAACGCAGGTCTTTTGTGAAGATAACCGTGCTGGCGCCCGGTTTTCCTACTACCACGTTACAGCTCCACGATAATTTCCCCTTATCATATACATGCATTCTAAACTGGGGGATATTTACCAGGATGTAATCTGTGGTGGGCTCTAATGGCACCCAGCGTAAACGTTCCATATTAAGCAGGATCTTTTGAATACGGTCCTGTATGGGCGTATTCAGTGCATCCAGTACCCCTTTGTTAATGAGGCCATCTTCTTTCAATCCCATTCTCAGCTGAAAATTACGCACTGCAGAGTCCAGCGCGACGGTGAACCTCCTGGTGGTATCGGCTTCTTTCAGGTCGCCATAAGCTTTCAACCGTTCTTTCACGGTGGCAATTACTTCGGAGGAATCTCCTTTTTTAAAGCTCTTCTGGGTGGTGCGAATAGAATCCCATTTGGTGGAAGATTCAATCTGCGCCAGCTTTTTCAGCTGCTGACGCAGCATGATATAGTGCCTGTTCACCGGCTCGTCATCTTCAAAAGCATTATTCTTTTTATTCACCATAGAGTCCAGCAGGCTCTCCATATCTATTTTTTTGCGGGGGATAAACCATTCCAGGTCTTTCGCGGAATCGGCGGTAAGCCCTCCCCATACTTTATTTCCGTAGGCAAAGAATTGCGCGGTAAGCAGCATTTCAATGCGGGGAATAGCAGTATCGCCGGGTTTCAGGCCCACATCACTCACCAGCAGGGTATCTGTGAGCCTTTGCAGGTCAGGGTTCATCAGGCTGCTGTCTTTAATACCATAGGCGGCATCGTTCTTCATCATGTTGATGAAGTTGCCCGCCTGTTCGGTAAGACCATCTTTATTAATCCAGGCAAAATGGTAATCGCGTTTGCGGTAAAAGTTGCGGATATATTCGTCGTAGGCGTCATACGATGAATGCGACTGCAGGAAATTATTGACATAATTGCTGTCGAGAGCCTGATCAATATACTCTTCTTTGGTATAGTGAGTAGTATCTCTTGCTTTTGTTCTTTTCCGGGAGCCGCTCTGCTGCTGACAGGCAGCAAAAATAATCAATGTCAGTAAGGCCAATGAGGAATAGAGACGTATAGTCATAAGCGTAATGGATGTTGAATATTTACTTAAAAACAAACATGACAATCAAACTGTTGGGATCAGAAGGGTATT
The DNA here is from genome assembly GCF_041360695.1 of Chitinophaga sp. RCC_12. Taxonomy (NCBI): domain Bacteria; kingdom Pseudomonadati; phylum Bacteroidota; class Chitinophagia; order Chitinophagales; family Chitinophagaceae; genus Chitinophaga; species Chitinophaga sp. RCC_12. The sequence goes on from NZ_JBFUPS010000002.1 coordinate 374,850, forward strand.
ATGTGGTAAATGTATGAAATATATGTACTTATCGCTTCAGACCGTTGTTAAAATCTGCTGCATCAGTTATATTTAATCTCTAAAAGATATAAAAATGAACAAACCTGCTCCTCTGGATACGATTCCTGTAAAAAATACGATTGCCGGGCATTACGGCCGGTTTGTGCATGGCAGTAAGAGTACATTGGCCTTCTGGGAGATAAAGGCGGGATTTGAATCGCCGGTACATCAGCATCCGCATGAGCAGATCACTTATATAGCCGAAGGTACTTTTGAGATGAGCCTTGACGGGCGGAAGTATACGCTGAAACAGCATGATACGCTGGTGATTCCGCCGGATACGCCGCATGGCGGGCGGGCGTTGGAAGATTGTAAGATCATCGACAGTTTCAGTCCGGCCCGGGATGATTACAGATATTAAAAAGAAAAGGTCCTGATAGTATCAGGACCTTTTCTTTTATAATTTGATTTCTTCGTCGTTAGCGTCAAAGAAGCGATATTCAGTAAGGTGGTAATTGGAGTCAGCTTTGAGTTTGATCCATTTTTTATAATGGAAGTACCATTTCCATTGTTTGGATGCCAGGAATCCTTTGGTAAGGAAGGCATGCAGTATGGGGTGAACGCGGATGGTGAGGCCTTTATGTTGGTGATTAAGCAGGTATTGAAGGTTCTTTTCTATGTCTTCGAGGATCAGCATGGATGCACCGATTTTACCGGTTCCTCTGCAGGTAGGGCAATCTTCTGCCACGGAGATGGTGATCTCAGGTTTTACCCGTTGGCGGGTAATTTGCATGAGTCCAAACTTCGAGATAGGCAGGATGGTGTGTTTAGCTCTGTCCTGGGCCATGAATTTCTCCATGGCTTCAAAGATAGCTTTCTTGTTTTCCGGCAGTTTCATATCAATGAAGTCAATGATAATGATACCGCCCAGATCGCGCAGTCTTAATTGACGGGCTATTTCAGCAGCTGCTTCCAGGTTGGATGCGAGGGCATTTTGTTCCTGGTTGTTGCTGGAGCTTTTATATCCGCTGTTTACGTCTACAACGTGTAGTGCTTCTGTGGCTTCAATGATGAGATATACGCCGCTGTCGAGGTTCACGGTTTTACCGAAGGAGGCTTTCACCTGCCGGGTAATCCCGAAGTTGTCGAAAATGGGGGAACCGTTGTTGTAATAATTAACGATATCGGACTTTTCCGGCGCAATCTTTTGGATATACGTTTTGGTATCAGTGTAGATATTTTTATCGTTTACAACAATGCGGTTAAAGCTCTCATTGAGCAGATCACGGAGGATGCTGGCGGTTTTGGTTTGCTCGCTCAGGATCTTTTGCGGGGCTACGCCTCCACTGAGATTTGCCTGGATATTTTTCCAGGTTTGAACGAGGGTGGTCAGATCTTCGTGTAATTCTGCAGTTTTCTTTCCTTCAGCGGCGGTGCGTACAATAACGCCAAAGTTGGGCGTTTTGATGGCTTCCACGATTTTCTGCAATCTTTTTCTTTCTTCGGAGGAGTGGATTTTTTTAGAAACCGCAACAATATCATTAAAGGGTGTTAACACTATAAATCTTCCGGGTAAAGAAATTTCGCAGCTAAGGCGTGGGCCTTTAGAAGAAATGGGTTCTTTCAGAATTTGTACGAGGATATTGGGTTTACCGCCCAGTACATCCGTAATTTTACCGGTCTTGACTATTTCCGGTTCATTTTTAAATTTGGTAAAATCAAATCCATCGGGCGTTTTATCGCTGATGGCCATTGAAGTAAATTTAAGAATGGAGCGGATATAGGGGCTGAGATCCGTGTAATGTAAAAAGGCATCTTTTTCAAAGCCTACGTCGACAAATGCAGCATTTAAGCCGGGTATCAGCTTTTTCACCTTGCCCAGGTACAAATCGCCTACTGAGAAGTTAGGATTGCCACTTTCGTGATGTAACTCCACTAGCTTCTTATCTTCCAGTAACGCAATTTCCACCCCTGTGGGAGCCGCATTTATAATAAGTTCCTTATTCAAGCGTCCAAAATTTTAACCTTTAAAACTTCACCTTTATGCTATGCACACGGCTATTTAAGAACAGCTTACTGCATACCAAAACAATAGCTCACCTATAAAGTTAGCGTATTTCTTCACGTTCGTGATGAATGGATTGCTTAAGGGTTCAGCGATCACTGCAGGTAATGTCCGGAGAATTCAATTGCGGGATCTATGGAAACAACCTGCATGACAATAGCAATTTAAGAAGTAAATGCTAGAATCATGCAGGATATATGAAAATTTTTATCCGACCACCGCGCCGGGAGCATACCTTGTTAGTATAAATGGCGGGAAACTGGAGTAATTATTTCTTCTTACTTTTATGCCGGTTCTTTCTCAGTCTTTTTTTACGCTTGTGAGTGGCAATTTTATGTCTTTTTCTTTTCTTACCGCAAGGCATACGCTGATACTTTTTTAAATGATTGAAAAATAATATTATTGAATACTTTTAATATAACTATCTACTTCCTTCTTCAGTTCCGGATCGGTCATGAGTTGTTTGCTTTTTTCAAACAGTTCAATCGCTTTCTTTTTATCTCCCTTGCTTCTGTACGATTCTGCCAGCACAAATAACACTTTTGCGTTATCCGGGTGGTTCTTCGCAACGCCTTCCAGTCTTTCGATAGCTTTATCGTACTGACCTGATGTAATAGCGAGGTTAGCTAAAGTAACCTGTGCATCAATATTATCAGGGTGTGCTGCAACGACTTCTCTCAGCTTTGCTACGCCGGTCATAGGTTCGCCGGTGTTCATGTACACCATGGCCTGTGATATTTTCAGCGTATCGTTTGCCGGATTCAATTGTATCGCCTGGTCAAACAAAGTGATTGCCTGCTGGGCTTCCCATTTTGCTACGCGCGGATCTTCTGCATGTTGCAAGTGGGCCAAAAATAAATTGGCTGCAAAGGTGAGGCTTTTTTCGGAATTTTCCAACTTAGCGGCTTCGCCAAGATAATATGCGGCTACGGGCAGCTGGTTGAGGCTGTCCCAGGTGTTGTACAATTGATGGTACGCGGCTATCTGTTGGGTTTTCACATCCCCGCGGACAACATTTGTTTCAATAGTATTTACCTGTAAAAGTTTTTCAGCAGGAATTTTCCCTTTAGCTGTTTCCAGCAGTTCGGAGAAGGCAATAGGTGCTACATCCTGTCCCCCCTGCATAGGGGCGGCAGATGACATAGGTTTCTTTTCTGACCGGGGCACAGTACGGCCAAAGGCGAATAATATCACCAATAGTGCTACCGCAGCACCCACCAGAAGAACTTGTGATTTTTGCATCGCCTAAATTATTAGGCTGCAAAACTAAGAACTTTTGAGCTTCTTTACTTCAGCAACAAATTCTTTCGAAGGTTTAAATGCCGGAATAAAGTGCTCGGGGATCTCCACAGCTACGTTCTTCTTGATGTTACGCCCAATCTTGGCGGCCCGTTTTTTTGTGATAAAACTTCCAAACCCACGGATATAAATATGTTCTCCGTTAGCAAGAGCTTCTTTCACCTCTTTAAACATGGCCTCAAGTGTGACTAATACATCAACTTTGGGGATGCCGGTTTTTTCAGCAATGTTGTTAATTAAATCAGCTTTTCTCATATGAAAGCGAGAGGATTACTTTACTCTCAAAGTTAATTTAAAAATTCTAATTGCTGAATTTTAAGCAAATAAATTTTATCATTTTTTCTTATAACTGGTATTGGCGATAAATTATATTTATTTGCAGGCCCGGAAATAGGTATCCGGTATACCTCATAGGGTTTTTGTACAGCATTTGCCATATCAATATACTAAATAATTTTATTAAAATAATATATAAATGATATCACCCCGACAATTTTTTACGGAAAAATTACTGGAATGGAACCGGGAAACGAATACCCGCAACATGCCCTGGAAGGGTGAAAAAAATCCCTACCGGATCTGGTTGTCAGAAATCATTCTCCAGCAAACCCGCGTGGAGCAAGGCTGGCCATACTATGAGCGGTTTATTCAACACTACCCCACTGTTGAAAAACTGGCAGCCGCACCGGATGAAGAAGTGTTCCGTTTATGGCAGGGATTGGGATATTATGCCCGCTGTAAAAATATGCTGGCAGCCGCCAGGGAAATTTCGGCTACCTATCAAGGTAAGTTCCCCGACCAGTATGAACGGATTAAAGCGCTTAAAGGAATAGGTCCATATACGGCCGCAGCCATCGCCTCCTTTGCCTTCAATCTTCCCTACGCCGTGCTGGATGGCAACGTTTTCAGGGTCCTCTCCCGCTATTTCGGGATTGAAACGCCGATCGACAGCACCGCGGGAAAGAAGCAGTTCGATATGCTTGCCCAGGAACTCCTGCCGCAAGGCCATTCTGCTGAATACAACCAGAGCATCATGGACTTTGGTGCAGTGGTATGCAAGCCCCAGCAGCCTCTTTGCGGGGAATGCGTGCTCCGCAAAAAATGCGTGGCCCTGCATGAACAACTCGTTCCACTTCTCCCAATAAAAACAAAAAAACTCCTGATCAAAAAAAGATATTTCAATTATCTGCTTGTTCATTATAAGGAAGGTATATATATCCGCAAAAGAACAGATAGCGATATCTGGCAAAACCTGCATGAGTTTGTTCTCATTGAAACGGTTGGTCCGTCAGACATCACCGCCCTGCAATCGTCCGGAGCCTTTGAGCCGCTGCTGGGAAAAATGCCTTTTGAAATAGACCGGGTGTCTGCTCCATTTAAACAACAACTCACCCACCAAACCATTCACAGCCAGTTCATTAGCATCACGGTGAAGAAGGCGCCGGCCATTCCCGGGTATACCCTGGTACCCCGCAACAACCTGAATAGCTATGCCTTTCCGAAGACCATCACCACTTTTCTGGAAAGTAATCACCTGCAATTATTCTAGTGAACACGCATAGAGAATAAAAATATACATTAAGCGTTAAGGCACTTTAGGAATAGTGCCTGGTAACAAAATCCGGCTTAACCTGCTGCCAGTAAGAAATTTTTCCCTATCGATTGGAAAAAAATATTAACTTTAAGAAGGTTGTTTATTTATTAAAAGAAGAACTTTTTAACAATAGACTAAAAAAACCTACAACTATGAGAGGTGTTAATAAAGTAATCCTGATAGGCAATTTGGGCAGAGATCCGGATGTACAGTTTCTGGAAGGGAATATTGCAGTGGCCAAATTTTCACTGGCTACCACTGAAACGTTCAAGGACAGAGCCGGTAAGCTCATTTCACAAACAGAGTGGCATACGGTGGTGCTATGGCGGGGACTGGCCGAACTGGCGCAGAAATACCTGCACAAAGGCAGTCTTGTTTATATTGAAGGCCGCTTGCGCACCCGCAGCTGGGAAGACAAAGAAGGCAATAAGAAATTTGCCACCGAAGTTGTAGGAGATAACCTGGTTATGCTGGATAAACGCATGGACCTCAACAACCAAGATCACCCCATACCTCACCATAGCAGTACAGGGTCAGGCAGTGGAGAAAGCTTTCCGGGACTGGAAATACCACCTTCACTGAACGAACCCGCAGACGATCTGCCTTTTTAGTTGCAAAAAAATATTAAGTTTTGAATGTACGTAATCCCATATAGGGACATTACTTATATTTGCGTGCAGGGAAAGCAATTCCATGAATTACTTTCCCCTATTTTTTGATTAATTACATCAAAGTTGAACATCTTGGGCATCCTTTCGGCAAGCTACGTATCCTATTTTTTACAAGCCAGCGCACCAATTGGCGCCCCTAACGTGGTGGTATTCCTGCTTGTTATTTTTATTCTGCTGCTGCTAACCTTTATTGTTTCCGGTGCGGAAGTAGCTTTCTTTTCCCTTAATCATAAGGACCTGAATGTGCTTAAAACACGCCAGAACGCCTCCGGCAAACTAATTACCCGGTTGCTGGAAAAACCCAAATCGCTGCTCGCGTCCTTACAAATCGCAGGTATATTGCTCATGATCGCCTTTATCATGATCACCAATTACCTCGTTACCCAGATGGAAGACCTGCAAACGCTGCCGGTAGTATCCCTCCTGGTAAGGATTTCCGCGATCTGTCTCATCTTACTGTTCTTCGGCCAGATACTCCCCAGGGTATGGGCTGCCCAAAACAATATCCGTTTTGCCACCTATTTCGCCTGGTTCGTTAGCGGTGTACATGCCACCATGGAGCCTGTCAGCGATTTTTTTGTGGGTCTCAGCACCAGCATTGAAGATCGTTTCTTTCACCGTGGCAGCGGCCCGGTAAATTACCACGAAATTGATGAGGCCATCGAAATGAGCGTGGATGCCACCGCCTCCCAGGAAGAAAAAAATATCCTGAAAGGCATTCTGAAATTTGGCAATATTACCGTAAAACAGATCATGCGCGGCCGTTTGGATGTAAACGGCGTGGAATATGACAGCACTTTCGGCGATATCGTGAAAAGCGTAGCCGACCTGCATTATTCCCGTTTGCCTGTTTATAAGGATAACCTGGATAACATCGTAGGCGTTATCCATACCAAGGACCTGCTGCCTCACCTCGACAAAGGCAACACCTTCGACTGGCACGAGGTAATGCGCCAGCCTTTCTTTGTACATGGCCATAAACTGATCGAAGACCTCCTTTCTGAATTCCAGAGCCGGCGAATGCACTTTGCAGTCGTAGTGGACGAATTTGGTGGTACCTCCGGCATTGTAACCCTGGAAGATATCATGGAAGAGGTAATTGGCGATATTAAAGACGAATTTGATGAAGAAGAATTTAACTACAACAAAGTAGATAACTTCACTTACGTATTTGAAGGCAAAACCATGCTGAACGATGTTTGCCGCATCATGAACATCTCCCCTGAAACATTTGAAACCGTAAAAGGTGAAAGTGACTCTCTCGGTGGTCTTATACTGGAACTGGCCGGAAAATTTCCTGAAGAAAACAGCGTTATTAATTACAATAACTTCGATTTCACTGTACTGGAAGTCAATAAAATGAGGATCCAGAAAGTACAGGTAACCATCAGGCCGGATGCAGCTGATAAAGTGTAACTGCCTGCTAAATAAGCGTAAAATGCCAGCGATTAAAGGAAAGGCCCTCACCCTGCTCGTGGGGCTGATGTGTATATTTGCCGCCTGTGAAAACGTACCTACACCAAAGCCCAGAGGCTATTTCCAGGTAAAATTTCCGGAGAGAAAATACCGCACCTTCGATATGCCCGGATACCCCTACACATTTGAGTACCCGGCATACGCCAATATCATCAAAGACACCTCCTTTTTTGGTGCAGCACCGGAAAACCCTTATTGGATCAACATAGACTTCCCCTCCCTGAACGGGAAAATTTATATGAGCTACAAGATTATCGGACCCGGTAACAACAATTTCCGCAAACTGGTGGACGATGCTTTTAAAATGACTTACAAGCATACCTATAAGGCCGAATACATTGACGAAAACAAGATCCATACAGCTAATAACGTAAGCGGCACCTTCTATGAAGTAGGTGGTAATGCCGCCTCTTCGAAGCAATTCTTTGCTACCGATTCCGTAAAACACTTCCTTCGCGGCGCCCTTTATTTTGATGTTACCCCCAATTCAGATTCCCTCGCACCTGTTTACCGGTTCCTGGAACAGGATATGTGGCATATGGTGGAAACCCTGCGCTGGAGATAAGCCCTGAATGCTGTAACTTTGTGGTCTTAACAAGATTGTCTGTCTGTTATTTCAGGCAAAAGAGCATTCCAGATGATTATCATTGACGATAAATATATAAGTGACGAAGTAATTGAGGAGCAATTCGTATGCAACCTGTCCGCCTGCAAAGGCGCATGTTGTGTAGCGGGCGATTGTGGGGCTCCGCTGGATAAAACAGAAGTTAAAACCCTGAAGAAAATTTATCCGAAGATTAAATCTTACCTGCGGGAAGATGGTATCAAAGAAATTGAACACACTGGTACCAATACTACCGACGATGAGTATGGATATGTAACCCCGATTGTAAATAAAGGCATTTGTGCATACGCAACCATAGACGATCACGGCGTAGTAGGTTGTGGCATCGAGAAAGCATACAATGATGGTGTGGTTGATTTTAAAAAACCGATTTCCTGTCACCTGTACCCTATCCGTATTAAAAAGTACGAAACATTTGAAGCAGTAAATTATGACCGCTGGGAGGTTTGCAAACCCGCGTGCAAGAACGGTAAAACCCTTCAAGTGCCAGTGTATCGTTTCCTTAAAGATGCTTTGGTCAGAAAATACGGCACGGAATTTTATGAAGTGCTGGATAACATCGCAAGAAAAGAACACGGGTAAATCATTTTCGGATTTAACTATCTTTAATTAGGAATATTGCTTGCTTATGCATCAAACAGCATCTACTTTTCTGGAAGAAAGTGAAAAGAAAGCGTCTGATCTCGGCCACCGCCAGACGATCAACTTCAATATAGGCAAATACAATACAGCTGTAAAGGCCGGTAAACAACAGTTTACGGATTTACCTGGCGCAAGGGAAAGGGCCAAGAATATCAAGTGGAGAGCTATTGAGCACCTGGATAATCACCTGGAAGAATTTGAGCAAAACTTTACCCGTCGCGGCGGCAAGGTTATCTGGGCTGAAACTGCCGAACAGGTACAACAGGAAATACTGGCCATCTGCCAGGCGAAACAATGCAAAAGCATTGTAAAAAGCAAGTCGATGGCCACCGAAGAAGTACACCTGAACGCCTTTATGGAAAGTAATGGCATCGAATGTGTAGAAACTGACCTTGGCGAATACATACAGCAACTCGACGGAGAGCCGCCCTACCACATCGTTACCCCGGCCATGCACAAAAGCAAGGAAGACGTGGCCCGCTTGTTTGCGGAAAAACTTGGCACTGATCCCGGTCTCACTCCGGAGCAATTAACCCTTGTTGCCCGCGAAAAACTCCGCCACAAATACCTCCAGGCCGAAATAGGTATCACCGGCGCCAACTTCATTATAGCAGATACCGGCTCCATTGCCGTTACGGAAAATGAGGGCAATGCACGTTTAACCACTGCTTTTCCCAAAACGCATATCGTACTGGTAGGTATTGAAAAAGTACTTCCTTCTATTACAGACCTCAGCCTGTTCTGGCCTTTACTGGCAACCTATGGTACCGGTCAGCAGATCACCGCTTATAACAGTATTTTCAGCGGTCCCCGGCAGGAAGGTGAAATAGACGGTCCCGAAGAAATGTATGTCATCCTGATGGACAATGGCCGTACCAACATCCTGCAGGACACGACTGCACGTGAAAGCTTATACTGCATCCGTTGCGGCTCCTGCCTCAACGCCTGCCCTGTTTATAAAAATATTGGTGGTCACTCTTATGCTGCCACTTACAGCGGCCCTATCGGCGCTGTTATTACTCCGCATCTCAAAGGGATGGATTCCTACATGCACCTGAGTTTTGCTTCATCGTTGTGTGGTAATTGTACCGAAGTATGCCCGGTGCGCATTAACCTGCATGAACTGCTGCTGCATAACCGTCAGAAAGCCGTAGAGGAAAACTATACTTCCGGTGGAGAAAAATTTGCGTGGTTTATGTGGAAACAAGGGAGTACCAGCCGTAAAATGATGAACATGGCCAGCGGCAGAATGAAAAATTTCCTGCTGCGAAGATTCTTTGCCAAAAGCTGGGGAGATAACAGGGAGCTGCCTGTATTCGCGTCTAAATCCTTTAACCAGCAGTGGAAGGAACGGAAATAACTACTTATCTTTTTGCACGGTAAACTTTACCCTCACCTTTACTTTAGCGGGTTTCCCGTCTGAAGCGGGTGTCCATGCGGGGCCTTCTTTGATTACCCGTATAGCTTCCGCATCACAGGCCTCATTCAGATGACGGATGACTCTAAAGTTTTGCAGGCTACCATCCGGCATAACGATGAAGGATACACGTACTGTACCACTGTATTTATTTTCCGGGTTAACCGTTTTGGTTTTCAGATAGTTTTCAAAGGCTGTTTCTCCTGTTATTGGAGCGGGTTCCCGGTAATCAGTGTCATCGGCATCGTCGGAAGATACCGCTACCCCGGCCACTTTTCCGGTTAATACAGTTTCTGTACCGGAGTTGGAAACAGTGTCGCGTGTGAGCACACTCACCGACCCTGTGACATTTTTCCTCTTTTGCACACCGTAACCCACTACTACTACATCGTTTAGTGCGTTATGCTGGCTGTCCGGTATATTCAGCATCTTACTTCGTCCCCTGATCATTATCTGTTTCTCTTTTTCGGCAGAAGGAGGAGGAATAAAGTTCCGCTGATGGTCCGTGCGTTCGGCCTGAACGCCCGGTGCGGCAGCAAGCATATCTGCTGTGTCAGACACTCTTTTGTTTGCAAGAGGAATTGTTTCGTCGGCTGCTTCGCTTTTGAAGTCGGGCTTTGTTTTATAGGCACCTGCTGCCTGATCCTGCTTTTCTGCTTGCTTCTCAACTGTTAGCGGCTTAACGGGTGTTGTAGGCGTAATTTTTTTAGCGGGATGATCAGCATTTACCGGCGATGGGGCGGTGTCTCCATGTTCGGAGTATACCGGTGCCGTCTCCGGTGATGGTTTCGGCGTGCTTACGTTGGCAATAGGTGCTGTTCGCTGTTGGTTCCAAAGGAACCAGCCTGCAGAAAACATCAACAATAAAATAGCTGCTGCCGCTGCTGCCCGGTAAATCAGGGGACGGATGCGGCCTCTGGGCGCAACCCTTTCTAATAGTCGGGAGGCAAGATCTTCCTGGTGGGCGGTTTGTTCCGGAGCGTGCAGTGCATAGCCTTCCAGCGCGTCGGCCAGGAACGGATCGTCCAGGGCCTGGCGTTCCAGGGCATGCATGGCTTTATCGTCCAGCTCTCCCGCCAGGTATTGGCGGATGAGCCCGGCGAGTTCTTCCGGTTTTATATGTGGCCGCTTGTCAGTCATCTTGTTGTTCCATACATATTTTCAGGTTACGCTTTCCGTTCTGGATGTAGCTTTTTACCTTATTCATTTCATATCCTGTAATAACGCTCACTTCCCTGTAGCTCTTTTCTTTCAGGTAAAACAAGTCTACACTGCGTTTTTGTTCTTCCGGTAATGTTTCCAGGCATTTTTCCATGCTCTGCAGGTTATCTTCCAGTGATACGCCGTTTTCATGATGCCCGTTTTCGCCGTTTTCCACAACGAGGTGATCATCAATAGATACCTGCCGGGATTCCTTATTTTTCATTGCCCGCAGCTTCATTAAGCAATGATTACGGGCAAGTACATGCAACCAGCTTTTAAAATTCTGGACTTCGTGTTGCTTTACCTTGATAATTAGTTCCTCAAAGATCTGCATTACGGCATCCTTGCTGGCTTCTTCATCAAAATATCTCAGGCATACCCCATATACCAGGTTCATATAACGCTGGTAAAGGGCGGCAAGAAAATCCAGTTTACCGGTGGTTTTAAACTCCCCGATCAACCAGGTATCATCTGCATCCTGCATGATATTTTGTTGAATAAAAGACATTTGTAGCAGCTATTGCTTATGGCCTTAGCTTTTAGGATGATATTGATTTACAAGTCGACAATACTATTATTTTTTTTGAATATTATAAGATGAAAATAAGAAAGCACCGGGAATTCCGGTGCTTTCTCTTATAAATTCCAATAATTACGATTAGTGTCTGAAGTGGCGCATGCCGGTCATTACCATTACCATATCATGCTCTTTACAGAACTCAATGGAGTCGTTATCCCTCATAGAGCCACCAGGCTGGATTACTGCTGTAATACCATGTTCGTGGGCAATGCTTACACAATCATTGAAAGGAAAGAAAGCGTCGGAAGCCATTGCTGCACCTTTCAGATCGAAGCTAAACTGGCCGGCCTTTTCAATGGCGTGGCGCAGTGCGTCGATGCGGGAGGTTTGGCCACATCCTTTACCAATCAGCTGTTGATCTTTTACCAATGCGATCGCATTGGATTTCAGGTGTTTACAAACGATGTTGGCAAATTCCAGGTCAGATTTTTCAGCGGGTGTAGCAGGACGGGCGCCCACTTCATTCCATTCTTTGTAGTTACCATTATCGCTGTCCTGCAGTAAAACGCCGTTCAATACATTTTTAAACATGTACTTGCTCTTTACCGGTTGTTTCTGTTCCAGGAGGATGCGGTTCTTTTTGGCCTGCAGTACGATCAGTGCATCGGCATCAAAACCAGGAGCGATGAGGATTTCGAAGAAAATTTCACTGATGGATTCGGCAGTGGTTTTGTCGATTACCCTGTTGGTTACCAGTACGCCGCCAAAAGCGCTTTCCTTGTCGCCTGCCAGTGCTGCATCCCAGGCTTCTTTCAGTGTGCCACGGGAAGCAATGCCGCAAACGTTCGTATGCTTGATCACAGCGAAGGTAGTCGCTTCAAATTCCTGGATCAGCTGGCACGCAGCGTCTACATCCACCAGGTTGTTGAAGGATAATTCCTTACCATGTAATTTGTTAAAGATTTCATCCAGGTTACCATAGAAAACACCACGCTGATGCGGGTTTTCGCCGTAGCGGTTCACTTGTCCTTCCGGAACAGAGAGCTGGAAATTTACGCCGGGCTCATTATTCAGGAAATACCGGGAGATCGCCACATCATAGTGAGCGCACACTTCAAACGCTTTGGCAGCAAAGCTCCTGCGATCTTCAATGGTGGTAGCGCCGTTGTTATCGATCAGTACCTTTTCGAGGTCGACGTATTGATCTTTCGAAGCAACAATCACCACATCTTTATAGTTCTTACCGGCTGCACGGATCAGTGACACCCCGCCAATGTCAATTTTTTCGATGATGGTTTGTTCTACCGTCGTGCTTTTTACGGTTTCCTCAAACGGATATAGGTCAACGATTACCAGGTCTATTTCCGGAATCTGGTATTCCTTCAGTTGTTCCAGATCCTGTGGATTATCGCGGCGGGCCAGAATACCACCAAATACCTTAGGATGCAGGGTTTTAACACGTCCACCCAAAATAGAAGGGTAAGCAGTCAGGTCTTCTACTGCTACACATTTCACACCCAGGTCCTCAATAAATTTTTGGGTACCGCCGGTGGAATAGATGGTAACACCTTGTTCACCTAATTTTTTAACAATGTTCTCCAGGTTATCTTTATAGAAAACGGAGATCAGCGCTGATTTAATTTGCTTTTGCATGAATGGAAAACATTAGAAATTAATAACATAGGCTCCCTGGTCCGGAACCGAAAAGAAGCGCAAAGTTAACACGTAACAATCACTTTTCCATTTCTCAATCCTTCGTGCACTATTTGAAGCCGCAAAAATGAGTGTATCAAACGCATAAAAATCGCACAGTTGCCTGATATTCACTGGTGGATTACGTGTTAATAAAATATAATTGATCTGAAATTTTTCTGATGGCGCCCGATCCGGCAATGCGCTGTCTATAATCAGTATCCGTTTTCCCTCAAAGCTTAGGAAGCGGCCATATTGCTGAAAAGAAGCGGGTGTACCGGCATGCACGCGCAGGTTTGCGCGCGTGTTCAGGAGTTGCTGTGCTATGGATAATTGCCATACACTATCATTACCGGCAAATTGTACCTGGTTACCTTTAATACAATCAATGGCCGTATAGGCGGGCACGTTATAGATAATAATACTGCATTGTCTCTTGCAGGCGGTCACCCAGCTGACACGGGCGATCAGAAGTCCCCAGATACAAAGAAGTCCCATCCACAATCCGGGCCGGAACCTTACCAGTAGCCATAGCGCCAGTGCCGCGATCAGCAGATAAAGCAGTACAGTTTGCGCCAGCGAACAGTGAATATCCCTGATCACGGCACCAGGCAGCTCTCCTATCCACCTGATGCAGCTATTCATTCCGAGGATCATATATTTCAATGCACTGCCCAGCCAAACCGCCGGCTTTCCGAAAGGCGACAGGAGCAACAATATTACTTCTCCGTAAATGATTAGGGTTGACAGCGGCACCGCGATCAGGTTAGCCGGCAAAAAGTAATTGGGAAACTGGTGAAAGTAAAATAGGCTCACCGGTGTGGTGATCAGTTGTGCCGCCAGCGACACCGCTGTCATTTGCCAGAGCCAGTCTGCCCATTGGTATTTCCACTCGAACAGGCGGTAAATGGGCTGGTAAAAAAGCAGGATGCTAAGCACGGCGAGGTACGACAACTGAAACCCTGCATCCACTACCAGGTAGGGATTAAAACATAGTAACATGGCTGCGGAAGCCGCCAAAGTATTGTAAATGCTGCTATGTCGGTGCAATACAAAACGCCCGATAGTAATACCTGTAAATATCACGGCAGAACGGAGTACAGAGGCAGATGCACCGGTGAGTAAGGCAAATCCCCACAGCACAACGAGGATGATCACTGCTTTTGTTACATGCATCCAGCGATGGGCTGGTAGCCATTGCAGCAACCATAGCAGTGTACTGTACAACAGGGCAAGATGCATTCCCGAAATAGCAATCACGTGCACAATACCAGTATTACTGTAGCTCTGCACCACATCCTGGTCAAGGTCCTGGCGGTAACCAATAAGCAATGCTTCTGCCATACCGGCTTCCGGTCCGTTACCAATATATTTTTTCAGATTATACAGACAATAATCCCTTGCCCGCAGCAATAACCTGCGTACCGGATACCCACGATTATACGGTAACAGGTAAAAGTCTGCCGGACCGAGATATACCTGCTGGTAAACCTGTTGCGTTACCATATATTGCTGATAGTTAAACGCCCCGGGGTTACCGTTAAATTTGATGAATTCGGGCCGTTTCCGGGCAATTAATTCGTCTCCGTAGTGAAGAGCAGGCGAAAGACTGTCCTTGCCCGTATAAAGCAATAAACAGCCTTTAACAGGCACCCATTCACCCTCTTTGCAAACGGCTATTACCTGTGCGGTGGTTTTAAAGGAACGGGGCTTTTCCTCCGGAGGTTCATTTATGCGCAACAGGTAAAATGGTGTATCAGCCAGGTACCTGTTATAAAAGCCTTTGCTATGGCGGATATCGGCATTATATAACAGCAAACCGCCACAGCAACAGATCAACAGGGAGCATAATATTCCCGGAAGCCAGGCGGCGGCAAAACGCCACTGCAGCGGTAAAAAACGAAACGCTGATACACCTGCCATGCAACAACAGGTTACTGTAATGTACCAAACAGGGTTCACCGGTATATATAGCTGAAGGGTAATTCCAGCTACCAATGGTGCGATGATACGCAGAAAAGGTGCACGCTTCCACCATTTCACAACAAACAATGCAAATTCAAATTCCATACAGGGTTAACTTTATCGGGTAAACAAACCTCGCATTTATGAGTGGCAAAAGCGTTTTGGAAATGTTAAAAGGGATGTTTCTGACTGCTAATATTTATATATGATATCTTGAAAACTTTCACTTCACCTAAATAAATCCCGGCAAACTAATAAAGCTCATCTTCTTTTTAAGTTATTAATAATCATATAGTATCATATTATACACTATCGCATCTGTTATTGATTAGTTAACATCTCTTTTAAATATAATATTATTTGTAAACTGCATTACCGGTCACGCTATATGAATTGTATCAAGATTCAATAGTCGTGTCTTTAATGGTTATTTTGAGGGAAAAGAAGGAGCCTGATTTTTATCAGGCTCTGTTCATTTTCAGATAAAACGATTTATACATAAAAAAGCCCTTCCGATATAACGGAAGGGCTTTTAATATTTGGTTCCTTAACAGGAAACTATTTACTCAGATACATACTCTTTTCTTTGAAAAGCTGTCTGAAATACGGGTCACGCAGATCCTTGATAAAGCGGATCGCTTCTCCTGTAGATTTCATTTCAGGTCCGAGTTCCTTGTTTACACCCGGGAACTTATTGAAAGAAAATACCGGCTCCTTGATAGCAAAACCTGTAAGATTCTTTACAATGGTAAAGTCCTTCAGCTTATTGGCGCCTATCATCACTTTAGTGGCAATGTTCAGGTAAGGTACCTGGTAAGCTTTCGCAATAAACGGTGTAGTACGCGATGCACGCGGATTAGCTTCGATCACAAACACATTACCATCTTTAATGGCAAACTGGATGTTGATCAAACCACGGATATCAAGTGCACGTGCAATCTTTTCTGCATAGTACTCCATAGTGGTTACCTCAATTGGCGACAGGTTGAAAGCCGGCAGCAACGCATGGCTGTCGCCACTGTGAATACCCGCGGGTTCAATATGTTCCATCACACCCATTACATGGAAATCAGTACCATCAAAAATACCATCTATTTCCGCCTCCTGACAACGATCCAGGAAGTGATCAATTAATATTTTATTACCTGGCAGGTGTCTGAGCAGGCTCAGTACAGATTCTTCCAGTTCTTCTTCATTGATAACAATCCTCATGCGCTGCCCACCCAATACGTAGGAAGGACGCACCAGCACCGGGTAACCCACTTCTTTCGCCACATCAATAGCGTCATCCGTGTTGTAAGCAGTACCGTACTTAGGATAAGGAATACCAAGTTCTTTCAACATATCGGAGAAACGGCCGCGGTCTTCCGCAATATCCATGTTGTCAAAGGATGTACCTATGATCTTCACGCCATTTGCTTCCAGGCGCTTCGCCAGTTTCAGCGCAGTTTGACCACCCAGCTGAACAATCACACCTTCGGGTTTCTCCAGTTCTATTATTTCCCAGAGGTTTTCCCAGAACACCGGCTCGAAATACAGCTTATCGGCCATATCGAAATCGGTTGATACCGTTTCAGGGTTACAGTTCACCATGATGGCCTCATATCCGCAATCCTGGATGGCTTGCAAACCATGCGTACAGCAGTAGTCGAACTCAATACCCTGTCCAATCCTGTTTGGACCGGAACCGAGTACAATGATCTTTTTCTTATCGGTAGGAACACTTTCGTTTTCTGTATCAAAAGTAGAATAGAAGTAAGGCGTTTTTGCTTCAAACTCTGCGCTGCAGGTATCTACCATTTTAAATGTGCGGCGGATTCCCAGCTCTTTACGTTTGGCGTATACTTCATCTTCATCACAATCGCCAAACAGGATAGCCAGCTGCGCATCAGAGAAGCCCATTTTCTTGGCGTCTCTCAGCATATCAACGGAAACAGTCTGCAAGTCAAGTTCCAGCAATTGTTTTTCCAGGTTCACGATATCCTGTATCTGGTGCAGGAACCAACGATCAATAAAGGTAAGCTGATGAATATGTTTTACCGATACGCCCGCCATCAAAGCATCTTTGATACGGAAAATACGATCCCAGGTTGGACGCTTTAATTTTTCAATCAGTTGCTCGCTCTTCATGAGTGATTTACCATAGTAACCCAATCCCAACGCATCGTTCTCGAGGCTCTGGCAGGCTTTCTGCAAGGCTTCGGGGAAAGTACGTCCGATAGACATTACCTCTCCTACCGACTTCATCTGCAATCCTAAAGTATCATCAGCTCCTTTGAATTTATCAAAGTTCCAGCGCGGCATTTTAACGATTACATAGTCCAGTGCCGGCTCAAAAAATGCGGAAGTAGTTTTGGTGATCTGGTTTTCCAGTTCATCCAGTGTATAACCAATCGCCAGTTTCGCAGCGATTTTTGCAATCGGATAACCGGTTGCTTTGGATGCCAGTGCAGAAGAGCGGCTTACACGGGGATTGATTTCAATGGCGATCAGCTCTTCATTTTCAGGATTAAGAGAGAACTGCACATTACAACCACCGGCAAAGTTGCCGAGGTCCCGCATCATAACCATCGCTTTGTTACGCATGTCCTGGAAAGCGGTATCGCTCAGGGTCATCGCAGGAGCTACTGTAATGGAATCACCGGTATGGATCCCCATGGGATCAAGATTTTCCACGGTACAAATGATAACAACGTTATCATTCTTATCCCGCAGCAATTCAAGTTCAAATTCTTTCCATCCGAGTACGGCTTTTTCCACCAGAACCTCATGGATCGGAGAAGCCTTTAAACCACGGTCCAGTGCTTCATCCAGGTCGTCTTTGCTATGTACAAAACCACCACCGGTACCACCCAGCGTGAAAGAAGGACGGATTACCAGCGGAAATCCTATTTCCTGGGCAAACTCTTTACCTTCCAGGTAGGAGTTGGCTGTTCTGGCAGGCGCTACGGGTATTCCCAGCCGGATCATCCACTGACGGAACTGTTCGCGGTCTTCCGCCTTATCAATGGCTTTGATGTCTACTCCAATCAGGCGAACGTTATTTTTTTCCCATATTCCCAGTTCGTCTACTTCCTTACAAAGGTTCAGCGCAGTTTGGCCGCCCATAGTAGGTAATACGGCATCTATCTGGTTTTCTTCCAGAATCTGCTCAATGCTTTCCACGGTCAGCGGCAGCAAATAAACCTTATCGGCCATCATAGGATCCGTCATGATGGTAGCCGGATTGGAATTAATCAAAATCACTTTAATTCCTTCTTCCCGCAGCGAACGTGCTGCCTGGGAACCGGAATAATCAAATTCGCAAGCCTGCCCAATAATAATGGGTCCAGAACCGATAATGAGTACAGATTTGATAGATGAGTCTTTTGGCATTTGTGTAATCTATTGAAAATGAAAAACCAAATTGATTTTTCTGCCGTGTGAGGGAACAAAAAAATCGTGCAAAGTTACGGGATTTGAAATTTATAAACAGAAATAAATTTTGTTTTAGGGGAAGATTTTTTTGGGAGATGGATGAATGTAGTTGAATTTATATAGAATAAATACGTTATTTGGCAGAAATAATCCGACATGCAAGAAATCCCTGAAGCCTGGAAAGCTGTTCAAATAAAATACGGAAGCAAGGCAATCTTTATTGAAGGTGATTATATCCAGCCGAATTACCGCTTCAACCTTGATTTTAATTATCATCTTACAGAAGGACATTTGTCTTTTTCCTGGAGACACACCAAGAATACCTACGAACAACAGCAAAAATTCAAATGGCACGCAATCGATGACCCCAGGCGGCAAATCGGAAACATCTATGATACTCAAACAGTGCTGTTAATGGAGCTACCGGTGCAAAAAAACAGGTTGAAAATTTTCACTACTGGTCCGCTCATGAACCTGTTAAACTGGCTATATCCGGGCAAAATTAGCACAGGCCACGCCAACTTTGATGAAACCTTCATCACCATTGCGAAACCAGCGTCCATAGTACCAAGTCTGATGCCATATCTGGGCTTTTTATTGCATCCCTCACTTGGCCGTTCATTGTCGCTTAATATCAGTTGGCAAGATGCAGAAACTGCACTATTCTACCTAAGACTAAAAATCAACCAATTGATAACAGATGAACAAGACCTCGAATTCATCCTGGCGAATACCTTTAAACTGACGAATCAATTAAGCCGATGCTGATAAAGATCCCCTGCTCATGATCTTCAGGAATTACCCGTTCCTCACTTTCCCGTATAAATACTTATCATGATTTCATCTTATTCTCCTAACTTTATCATCCGCAGTTAAAAATAAACTGCGCTGCAACCCCAAAAAGACTGGCACTAAATTCTACGACAGCCCTGCCCTGCAGGGAATCCTCCTTTTATTTTATAGTTAAACACCCCAAAATTAAACGTCATGCGCACAGCTGAAATTCATTACGGCGACAATGGTCACGTAGATGTTGCCGTTCCTAAAGGCACCAAAATGGAAGACATCGCCAAACTGCAATCTATGGTGATCAAACAAATCAATCCCCGCGGATGCCAGGCCTGCTTATCCGGCGTTCACTTTAACATCCGGGAAAAACTGGAAGAAGTGATTAAAGTTGACCTGGATAAAATGGCGGTCATCAAAGACATTGCTATCAAACAACAACATTAATGCGGATACCGTCCCGGCCTTGCCGGGACGGTTCTTAAACCTCCTCACCATGTCACAAGTATTATCAACAGCCAGGGTGGGCCGTCTTTATCAGCAAACTATTCCACAGCTGGGCGTAGGCCTCCTCTACAATCCTGCGCTGGAACTATACCTGGATGCATGCCCCGGCATTTGCGATTACGTGGAGATTATCCCGGATATGTTCTGGACGGATCGCGGAAACAATACTCCACAACGGTTTGAAGAAATTGAATCCTGGATGAAAGTCCTGGATAAAATAGCAGCCCAATATCCTTTAACTTCTCACAATATCTCCTACTCCCTCGGCAGTGCAGGTATCTTCGATAAAGCTTATCTGCAAAAAATGAAAGAATGGCATGAACGCTATCGCTTTAAATGGCATAGCGATCACCTCTCTTTTGTAAAAGTGCACAACGAAGAACAGGAAGAACACAATGCAGGACTTGCTGTACCGGTACCATATGATTATGAAGTACTGGATATGATCGGTGGTCGCATCAATGCCATCAAACGCTCCATCAGCACACCTTTCCTGGTGGAAAATAATGTATACTTTATCGACCTTCCCGAACAGGAACTCAGCGAAACCGCCTTTCTTAATGAGTTATCACGCGATACTTCTTGCGGTTTACTGCTGGACATCCACAATGTATATACGAATGCAGTGAATCATCACTTCGATGCAAAAGCTTTCATAGCACAACTGGAACTGGATAAAGTCATTGAAATACATATTGCAGGCGGAAACGAAATGGCCGGCATGTACACTGATTCCCACGCAGGGCCGTGTCCGCCGGAAGTATGGGAACTACTCGATTATACGTTACCGTTAGTACCCAATTTATGCGGCATCACCTTCGAGTTTCATGAATCTTATTTTCACCTGCTGCAATTCGACGGTGTTACCCGCGAGCTGAACAGGGCGAAAGCAGCCTGGAACCTTTATCATACCTGAATACTATGTCACTTCTATCTTTTCAGAAAGCACTGACAGACCTGATTGCCTCCCCGCAATTATGCCTGCAGCTGCGGAATGATGCCGCAGCAGTATTATCACGGTACGATCTTACCGGCCGTGAGCAGCGACGGCTGCAAACAGTAGTGTACCAGCAGGGCATGTCGGTAAGTTGTACCCTGTACCGGGTAAACAGGATCACGCCCATTTACACGATGCTTCCTTATACCTGTTTTTTACTGGGCGGGCAACTGATGCCGGTAATAGAAGCGTTTTGGGCCATCGACAACCGATCGGATCTTCAGTTTAAAAGGGAAATCAACATCTTTGGGGAATTCCTGTTGCAGAAATTACTAAGCAGGGAAATTGTGAACCCTTACCTGCGGGAAATTGTAGTGATGGAGCTCGCCATGAATGAATTGAAATTTTTACCGCGGGAATCACTGATGGAAACCGGTGACGATGAAACAAGCTTACATCCGCTGGTCAGGCTGGTGCCATTTGATCATCCGCCGGAACCCTTGCTCACAGCGCTTGCGGGCATGAAGTTACCCGAACGGGAAGAAGATACCGGTGAATACTGGCTGATGCTCGACCACCGGGAAGAGGAACTTTCTTTCCGCGCGCTGCCCCACAAAAATGGAGCAGCGGCGGTAGCAGGATTATAATTTAATCCTGGAAGACATCACGGCTATGGCAGCGCCCATAACAGCAATCATCGTAAAAGCCACGCCAAGATTGGTAGCCTGGGCTACAAACCCAATCAGCGGAGGTCCAAACAGGAATCCGAAATAACCGATGGTAGATACCGTGGCCAGTGCCATCCCCGGCGGTAATTTTGTAGATCTGCCCGCAGCACTGTATACCAGCGGCACCACTGCCGATACACCGGCGCCCACCAGCATAAAGCCCAGCATGGCCGGAACAAAGTAAGGAAAGATAACCGCTACCAGCAAACCACTGGCAGTAAGTCCACCGCTTATCAGCAGCATCTTTTTAACACCCAGCCGTGTAGTCAGGTAATCTGCTATAAAACGTCCGGATGCCATGGTACTCATAAAGGCAGCATAACCCGCGCCGGACCATCCCTCCCTGACCTGTATCACCCTGCGGAAATAAACCCCGCTCCAGTCAAACATAGTACCCTCGCAGATCATAGAGCACATGGCGATAATTCCCAGCGTAAACAGGAAAGCATCCGGCCTGCCAAATAAAGAAGGTGCATTATTTTCATTGGTTACACGAACCACCAGCCGGTTCATTGTGATGACGATGAGGATCCAGGAAACCGCGGTAACAATTAAAAAGTGATATACCGGCGCCAGGTGCAAACCTGTCATCCAGGTACCAAAAGCCGCCCCGGTAAAACCCGCTACACTCCACAATCCGTGAAACGAAGCCATAATAGAACGGCCATACATGGCCTCCACGCCTACTGCCTGTGTGTTCACCGCAATGTTGGCAAGGTTACCAAAAAAGCCAAAGAATACCAGGAATGCACTCAGCTCCAGGGAAGTATGCGCCAGTCCGAGCACCGGCAGTACCGCGGCATACGCCACCGCGGCAATCAGCAGTACCTGGCGGCTGCCGTATTTCGATACCAGTATGCCGGCAACCGGCAGGGAAATGATGGAACCCACCGGCAGCGCCAGCAGCACGCTTCCCAGCCCGGCATCATTTAATTTTAATGCGAGCTGAATATCCGGAATGCGGGAAGCCCAGCTGGAAAAGCATAGTCCGGTTAAAAAAAACAAGGCGCTCACCGCAATACGCGTGGCTCTTTTATTAATCATTACCATCGGTAGATCGTGTAACATCTTCGGTCAGATAAAAGTTGAATTGATCAGATCACCTGTATTCCAAGGTTAATATAAGGTTTTAGAGATGGCAGGTCCGGATTATCTGTAATAATCGTATCCAGGCCTGTGATATCACATACTTTAAAAGGTTCTGCTGTACCCATTTTATCACTGGTAGCCAGTGCGATGGTTTTATTGGCAGATCCAACCATTACGCTTTTCACATCTGCTTCACCAAGATCCAGGCCTGTTACGCCCGCATCCGGATGCAAACTGCAGATGCCCAGGAAGCAGATATCCGCCCGCATTTTCTCCAGCATACGGATCGTATCCATACCACCGGCTGTTTGGGAATCTTTACCAATCAGCCCACCCGTGAAAATCACTTCGATAACGGGGTGCTCTATCAGTTGTGCCACTATCGGTACACTGTTCGTAATAACCGTGATATGAAGATTAGCAGGAAACAGTTTTGCCAGCATTAAAGTAGAAGTTCCACCATCAAGAATAATGGTTTGACCATTATGCAGATACGCCAGGGCTTTGGTGGCAATATGCTTCTTATCATCTTCATGATATACGATACGCTCCTTAAAAGAATAAGGATTCGGTGAATGCGGGATCGCTCCTCCCCGTACTTTGATCAGCTGCCCGTTTTGCGCCAGCGATTCAAGGTCCCTGCGCACGGTGTCTTCCGATACCTGCAAATCACTGCTAAGCTCTGTTTGCAGCACTTTATGATCTGTTTGCAGCTTTTTGAGGATATAATCCAATCTTTCCTCTCTCAACATGGGTCGTGCTATTTTATGCAATATTATGAAAGATTATGCAATAATTTGCAGAATATCGCATAACTTTGCATAAAATAGCAAAATATGGCAAGAATAGCAATCGACATGGACAATGTAATGGCAGACCTTACCCAACATCTGCTGGACGTATACGCAAAGGAATATGGTGAAGTAATAGATCCGGAGCGTTTGAACAACATCCCCGAAGGCAGCGCTTTCCCTGAGGGAGTAGCCACGAAAATACTGAGTGCCCCGGGATTTTTCAGGGGGATACCGGTAATGGCGGGCAGCCAGGAAGTAGTAAAGGCACTGGCAGACCAACACGAAGTTTTTGTAGTATCCGCAGCCATGGAATTTCCATTGTCACTGGCGGAAAAACACGCATGGCTGAATGAACATTTCCCTTTTATCAGCTGGAAAAACATAGTATTCTGCGGGTCCAAAACCATTGTGGAAGCGGATTACATGATTGACGACCACGATAAAAACCTGTCTACTTTTAAAGGAACACCACTCCTGTTTACAGCACCGCACAATTTACCTCTTACCGATTACAAACGGGTAAACAACTGGGAAGAAGTAGCTGAATATTTTGAATTGAGTGCTGTAAAAAATGAAAACCATTTGCTGGCTGTGAGCTAACAC
Source organism: Chitinophaga sp. RCC_12 (assembly GCF_041360695.1). Taxonomy (NCBI): domain Bacteria; kingdom Pseudomonadati; phylum Bacteroidota; class Chitinophagia; order Chitinophagales; family Chitinophagaceae; genus Chitinophaga; species Chitinophaga sp. RCC_12. The sequence continues at coordinate 398,880 of NZ_JBFUPS010000002.1, forward strand.
CGGATTGATCCCGGCTTACCTGGATTCCAGGGTACTGATCCTTTTTTCGAGGGTGCTTACCTTGCGGGCGTACTGTTGTACCTCCATACATTTGTCCAGGTAGGCTTCCACCCAGTTAACTTCCTGTTTCAGGGCGGGTGGACCGGTAAAGTAACCGGGAGATAATTGCAAATGTTCCCGTAACAGCTCCAGCTGCTTATCGCTGAATACCGCAGTATCCAGCCATTCATGCATATTATTTAACGATATGTGCAGTTGAGCCGCCAGTTGCTCATCTGTTATTTTTTGCTTCGCAAGATATAACTGCAGCAGTTCCCCCTGATGGCAGGTATTTCCTTCCAGTGAGTTCCAATGGTAAAAGTCCTCCAGCGTAACGGGAACGGCTTCCAGCAATATATCCAGCTTTTCCTTTTTAATAGCTGCCTGCGAAAAATAACGATACAGGCCTTGCGGGGTTAATTTAACTTTCTTAGCATAATGCAGGATCACAATTTCCTTTTGCCTCAGTATACGCCGCAACCTGGCGCCTGCATGAACATAATATGGAACTGACATTTATACGATTCCTGTTTTGGTGAAGAATGGGGTGTGTATACAAATATAATACTTTTATGTTCTCAAAACAGCGGTTGTTCTCTTGAATTTTAAAGTACAGTGGCTAAAACTATCAACAAATATCATTATAACAAACTGGATGCTATTTTAACTATTTTGTTTGCGGAAAGCCGCCAGTTCTTTCTTTATCTGCAGCAACTCATCTTTCAGTGCAGCATGACTTTTCAGCAACTGCGTATATTCTTCCAGCTGCTTATAATATTTCTCCCTAAGCAACATCATTTCTTCGCTGTCCGTATTACGGGCTTCCTGCACGGTACCAGGGTTAAGAAAGGCATCCACGCTCATATCCAATCCTTTTGCCACCCTGTCCAGTTCGTCCGGCGAAAAGCTTTCTTTCTCAAATAAGTTATACATGGTACGACGGCTCATATCCAAACGGCCGGCCAGCTTACTTTTATTCAACCCTTTCTCTGCAATGATATGCTGTAAGCGTTCTCCGTGATGTATACTTTTACCATTCGTTAGCTGCATCGCGCCATTCCATCTCATAAATTCCTCAGGGGTAATACCAATAAGCGCGCAAAAGCGCTCCATCGTAGCGCGTTTCATATCACTTTTCCGCAAGTGATAATGAGCGATTTGGTTTGTAAAACCGGCCATAGTGGCGAAATCAACAATCTTTATTTTTTTTTGCTTCAAGATCTGTTTCAACCGGTGTCCCATGTGTATCAGGCTCGACTGCATCCCTTTTCATTTTAAATTATGATGCTACATACAGGATGACCTGTCGTATTATCGTATAATTTAACAATTAATATTTCATTCTGTAAATAAAAATATCAATTTAACGAAAAAAATATAAGTCCGTAACCAGCCCTGGCAACAAATATCCGTACTAACTACAAAGGGTATACGCAAAAAAATAACAAGAAATATTTATCGATTTAATAACGATGAAATCAGAATGATAACAAACAGGATTATTGTGTAAACGATACACATCATTTATAGATTAACGAATCATAAACAAAAGCATAATAATTCTCTCAAACCCGCTACTGTAAACAGTTATATCATCACATATTTTTTTTGAAGAAAGTAAAGTTTTATAATTATAAATTGCATGATTATAAATATATTTGCTTACACCTTAAAGTAACTTTAAAACATGTTCTACTATTCCGACAATTCATTTGTTAACCATATCCAATCATTCTGAAAATAATACCCACTATGAGCAAAGAACCAATAAATGTGCTACTTGACATTCACACCAAACTTTCCAGTCTTCCTGTGCTGTTCAGGGAGAAAGTATGTGAAGAATGTAACTGGAGCACACCCACATTTTATCGCAAGATGCGCGGAAGAGATAAGCCGAATCCAAATGAGAAAGGAAAAATCATTCCTGCACTCAGTAATGCGGAAAAGCAACGAATCATTGAAATTATGGAAGAAGTATTTGCATCCGGTGAAGATGACCTGGCCAAATACCGGAAACCTTCCAAATGATCCCTGTTGCCTTTCATCCGCCGTTTGTAATAACATCTTACGTAAAAGTAATCATGCTCCGTAAAGCCTTGTTCCCCACCCCGGGCAAACGAGGCTTTACTTTTACTAGCATCGCCTTCGGCGATGGAAATTGTCTTGGAGCAGGATTACGCTGATTATACTGATTTCACTGAGATATCTTTTAGGATTTTAACTTCCGGATTACGATCAACTAAGTTTTTCTTTTTAAAACTAAATTATTAGTTTTAAGGATAAATACAATGTCTATGAACCGGATTATATATCGGATAACCCAGTGGTTTATCAGCCTGCTGCTACTTATAAATATCGCTACCGTGGCCCTGGCACAGGAATCTATCGACCGCACGCAGCTGATGGAATACCTCCAGAACCAGCAATATGAAGCCGCCATCAACTACCTGCAGCCGCGCGTACAGGAAAATAATATCGGGCAGCTTTCCCTCCTGGCATATACGTACTACCTCTCGGGAAAAACAAAAGATGCCATGACCCATTATGAAAAGGTACTGGCACTGGACAGCAACAATGTGCCGGCACATCAATACCTGGCCAGCATCAGCATGCAGCTGGAAAGCCCGCTGCCTGCCATTTTTCACTACCGGCAAATTGTCCGGCTACAACCCGCCAATGCCACTGCATACAAACAACTCAGCTTCGCCTGCTTCGCAGCACAACAGCCGGATACGGCATTTTTCTACCTGCAAAAAGCATATGCGCTCAATCCGGCAGATCCAAAAGTAACCGCACGTTTAGGGGAAGAACTGATCGAAAAGCAGCAATATCCGCTGGCAGACAGCATCCTGCGGACCTTTCTGAAAACAGACTCGCTCCAGCCCACCGTTATCATGACCGCCATCAGGTCCGCCTGGTTCCTGAAAGATTATACCCGCTGTACCGACCTCGGCACGCAACTGATGCGCATGAATATCCTGTCACCCAACACCTTCAGCATCGTTTCTGCTGCCTGGTATACGCTCAAACAATACCCGCAATGCATCAACGTGTATGAATACGTGCAGGCCAATAAAGGGCAGTCTGAAACCATTACGTATTACGCAGCCCTTGCCTATACCGCATTAAAAAACTATACCGCCAGCAATGAACTGCTGCAAACCTGCATCGACATGGCTACCTCGAAAAGCCTGAACAGCTACTACAGCGGGAAGTCGGTGAACTACGAAGGCCTCCGCCAATACAAATCAGCCGTCGCCAACCTGGATACCGCCTACTATCTTTTTCACCAACCCCTGCACCAATACAGTATTGGCCGCATCTACGAGGTACATCTCCGCAACAAACCGCTGGCTACCCGTTACTATAAACGCTACCTGCAACTGGGCAACCCTGCTAATCCCCAGGAAGCAGATATTTACAAATACCTCCGCTCATATGTTGAAAAATAATCTGCTTTTAATATGATTTTTTAGATTATCTCTACCAAACCATCTGGTTTTTCTTAAATTTAAAGCCCGTTAGGAAAATGCTTGTACTTAACCAATAAACAATTACGGTGCTATGTCGTACCCATACCAGATCAAGAGTATCGAAGATTATCAGCAGGCTTATCAACAGAGTGTGATTGACCCGGAAGGCTTCTGGGCCAATGTAGCAGACCATTTTTACTGGCGTCGCAAATGGGACAAGGTATTGGACTGGAACTTCAAAGACCCGGAAATTAAATGGTTTACCGGCGCTAAACTGAACATTACAGAAAACTGCCTGGATCGCCACCTGGGCACACTGGGCAATACTCCCGCCATCATCTGGGAACCCAATGACCCGGAAGAACACCACCGCATTATCACGTACCGCGACTTATACAACAAGGTTTGCCAGTTTGCGAATGTGCTCAAGAACAACGGCGTTAAAAAAGGCGACCGGATATGTATTTACATGGGCATGATCCCGGAGCTGGCGATCGCCATCCTGGCCTGCGCCCGTATCGGCGCTGTTCACTCCGTAGTATTCGGGGGTTTCAGCGCACAGTCTATTGCCGACAGGATACAGGATGCCCAGTGCAGCCTGGTAATCACCTGCGACGGCGCATACCGCGGCGCAAAGGATATCCCGCTGAAATCCGTTATGGACGACGCATTAATGGCATGTCCATCTGTAAAAAAAGTAATTGTATGTACACGTACCCGCACCCCGGTAAGCATGCTGAAAGGTAGGGACCTGTGGTGGGAAGATGAAATAAAACAGGTAGAAACAATGGGCAACCCGCCCTGCCCGGCGGAAGAAATGGATGCAGAAGATCTCCTGTTCATCCTTTATACTTCCGGCTCTACCGGCAAACCCAAAGGCGTGGTTCACACCTGCGCCGGCTACATGGTATACGCCAACTATACCTTCGTAAATACCTTCCAGTACCAACCCGGTGAAGTATATTTCTGTACTGCAGATATCGGCTGGATTACCGGTCACAGCTACATTGCCTATGGTCCGCTCAGCGCAGGCGCCACCACGCTCATGTTTGAAGGGGTGCCTACCTACCCCGACGCCGGCCGGCTGTGGGAAATTGTAGATAAATTCCGTGTCAATATCCTGTATACCGCACCAACAGCCATCCGCAGCCTAATGAGCTATGGCCTCGGCCCCGTTAATCATAAAGACCTCAGCTCCCTCAAAAAACTGGGCAGCGTAGGAGAACCGATCAACGAAGAAGCCTGGCATTGGTTTAAAGATAATATCGGCAAAGGCAAATGCCCGATCGTAGATACCTGGTGGCAAACAGAAACCGGTGGTATCATGATCACCCCTATTGCAGGCATCACCAAAGAAAAACCAGGATACGCCACCCTGCCACTGCCGGGTGTACAACCGATCCTGGTAGATGAAACCGGTAAAGAACTCAAAGGCAACGGCGTAAGCGGGAACCTCTGCATCAAGTTCCCCTGGCCCGGCATGCTGCGCAGCACCTACGGCGATCACGAACGTTTCCGTAAAACATATTTCTCTACCTACGAAAATCTCTACTTCACCGGCGACGGCTGCCTGAGAGATGAAGATGGCTATTATAGAATTACCGGCCGCGTGGACGACGTACTCAATGTAAGCGGTCATCGCATCGGTACAGCGGAAGTGGAAAATGCCATCAATATGCACGCCGGCGTTGTGGAAAGCGCCGTGGTTGGGTATCCTCACGATATTAAAGGCCAGGGCATTTATGCTTATGTGATCACCGAACGTCTCACGCATGATCCTGAACTGACTAAAAAAGATATCGCACAAACAGTGGCCCGCATCATCGGTCCCATTGCCAAGCCGGATAAGATACAGATCGTAAGCGGTTTGCCTAAAACCCGTTCCGGTAAAATCATGCGCCGCATCCTGCGCAAAATTGCTGAAAACGATATGGACAACTTAGGCGATACCTCTACCCTGCTGGATCCTGGCGTGGTAGACGAAATCAAAAGAGGAAAACTGTAACAGCTTCCAAAGCTTTTTAAAAAACAAAGGGATGCAGATTAATTTGCATCCCTTTGTTGTACCTGATTATACTATGAAGCGTTTCTTCAAAAAGCTGGCCTGGACCTGCATCATCCTTTTCGTATTACTTAATATCATCGGGGCCTTTCATGCGTGGAAGTTTACCCACTTTTATGACGACGGCGGCCGCAGGAACAAACTCCCGGAACAAATGAGTACGGGTGAAAAGATAAAAACCATTTTGTTTGGTGTACGCATTGCCAAATCCGCTACCACCAGTTTCCCATCAGTACCTTACGAAACCGTATTGCTGCACACTGCCGGCGGCCTCCGGCTGGAAGGCTGGTGGATCCCAGCCAAAGCGGCTACCGGCACAGTTATCCTGTTCCACGGTTACAATGGCAATAAAGGCTCACTGTTGCCGGAGGCAAATCGTTTCCGCTCGTTGGGCTACAATACTTTTTTACTGGATTTCCGCGCCCATGGCAACAGCGAAGGATATACCTGCAGCGTAGGCTACAAAGAAGCAGAAGATGTAACGCTGGCATGGGAGTATGTAAAACAGAAAAACAAGCAACCGGTGATCCTGTGGGGAGTAAGCATGGGCGCTGCCGCTATTTTAAAGGCTGTTCCTGAATACGGGCTCACACCAAAGCAACTCATCCTCCAGTGCCCGTTTGCTACGCTTACAGACGCCGTAAAAAGCAGGATGCGCGCGGTACATCTGCCGGCATTTCCTTTTTCACAGATCCTTACCTTCTGGGGAGGAATAGAACAAGGCTTCTGGGGCGCTGGTTTTAAGCCGGAAAGCTACGCCCGCCAAATACATATGCCGGTATTATATTTTTACGGGAAACAGGATATCCGGGTTACGGAACAGGAAACACGGGAGGTATTTGCTCATTTAGGTACCCGGCAAAAAAAGCTGTACATCTTCCCCAACGCCGGACACCAGTCGTTTTGCGGCAAAGATTCCACAACCTGGATGAAGGAAGTCACCGCTTTTCTGCAACCATAAAAAAGCGCGCACCATACGAGTGGAGCGCGCTCTTCACAGGATCTGACCCGCCGTTTATATTTGAGTCATGGTGCAGTAGTACTGCCCCACTAGATGCCGTACCGGTTTGTGGTGGATGCTAAATTACAATAGGCAACTGTCACCGGGAGTCACTGCAAAATAATCAGCAAAAACCTTACCGGCGAATAACCACCGGGGTTCCCACTTTGATGACCTCGTATAATTCGTTAACATCTGAGTTCTTCATACTGATACAACCCAGTGTCCAGTTAATACGTCCTTCCACATAACTATCCCGGATACCGGAATTATATTCCACTCCGTGGATGCCGATAGCCCCGCCAATACTGGCGCTGGAGGACACCATGCCCTGTGACTGACGCACACGGAACTTCTGCCAGGACACCTCATTGGGATAGTCCAGCAGCATGAACCTGCTCCAGCTTTTATCCACTCTTTTGGTTAAAATATGGAAAGTTCCTTCCGGTGTTCTGCGATCACCTTCAACTTGTTTATCGGTTTGGTCGCGGTTACCAAATACCACCTTGTAGATTTTTCTCAACGTCACGTCTTCGTATACATACAACCGGTAATCGCTTTTATCTATCAGCAGGAAAATTTTATCAGGATCAATGTTGGCAGCATTTAACCTTACACTATACAAATCAGATTCGTTGATAAATCCACTTAGCGGCAGCAGCAACAGAACAGCTACCAACCAGTAATGACAGCACTTCTTCATAGGAGTAATAAATATGCAGATAACGTAGCAGAATAATCATTTATTGTTTGGGAGATGGTTGGAAATACAAAGGCACAAAGCGTAAAACTTTGTGCCTTTGTATTTTATCAGATTTTTTCTTACGGTAATCAGTAGCCGAAGATCTCTTCCAGCGTGAGCTTCTTCACATCGCCATATTTTTTCAGATCGTCTGTGCTGATCTTCTTTTCAGAAGCAACAATACAATAAGTATATGGTTTGTGCGCCAGGTTCTCATCATGGAACTTCTTCACTTCGTCAAAGTTCATTTTGTCGATCGACTCGTACACCTGTTTGCGGATATCCGTATTTAATCCCAGCTTCTGTGCGGCCAGGAAACTGAAAACAATTCCATCGTTGGTGATACGTTCTGTTTCAATATCCTGCTTCATGCTTTCCTTAGCAGTTTGCAGCAGTTTATCGGCACGGGGAATATCGTTCAGCAATTCGTTCATACCTGAAATGGCGTCATTCATTTTATCTGCCTGGCTACCAACGTAGGCCAATACAGAATAACGGTCGTCTTTTTTATCGGGAGATGCGTAGTAGGCATAGGTAGAATAAGCCAATGCTTTGGATTCGCGGATGGTTTGGAATACAACAGATCCCATTCCGCCACCAAAGTAGCTGTTGAACAGCGTCACCACGCCTGTGTTGGCAGGACTGTATGCCGCTGAATTCCTTACCCAGTTTACTTCTGTCTGCACCATATCATAGTCTGCAAACAGCACCTGGCTTTTATCCTGGTTATCTTTCGCAAATTTTATAGCTTCCGGTGCCTGCTTAAAGGTTGCCGGCAGCGGGTGCAGCTTTTTCACTTCGGCCGCAGCAGCAGCCAGTGGCTGAGGTCCCCAGTAAATAATAGTATGCTTGTAAGCAGGCAGTTCATGCAAAATAGTAACGAGTTCTGATGCAGTAACACCATCCAGCTCAGCCTGACTTAACTGGTTATTAAACGGATTTTTTGCGCCATACATTGCATAGTTTACTACTCCTTTCATAATTGCGCCCTTATTCAGTTTGCTGTCGGAGCGGCCTTTCTGGATGCGGCCTTTCAGTGCTGCCAGTGCGTCTTCATTAGGCTTGCAGTTGGCAATCACGTGTTCAAATAAGGTAACGGCCTTATCGAAATTCTCCTGCAAACCGCTGATCACCACCGTGGTGTTTTCAGCAGAAGCGGATACGCTGAAGTTACAGGCGATGTTATAAAACTCTTTGCTGATCTGCTCAGAGGTGTATTTGTCGGTGCTCAGATATTGCAGGTATTGCGCTGCCAGGGCCAGTTTCTTATTGCTCCAGGTACCCATATCAAAACGGTAGTACAGGTGGAAAAGACCATTGTCTTTGTTTTGTACATACATCATATCGGTATTACCTATCGCGGTTTTCTGGATATCTTTTTCATAATCCAGCCACTGTGGTTTTACCGGCGTGGCAGGCATGGCAGCCACCTGTTGCAGGAAAGTCGACTGTGCTTCCCTGTTTACTTCCACGGGGGTGATGGCAGGTTTCTCTACCTTTTCGATGTTCTTGTCTTCGCCCTTGCGTTTGTAAACAATGACATAGTTATCGTTGAGGAATTTATTGGCATAGTCAACAATTTGTTTTTTGTTAACCGTACCCATATCATCCACATAAGCTACATCATATAACCAGTTTTGACCCCTGCTCTTAATGAATCCGTCCATCAGGGCGGTAGCGCGGTTGTTATTGCTTTCCAGGCCCTGCAGTTCGCTCAGCTTGGCATTATTAACGATGGCTTTCACCAGGGTTTCATCAAAATCTCCTTTCTTCAGGATATCCAGTTGGCCCAGTAAAAGCGCTTTTACTTCTTCCAGGGTTTGGCCTTGTTTGGCTTTACCGCTCAGCGAGAAGATGGAGTAGTCTTTCAGGCCAAGTACACTTACACTGGCGTTCAGTACTTTCTGCTGCTTGTTGATATTGAGATCCATCAAACCGGCTTTACCATTCTGGAGAATGGAAGAGAGCACACCCAGTACCAGGTTGGATTTGGTATCGAGGGCGCCGGGCATTCTGAAGGCGATATCTACGCTTTCAGCATCAGGGCCAAGTACTTCTTTCATTACCGGCGATTTGATCGGCGCTTCCGGGGCAGGCTTGTATTCCTTTACCGGTTTGGCTTTCATATAGCTGAATTTCTGATCGATAGATTTAATCACATAATCCGGATCAAAATCACCCGCCATTACGATGGCCATATTATTAGGCACATAGTATTCGTTGTAGAATTCGCGGATTACTTTCAGGTTTGGATTTTTGAGATGTTCAACGGTACCGATGGTAGATTGCTGACCATAGTTATGGGTAGGAAACAGGGCTGCGAGCATGGTTTCGTACACTTTCCGGCCATCATTATCCAGTCCGCGGTTCTTTTCTTCGTATACGGCTTCCAGTTCGGTGTGGAACAGGCGGAAAACCGGGTCACGGAAACGCTCCGCCTGTACGGTCAGGTATTTGTCGATGGCATTGGAAGGAATATCTTCCTCATAAATAGTTTCTTCTACCCAGGTATGGGCGTTGGTGCCCTGTGCGCCCATGCCCGACATCATTTTGTCGTATTCATTGGCAATGGCATATTTGGCGGCTACTCCGGAAACGCTGTCTATTTCATGATAAACAGCTTTACGGGCAGCAGGGTCCACTGTTTTATTGTATTTATCATACAAATTGGAGATCTCATCGATCAGTGGTTTTTCTTTTGCCCAGTTGAGCGAACCAAATTTTTCAGTGCCTTTAAACAGGAGGTGTTCGAGGTAGTGTGCCAGGCCGGTGTGGTCTTTTGGATCATTATCGCTGCCGGCGCGGGTACCGATCAGTGTCTGGATGCGGGGATCTTTTTTATTGACACTCAGGATAACTGTCAGGCCGTTTTTCAGCGTATAAAAGCGCGCCTTCATGGGATCATCGGAAACGTACTTATAGGTATAACCGCCACCAGTACCCTCCTTCCATTGATATTTTCCCTGGGCTCCCGCTACTTTGAGCGAGCAGGCAAACAGGAATAGTAATACGACTCTTTTAAGACTCATACAAATAGTTGGTTTTTTGAAATTAGTCTGTCAAATATACCGGAAGTCAAAATTATAAAGCGGGAAAAAAGGGAGAATTGTATGAGCGGTAGATGCATAGGAATTGCAACCGGTTGCCTGGCCGGTGATCAAATTAACAAGAAGAGGGTTGATATCAGGGGTTCTGGTTATTATAAATGGTATACTTTCCGCGCACAAAAACCTGGTTAAGCAGCAGCGAGTCGATGGCCATGCTGTTACCGGCCTGTTTTTTCGCTTTCACCCGGCGCCTGTTATGGCTAACGGGAACGGTTATGGTATTGGTGGCAGGAATTACCTGGGAAATGTACCGGGCAGCGGGAATGCTGGTTGGTGCAACTGCTACGGGCAACTGCTCTGGCTGATCAATAAGTAAATTATTTTTTTCGAGTCTAACGCCTAACAAACGTTTCTCACAGGAGTGAATCCATGCAATGCAACCAATACATGTCATCAAAGCAACAAAAGAACGCATAAACACAATTTAGGACTGGCTAATAAATCTTAGAATCCGTTTAACCGGATACCTATTGAAAATGGGTATTGTTGTAACCCATAGTCATGTAATGCCGTAAGGGCAAAATTTGCATACAACTTTACAGGTCCATAGCCCAGTTCACTGGTAAGGCCGAAACGCCACTTGTTAAGATTAAAGTCGTCCGTTTTTCTAACCTTGCCTCTTTCTTCACTTACCTGCTTGGTTCTGGATTTGAGGAGATAACCACCAGAGACACCGAAACTCGCCTGGAACGCACGGCTCGGGCGGGCAGGGTTAGAATTAAAATTAAGCATTACCGGGATCGATATATATTCGGCAAACAGCTTATTCTTTGAAAATTCTACGGAATCTCTGATTATTTGTGTAGGATAACCCGGTAAATACGTGATGCTCCGGGCATACCTATAGTTATTCATCTCTAATCCTAAAGCATATAACAAGTTAAGTTTGTGTTTTGTTATATTAAGTCGCTGTTGAAATAACCAGATATTAAAATTGATTGATTTTCCGGTGATTAGCTTAAATTCTGAAGGCGTCAACGGCGCACTGGCATCCCTTGGGGCAAAAGTGGCGAGGCCTACAGCAGAATAATCATATGATTTGGACACCGGGGCAGGTGCTCCATTGTAATAAGCGCTGTTATTGGGGTAATAATTAATAAAGCTGGCTCCGTTATAGTCGCTGTGATCAATATAATTGTTGAATCCCAGGTCAAAAACGAACCATTTGGTTTGCAGGTTCTTTTTGAGCTTCTGGCGTGCATAGGCGGTATCGTTATAGAACTTATAACTGGTCCGTCCCTTATCATTCTTTCCTTTGATAATGATCAACCCTTTGATCTGTATGGTGTCCGGTGGTGCCGGTGTAGTTTTATCTGCCTTTTGCGCATGAGCCCACCCGCCACATAATACCAGTAACAAAATGAGTAAAAATTTATGCTTCATATGCTATGACCATGATTTATTATTTATTCCTTCTCCGGGAAAAAAGCTTTGCAACATTGGTTACCTTATCTAAAATCCGGCTGTCGCTGCCACTAACAGACATGATCAGCTCACCGGGAGCGCCTGGCTGTTCGGTTGCAGGAACTATTTTATTATTTAAATGATCGTTTGTATTGGTGGTATTGGCTGCCAGTACCGCTTCCTTATTAACTTCCGGCCGAACCGCCACCACATGGGCGTTACCAGCCTGTTGCAGGTGCTCTTCCACTACTTCACTCATAGAATTGCGCTGCGGCGGCAACTGGGAAATAACCGGCAAATCTGCTTTGGGGGCGTCTGCAGCAGCCAGCGCGGGCCCATTTGCAGGAGCGGCAACTGGTTTGCTTTCGCGTGGCGTTACGGCTTTATGGTTTTTGGCCAGTACCGGTTGGTTGCTGCGCGATACAGCAACAGGCGCATCCTGTGTTGCAGCTGCGGATTGGTCAGAAGCAACCGGTGTAGTTACTTCAGGAGTCACGGCCGGCGCAGGTACAGTAACCGCAGGTGGTGTGTTTACCGCAATGGCAGGTTTTTGTGCCGGTTGATCGCCGGCTGGCAATAACCAGATAAGCAGACCCGCTACTATCGCGGCGGCAGCAGTTCCCCACATCATGCGGCGGTATACCGGGCTAACCCGGCGTTTGCTGCTTCTGTAAAGAGATGCTTTATCAGCAAATACCAAAGTGGTATCAGGTACCAGCCTGGTGGCCTCCAATAATGCCAGTTCCCGCTGCGCAGCCGGATGTTGCTGCAGGTATTCCTGCAAAGTGGCTTCCTCAGCAGCGCTCAGCTCCCCGTCGATATGGCTCAGCATTAATACTTCGTAATCAACGGCAGCTGTTTTATATAAAGCAGCTTTATTATCAAAAACAACGTGCTTATCCGGCGTCAGCTTCGCTCCTTCCAGCAGTTCCAGTTCCTGACGGAAAGGAGGATGCTTTTCCAGGAAACGTTCCAGCGCAGCCAGCTCTGTCTCATTCAGCTCACCATCAATGTAGCTGAGGAGATAGGACTCGTAGTTTGATATGTTAATTTCTATCGACAAAAATCTAATTTATTATAAAAATATTATATAACATTCTCCATTTTTACCAGGTAGTTCTTCAGATGTATCCGGGCCCTGTGCAGGTAAACCTTTACCTGGGAAGGATTCAGCTCCATCATTTCTCCTATTTCCTCGTAGGAATATCCTTCATAATCCTTGAGCATAATTAAGGAGCGCTGTACTTCACTGAGCTTGGATAATGCTTTTTCTATGACTTCCTTCGCGTTATGTATCTTATGATCCGATACTTTATCCTCGTCTTTGAACTGGTCTACAAGTGTGATCCGCTTTACCTTACGTACATGATCTATCATATTGTGGTAGCCGACTGTAAACAGGTATGACTTTGCCTTTTCAAAAGGCACATCCTGGCAGTGCTTCCACAATATCTCGAATGAATTCTGTACTACGTCTCTGGCATCTTCCGCATGCTCCAGATTCTTTACTATAAAGCGGAATAAATTGTCCGAATACAGATCCACGCATTTATTGTACTCCTTTTCCGTCATTCCGGTGGTGCGGGATTTTAGTGCTAAGTTCCGACAAATACTTTAATACCCATCATTGACCAAATCCATATTTGTTACCCACACCTACTCTAAAGCTGGTACATTCTCCCCACAGTTGTAGTAACAGTTCCTTTCAAACTGAGCATCAACCTCTTATCAAGTATGCTCTTTTAGCATCTTTTACCAAAGGGGTGAATTATCAGTTTTCCACTTCATGGCATTAATAATCATGATAGTACTATGACGGAGGGCGGCGGGCAAATGTTACACCTGGGTCAAACTTTTTGCTTATCCGGTCGTTACTGATTTACGCGATAAATAATCGTAATACATTTATTGCCATAACTTTGGTAGATCCACTTTAAATATTGCAATTTTTATGAATGAGAAGTTTATAACCCGTTTACGGGAGGAACTCGGCGATATCAATAAAGCCGGCCTGTACAAGAGAGAGCGCATTATTACATCTGAGCAGGGAGCTGAAATACAGGTGGGTGGCAAAACCGTGCTTAACTTTTGCGCAAATAATTACCTGGGTCTGTCGTCACACCCCGCTGTGGTGAAAGCTGCCAAAGATGCAATTGATACCCATGGCTATGGCATGAGCAGCGTTCGCTTTATTTGCGGCACACAGGATATTCACCGGGAACTGGAAGAAAAGATCTCCAAATTCCTCGGTACAGAAGATACTATTTTATACGTAGCGGCATTCGACGCCAATGGTGGCGTATTTGAGCCCCTGTTCAATGAACAGGATGCCATCATTTCTGATGCCCTGAACCACGCCTCCATTATCGACGGCGTTCGTCTCTGCAAGGCACAGCGCTTCCGCTACGAGCATAACAATATGGCGGACCTCGAGGCAAAACTGCAGGAAGCCAAAGACTGCCGCAGCCGGATCATTGTTACAGACGGCTCATTCAGCATGGATGGTACCATTGCCCAGCTGGACAAAATCTGCGACCTGGCCGATAAATACAACGCCATCGTAATGTCCGATGAAAGCCACTCTTCCGGATTCCTGGGTAAAACCGGTCGCGGTACCCATGAGTACCGTGGTGTAATGGGCCGGGTGGATATCATTACCGGCACCCTCGGTAAAGCCCTGGGCGGCGCCTCCGGCGGATTCACCAGCGGACCAAAGGAAGTGATCGACATCCTGCGCCAGCGCAGCCGTCCCTACCTCTTTTCCAACTCGGTGGCCCCCAGCATCGTGGGCGCTTCCATCGCGGTACTGGATATGCTGAGCGAAACCACCACCCTGCGCGACAAACTGGAATACAATACCAAATACTTCCGCAGCAAAATGACGGAAGCCGGATTTGATATCAAACCAGGCGACCACCCGATTGTTCCGGTAATGCTTTATGATGCTGTACTGAGCGCCCAGTTCGCCGACAAACTGCTCCAGGAAGGCATCTATGTAATCGGGTTCTTCTTCCCGGTGGTACCAAAAGGCCAGGCACGCATCCGCGTACAGCTCAGCGCCGGCCACGAACAGGAACACCTCGACAGGGCCATCGCCGCCTTTACCAAAGTAGGTAAGGAACTGGGCGTGATTAAATAAGACTTGCTGCCGTACCCGGTGCATAAAGACTGAGTATGATTAAATAAGACTGCGGGTTAGTGGGGAGATGGACGCCGGAATAATCCCGGTTGCCATCTCCCTGCTAACCCGTAATCGTTTTTCTTACGCCGTAATTCTTACTTTTGCACCTCATAACTACTCAATCATTATGCAGATGAAACGATTTGGCTGGATGTTGCTGGCGGTTGGCCTGTTCCTCGCTGCCTGCGCACCGAATAATGTAAAAGAAGAACAAGACTGGGAAAAATATTTTGCCGAATACAAAGTAGAAGGCACTTTCATGTTATTCAACAACAGTCAGGGCACCTTTAAAGTATATAACCTCGACAGGGCTAAAAAGCGCTTTCAGCCTGCATCTACCTTTAAAATATTCAATTCACTCGTGGGCCTGCATACCGGCGTTATCAAAGATACCAGCATGGTAATCCGCTGGGATAGCGTAACCCGCCAGTTTCCCGCATGGAACCAGGACCTCACCATGGCCCAGGCATTTAAACAATCGGCCGTACCCTACTTCCAGGAAGTAGCCCGGCGCATCGGCCAGCCAACGATGCAACTGTGGCTCGACTCCATTAAGTACGGCAATATGAAAATCAGCCGCCTGGATACTTTCTGGCTGGATAACTCCCTGCTCATTTCACCGGATGAAGAACTGGGCTTTGTAAAAAAACTCTATTTCGACCAGCTGCCTTTTGCAAAAACAACCATGAAAACTGTACGGGAAGTGATGCTCATGGAAAAAACGCCGAAATATGAACTGTCTTACAAAACAGGATGGGACTATAACGACGTGAAAAAATTAGGTTGGGTAGTAGGATGGATTGAAGAAAACAGGCACCCTACCTTTTTTGTGCTGAATATAGAAACAGAAGATCCTAAAGTGGATATTCCTAAAGTACGGATGGCCATCCTGAGAAACATCCTCACGGATGCCGGTTACTTTAAGGGCGAAATGTAGCAATTCGGGCTTCCCCTGCCCCGGCCTGGGGACCGGGATCGTTAAAAAAACGATAAAACCCCACTCCTACAGCTTGCAATACGTGACAAAAAAATTATTTTTGATACCTTACCTGGTGTACTCCCGGTAACGGTTATCTTAAAATCGAATATGTTACGATTTCAGCATAGTGAATATTTATGGGCACTGGTGCTCCTGTTGGTTTTACAGGTGGCCTTCCTGGGCGTGTCGTGGTGGAAACGCCGCTCTATACGCCGCATCGGGGATCAGGCACTGGTAGAAAAACTCTTTACCGGCTACTCCCGCAAACTATTTATATTAAAGTTCCTGCTTATTTTCCTGGCTTTCTTCTTCGGCGTAGTTGGATTGGCCAACCTGCAGAAAGGCAGCCGCATGGAAAAAATCACCCGCAAAGGCGTGGATGTGATGATAGCGCTGGACGTAAGTAAAAGTATGCTGGCTACGGACGTGCAGCCGGACCGCCTTACCCGCGCCCGCCAGCTGATCAGTAAGCTGATGGACAAACTGGATAATGACCGCGTTGGCCTCGTGGTATTTGCCGGTAACGCTTACCTGCAAATGCCCCTCACAGTTGATTATTCTGCCGCCAAAATGTACCTCAGCACCGTATCCCCGGATATGATCCCAACGCAGGGTACCGCCATCGGCCAGGCGATACAGGTATCTGACGACGCTTTTAATAAAAAAGAACGTAAACATAAAGCCCTCATCATTATCTCTGATGGGGAAGATCATGATGAAACCGCTATCCAGCGTACCAAAGCCGCTTTTGAGAACGGCGCCGTTACCAATACTATCGGCATCGGTTCTGTAGCAGGTTCTCCCCTGCCGGACCCGGAAACCGGGAGCTATAAAAAAGACCGCGAGGGCAATACCGTTATTTCCAAACTGAATGAAGCGGAGCTCAGAGGCATTGCGGCGGCCGGTAAAGGCATTTACCAGCACCTGGATAATAATACCGACGATGTGGTAAATACCCTCGTTAGTAAGATAGACGGCATGGAGCAGAAAGAATTTGGAGAGAACGTATTCACCGACTACAACAGTTATTTTCAGTATTTCCTGGGCGTATGCCTGGCATTGCTGCTGATTGAATTTTTTATTCCTGAAGTTCGCTTCAAGCGCACTCCTGAATCACCGGCAGTTTAATTCATTACTCATGAAAATCATTTTTATAAAATATAGTTTCCTTATTGCAGTAATGCTCGCCAGCCTTACCGGCTTCGCGCAGAACGGCTCCAATAAGTATATCCGCAAAGGCAACGAACTGTATAAAAAACAACAATACACCGATGCCGAAGCCAATTACAAAAAAGCGCTGGAACAAAACGCCCAATCCGCCGAAGGCAGTTATAACCTCGGCAACTCCCTCTATCAGCAAAAGCGTTACGATGACGCACGCGCGCAATATGCCAACAGCCTGAAACTGGGTGGCAAACCAGCCATCAAATCCGACGCTGATTATAATATCGGCAATACCTTCATGGAAGGCAAAAAATGGGAAGAAAGCATCAAATCCTACAAACAGGCATTGAAGGTCAATCCCTCCGATGAAGATGCCCGTTATAACCTCGCCTATGCCCAGGCCATGCTGAAAAAACAACAGCAAGGCGGCGGCGGCAATGATAAAAAAGATAACAAAGACAAGGACAAGAATAAAGACAAGAACAAAAACGATCAGAACAAAGACAAAAATAAAGATCAGAACAAAGACCAACAGGATCAAAACAAGGATCAAAACAAAGACCAGAACAAGGATCAGCAGAATAAAGACCAGGACAAAGGCGATAAAGACAAAGAGGATCAGCAGAAGCCGGAGCCACAACCCAGTAAGTTGAGCAAGCAGGAAGCAGAACGCCTGTTGCAGGCTTTATCACAGGAAGAAAAGAAATTGCAGGACAAAGCGAAGAAAGTAAAAGGTCAGATTGTACCAAAAGACAAAGACTGGTAAATTTTCATCCTCTCCATATCACACATCCCAAAGCTGGTAGTCCCGCTTTGGGATGTTTTATTTAAGGGCAGAAGGTACGCTACCCGTGTACTTCTTATATGCCTTAATGAAATGATTCTGATCGTAGTAGCCATTATCCAGGGCTATACCGGTTAATGGCTGCGCCGCTTTAAACTCTATCTCGACTATCTATCTCCCTTAAAAAAATGCTGCTGAAAAATAAACTGCAGGCCATCACAAAAGGCAAAGTAAAAACACCTTATCCAATGAAATTTCTTTAAAAAAAAAGCAATTCGTCTAATCCTCCTAATCCTGAATAAGACAACATCCGCGCATAAAAAAACCGGAATAGGAATATTCCGGCCGTTTTACCTAAACCTACAATTGTTACGCGGCGTAACAATTCTCTTCGTGTTTTAAAGCAACAGCGCCCCTTGCGGAAGCGCTGTATTGCCTGATTCATCAGGGAAGTATGTTTGCCTGCTATCCGTCACTCTTTACCTTGCCGAATACAGTCTGTTAAATGATTCTTTTGTCCGTTGATTCCTGTTTTTTCCTGACGATTCATTTACCTGTTGATCCATTTTTCCTGCAAACAACTTCCCCCTTTAAACACACATTATTTTGCGACTGCCGTTAACAGCGTTCCTTCTTTTATTTCATCGCTGCCATTCTGTACCAGCTGGTCGTTGTCGGACAAATCACCGAAAACCTCCACCTGTCCGTTGGATTCATTTCCACACTTCACCGGTATCCACACAGCTTTGTTATTCACCGACTTAATCACAAATACCCTTTCTGAATTACTAATGATGGCAGATTTAGGCACGATGTACACATCTTTCTTGCCTGGCATTGGCATCAGCACTTCCGCATACATACCCGGAAGCAGGCGGGCTTCTTTGTTGGCCACATCCATTTCCAGTATTTCAGAACGCAGCTTTACATCCAGGCTGCCGGCTATGCGGTTCACCTTCGCCGTAAAAGTGTCTCCCGGCAAGGACTTCACGGTAAAACGCACATTGCCGGCGTGGTGTGCATCATCTGTATAGATTTCAGGCACGGCCACGGACAAACGCAGTTTCTGCTGTTCTTCCAAACGGAACAACGGTTTATCTGAACCCTTACCGGCAGGGCCTACATAAGTACCCGGGTGCACATTACGCTGGCTGATCACTCCGCTGAACGGAGCGCGGATCACCAGGTAGCCCAGCATTTGCTGTACTTCATGGTAAGAAGAACGGGAGGATAACAATTCCGCGCTATCGGCACTCATTTTCTCAAACGCCATATCCAGGTCGTTAGGAGAAATGGTACCCGGCACCTTACTGGTTTTGAGCAAACGTTCGTACGTGGCGCGGCTGGCGCGAAACATCGCTTCCTTTGTATGAAGCCTGGATTGCGCTTCCAGCAACTGTGTATTCATTTCCGGCGCATCCAGCGTTGCCAGCACCTGGCCGGCAGTTACCTGGCTGCCCAGATCTACATTTACATTTTTTACATAGCTGTTCACTTTTGCATAGAGATCAGCAAATTGAAACGGCTTTATTTCTCCGGGTAATTTCAGGGATGCATCCAGCTGGCTTTTTTGCAGGTGAATAATTTTCACCTGAACACTTCCGTCTTCTTTTTCATTTTCATCGTCTGCCCGGGAACTGTGACAGGAGGTGAAATACAAACCGGCAGATAATAATGCAGCAGCTGTCATGACCCGATACGACAGGCTGTATTTATTTATATTCATGATATTGATATGTCGTTTAGTCATTATAGTTATACCTGTGTTAAACACGTGCCGCCCCCGGAACGTAATACGGGCTGTTTTCATCTTCAGGGTCCAGTGATACCGATTTCACTGTTGACTTCTGTTGTACCCACGCGAAGATGAGCGGTAAAATAAACAGGGAAGCAAAAGTGCTGGCTATCAACCCGCCAATTACCGCGCGGCCCAGCGGTGCTGTTTGGTCACCCGCTTCACCCAGTCCCGATGCCATCGGGATCATACCTGCCACCATGGCGATGCTCGTCATCAGAATAGGACGCAACCGGATAGAAGTACCTTCCAGTGCCGATCTGCGGGCATCATGATTTTCCAGCCGCAGCTTTTCCGCATTGGTGATCAGCAGGATCGCATTGGCTACCGACACGCCCACCGACATAATAATCCCCATATATGATTGGAGGTTAAGCGTAGAACCTGTGATCAGCAACATGATCAGTGACCCTGCCAGTACCGCCGGGATCGTAGACACCACCACCAACGCTACTTTGAACGACTGGAAATTAGCCGCCAGCAATAACAGGATCACAATAATGGCTACCAGCAATCCCGATTGTAAACTATCCAGTGTTTCATTCAGCAGGTTCATCAAACCACGCTTTTCTACGGTAATACCACGCGGCGGCTCGCCGGCGCGTTTGATGGCCGCCGCCACAGCAGTAGAGGCATTGCCCAGGTCTTTCTTGTGAATATTGGCGCCAATAGAAACAATCCTCACGGCGCCGATACGGTCATATTCTCCTACCACGGTATCCGGCTGTAACATAGCCACATCTCCCAATGAAGGCCGGGTGTTGTTTTTGCTGATAGGAATAGCCGCCATATCATTGATACTCGACATCTCATTTTCCGGTACGGAGATCTGAACAAAATAAGACGTTGCATTTTTCTCATCCAGCCAGTTATTTTTTTCCGTAAAACGGCTGGAGGAGGTGGAAGCCGTGAGTGATTTAGCGATGTCTGTAACGCTTACGCCCAGCTGTCCGGCCCTCTCCCGGTCAATGTTTATCCGGATAGCCGGGTAATCCATCGCCTGATTGATCTGCACGTCCCGCAGGAAGGGAATCTTCTTCATTTCTGCCAATACCTTTTTCGCGTACGGTACGCTTTCCTTCAGATTTTTACCCATGATGGCAATTTCAATCGGCGTAGAGGCGCCCTGGCTCATTACCTTGTCGGTAAGATCTATTGGCTCAAAGCTCATCTTTACTTCCGGCATCTGCTCATGGATCCGCTTGCGCAGCTTCTCTTTGAACTCATCCATGTTGATCTTAAAATCCTCTTTCATGTTCACCTGCAACACGGCTTCATTAGGGGTAGCCATAAACAGGTAAATGGGGTTGGTAGAATAGGACGATGGATGAGTACCGATGAAGGAAGAAGTAATGTCGATGTTTTTGGCGCCGACCACCTCCTTCAGAATTTCCGTGGATTTAATAAGCATGGTTTCCGTCCGTTCCAGGCGCGTTCCGGTAGGTTCTTTCAGCCTTAACTGGAACTGCCCGTTATTCAGTTTAGGTAAAATATCACGGCCTATAATACTCATACATAGCGCTACTATACCAATAACCCCAATAAAGTAGGCGCCAATCACCAGCTTCCGCCTTTTCAGCAGCGTTTCCAGCCAGCCGATAAAGCGCAGCTTAAAGCGATCGAAGCCGGAAATAGTTTTGGCGTGTTGCTTTTCATCTGCAATTTCTGTTTCAATATACCCGGCTGTTTTATGCACGTCGTTGCTATGCACATGCGGGTGGCCATGATGCTTGAATTTATTGGCATCCAGCATCCAGTTGGCGAGAATGGGTACCAGCGTTTGCGACAACAGGTAAGAAGCGATCATGGAAAAGCCGATGGCCAGCGACAGGGGCATAAACATCGCACGGGGCACGCCTTTCATGGTAAAGGAAGGTGCAAACACCGCGAGGATGCACAACAGGATCAGCAGTTTTGGAAAGGCAATTTCCTGGCAGGCATGCCAGATTGCCTGGGCTTTTGGCTTCCCCATTTCCAGATGCTGGTGAATGTTTTCAATGGTTACCGTCGACTCATCTACCAGGATACCTATGGCCAGCGCCAGTCCGCTCAGCGTCATGATGTTGATCGTTTGCCCGAAGAGCTTGAGCAACATCACGCCAATGATGATGGATACCGGGATGGTGATGATCACGATATAGGCACTGCGCCGGTCGCCCAGGAACAGCAACACCATCAGCGCCGTGAGTACAGCGCCTATTACGCCTTCACTGATAAGGCTTTTCACGGCATTGATCACATATACGCTCTGGTCAAATACAAAGGAAATCTTTACGTCTTCCGGTAATAATTTCTGAATATTGGGTAATGCTCCCTTCAGGTTATTTACTACCGTCCACGTGGAGGCATCTGCAGTTTTTATGATAGGGAGATATACAGAGCGCTTTCCGTTGATCACGGCGTAGCTACTGGTGATGTCTGCGGCATCTTCTACCTTCGCCACATCCCGTACAAATACGGTAGGGCCATCTCCCATTACCAGCGGAATATTCTCAAATTCCTTTACCGTGCGTATCACGGTGTTAGCGGGTGTGAGATAGGTGATATCGCCGATACGCACGTTGCCGGCCGGTGATATCTGGTTATTATCTTTTATAGCGGCTACTACCTGGTCGGCCGAAAGATGGTGGCTGCGCATCAGTTGCGGATCCACATGGATCACGATGGTGCGGGAGTTACCACCAAAAGGCGCAGGTGAAGTAAGACCGGCAATCCGGCTGAACGACGGACGTACAACGGTCATCGCCAGATCCTGTAGTTCATTATTGGTGCGTGTAGGACTGCTCAGTGCCAGCTGACCAATGGGTAAGGTAGATGCATCAAAACGGATAATAAAGGGCGGTTGCGTACCAGACGGCATCGATGCAAAGGCACGATTGGCCATCGCTGTTACTTCTGCCGCGGCCTGGGCCATGTTTGTCCCTTCGTAAAAAGAGATCTTGATCATGGTAAGGCCCTGGATATTTTTGGCCTCAATATCTTTTACGCCGGTTACATACAGGAAGAGGTTCTGGTAGTTGGTAGCAATAAAGCCTTCCATCTGCTGCGGCGACATGCCGCCGTATGGCTGTGATACGTATATAGCCGGGAGGTTAAGATCCGGAAAGATATCTATTTTAATATCCCGCGTTGCTTGAATACCAAAAAACAATAGTCCCATCACTACCACGATGATGGCTATCGGCTTTTGTAATGCGGTTTTAATCAGGTTCATACAGTTATATTCAGGAAATGATGCTTTCCGGTTAATTACAGTTGATTCAAAAACAATTGCAGATTCCCAACGGTAGCGGATTTATACAATATCGCCTGCCACACGCCATTGTATGCAATATCCCGGTCTGTTTCAGCGCGGTTAATATTGTACAGTGCCTGGGCCAGGTCGGCGATGTTGGTGAGCCCGTTCTCATACAGGGTACTTTTCTGCAGGAAGGCGTCGCTGGCGGCTTTCAGGCCAATGGGCGCTTCCCGGTATTTCTTCACCGCATTATCTATCTGTTGTTCCGACAGCTGCAGCTGATGTTGCAAACGGCTGTAGGTTTGATTGTATTCATTCTTTAATCCTTCTGTAGTGTAGTGCTGACGGGCAACCTGCGAATGTGTGCGCCACAGATCCGTCACCGTCCACGAAAGATTGAGGCCCACGAGGTAATTGGATACCTGCGGCTTCACGCCCGACCAGTATGCCTGGCTGTAGTGGCTGAGATTAGCAGCGCCGTAGTCGTAGTCAAACCCGGAACCGCGCGTTTGCATCACACCCATAAAGGACAGTCGCGGCATGGCATTTTTGCTGATCAGCTTTTGATTGGCGTCACTCAATGTTACACGGGAGCTGAACAGTTTCAGCAAGGGCTGATTCTTCAGTGATACAGAATCCTGTGCAGACACCGTTTCCAGCAGCTGGTTGGGTATCTTGGTAATAAACGTGGTATCCAGTGTAAAGTCCTGCGGAGGCACGTCCATCATTTCCGCGAGCTTATTGCTTTGTGCATTTTCGTAATTCACCGCGTCTACCAGCGTCAGTTTTGCTTTGGATACTTCTGCGTTGGCGATAGAGCTGTCTACTCCGGCACTGAGCCCGTTCAATGCGCGGGAAACAATGATATGCTGCAGGTCCTGCGCACGTTTCAGGTTCGATTCCATGGAGCCCCGCAACCGCTGTGCTGCCAGCAGGTTAAGATATGCCCCCGCGATACGTACCTGCTGTTCAAATTTCTCCTGTTCCAGGTCAGCCTGGTTGGTATACAATTGTTCTTTCGCGGCCTGCACTTTTGCGTGCTGGCGGCCAAAGGTGACTACATCCCAGCTGATATTGGCCAGGTATAATCCACCGAAGGCGGCATTCCAGTTCTGTGATGGCAGGGCCGGACCGGAAGCGCCGGTAGTCCAGCCTTTATATCCCCACATAGGACCATTTTCACCATTCACGGTACCATAACTATTCTGGGCGGCAAGGTTCAGATCAGGTAAGTATTCTCTTTTTACTGCACTGATATTTTCTGTAGCTGCTTTAGCATAGTTTTCTTTTGCTTTGATGGACTGATAATTTTTCAATCCTGTTTGTAGTGCTTCCTGTAAGGTGAGCGGGCGGGGCTGACCCATCACGGCCACCGAACAGCAGCCTGCAATCACCAGCAGGCAAAGCGGTTTCCAGATGTTCATATATTAATCTATAGCGTCTTAAAAGCCGGCTGATGCGGGCTCACAAATAAGAATGCAAATATAGAACGGGGTAAGTGGCGGGTGTTAGGACAAATCAGCTATTGACTTGGACTATTTGAACATCATATCCCGGAAATCCTGGGGAGAGATACCGGTATTGTTCTTAAAAAAGCGGCTAAAGTAAGCAGGGTCCTCGAATCCAAGCTCATAACAGATCTCCTTGACACTTTTGTGACTGAAGGCCAGGTTTCGTTTTGATTCGAGCACAATCCGGTCGTGTAATAATTCGGTGACGGTACGACCGGTGGTTTCTTTGGTGATTTCGTTCAGTCTTTTGGGGGTGAGGGCAAAGGCGCCTGCATAAAAGGCCACCTGGTGTTCTGTGCGGTAATGTTGTTCCAGCAGGCGGCGCAGCTGCACAACACGTGCGTCGTGCGCCAGCGGCATCATGGTTTCCGCGGCATTGCGTTTCTTTTCCCGTTCTATCAGCAACAGGAAGGCATTCAGGTAATGTTTCACAATGCCCCAGCTGCCGGCAGGCGCGCAGGATTTTTCCCTGCTCATCAGTTGTATCAGCCCCAGGAGAGACTCCGAGGTATGGCCGCTGGTACTGATGGGCCCGTATCCGTGCCAGTTATCGAAAAGCGAAGTAAAATCGTAAAGGGTTTCTTTATCGTGCTTATTGGTAAAGTAAAATTGTTCCGTGAAATACAGGAAATACCCTTCCCGCTCACAATCCAGCTGATGCACCTGTCCCGGGCGAAGCAGGAAGATCATATCATCTTCCACCTCATACCACACGAAATCCACCATGTGCCGTCCTTTCCCTTTGGTGATCCATATAATCTGAAAATGATCATGGCGGTGAGGCTGGTCCGTTAATTCATTGCGGAACATGCCCAGGGAAGCTACGTTGAACTGCCCGGAAAAGGGCAATTGCTGGTAAGGTATATCTATGCTTTTATTCAGTAACATACAGTGGCTCAAAAATACACTTTTATCCCCTATTTGTGCCCTTTGGCGCCCGCCGTTCGTGGAATTTAATGTAGCTTTAAGCTGCGGCTTTATTATACCACAGGTTTACTAACTTTGCTTCCGCAGGAAAACAAAAACAACGTATGCAGCTTTATTGCAACTCTCTGACAGAATACAAACGACTGGCCACACTGGAAGTAAAGGTGGGAGATCTTATCATCGGAAATTTTAACCCGGTCCGCATTCAAACCATGACTACCACCGATACCATGGATACCGCTGCTACCGTGGCGCAAACCATCCGTTGTATCGAAGCCGGTGCAGAACTGGTACGCATCACCGCCCCCAGTAAAAAGGAGGCCGATAACCTGCTGGTCATCAAAAACGAACTACGCAAACAAGGGTATACGACTCCCCTGGTAGCCGATATCCATTTTACGCCCAATGCCGCCGAAATAGCCGCCCGGATCGTAGAAAAGGTGCGGGTGAACCCGGGAAATTATGTAGATAAAAAGAAATTTGAACAAATCGATTATACCGACAGCGAATACCTTGAGGAAATAGACCGCATCCGCGAGCGCTTCTCTCCCCTGGTAAAAATCTGTAAAGAATATGGCACCGCCATGCGGATAGGCACCAACCACGGCTCTCTGAGCGATCGGATCATGAGCCGCTACGGCGATACCCCGATGGGTATGGTGGAAAGTGCCATGGAATTTTTACGTATTGCGGAAGACCTGCAATACCGCAATATAGTGCTGAGCATGAAGGCCAGTAACCCCCAGGTAATGGTGCAGGCCTACCGCCTGCTGGTACAAACGATGGAACAGGAACTGGGCCACTGCTATCCGCTGCACCTCGGTGTAACAGAAGCCGGCGACGGGGAAGATGGCCGCATTAAATCTGCTATCGGCATAGGCACACTCCTCGAAGATGGCGTAGGTGATACCATCCGTGTTTCCCTCACAGAAGATCCTGAATTTGAACTGCCGGTTTGTAAGGATATTGTGAAAAGATATACTAACCGCAACGACTATACGGCTATTCCGCCGGTAACAGATATCCCCTATTCCCCTTTCGAATACAAACGCCGCGAAAGCACGCCTGTAGAGAATACCGGCGAAAAGCAGGTACCGGTGGTAGTGGCAGATTTCAGCGATAACAACGGCTTACAGCCCGCCGATCTGAATGCCATCGGGTATACGTACGATGAGCCCAGCGATAAATGGAATATCGGGGATGCCGCCGCAGATTACATTTACACCGGCAAACAGTTACCCGCCTTCGGCCTGCCCGGCACCCTGCGGGTAGTGATAGATGCGGAGTATTGGCTGAGCATCGCCAATAAACAGGAACTGGTGCCTTACTTTGATGCCCGTCATTATGTAACCGCCTGCGAACAACAGGAAATTGGCCGTATCAACTTTGTACAATTCGACTGCAATCACCTGGATACCGAACATCATGAACAACTGCTGCTGCAACTGGGTAACCCCGCCGTAGCTGCCGGCACCGTACTTGTGGCCACCGCTTCCGGCAGCAATGCGATGGCGGCTATCAGGCGCCTGTTCATCTTACTGCTCAACAAAAATATCAAGGTACCTGTCATCATCCATAGTATCAGTAATCAGCCTTCGGCAGATGAACACCTGATCCACCATGCCACCGAAGCCGGCGCACTGCTGCTCGATGGCTTCGGCGATGGATTATGGCTGAGTAATCAACCATCACAACCCGGTCAGCATGCTACGTTGAACAATATTTCATTCGGCATCCTGCAGGCTACGCGTACCCGCATTTCCAAAACGGAGTATATCTCCTGCCCGTCGTGCGGCCGCACCTTGTTCGACCTCCAGGAAACTACCGCCCGCATCCGCGCCGTGACCCATCACCTGAAAGGCGTAAAAATCGCCATCATGGGCTGCATCGTAAACGGTCCGGGTGAAATGGCCGACGCCGACTTTGGTTATGTTGGCAGCGGCGTAGGCAAAATTACTCTTTACCGCGGTAAGGAAATTGTGAAACGTGGCCTCAACAGCGATGTAGCCGTCAACGAACTGATAAACCTGATCCGGGAAAACGGCATGTGGGTGGAAAAAAACTGATTATTAAATCTGGCTTAAAAACAGCAGCAGCGGATACAGCAATGCCGGGAAAAGCTTAATTTTCATAAAACATATTTAATATGAAAAAGTTCCTCACCGGATTATTGGCCATGTTTATGGGTTTAACCGTAGCAATGGCTCAAACACCCGCCACCGCCAAAAAAGAAGCAAAACCAAAAACAGAAAAGAAAGCAGAGAAAGCAACACCTGCTACTCCCGCTCCAGCCGCTACTACTAAAACAAAGAAAGACGGCACACCGGATAAACGATATAAAGAAAACAAAACAGCCGCAGCTCCTGCAGGACCAACAAAGAAAGACGGAACGCCTGATATGCGCTACAAATCAAACAATAAAAGCGCAGGTAAGAAAAAAGCATAACCATTACCTGTTACTGAATAAAAAATCTTTAAACCCCGCACAGCCGATACTGTACGGGGTTTTCTTTTTCAGTTATATTTTCATCGTTTTACTTTTTATACAGATCGCCAATAAGGATTGGAGCCCTGCCGGCCAGGGTATTTATAAACACTTCGGTTTTACGCCGCCTTAGTTGTAAGGTATTTTTGTATTTTTAGTGCATGTTCGATTTCAGACTCAGGGTATTTCACACCGTCGCCAAGCGTCTCAGCTTCACCAAGGCTGCAGAGGAATTATATATTTCACAACCGGCTGTTACCAAACATATTCATGAACTGGAGCAGCAACTGGGCATGGCGTTGTTCGAAAGGATCGGGAATAAAATAAAACTTACCCGCACCGGCGTGCTGGTAATGCATCACGCAGAAATCATTTTTACCGATTACCGCAACCTGGAGTATGATGTAAACCAGCTGAAACACATGCAGGGTGGCCTGCTGCCCATAGGCGCCAGCACTACCATTGCGCAATACCTGATCCCGCCGTTGTTGGCCAAATTCAACC
Source organism: Chitinophaga sp. RCC_12 (assembly GCF_041360695.1). Taxonomy (NCBI): domain Bacteria; kingdom Pseudomonadati; phylum Bacteroidota; class Chitinophagia; order Chitinophagales; family Chitinophagaceae; genus Chitinophaga; species Chitinophaga sp. RCC_12. The sequence continues at coordinate 427,275 of NZ_JBFUPS010000002.1, forward strand.
AGCGGTACCCGGATGTTAAAACATCGCTCACCAGCGGAAATACAGAACAGATTGAACAGGCGTTATTTGAAAAAAGTATTCAGCTGGGTATCATTGAAGGCAGCTCTAAAAATCCTTTACTGAAATATGTGGAGTTTGCGAAAGATGAAATTATATTGGTCGGCAATATGAAGCATCAGTATGGCAATGGCGAACCGCTTGGCCCGGCCGATCTTAAAACTATTCCCCTGCTGATGAGGGAACATGGTTCCGGCACGCTGGAAGTGATCACCGAGGAACTGAAACGCCTGAAATTAAAGATCACCGATCTGAACGTAGCCATGTATATGGGTAGTACTGAAAGCATTAAATCCTACCTGCATCATTCGCCCTGTGCAGCCTTTATTTCCTCACAGGCCGTGCAGCGCGAACTGGAACTGGGCGAATTCAGGATATTACCGGTAAAGAATTTCAAACTGGTGAGAAAACTTCACTTCACCTATCTCCAGGGCTTACAGGATAAGCTCTGCCAGCTCTTCATCCGTTTTGCAAAACAGAACATGGTGGAGTAACGGTCATGTACCTACGTTATTTATTCAATAGTTGCCAGTGCAGCATTTCCCCGGGCGATTTCACTTCTTCCATTCCCAGGTGTTGCAGCACCTTCATGGATGCCGTGTTGGTAACGTCGCATTCAGCAATGAGCTTTTTCACATGAGGTTGCCGGAAAGCCCATTCCACCAATGCGGTGGCGGCTTCGCGCATATAACCTTTTTTGCGCCAGGAAGGCAGCAGCGTATAGCCGATTTCCACCACGCCGTTTTTATCGGGCCGGCCTTTAAACCCGATGTCCCCGATCACGGTTCCTTCTTCTTTATTTACGATGATCCAGAGCATCCAGGGAAACGACCTGGGGTCGTGCTGGAGCAATTCAATAAAATGAGGTAATTGTTCTTTCAGGTCGGGTTGTGGCCAGTTTTCCGGGATATTTGCCTGCAGCGTTTCCCGGGCATGCGGATGCCCCAGGAATATCTCCGTAAGCAGTGGTAAACGGCAGGGATGTATGAACAGTCGGTTGGTATTGAGGGGTAACATATATCAGGATTTAAGGCATAATTGTTCACTAATGATTGCCGGCCTTCACCATGGCGGTATCCAGTATTTCGCCTGGTTTCAGTTCATGGATCTGTAAGCGGTCCAGGTCTTTTGTCAGCGCCCGCAGTTGCTCAGGCGTACCGGTGAGGGTGGGCATTGTTCCGTAATGACAGGGGATCAAATGCTTTACTTTCAGCAAACGCGCTGCGTATGCAGCTTCCAGTGGGCCCATCGTAAAACGGTCGCCGATAGGCAAAATGGCGATATCCGGTTGATATATCTCCCCAATCAATTCCATATCGCCAAACACAGACGTGTCTCCGGAATAATATACAGAGATATCGTCGCTCATCCAGACAATAAATCCATTGCTGGCATGCGGGTAGCCGATCTTACCATCGGGCAGGTTGATGTGCGCAAAATGAAAGGCATTGGTCATGGTCACTTTTACATTCATTACAGATAAGGTTCCCCCGGCATTCAGTGGTTCAAACGCATGATCGGGCACGCCCTGTTCCTGCAAGTAAAACCTCACTATGGGATTGGCAATCACTTTCGGCGACCTGGTACGGATAATGTCCACCATTTTGCTGTCGAGGTGATCCCGGTGCCCGTGTGTGATAAGGATGAGGTCTATCTTATCCGGAATTGTTAAACCAGGAGGCAGTGCAGGATTATTTGTATACCAGGGATCTATCAATATCACATGACCTTCGGGGGTGGTAATCCTGAAGCTTGCATGCGCCAGGAACTGAATCTGTGACTGTTGCGTGCTCATAGTACTGCTGGTTAATGATCTAAATATACATCTTTTGAAAAAAAGACAGCGGAGATCATGGAACATGATCTCCGCTGCATTTAATGAGCTGACACGATGCGTGACAGTGGTTATTTACGTTGCAGGGTATATATAATTGCTGCACTTTTATTTTCGAAGCTGATATTTGCTCTCCAGGTCATCACGCTACCCGCGCCGGTAATTTCCATGCGGTAACCTTCGGTTACATTCTTTGCTTTATCGCCGCTGTACAGTTTCTTGAAGCCGAACATGCTTACGCCGCCACTTTTGGTCAGCGACCAGGCAATTTTCTGGGTAACTGCGCTGCAACCATTATCTGTTGAGGTGAGCGTGTAGGAACCCATGGCATAGTTGTCCGGAAGGATCCACTGGCTACCGATAAAGCACTTGGCGTTGGCTTCATCAAATACAGTTACTTTGGCGTTTTCAGGGATTCCTTCGTATTTAATATCAGTTAAAACCCAATTACCTTTTACGGCGCCTTTATTAATGTCTTGGGTAACACCTTGTTTGGGAGAGCAGGAAGATGCAAAAACGGCAACTATCGCCATTAATAACGCTGCAAATGAAAATTTTCTCATGGGAAGTTAGTTTGTGTGTTTAAATGCCAATGTATTCAACACGCAGCTATCGGATAAGGTTTTATAACAGCCGGAATACAGGGGCAATTTCAGCATTTGCAATAAACGTACCAAATGAAAGTATCCCCGCTTAACGGGTTACAGGAGCGGGATAGGCTGCAGGAGGGACTTTAAGCTTAAACAGGATTTCTTCCAGCCTCTGGGCGCGGTGGTAGAAGTGCCAGGTGCTGGCTGCCAGCGCCATGGCGGTTACCGCGAGGGCAATAAAGGCGCACCGCCACCATACGCTCACCGTGATCCGGCGGTTCCAGAAAGAGTCGAGGGGAATGTAGGTATGATGAAAATTCGTGTACTCATAAGGGTTATAACTGCTCCGGGAACGGTCTGTCCAGTCCTTATCCGGCTTAATCCGCTGCAAAACGGCAGCTTTTATTTTTACCGGGGGTAAGGCGCCTTCTTCCATCAGTTTATCTTCTATACGCAGTTCTGCGGCGGTGAATTCCAGGTCCAGCAACGGGTATATACGGCGCAGGTGCAGCAACTCATCCTCCTGTTCAGGAGAAGCAAGTCCCAGCAGATAACGCTCAATAATGCCGCTTTCTATATAGTTACTGATGTTCAAACCCTTCGCTTTAACCAACGGATACGAAATATAAATAATAAATACTATATCTATAGATACGTTAAACCCACTTCAGGTGGATTCTCAAAATTGTAAAATCTTTAAAATAACGATAATCCGGATAGAAAATTATAACAAGTGGCTTTGCGTTTGCTCCTGCCGGATCATCTGGTGCAGGTTGTCGCTGCGCTGCTGCTCCTGCGACATACGATACTTGAGGTAATAAAAAATGGCCAGGAAAAGAAATACCTTGGACATGATAAAGAAGATAATAAAGAAGATCTTCCACCAGCGGTGAACAGTGATATGACTGCCGTCTTTTGGCTGAATGTTAATAAAAGTATAGTTGGAAGAAGGATCTGAATAGGCATGTCCCTCCTCCCACCTGATCTTCTGTAGCACCCGTTCGCGTATTTCCACGGGCGGCATGGCGGGCTCATCAAACGCGGCTCTTTCCAGGCGGCGTTCAACGTATTCGACTTCTGTATCCAGTTCCGGATACAGCCTTCTCATGTGCTGCAGCTCTTCTACTTCCTCTTCAGAAGCCAGGCCCAACACGAAGGACTCGATAATACCGCTTTCTATGTAAAATTTTAGTTCCAAGTCTTTTTTAAGAATTGTCTGAAAGACTTTATCGCCTCTTTCAGGATTTCATTTATCTGCCCCTCCGGCAAAGCCAGCAAACGGGCTATCGTTGTGATTGATAATCCTTTAAAATAACTAAGCCGGAACACCTGTTGTTGATCGGCCGGCAGCATCAGGTAGAATTGCTGCAGTAAGCCATCTTCCTGCTTCATCAGCTCCGTGCCGGCTAACGCGGTTTCCGGCAGGGCCTCCTTGATGGCGAATTCTCTCGTTTTGCGCAATAACCAGGCAAATAAAGTATGGTGGCCCGAAGTCCGGAATGTTCCAATGTGCTGGAACGACCAGAGAAATACCTTTACAATTACTTCATTTGCTCGCTCTTTTACTGGTACCAGCTGTAATACAATGTTATAAAGGGCCCCGGCATAACGGTCATATAGCTGCTCTTTCGCCGCAGGATCCCCTATCATTAACCGCTCAATGAGCATATGCTCACTTATATTTGCCAAATCTCGCCGCAAAGAAATTGTGTACCAGGTTTAGAATGCTAATATATAGAAATAAAATAGGTGTACGTCATAACACCTATATGAATTTATCAACATGGTTAGCTAAAATGGATAACTACGGGCCAAAAGCCAGCTGTTATGGCCCGGCAGAGGCGCCTCAGATACGGCTATTTCCCGTCGGGCCTGACACTTATCAGCGCAACAAGGTTTAAATTACAACATGACAACGCTCAAAGACCTCGGCATCTACACGGAAATGTTTTCTGATGGCATCATCGATCTCGTGGAAAGCGGCGTAGGGGGACAAATGGATTTCATGCGCGGCGCCGCCCTGGCCGAAGGAGGCAAGCCCATTATTGCCATTCCGTCTACCACCTCCAAAGGCATTTCCCGCATCGTATCCCAGCTGCAACCCGGCGCCAGCGTGGTTACCACCCGGGCGCATGTACATTATGTAGTCACGGAATACGGCATCGCCCATCTGCGGGGGAAGAATCTCCGGCAAAGGGCGCAGGCGCTCATTGGTATTGCTCATCCGGATCACCGCGAAGCACTGGAAAGAAGCGCATTTGAGATATTCAAGGTATTCTGACACTAATACCGGTTTTATGAAGAGATTCTTTCCCGTCATATTCCTTTGCATCATGGCAACAGCCGCATCTGCGCAAATCACACAGGATGCGACCAAACAATTAAGGATATACGAAGACGACGACTACTTTAATGTATGGGGACGGGGAACAGACCGCGGCTACAGCAATGGCAGCAGCATAGGATATCTCTACATGAAAAAAAAGAAACCGGTATTCCTCGATAAGTGGATACTTCCAACGGCCGGGAGGAACGCCATTAACGTATTTGAATGGAGTGGCATGCAGGTCATGATCACCCCCAACCAGATCGCAGATACCAATTATATTCCCAAAGACTATTACTATGCGGGCGCTTTGTATGCCACCCACGGGCTCACCTCCTACAACCCGGAAAAAAAGTACAGCTTCCACTCGGAATTTGTATTTGGTGTGCTGGGACCGTGGTCGGGCGCTAAAGAAACCCAAACCTTCTTTCATAAACTGATCGGCTACCAGCCGCCCAGGGGCTGGGAATACCAGGTGCCCAATGCCCCGCTGATCAACTATAACTTCACCTATGAAAAAATGTTGTGGAATCCTGTTGACTACCTGGAAATTATTGGTAGCGCCAATGCCAGGGTGGGTACCATGACCACCGCCGTAAGCGCCCTCACTTACATCCGGGCGGGAGTTTTCAATCCTTACTTTGGCCACCGCGATTTGTCAGTGGCCGTTAAAAGAAGATTTCAGCTGTATGCAATGGCCAGGCCCCAGTTCAGTTTCATAGGCTACAATGCGCTGCTGCAGGGAGGTATTTTTAAATCGAGGGATACCAATTTTGAAGAATTATCCAACTACCGGCAAACACGTATGCGGCACTTTACCATTGGGATGGACTACGGCATCGGCATTGTTATTAACCGCGCCACCATCAGCTATACACAGAAAACCCGGACGGCATGGATGAGCGGTACGGGGAAACATTCTGTAGGCAATATAACCCTCCTCATTCCTATCTCCCGTAAAACTATTCCCGGCCATTAATGTTATTATCAAAACTATATCCCATGCATGTTAAATTAACGGTACTTGCTGTTTGTACAATGGTTGTTGTTTCCTGCGCCAGCAGCGGTACAAAAACGGGGAGCGACAGCACTGCCGCCAGCGGTGATTCTTCCTTAAATGTACAAGCAAACCCCAGCAGCCAGCTCGAAGTAAAACCCCTCTCCGGCTATTTCCTGAAAAACACCATTATAGTGAACGACAGCCTTACCTTCTGGCTCATTGATAACCAGGCATCTTTCGACAGCCTGTTTGGCGCGGCTAAAACCATGAACAACACCATCGATCAACCCGACTTTGGCACCCATATCGTAGTGGCAGCCACTATGCCGCCTACATTCTATGGCACGCAAATTCAACTGGAATCTGCTACCTCAGACAACGTAAACAATAATGCCGCACTGCATTTCGTGGCTACTTCCAATCCCAGCAGAGGAAGTGCCAGTACCGTTCCCCTGTGGCTGGGCGCCGTTCCCAAAAGCGGCAAAAGCACCTTCCGGTTTTACAGTGGTGAGCATTTAACAAAAACGATTACTACTCAGCAGTAGGCGGGCCAAATATTTTTTCAACGGCCTGAAACCGGTATCGGAACAAGTCCTCCAGCTGTTTTCTTACAAACAGCCAGTGGGCCAGCTTTCCCAGCCAGCCAAAAGGCAGGCGGTAATGAACCAGGTCCGTCATTTTTACGCCACCGGGCACTTTCTGGAAATGATGTTCATGGTGCCAGATGCTGTAGGGACCCACCCGTTGCTCATCTACAAAATAATCCAGGTAGGCCACATGGGTGATTTCGGTCATCCACTCCAGCGGGATACCCGCTACCGGCGATACAAAATAGGTGATGATCTGTCCCGGGTATACCTGCCCGGTATAAGGCGGAGAAGTTACTGTGAACCGCATAGCGGGAGGCGTAATATGCGCCAGGTTATTGGGATTGGAAAAATAGTTCCAAACCTCCTCCGGCCGGGCCGGGATCACCTGGGTGTGCTGCATCAAATAAATACTTGCCATATATAAGATTAAGGAAAAAATATGGTTCTGGTCATAAGCAGCTGCCAAATTCGTGATTCTTTGAAATGAGTTCGTAAGTTTGTGCCTGATTAATCCGATCAGGTACATGAATCAATATATCAGGGGCTGGATTTTCTGGCTGATGTTTATACTCGTTTCCATTTCATTTACGCGATGTGCCAACATTGTGCCTCCCAGCGGCGGGCCGAGGGACAGCTTGCCTCCTGTATTACTGCAGGCGACTCCCGGCGACTCTACGCTTCACTTTAAAAGCAAAAAAGTGACGTTTATCTTTGATGAATATGTGGAACTGGATAATGTGAACGATAAGCTGATTGTGTCGCCAACACTGAAACGCACACCGATTGTAACAGCCAAACTGCACACGGTAACCCTGGAAATCAAGGATACGCTGAAGCCCAATACTACCTACACGTTCAATTTTGCAGATGCCATCCGGGATATCAACGAACGCAATATTGCCGCTGATTTCCAGTATGTGGTGTCCACAGGCGATTATCTCGACAGTCTCCAGGTGTCCGGTCACCTGATAGATGCGGAAAACGGCCGGGTAGACAGTAATGTAGCCGTTATGCTGTACCGCGATCTGACCGACTCCGTTGTAACGAAGGAAAAGCCGGTGTATTACGCCAAAACCAAAGGGGATGGCTCCTTCCGTTTTAAAAATATTGCACCCGGTTCTTATAAAATTTTTGCACTGAAAGAAGAAGACCGCGACCTGCAGTATAATCAGCCTACAGAAATGATTGCCTTCGTGGAAGCGCCGGTTGTATTAACAGAAAGCAACCTGGCCGATGTGAACCTGCTGTTGTTTATGGAAGCAGATAGTACCATTAAGCCGCCACCGGAGCCCGTGGATTCGTCGATGCTTGAACAGGAAGAAGAAGAAAAGAAAAAGAAGAAGCTGCCTAAATTAACGGTCACCCCTACGCTCGACGGGGGGATGCAGGAATTGCCGGCGCCGTTGAGAATCACGTTTTCGCTGCCATTGAGGAACCTGGACAGTGCAAGGACCATTCTTGCGGAAGACAGCGCCTATACCCCGGTTACCTTTACCAGCACAATGGATTCCACACGCACCAAATTAACGATTGGTTATACCTGGAAAGAAGGTACGCCGTACCGGTTCATTATTCCTAAAGATGCGCCTACAGATACTGCGGGGCAGCAACTGGCCAGGCCGGATACACTTAATTTCAGGACCAAAAAGGTGGCCGATTATGCCATTTTCACGGTTACAGAACTCAATATCAGCGATAGTACCAAAAAAGCCATCAACGATACTGCCATGAATTATGTGGTGCAACTGGTGCAGGATAAAACCATTAAATATTCCGGCACCATTGTAAACGGTAAATGGAGTCAGCGGTTTATTACACCCGGTGAATACGAAATCCGCCTGTTGCTCGATACCAATGGCAATGGCAAATGGGACCGTGGTAATTATTATACCAAGCCTAAGAAGCAGCCGGAACGGGTCATCAATGTTGAAAAAGTAAATCTGAAGGCGTACTGGACGGTACCCAAAAAGATAAGCATCTAAATAATCGCAGCGGAGGGAACAGTGCTGCTCCCTCCGCTCCAATATTCCTAACTTTGCACTATGATATTTTCCTCTGCGCTGATAGAAAACGCGGTAAATGAATTTGCCAAACTGCCGGGCATCGGTAAAAAAACCGCCCTGCGGCTGGTGCTGCACCTGCTGAAGCTGGAAACAGCCCAGGTGGAACAGTTTGGCGATGTGATAGCACGGATGCGGCAACAGATACAGTTTTGCAAGGTTTGCCATAACGTATCCGATGCGGAAGTATGCAGCATCTGCAGCAGTCATTCCAGGCAAAAGCAGGTAGTATGCGTAGTGGAGAGCATCCGCGATGTGATGGCAATCGAAAACACACAGCAGTTCAATGGTTTATATCATGTACTGGGTGGTATCATTTCTCCTATTGACGGTATTGGCCCGGACCAGCTGAATATTCATTCACTGGTAGAAAGAGTTCAGTACCAGGGTGTAGAAGAAGTGATCATGGCGGTGAGCCCTACTATTGAAGGGGATACTACCATTTACTATCTCTCTAAAAAATTAAAAGAATTCCCGGTAAAAATTACCACTATTGCCCGTGGTATTGCTTTTGGGGGTGAGCTGGAATATGCGGATGAAATGACGCTGGCCAGGTCTATCAGCAACCGGTTACCGCTGGAAAGCTATGTACAGAACAAATAAACAACTTCTTGAGGTTATGTAAAAAAATACGGGTGCTCAATAGCACCCGTCTTCGTTTAACCTGTAATTCCACGTTATGAAAAGTTGTCAGACAGCATCCTTTGAAGGATGGTCTGTAAATATTGTATGATTGGTTTCTGATTCCTGTTGTTGTTGCAGCTCTTTCCACCGCTGCATTTCATATTTATTTAAGAAGCATACCTTAAACACTTCAGACTGGTTTCCGTTGCCGGACTGCGGTACTGGTTGCAATCCCAGACTCGCCAGGTGCTGATGAAGGGTATGAATATGTTCTGATATAGTCATGACTGACGTTAGTTTTGTTGTAATAAATATTTGAGAAGAACTAATGATGAATCTGTTAATTGCAGCAACGGCAACTACAAAGAGTGCGGGCGGAGGGCTGGTGGGTGGCCATAACCGGGTAAATCACTATATTTCTATCACTTTGTTGCATTGTATTTTTCTATTACCCTACAAATATAGTAGACTTTGTAGACTACTTCCAAATTAAATTTATAGGTATAAACAAAATCTATATTTATTCACAAAGATATATGCTCTCAAAAAGAAAGATCAAAGCCGGTCAGGTCCGGGAATCCATGCAAATCACAAAACAATAAATTAGCCGGGAAAAGGTTATATTTGTGAACTCGTTCAGGGTGGATTTGTTTATTGTTCGACCCTGTTCTTTTCTTAACTGTAACTAATAAACGCCTTGATAAATATGAAATCTTTACAAGACTGCGCCAATGAGCGCATACTTATCATCGATGGTGCAATGGGCACCATGATCCAGCGATATCAACTCCAGGAATCCGACTACAGGGGCACCCGCTTTGCTAACTATCCCAGTGATCTTAAAGGCAATAACGACCTCCTTAATCTTACCCAGCCTCAAATTATTGAAGCCATTCACAAGGAGTACCTGGAAGCAGGCGCGGATATTATTGAAACCAATACTTTCAGCAGCACCTCTATTGCCATGGCCGACTACGATATGCAATCGCTGGCCTATGAGTTGAATGTAGCCGCTGCGCAAATAGCCAAAAGAGCTACTGCTGAGTATACCGCTAAAAACCCTGATAAGCCCCGTTTTGTGGCTGGCGCCATCGGCCCCATGAACAAAACGCTGTCGCTGTCGCCGGATGTAAATAATCCCGGGTTCCGCTCCGTATACTTCGATGAAGTGGCCGCCGCCTATGAAGAACAGGTAAGGGGCCTCTCTGAAGGCGGTGTGGATATCCTCCTGATAGAAACCATTTTTGATACGCTGAACTGCAAAGCAGCGATCTATGCCATCAAGAAATACTACCGCGAAACAGGGAAACCTGAAATCCCCGTAATGATTTCGGGTACCATCACAGATGCCTCCGGCAGAACCCTCAGCGGGCAAACCCTGGAAGCATTCTATATTTCCGTGATGCATGCCAACCCGTTCTCCATCGGTTTAAACTGCGCCTTAGGCGGTCAGCAGATGCGCCCTTATGTAGAGGAGCTCTCCAACATAGCCAGCTGCTATGTGAGCTGCTACCCCAACGCCGGTCTGCCGAATGCCTTCGGGGAATATGATGAGGAACCGGAAGATACTGCCTGCATCATTGAAGACTTTGCCGCCTCCGGCTTTGTTAACATAGTAGGTGGCTGCTGCGGTACTACACCCGATCATATACGCCACATTGCAGAACATGTGAAACATATCAAACCACGCCTCAAACCCGTATTGGCCGAAACACTCGCCTGATCAACCGTGGCAGGTTTTCTATTTAAACATCACTTACAGCAGAAATGAGCGAAACAACTATAAATAATACAGATATCGTCAACGAACCTATTATCAGCGAAGAACGCAGGGTCATCAAACCCTTTATGCGCCTGAGCGGACTGGAACCTTTGGTGGTAAGACCTGAAACCAACTTCATTAACGTAGGGGAACGTACCAACGTAACCGGCTCCAAGAAATTTGCCCGCCTCGTAAGGGAAGGACTGTTCGAAGAAGCCCTGTCTGTTGCCCGCCAACAGGTGGAAAGCGGTGCGCAGATCCTCGACGTAAACATGGACGACGCCCTTCTCGACGGGGAAACGGCCATGTCTACCTTCCTTAACCTGCTGGCAGGAGAACCGGATATTTCCCGTATCCCGGTAATGATCGACTCCAGTAAGTTTTCCGTGATTGAAGCCGGGTTGAAATGCGTACAGGGTAAATGTATTGTGAACTCCATCAGCTTAAAGGAAGGAGAAGCCAAATTCATTGAACAGGCGCATATCTGCAAAAGCTATGGCGCCGCCGTGGTTGTAATGGCCTTCGATGAACATGGCCAGGCCGACACCGAAGATAAAAGGGTAAGCTTCAGTCACCGTGCCTATAAAATACTTACGGAAGTAGTAGGATACGATCCGCAGGATATCATCTTCGATCCCAATATCTTCGCCATCGCCACCGGTATCGAAGAACATAATAACTACGCGGTAGAATTCATTAACGCTACCCGCCGCATCAAACAACTGATGCCCCTGGCAAAAATAAGCGGCGGCGTAAGTAACGTATCCTTCTCTTTCCGCGGTAACGAAACCGTGAGAGAGGCCATGCACTCCGTATTCCTGTTCCATGCCATCAAAGCGGGAATGGATATGGGTATTGTGAACGCCGGGATGCTGCAGATCTATGATGACATAGAACCAACGCTCCGCGAACTTTGTGAGGATGCCATACTAAACAGAAGGGATGATGCTACCGAACGGCTCATACAATTTGCAGAAACCGTTAAGGCCAAAGGAAAAGTAGTAGAGAAAGATGAAACCTGGCGCCTGGGCTCTGTGGAAGACCGCTTAAGCCACGCCCTGGTAAATGGCATTACCGACTATATAGATGGAGATACAGAAGAAGCCCGTCAGAAATACCCGCGTCCGCTGGATGTAATTGAAGGTCCGCTGATGGCTGGTATGAACATCGTAGGCGATTTGTTTGGCAGTGGTAAAATGTTCCTCCCGCAGGTGGTAAAAAGCGCCCGCGTGATGAAAAAATCCGTAGCCATCCTCACGCCATATATTGAAGAAGAGAAATTACGCATACAGGCCGAACACGGCGGAGAAATAAAGGCAGCCGGAAAAATCCTGCTGGCCACCGTAAAAGGCGACGTACACGATATCGGTAAAAACATTGTAGGCGTGGTACTGGCCTGCAACGGCTATGAAATCATTGACCTCGGTGTAATGGTACCGGCTGAAAAGATCCTCCAGACCGCCCGCCAGGAAAAAGTGGATATCATTGGTCTGAGTGGCCTCATCACCCCCAGTCTCGATGAAATGGTACACGTGGCCCGTGAATTGAAACGGCAGGATTTCAATATCCCGCTGATCATCGGGGGCGCCACCACCAGCCGCACACATACGGCCGTTAAAATAGCCCAGGAATATGCGCATGGGGTAGTACACGTACTGGACGCATCCCGCAGCGTAACCGTTACCGGCAGCCTGCTCAATAAAGCACTGAAACCCGGCTTCCTCGCGGGTATACAAACAGAATATCAAAAGCTCAACGAGGCTTTCAAGAATAAAAAACAAACTAAACAATTCCTCCCGATCGCTGCTGCACAAGCCAATAAAACCGTCATTAACTGGGATACCTTTACCCCGGTAAAACCTAAAATGACCGGTGTAATGAAGTTTGAGAATTACGATCTCGGGGAAATTGCAAAGTATATCGACTGGCAGCCCTTCTTCATTGCCTGGGAACTGCATGGTAAATACCCACAGATCCTTACCGATGAAGTAGTAGGCGTGGAAGCCACCCGCCTGTTTAATGATGCAAAGGAGTTATTAAACAAGGTGATTAAAGAAAAATGGCTGGGCGCCAACGCTGTTATTGGCCTCTTCCCTGCCAACAGGGTGGCTGCTGACTCTGTGTTGGTAACACCAGAACAACCGGAGATCAAACCGGCACAACTGGAATTCCTCCGTCAGCAGGTAAAGAAAGCACCGGGCCAGCCGAACCTTTCCCTTGCAGATTTCATTGCTCCCGTGGAATCCGGCAAAACCGACTATATCGGCGGCTTTGCGGTAACTACCGGTGTTGGCATTGAAAAGTGGCTGGATAAATTCAAAGCGGAACACGACGACTATAACAGCATCATGCTGAAAGCACTGGCCGACAGGCTCGCCGAAGCCTTCGCAGAACTGATGCACGAACGTGTACGTAAAGAGTTCTGGGGATATGCTACCGAAGAACACCTGAGCAACGAAGATCTCATCAAGGAAGCCTATGCAGGTATCCGTCCGGCGCCGGGATATCCCGCCTGCCCCGACCATACCGAAAAATGGAAGTTGTTTGATCTGCTGAACGCTACCGAGAACACTGGTATTACCCTTACCGAATCACTGGCGATGTACCCCGCCTCCAGTGTAAGCGGCTGGTATTTTGCCAACCCGGAAGGCAAATATTTCGGCCTCGGAAAAATTGAAAAAGACCAGGTGATAGACTACGCTGCCCGTAAAAACTGGACAGTGGAAGAAGCCGAACAATGGCTCCGTCCAAACCTCGAATACGATATCTAAAAGCATTACACCCAACATGAGAATCATTTCTTACAATGTGAATGGCCTGAGGTCAGCCATGACTAAAGGCTTCACAGAATGGTTACAAACAGATCCCGCTGATATTATCTGCCTGCAGGAGATAAAGGCCCACCAGGAAAATATCGACTTTCAGCAATTCGACAACCTCGGCTATGCGCATTACTGGTATCCTGCACAAAAGAAAGGATACAGCGGAGTAGCAGTGCTCACCCGTATTAAACCCGATTTTGTACAGTATGGCAGTGGCCACGGACAAAGCGATCTGGAAGGCCGCTTTATAAGGCTTGATTTCGGCAATATTACCCTGATCAATACTTACTTCCCATCCGGCACCAGCGGCGAGCTGCGTCAGACCTATAAGTACCAATGGCTGGAAGAGTTTTTTCAATACCTGGAAGAATTAAAGAAAACCCGCCCGAACCTGGTTGTATGCGGCGATTACAATATTTGCCATAAGCCGATAGATATCCATGATCCCGTGAGTAACAAGAACTCCACCGGCTTTTTGCCGGAAGAACGGGCATGGATGGACCGCTTCTTTGAAAGCGGCTTTGTAGACAGCTTCCGTCATTTTAATACGGATCCCCATCAGTACAGCTGGTGGAGCTTCCGGGCCAATGCAAGGAACAATAACAAAGGCTGGCGTATTGATTATATCAACGTTTCCGCACCACTGAAAGAACAGCTCAAACATGCCACTATTTACCAGCAGGTAAAGCACTCGGATCATTGTCCGGTATTCGTGGAGCTGGCCGTATAAATAAAGAGGCGTATGATTATATATAATGTAACCACGAAAGTAGCCACAGATACATATTTACAGTGGATGCAATGGTTGCGGGAAGAACATATTCCGGCTATGCTGGCCACCGGATTATTCCGTGATTACCGCATCAGCCGCCTGCTGGAACAGGATGATGAAGAGGGTCCTACCTATGTTGTGCAATATTTTGCGGACAGCCTGGACGACTATCAATCCTTTGCAGACCAGCACCAACAGGCCCTGCGGCAAAGAGGATATGACCTTTTCGGCGATCGTTTTATTGCCTTTAACACCGTAATGGAAGTGCTGTAAGTAAGGGGTCTTTACTAAACTTATCCACAGGAAATCCACTATTTTCGGGGTGTCCGGAGTCTGGTACAATAGTTGGTTCGATCCTGCGTTAATAGTAAAAAAGCATGCAAACATGCCACGGTACAGGGTTCTATGCGATTCTGCTAAAGGGGAGTCCTTTAGCAGATAAAAGACCAATCAGCTGTAACCGTTACCAGTAGCGTTTTTCAGCCGATAAAATTTTCTATAAAAAAGCTGTAAAAAATTTGGTAATCTGATAAAACGCGCTATATTTGCTCACATCAAACATTTTTTCACTAGTTAAATCTTACTAACTATGAACAAAGCCGAATTAATCGACAAGCTTGCTAAAGATGCAGCTATTACCAAAACCCAGGCTAACGAAGCTCTGGACTCTTTCACCAAAGCTGTTGCTGATACCCTGAAAAAAGGTGGTAAAGTAACTTTGGTTGGTTTCGGTACTTTCTCCGTTTCTAAACGTGCAGCACGTAACGGTAGAAACCCACAAACCGGTCAGATCATCAAGATCAAGGCTAAGAAAGTTGCTAAGTTCAAGGCTGGTAAAGCTTTATCCGACAAGCTCTAATCAGTTAACACAACTTATTCAAGCAAGGAACAGTTATGTTTCTTGCTTTTTTTTTATATCAAACGGCCAGTACTACGCTATTTCATCGAATTACAGTATTTTGCAGCCTGATAACATCATATTTAACAACAACAAACTTCAAATTATTCGTTATGGGTAGAGGAGATATTAAAACCAAAAAAGGTAAGATCTTCAGTAAATCTTTCGGTAAGGTTAGATCTGCAAAGACCAGGAAAAATACTGCCGCAAAAGCTGCTGCACCAAAAGCTTAATTTTACGCTTTAGTAAAATGCCGCTAAGATTATTCACATAATCTTAGCGGCATTTTTATTTTAACACCTGGAATATCATGGAGCCAGCCGCTCAATTTTCCAACCGCCTTCCGGCAGTAATGTATACAGGATCCTGTCGTGCAACCGGCTGCTTCTCCCCTGCCAGAATTCCATCACCTGTGGCTTCACCACATAACCACCCCAGTAATCGGGTCTTTGAGGAGCCTCCTGCCGGTATTTTGCCGCTACCTGGTCTACCTGTTCCTCCAGGAAAGTACGGTCCGGAATGACCTTGCTTTGCGGCGAAGCGATGGCGCCAATCCGGCTGCCTTCCGGCCGGCTGTTGTAATACTCATTACTCACCGATACCGGCGCCTTACTAACGGTGCCCTCTATACGAACCTGGCGTTCCAGCTCCCGCCAGAAAAACAATAAACTAACATGCGGATTCTCTGCCAGTTCCTGTCCCTTACGGCTTTCGTAATTGGTAAAAAACAAAAAGCCATCCTCATCAAAGCTTTTCAATAATACAATCCTTGCAGATGGGCGGCCATCCGCCGTACTGGTGGCCAATGTCATAGCATTGGCTTCATCAATTTCACTGGTGATCGCATCCTGCCACCATTTCCCGAACTGGGACAAGGGGTAAGGCGCCACCTCGCTTTCATCCAGGGAAGCCAGTTTATAATCTTTTCGTAAATCAGCTATTTTCTGGTTCAACATGGTCTGTTATTTTTATGATTCAAACGGGTACTCAAAGGTATGGAAGGATAATAGTAATTTTGAGGTACCTGATATAAATCATACTATGAAAAGAGTTTCTCTACTGGTACTGCTGATAGCTGTTGTACTCCTCTCCTGTAACACACGGAATAACAACAACAGCAAGGCACCGGCTAACACAGCCAACCTGATTGTACCACTGGCTTCTACTCCCCTGTTCTATACCCAGCTCAAAGGAAAACTGGGCGATAAAGAAATTACCATGCAATTGCTGAAAACCGCGCCCCACCTGTTCCGCGGTTACTATTGCGATGATAGCACCGGTCAGCCCATTCCTTTATGGGGCACCCTGGATTCAACCCTGGCGAACATCTATGAAGAAACCAATAACAGTTCAGAAGACCGCCTCTTCAGCGGCTATCTTTCTGACGACGGAAAATTCAAAGGTGTATGGCATGGCAACGGCACTTCCTATCATTTTGAACTGCACACCGATCTGAAAAACGCCGTACCCCTGAAAGTATTCTACCAGATTGATTCTGCAAAGCTGGCGCCTTCCATGGCCCAATCACCGGCGGGCACCGTGTCCAACAGTATCATATGGCCCGACTCCCTGGTGGATAGCACCACCGCCCGGTTTATTATCGGTCAGGTAACAGGGAACAGCCGGGCTGCCGACCCGCAGAAATTCCTGAGAAAAGGAATCGACTCCTTTATCCTGATCTACCGTTATTCGGCCAAAGATGCCGACAGCACAACGTTTAATGATAACACCACTGCCGCGTCGTGGAACTGGACCACAGATAACGACATGAAAGTAGTGTATAACACCTGGCCTTTGCTGGTGATAGAAAAGTATGCTTACAACTTTACCGGCGGCGCGCATGGCAACTGGGGCGCCACGTATTACACACTGGACCTGTCGAAACGTACAGTGCTTACCCCCGACGATATTTTCAAATCAGGTTATAAAGAAACGCTGAGCGGCTTGCTGGATAAAGCTTTCAGGAAACGGTTCAATATGAGTGAAGAAGATGCGCTGGATCAGCACCTGCTGGTAAAAAACATCCCTCCGAATAATAATATGATTGTTACCGGCAAGGGAGTAGCGTTTAGTTATGTGCCCTACGAGATCGGGCCGTATGCACTGGGCCAGGTAACTTTATACATCCCGCTTGCGGAGATGAAGAGTATATTAAAATAACGGCCGTTTGACGGCATAAAAAAAGCAGCGAAGAACAAATGCTCTTCGCTGCTTTTTTTATGCGTTTACTTATCCCTTTACTAAGGTACCCACATTTTTACCCATGATCACGTTCAGGAGGTTACCCTGGCGGTTCATATCAAACACGATAATAGGCAGCTTATTTTCCTGGCAAAGGGTAAAGGCTGTCATATCCATCACGTTGAGGGATTTCTGGTATACTTCTGAGAAAGTAATGGTTTCGTAGCGGGTGGCTGTTTTATCTTTTTCGGGATCCGCAGTATAGATTCCATCTACACGGGTTCCTTTGAGGATTACATCGGCCTGAATTTCTATAGCGCGTAAGGAAGCGGCGGTATCGGTGGTAAAGTACGGGTTACCGGTACCTCCTCCGAAAATTACTACACGGCCTTTTTCCACGTGGCGGATAGCGCGGCGGCGGATATAGGGTTCTGCGATCTGTTCCATTTTGATGGCAGATTGGAGACGGGTATAAAGTCCCACTCTTTCCAGGCCGCTTTGGAGAGCCATACCATTAATAACGGTAGCGAGCATTCCCATGTAATCTCCCTGGGCTCTTTCAATACCGGTATCGGCTTCGTTCATTCCGCGGTAGATATTACCTCCGCCTATAACGATGGCTACCTGAACTCCCAGATCGGTAACTGCCTTAATATCGTAGGCATACTGAGATATCACCTTCGGATCAATACCATAATTTGCATCCCCCATGAGGGCCTCACCGCTCAATTTGAGCAAAATACGCTTATACTTTGGCAACATGACGCTATAAAATATTGTAAGATTGTGATTTTCCTAATACTGATTACGGTATTCTAATATACAACTTAAATGCAGAAAGGAGGAAAGGAAGAAAAAAATGCCTTTTCTGATACCTGTTTACTGTCCTTTTATGTGTATGATTAGTTATGCGCAAAAAAAAGGAGAGAAACGAATTCTCTCCTTTTTTTTGATATGTTTTTCTTAACCTAAAGCAATTCGCTTAAAGCCAGTTACTTTCAGGTCAGCATCTACTGATTTCAGGTAATCCGCTACTGACTTGTTATTGTCCTTAACGAAAGCCTGTTGCAGCAGGGTGCTTTCTTTGAAGAATTTATTTACTTTACCGGCAGCGATCTTTTCCGCCATTTCAGCAGGTTTGCCTTCTGCTTTCACCTGTTCAACAGCGATTTCTTTTTCGCGGGCAATCAGTTCAGCAGGAACGCTGTCAGCATCTACTGCGATAGGGCTCATTGCTGCGATCTGCATAGCGATATCTTTACCTACTTCTTCAGAAACAGGCTTAGAGAAAGCAACCAGTACACCCATACGGTAGTTACCGTGAATGTAAGAGGTTACGCCACCAGCTTCAACGAATTCAAATTTATTGAGGGTGATTTTTTCACCGATTTTTGCAACCTGGTCGTTTACTTTATCAGCAACGCTCGCGCCATCCAGTTGAGCGGCATTCAGGTCTTCAACGGTTTTGATACCGTTAGACAGTGCCAGATCAACGATTGACTGTGCAAATTTTACGAAGTCTTCGTTTTTGGCAACGAAGTCAGTTTCACAACCCAGACCCACGATAACACCGGATTTACCATCTGCTGATGTTTTAGCGATGATAACGCCTTCTTTGGTTTCACGATCGGAACGTAAAGCGGCCACTTTCTGACCTTTCTTACGCAGATAGTCTACTGCTTTTTCAAAATCGCCATCACTTTCTACCAGTGCCTTTCTGCAAT
Organism: Chitinophaga sp. RCC_12; assembly: GCF_041360695.1. Classification (NCBI taxonomy): domain Bacteria; kingdom Pseudomonadati; phylum Bacteroidota; class Chitinophagia; order Chitinophagales; family Chitinophagaceae; genus Chitinophaga; species Chitinophaga sp. RCC_12. Next base: position 446,515 of record NZ_JBFUPS010000002.1, read on the forward strand.
CCATCATACCAGCACCAGTTTGCTGACGCAGTTTATTTACATCAGCTGCTGTAATTGTTGCCATGAGCTATAATTAGTTTAATTGTTGTAAAAATTATTGCAAGTACTTAATCTGCTTTCAGCTATTAGCCTTTAGCTGTTAGGGACCATGATGGTTGAACTAACTGCTAAAGGCTAATAGCTTAAAGCTTAAAATATTATCTTCCGCCGCCTGGTTTTCTAGGACCGCTGCTGCCGGCACCAGATGGACGACGTTGTCCGCCTGCTGCACCGCCACCACGGTTAGGACCGCCACCGCCACGGTTAGCGCCGCCACCCTGGCCACCAGGACCACGGCCGCCGCCACCACGGTTAGCACCACCGGGACCGCCTGGACCACGACCACCACCTGGTGCTCCTGGTTTGCGACCTCTTTCACGGTCTTCACCACCTTCAACTTCAAATTTGCGTGCTTTATCGTCTGCTTCTTCTTCTTCCTCTACTTCTTCAGATTTCTCTGTAGCTCTTTCAGAAAGACCTTCAGCGATAGCTGCACAGATGTAGCTGGTGATAATAGCGATAGATTTAGTAGCATCGTCATTCGCAGGGATAGCGAAATCTACTTTAGTAGGATCGGAGTTGGTATCCACCATACCGAAAGTAGAAATACCCAGACGCTTAGCTTCTGCCAGTGCAATGTGTTCGTGGCTGATATCAACCATAAACAGCGCTGCCGGTACACGTGCCAGTTGGGCAATACCACCCAGCACTTTCTCCATTTTCTCTTTATCGCGGCTTAAAGTAAGACGTTCTTTCTTGGTAATGTTATCGAATGTACCATCCTGCAGCATTTTTTCAATGCTCTGCATTTTCTTTACACTCTTACGGATCGTAGAGAAGTTAGTGAGCATACCACCTAACCATCTTTCAGTTACGAAAGGCATGTTGATGTTACGCGCAGCATCTGCCACGATTTCTTTCGCCTGCTTTTTAGTAGCAACGAACATGATCTTCTTACCGCTCTTAGCGATAGATTTCAGGGCAGCTGCTGCTTCCTGTAATCCTTCTACGGTTTTGTTCAGATCAATGATATGAATACCTTTCTTTTCTGCGAAAATATAAGGCAGCATCTTGGGATTCCACTTTTTCTTCAGGTGACCGAAGTGAACACCTGCCTCCAGTAACTGCTGCTGCAATGAGGTATTATTTTCCATGTTTATATTGCTCAATTAAAAGGATCAAATAATGTTTAGCTTTTAGCATCCGGCGAATTAGCCCGGAGCTAACGGCCAATAGCTCAAAAATATTAGCGTTTAGAGAACTGGAAGCTTCTTCTTGCTTTCGCTTTACCTGGTTTCTTACGTTCAACTCCACGTGGATCGCGTTTCAGCAAACCTGCAGCTTTCAATGCAGGACGGAACTCAATGTTCACTTCGCATAAAGCACGGGCAATACCCAGCTTAATAGCTTCTGCCTGACCTTTGATACCACCACCCTGTGCATTCACTTTCACATCAAATTTATCGAGCGCCTCGATAGTTTTGAAAGGCAGTTCCACCTGGTTCTGCAGGTAGATCAAAGAAAAGTAGTTTTTATAATCTTTGTCGTTAACTGTAATGTTACCGGTACCCTTGTTGATGTAAACACGGGCAACAGCTTCCTTACGACGACCTATTGTATTTTTTTGCTTTTCCATGTATCAGAGAAAAATTAGAAAGTTAATGGTTGTGGTTTCTGCGCAGCATGAGGATGTTCAGCACCAGCATATACAAATAATTTTTTGTACATCGCACGGCCCAGACGGTTTTTAGGCAACATACCTTTAACAGCCTTTTCGATCAACACTTCAGGACGGCGACGGATCAGGTCCTTTGCTAATTCGATTCTCTGACCACCTGGGAAACCAGTGTAGTGCATGTATTCTTTTTCCTGCATTTTATTGCCGGTCAGGGCAATCTTCTCTGCATTGATTACGATGATATAATCACCACAATCAGTATGAGGCGTATAGTATGGCTTGTTTTTACCTCTCAGGATAGCAGCCATCTTAGCAGCAACTCTTCCCAGTGTCAGGTTTGTTGCATCTACTATATGCCAGTCACGCTTTACGTAAGCGTCGTTAGCCGATTTAGTTCTGAAACTTAATGTATTCATTGTTGTATACGATAAAAATTACGTCTTGTAAACAATTCCCCGATTATGGGGAGTGCAAAGGTACATTGCCCATTCTTAATAACCATACATTTTGGAGACTTTTTTACAGGGCACCTTTGCAATAGATTGATTTTCAATAAAAAATTTGTATAAAAGTTATTAACAGCAAGTACCGGTACGGTTAATAACTGCTTTTTTTCTCATATAAATGAATAAAAAAAGGGCGCCTGAGCGCCCTTACTGTTTTATATTATATAATACTTTTTAATACCCTGGGTTCTGCTGTCCGGTCAATTTACCCTGACTGGCATCTATTTCCCGCTGGGGAACAGGTAACACCAGCTTATTATCATCGTAGCTCTTATTGCCGATATTCCTCTTTAATCTTTTAAATGTCCATAACTTATCCCCCTCAAACAACAACTCGCGTACACGCTCGTCCGCCACCTGGTCTGCCGTAACAGCTGCCAGCTGTGAAGCATTGGACCTCGCCCTTATTTCATTGACATCCTCCAAAGGAGGCGCACCAACAGCCGTTCCTGCACGAAGATTAGCCTCCGCACGGGTCAGCAGGATCTCCGCATAGCGTACCACCGGGATCACTTTGTACTGGCGCTGCCACTTGGTAGTATAAGTACCGCTGCCCACATTGATACCACGGTCAAGATACGTAAAGGTTCTGCGCGCATCACCACTCTCAAAACCAGGCACAACGGTCAGGTCAACGGTAATATCACCCCTGCCTGAAAATCCCCTGCCCGCATAGAAAGTTTGCAGACCATTATTGGAAGTACCCGCGTTGCTCTGAGCAGTTTGCTGAATAGCAAAAATATCTTCAGAAGTATTAATAACACTGTTGAACGCCTTATCATAAGCATTATTCAGTGTATATGCGCCGCTCTGAATAATAGAATCAGCCATCGCTACTGCCTCGGTATATTTCGCTTCAGCCAGGTATACCCTCGACAGGAAAGCATATGCAGCATATTTATTTGCACGGCCTTCGCTGCCATTGTCTTCCGGCAAATTAGTGGCGGCATCCTGCAAATCCGCTACCACCTGCTTGTATACCGCATCTACAGTAGCCCTGCCCTGATAGCCTTTGGGAAGATCTGCAATATCAGTGATGGCATCTGTTACCAGCGGCACCGCCAGGTTAGTAGTAATATTACCGGCAGAATATGGCTTGCCATATAAATTAACCAGGTAGAAGTAAATCATCCCCCTGATAAATTTGGCCTCGGCCAGTATGGCCGGACGCTCGTCTTCCGGCACCAGGTTGATCTTGTTTATGGCAAGATTAATATTATTAATAGTAAAGTAACTACGTCTCCAGATCTCTTCTGCAATATCACTGGTAGCGTCCTGGGTTTTGGAATCATATTGCCCGTAGTTAAAAAAGGTTCCGCGAAAACTCAACTCTCCATTACCAGCCAGCAGATCAGGAATCAATATCAATCTTTCCCCCAGGGAACTTGAATTTTGCAGGTTGGTATATGCACCCATTAAAACGCCCCGCACATCATCTGCCGTTTTAATCTGGTCAGGAACAATGTCCTTACCAGGCGTCACGTCCAGTTTTTTATTACATGCTGAGAACGTAGCTACTGCTACCACCAACATTATTGCGCTGATATATTTGTTATAGATTTTCATCTTTTCTCTTTTAAAGCTTAAAATTTAACATTCAGTCCCACTGTGATCTGCCTGGCCTGTGCCGGTGTGTAATAATCAATACCACCACCAATATTATCAGGTTCACCGGCTGTGCTATATGAAGCACCTGAGTTCACTTCCGGATCGCCATCGAAATTGGTGATTGTCCAGAGATTGTATCCGGCTACATATACACGCAGGCTGGATATTTTAAGCGTGTTCACTACACTCTTTGGCAGTGTATAGCCCAGTGTTAATGCTTTCAGACGCACATAAGAACCATCAGAAATCCAGCGGCTGGATAAACCTGCAGCAGAACTTCCATCAGCAAACGCTTGTGTTAACCGTGGTACATCGGTGATATCGCCTGGTTTTTGCCATCTTTTCAGAATAGTGCTGCGTTGGTTGTCGTAACCGGCAAAACTATTGTCCTGGTACTGACCTGCACGGTTAAAGATGTCATTACCCTGTACAAAAGAGAAGAACGCACTGAGGTCAAAGCCGTAACCGGTAAAGGTATTGGTAAGACCACCCGTCCAATCAGGATTGGATTTTCCAACTACTACACGTGGCGCATTCGAATAATCGGTGGTACCCTTACCGGTAGAATCCTGGTATAAAGCGTCTCCGGTAGCCGGATCCACACCCACAAATTTGGGCATAAAGAATACACCGATAGGTTGGCCTTCCACCGCACGTTGTTCTTTAGCCGGACTTTCGATAATCTGTCCATTCAGGTTTTTAACCCTGTTTTTATTATAGGCAAGGTTCAGGGTGGTGGTCCATTTAAAATTACGGGTGTCTATATTCACACTGTTCAGGAGAATTTCAACTCCTTTGTTTTCCATCTTTCCAACGTTCAGGTACTGGAACTCATAACCGGTGGAATATGGCAGATTTGCTCTCAACAGCAGGTCGGAAGTTTGCTTGTTATAGTAATCCACTTCACCACTTAACCTGTTGTCAAATAATCCGAATTCAAGCCCCACATCAAACTGCGCTGTTTTTTCCCATTTCAGATTTGAGTTACCCATCTGGCTTGGCCTGTAACCAGGCAGGAAAGGATAAGCCGTTGTTTCCAGCAAAGTGAGGTACCTGTTTTCGCCGATTTCAGCATTACCGGTATTACCATAGCTCGCGCGGAGTTTCAGGTAATTAAGGGTTTTATTTTCTTTAAGAAAATCTTCTTCAGAGATAATCCAGCCCAGGGATCCCGCAGGGAATACACCATAACGGTTATTAGGTCCGAAACGGGAAGATCCATCTGAACGGATGCTGAAGGAAGCAATATACTTGTTATTGAAAGTATAGTTGGCTCTCAGGAAGTAAGAAAGAAAGGTATAACGTTGTACTTCAGAAGAACCAAAAACGATAGAACCTGCTGCAGATACTGTTTTCACAAGATCGGAAGGAAGGTATTCGCCCTGTACCTGGGTGCGGGACAAATCGTTCTGCAGATAGCTCATACCAATGGTGGTGCTCAGGGAATGCTTTGTGCCGAGATTTGGTGTGAATGTAAAATAGTTGTTGGTATTAAGGCCCACATTCTGCGTAAAGTAGGATTGTGCAAAACCTTTTCCAATGGCATCAGATGCCAGCCTGCTGATAAACTGATCTTCCGTGAGGTTGGTGATATCTGTTCCAAGCTCTGAACGGAAGCTTAATGACGGCAGGATCCTGTAGTTCAGGAACACATTGCCGAGGGTTCTGAAAGTAACCTGTTTATCCCTGTTATACTGCGCATCATACAAACCGTTTGAATAAAGCACATTGTCGTTGTTAATAGTACCATCCTCATAATAGAGTGGCGACAATGGCGATTGTGCTACCAGCTGACCCGGTGTGGAGAATATGTTATCATTCGCTACCCTGTCCAGCTGTGTACGGCTTACATTCAGGTTCATACCAAATGAAAGCTTGTCTGTAGCGCTATGTTCAAGGTTAAGGCGGCCGCCATAACGCTGAAACTTGTTGTTTATCACAATAGCTTCCTGGTTGTTATAAAATCCGGAAACGAAGAACTTCGTTTTTTCGGTTCCTCCTGTGGCAGAAAGGTCAATCTGGTTAGTGTGGGCCACATCCCGGTACGACAAGTCTTCCCAGTTAGTACCTACACCCGGGTTGTGCCAGTCCTTTCCAACAGTCAGATAAGGGAACAAGCCATAGTCGGGGTTTTCAAGTCCGTCTTTAAACGCAGCAATTGCCTCTTCTACTGTAGCATATTCGGGATTATCGGGGTCTTGTGTAGCAAAGGCGGTTCTGCCATCATTAGTAGCTGCTTCTTCCAGCAGGTCTACATATTGCTGTGCGTTTAAGAATCCTCTTTTACGGGTTGGTTTACCCCAGCTGCTGGCTGCATTCAGCTCCAGCCTTGTTTTCTCACCTGTTTTACCTTTTTTGGTAGTGATCAGGATAACACCATTAGAACCGCGTGCACCATAGATGGCGGATGCAGCAGCGTCTTTCAGTACTTCAACGGACTCAATATCGTTAGGGTTTATGTCTGCCAGGGGATTGGTGGGGTCATTATTTATGTCAGAGCTACTTACAGACAATACGGGCATTCCATCCACCACATACAGCGGCTGGCTGTTGGCAGAAACAGAAGAAGTACCGCGCACGCGTATTTTCATTGCCTGTCCTACTTTACCGCTACCGGATTCAATGACCACTCCGGGCGATTTACCCTGGATGGCCGATTCAAAGCTCACTACCGGCTGATTCTCGATTTCCTTCGCCGCAATTTTACTTACTGCGCCGGTTACCTCCCGCTTGCTTTGCGTACCATAACCTACTACCACTACTTCAGAAAGCTCTTTGTTACCGGTTCCCAGCTCGGCATTCACCACCTGCTGGTCGCCTACAATCACTTCTTTATCGCCATAGCCAACAAAGGAGAAGACCAATGTGGTTCCTTTTGCGGGAACGTTCAGTTTATATGTTCCGTCGGAGGCAGTGACGGTTCCTATAGTGCCGTTTTTAATTTTGACAGTAACGCCGGGCAGGGCGCTGCCATCTTTCTGGTCGGTAACTTTACCGGTAACTGGTTTGGATTGGGCAAACGAAAGCATGCAAAATAGCAATAGGATGCCCATAAACGAGAAGGATCGTATCATGGTTCTTAGTTTAGATTTGGTTTAATGTCAGCAGGCTGAACTATTTGATTGAATGATTTGGTTGAATGCTACATCGGGTTCAACTCTCATATAAGCAAAAACACCGGAAACTGGTTAATCGTCATCCGTATGGTAAAACTAAAAAATATTTTCTGTTTTTCTTAACAAAATGTTAAAGCGCTTATTTACAGGTTATTAAACGATAAAAGGCGACCAAAGGCCGCCTTTTATCAATATAACAATATTATTTAATTAGTCTCTGCTTCTTGCCCCGGTATATATCAAAATATAATATACCAGTGTGGCAATAGAAGCAAGTGCCGCTACCACGTAGGTCATGGCAGCCCACCAGAGGGCGTTTTTCGCCTTGTCGTGTTCCTCCCTGCGCATGATAGTGGTATTATCCAGCCAGGCCAGCGCCCTGCGGGAAGCGTCGAACTCTACAGGCAGCGTTACCACTGAAAATAGCGTGGTGAGGGCAAAAAGGATAATACCCCCCAATAACAGCTGCGGAAAGGTATTTATGAGGAGAATACCGGCCAGCAATACCCATGAAACGATATTGGAGCTGAACTGAACAATGGGTACCAGGGTGGACCGGAGGCCCAGCCAGGGATAAGCTGCCGCATGCTGCACCGCGTGCCCGCACTCATGGGCGGCCACTGCCGCAGCCGCTACATTGGCGCCATTGTACACATCGGGACTCAGATTCACCGTTTTATCGGCCGGGTTGTAGTGATCCGACAGAAATCCTGCTGTTTCACGTACCTGAACGCCGTATATCTGATTGTCTTTCAACATCTTCTCTGCAATTTGCTTACCGGTTAAACCGGAAGAGGTGGGTATTTCGCTGTAAGCCCGGAACTTACTTTTGAGTACGAAGCTTACCAGCAGGCTGATCCCCACAAAAATCAACGATAAAAACATGATTCCAGGTGTCATAATGATAAATGTTAGGTGATCTTATGGCACAAATATCTCACCAGATCATCCCTTTTAAGGTTTATTTAGCACTTGACTGCCATCCCTGCTTTTTGTCTGTAAATTATAAATTTAACACTGTCATTATGGCGTTAAAATAATTTTTCTACTCGAAAAAGCGCCTGTTTGTCATTTACAAAAATGTGTTTTATTAAATTTTATTCATATACAAAAATCATCAACATCAACCCTATTTATCAACATTTTACGAGCCCCCAATGAAAGTAATATTAGATAAAAACAACCCCTGAAACAAGCGATGGCAGCCACTTTCTCAGATCAGGCAAATACCCCAAAAGTTATTCACATCAATTAAATAAACTTTTTTATTCTGAAGCCATTTTGTAATTTAGACCTGAATTTAATGGGTTAGTAAGTAGAAAGAGTCAGCGGAATCTTCCGTTTGGCTCTTTTCTCTTTTTATACCTCCTCCTCTCCTTTTTTAACACTTCTCTTCTTATCATTTCGGTTCAATAAACGTAAAAACGTTACTTTGTAACGCATCTTTTTTATGAAAATTATGAGTAAAATTAAAACCGCTTTTTTTTGTCAGAATTGTGGATATGAATCAGCGAAATGGAATGGAAAATGTCCGAGTTGCGGAGAATGGAATACGTTTGTGGAAGAAAGAGTGCAAAAAGACATTCCACTCAAACAAGCTGAATGGAAAAACAACGATACCTCCTCTCCCCGGACACACAAAATAATTAACCTCTCGGAAGTAGTTGCGAAAGATGAAGAAAGAATATTAACACCCGACAATGAATTGAACCGTGTGCTGGGAGGCGGTATAGTAGCGGGTTCGCTGGTATTGGTAGGCGGAGAGCCCGGCATCGGGAAGTCAACACTCTTCCTCCAGAACGCATTACAGCTGAAGCATATCAAAACACTTTACATCAGCGGTGAAGAAAGTGAACAACAGATAAAAATGCGGGCCGACCGCATCCAGAATTCCAATGAACAATTCTATCTGCTCACAGAAACTTCTACGCAGACAATCTTCCAGGAAATTAAAAAATTACAACCACAACTGGTCATTGTCGATTCTATTCAAACACTGCATTCACCATTTATAGAATCTGCACCGGGAAGCGTATCACAAATCAGGGAAACTACCGCCGAATTACAACGCTTCGCCAAAGAAAGTAATACCCCGGTTTTCCTCATCGGACACATTACCAAAGATGGCTCCATTGCAGGGCCGAAAGTGCTGGAACACATGGTGGATACGGTTTTACAGTTCGAAGGCGACCAACATTACGCTTATCGCATTCTCCGTACCATCAAAAACAGGTTCGGTTCTACCGCCGAACTGGGTATTTATGAAATGACCGGCACCGGGCTCCGGCAAGTTACCAACCCTTCAGAAATCCTCATTTCGCAACGGGAAGATCTCCTGAGCGGTGTTGCCATTTCTGCCACCATGGAAGGAATGCGCCCGCTCCTGGTAGAGGTACAGGCACTCGTTACACAATCCGTTTACGGTACCCCGCAACGTACCGCCACAGGGTTCGACCTGCGCAGGCTGCAACTGCTGCTGGCCGTACTCGAAAAACGCGGCGGATTCCACTTCGGGGTAAAAGATGTATTCCTCAATATCGCCGGTGGTATCCGCGTGGAGGACCCCGCCATTGACCTCGCTGTGTTATGCGCCTTGCTTTCATCTTATGAAGACAATGCCATTTCACCCAAAATTTGTTTTTCGGGAGAAGTGGGCCTTAGCGGTGAAATAAGAGCTGTAAACCGCATTGAACAACGCATTGCAGAAGCCGAAAAACTTGGCTTCGAGAAAATATTTATTTCCCGTTACAACAAAAAAGGAATTGATTTCAGTAAATTCCATATCGAAGTAATTGCTGTAGGAAGAGTGGAAGAAGTATACCAGCGGTTATTCTGATTACCACATATCTTTAAAAAACCATTCGATGCTCACCAGTTTGTTTTCCCCACTGGTTCATCTGTTCTATCCGCATTGCTGTGAGCTGTGCGGCACTGATCTGCATCAAACAGATGAACTGTTATGCCTGCGCTGCGTGCAGGCCCTACCCCTCACCCATTTCCAGCGTTACGCCAACAATCCCGTAGCGCAGATATTCAACGGAAGGGTACCTGTACAACAGGCCACTGCCACTTATTATTATAACCAGTCGTCCGGTTTGCAACACCTGATCCACCGGTTCAAATACGGACAACGTCCGGATATTGCTACCTGGCTTGGCAAACAAACCGGTTACCAGCTGCAGGAAAGCAACTGGATCAGCACCATCGATTTCGTGGCGCCGGTTCCACTCAATCCCCGCAAGGAAAAAAAACGTGGCTATAACCAGGCCACCCTGCTGGCCAATGGCATTGCGCAGGTAATACAGCTGCCGGTATATCCGGCCACCCTCCGCAGGGAACAGTTCACCGCCACCCAAACAAAAAAGGGACGAACAGACCGGTGGGAGAACGTAGCCACCGCCTTCAGTGCCAATGGCAACCTTTCAGCCGGATCGCACGTATTACTGGTCGATGATGTTATTACCACCGGCGCCACCACCGAAGCCTGCTCCAGGGCCCTTCAACAGGCGGGCGCCCGGGTAAGCATCTGCTGCCTTGCCTATGCCTGGAAATGAGACGGCTAAATTCTTCTCTTTTTTTATTCCGGGAATGCTAACTTTACAAATACAGCCCCGCGCTGTATTTTAATCTGTCTTTAAAAAAAATCTATATGTTCAGATTAGCTATACTATCAGTTGTTATGCTTTTTGCCTCATCCCATCTTTATGATTTCAAAGTAGATGCTGTTGATGGAGGAAAAATCGATTTCTCCAAATACAAAGGAAAGAAAGTATTGATCGTGAATACCGCCTCCCTGTGTGGTAACACGCCGCAATATGAAGGCCTGGAAAAACTCTACAAGAAATACCACGACAAACTCGTTATCGTTGGTTTCCCTGCTAATAACTTTGGTTCACAGGAACCCGGCAGCAACAAGGAAATACAACAATTCTGCACAAAACAGTATGCAGTAACCTTCCCCATGGCAGCCAAAATTTCTGTAAAGGGAACAGACATTCATCCCCTGTACAAATGGTTGCTGGATGAAAGCAAAGCCAAACACATGGAGCCGGCAGAAGTTACCTGGAACTTCCAGAAATACCTGCTGGATGAAAAAGGTAACCTGGTAGCAGTATTTTCTCCCAAAACTCAACCCGAGTCAGCGGAAGTGATTGCGGCCATTGAAAAATAGTCTTTATAACTGTTACCAACTTTTGCGTAGACAAAAAATTTTGCAGATACTTGCGTAAACGTATAACCGTTTACGTAAGTATCCTGTTATTAATTATACAACGCGCAACCGTATTCATGAAACACTACCATGTTCCTACTAATAATGCCTTGCCGCTAATGGCATTGCTGTGCTTTTTACTGCTACTTTCCGCGTGCCAGCACGATGTAGATCCCCCTTCACTTTCGTGCCCGGAAATGCAAATGGTTACTACCATAGGAACCGGCAGCAGCAACATGACCTTTAGCCGCAGCCTCCTGTTCCGCGAACGGACGGATACCGGCGGACTCAAATTCCTCAGCGTGGAAACCGTATCGGATTCCTGCAGGGTGGTATTTAATATCACGGATGGTATGTACGACGAAGCCGGATTGAAGAATGACAGCCTGCACCTGAAAACTTATACCTACACCCGGCGGGGAGTTCAAACCGGCGGACTGGTGGCCGTAGCCATCAAAAACAATGGAGAATTCACCTACCTTACCACCGACTCTTCCAGCGTAACCATCCGTAAAATGAATCTCCGGACACAAACCATATCCGGCAGCTTTTATTTTACAGATAATGAGAAGAACATCAACGGCACCGGCACCTTTGAAAATGCCTGTTACGTATCTCTTCAATAAATGATTAGCCCCCTTTTCATTATCTTGCGCCCATGCTTTTTTCTGATATTATAGGACAAGGGGAGGTAAAGCAACAGCTCGTTCAATCCGTACAGCATAACCGGCTAAGTCATGCCATGATACTGCTTGCCCCGGAAGGTGCAGGTGGCCTTCCGCTCGGACTGGCCTTTACCCAATACCTGGTTTGTGAAAACAAACAAGCACACGATGCCTGCGGACAATGCCCCGCCTGCACCAAGGCTTCACAATTTGTACACCCGGATATCCATTACTCCTACCCGGTTATTCCGCGCAAAACCGGCGATAAACCGGTAAGCACCGACTATATCACAGAATGGCGGGAGTTTGTAACAACCCATGCCTATGGTAATGCGTACGACTGGCTGCAATTTATAGGCGCCGAAAACAAACAGGGTAACATTACTGCCACCGAGTGCCAGGACATTATCCATAAACTGAACCTGAAAAGTTTTGAAAGCGGTTATAAAATACTGGTGATGTGGATGCCCGAATACTTAGGCAATGAAGGGAACCGCCTGTTGAAACTGATTGAAGAACCGCCTCAGAATACACTGTTTATCCTGATCGCCGAAAACCAGGAACAGATACTGGCCACCATCTTATCAAGAACACATCTTATCAAAATAAACCCGCTGGCAAAAGAGGACCTGGTCACAGCGTTGGTCCAGAAAAGTAATGTGCCCCCTGCAAAGGCCCAGCAAATGGCCACCATTACAGCAGGCAATTACCGGGAAGCCCTGTACCTGTTGCAGCATTCAGACGACGACTACCACGAGCTGCTCCGCAGCTGGCTGAATCACCTGTTTACCGGCAACCGGGTAGCGCTCCAGGAATGGATAGAAGGGATTTCCAGTGCAAAAACCGGCAGGGAAAACCAAAAGCAGTTCCTCCGCTATTTCATTAACCTGCTGGAACATACGCTCCGTTTGCAATACCTGGATAAGAGCCAGCTGGCTTTTTCCACAGAGGAGATGGACTTCGCCGCCAAGCTGGCTAAACTGGCCAACCTGGACCAAATGCAGGAAATCACAGAGGCGTTGAACAACGCCAGCTACTATATAGAACGCAATGCCAACGGAAAGATGCTATTTCATGCCCTGTCCATCAAGCTGCAATATATATTTAAAAAGAAACCTATACCGGTTATGTAATAACCACCGGCTTCCTGCGGGGCTATCAGCTCCTTTTCCCTATCTTTGTTGCTTCCGGCCTTTTGTTTTTCTGAAAGGAAAAACGTATTTTGAAGAACTGGAATAACCTGAAATGCTTATTTATAAAATTTAAACTAATTAATAATATGGCTTGTGCCGGATGTGGTACGGGTGTGGAAGGGAAGCCGTCAGGATGCAAGAGTAATGGAGGATGCAGCACAGGAGGTTGTAACAGACTGAACGTGTTTGACTGGCTGTCCAATATTCCCCTTGGTGATAGCTTAGCACCATTTGACATTATAGAAGTGAGTTTTAACAATGGCAGCCGCAAGGACTTTTTCCGTAACGTAACCAAACAATTCTTTGATAAAGGAGAAATGGTTACCGTAGAAGGGGTCAGCGGTTTTGACGTTGGAACAGTAAGCCTGACGGGCGAGCTGGTAAAACTACAGATGAAGAAGCGACGCGCTGAAGACACACCCGAAGTAAAAAAAGTGCTGCGCCGTTCAACGAACGACGACCTGCAGCGAATGAATGACAACAAGTCCCGCGAGAAAGAGGCGCTCATAAAATCCAGAGCCCTTGCCCGCAACCTCGGACTTGAAATGAAACTGGCAGAAGTGGAAATACAGGCCGATGGCCGTAAAGCCACCTTCTTCTATACCGCAGATGATCGCGTGGATTTCAGGGAATTGATTAAAGTATATGCCTCTGAATTCAGGGCCAAGGTGGAAATGCGCCAGATAGGCGCCCGCCAGGAAGCCGGAAAAGTAGGTGGCATCGGCAGTTGCGGCAGGGAGTTATGCTGCTCCACGTGGCTGTCTGACTTCAAAAGCGTGAATACTACCGCTGCCCGGTACCAGAACCTGTCTATCAACCAGGCCAAGCTATCCGGACAATGCGGCCGTTTAAAATGCTGCCTTAACTATGAGCTCGATACCTACCTCGATGCCCTGAAAGATTTCCCCGATGATGCCGATAACATTGAAACTGCCGGCGGCGTTGCCCACCTGCAGAAACGGGATATCTTCAAAAGCCTCATGTGGTACTCTTATGAAGGCAGTAACAAACAGTATCCACTCACCATTTCCAGGGCTAAGGAAATACGCCTCCTGAACAAGCAGGGCGTTAAACCAGACGACCTGAAACCGGTAGAAGTAGTAACCGCCAAACCAAAAGAAGCGGATCTCGGATACGCAGATGTGGTGGGATTAATCAGTCTGAAATCTCTCGAAAAAACTGCACAGAAGCGTAAACAGAAGGATAGAGACAAACAAAAACAACAACGCGGAGGAGAACGTGGTGAACGCGGCGAGCGTGGTGAACGCGGCGAACGTAGCGAACGTCCGGATCGTGGCGAACGCGGGGAACCTAAACAAGCCCAGGGTCAGGGTCAGCCAAGAACTGATTCCCCTAAGGCAGGTCAAAGGCCCGACAACCGCCAGCCTTCAGAGCGTAAACCCAAACCGGATAACCGCCAGCGGCAACAAGGCGGAGGCCAGCCAAAACAGGGACGTGAACAACAACCCCGTAACGAGCAGCCATCAAACCGGCAGGAACAGGGACAAAGACAACCTGCGCCAAAGCAACCCGGTCAGCAACCAGCCCAACCAGGCATGCCCGGAGGACAGGGACCTACCAATCCCAAACAGGACAGGCGTCCACCACGGCATAAACACCGGCCGCCCAATCCTAACAAGAACAACAATCCTGAAAAAGGACAATAAATAAAAACAAAAAAGACAACCGGCCTGGTTGTCTTTTTTGTTGCATACTGCAAGCCTTTCTTATATGTTCGGACGGGTACACGGAGCTGACCGACCTTCATTCCCCTTACTTCACGGATGCCTCTTCCATGCCGCATACCTGTGTATCCCATAGGGTATCCATGCACTCTTCATGGACTCATGATGCACTATCAATGCACTCCCCATGCACTATGAATACACTATGCCCCTTCCGGGACCTATTATTTTTTGAATATCAGATAGTGAGGAAAAATTGTCAGAGAAAACCAAGTAAAAGGCCGCCCAGACGAGGCAGCCTTTGTTAACAATTGGTTTTTGCTTATGAGAAAACTTAAAAAATGCTATTTTATATCTCTTCACAAAATCAATCACACAGGCGCCTCTACTGCTTATCACACGCTCTTACGCTTCATTCTCAAACAGTAGTTTATAATAGTTCATGTTGGTGGCTTCATCAAATCCGCGCTCAATCATCTCACGGTTGCCATGAATATATACATGAAAGTTACGATCCAATTTCAGAATGCTCTTAAATACTTTCTGCTGTTTCTTTACAGCAGGTGCAGATATTTCAAACTCGTCAGGGATATCTTGTTGAAAATGATTCGCATATTCGTTTCGGTACTCCTTAAAAGAAGCAATAGCGTCGGGATGACCTAGTACCTCTTTCGCAAAATCGTCCAGTTGGAATTGTTCTTTTTCTTTAAAATAAGCGGCTGATTTATTTAACAGATCTACCTGATCTACTCTGTCCATCTCATACTCCGTTGGCAATTTGTTGTGTATAAACTGTTTACACATGTCCACCGCGGTTTCTGTCTGATGATAACTGTCCTCCCGGCGTTGTACCTGTAAAAAGGCATCCTTCCAATACACCGCCTCGGTTTGTTTGCTGTTACTGTCTACTATACTTACTTTAAAGCCTTCTGTTTCTTCTGTATTAAATACCAGACAACCTTTATCCAGCTTATTAATATTTATACCGTCCTCGTAATTTACCTGATAATTCTCGTCTGCCAGAAATACCTTTAAATAGGTATCGCGGTTCTCCGACTTAAAAATGCCTATGGCTTCCACCTCTTCACCATCCACCTGGCACTTGCTAAAGTAGGCTATATATAGCTCTCCCCCTTTTATTTTTGGATGGGTGGAATGTTTATATAGATGTTTGGCAATATTGACCGACTGCTCCTGGAATTCATTTTGGTCAGTAAATATACGTCGACAATATTGAAATATTTCATTCAATTGCAGATCTGCGTCATGACGGAATCTGAAATACTCTGCTGCATTGGCAAACGGCTGAATAAAATAAGTCACCAATAACTGGCTGATCGTTTCATCCTCCAGCTGCAAAGGCGCTTTGGAACAGAGCAGGGCCTCATCGTTAGTGGGATTCCCTACCTTGTGTATCGTTAATTGCGCCAAATCTTTAAACTCCGAAACATGGATCATGGGCGCAAAATTAATAAATTAGTTGACAGGCAACAGATCCGTTTCTCCCGGTAATTATTTCTTGATAATTTCATTACATACCCTCCCTCCCATCCATATACGCTGAAAAATCTGGAATAGTTCCTTAATTTAAAGTTTCAAAACAAAACGAACATGAAAAAATATATCTGCCTGCTGGCAATGACGGCCGGATACGGCCTCCCGCTGATAGCGCAGCAAAAACATACAAACAGGCCCGTATTCGAAACCCGCGACCTCACGGCAGAAAATATGTTTTCCGTAAATATCGAAGGACCCAACTTTGACAAAGCAGGCAATTTTTACGTAGTAAATTTTCAACACGATGGCACCATCGGTAAAATAAATACCAAAACCGGCGCCGGCGAAATATTCGTTACCCTCCCCGATAGCAGCGTAGCCAACGGCATTCATTTCAACAGCAAAGGAACCATGTTCCTCCCGGATTTCATCCGGCATAATGTGCTCACTATTGATATGAAAACCAAAAAAGTAGGCGTATACGTTCACTCCGATCAGTTCAACCAGCCCAATGATCTCTGTATCAATAGCAAGGATCAGATCTTTGTCACCGACCCCAAATGGGCCAGCAACACCGGCCAGATCTGGCGGATAGATCCCGGCCACCACACCCCCATCCTGCTCGAAGGCAATATGGGCACCACCAACGGCATTGAACTCAGCCCCGACGAAAAAACATTATATGTGAACGAAAGCGTGCAACGGAAGATCTGGAAATACAAGGTGGATAAAGCAGGTAACATCTCCCGTAAAACCCTATTCGCCAGCTTCCCCGACTTTGGCTTCGACGGAATGAAATGCGACAAAGTAGGCAACCTCTACGTAGCCCGGTGGGGAAAAGGCGTGATCGCTGTACTCTCGCCAACAGGAAAACTGATCCAGGAAGTACCCCTCAAAGGAAAACAATGCAGCAACCTGGTATTCGGGGATAAAGACGGCAAAACCGTATACGTAACCCTGCAAGACCGTAAATGCGTGGAAACATTCCGGGTAAACGTACCGGGTAAACGCTTTTAACGCGGATGTTGTCTTTCTCGCTGATTACGCTGATTATACTGATTAATTGGATTTTTACTTCTGGATTTTTTTTGATTTAATAATTCAGGGAGATATATTCGCTTATATCTCCCTGAATCCTTTAAAATCAAAAGTGATCAAATCCCTAAATCAGTATAATCAGCGTAATCAGCGAGAAAGACAAAATCCGCTGGCGATCAAACTACTTTATAATCAGTAGCCAGCCCTTGTTCTTTTCTACGGGGATACCGGCATCTGCACCAAATACCTGTCCCTGCTGGAAGTTGCGTATGTCCGGCGCCGTTATCGTTGCCTTTGTGGGGTCTATGCCCAGTGCTTTCCAGTCGATGGTGAGTTTAATGGTGGTGTTTTCCGGCGCCCAGCTGGCGAGGGATACCAGTACTGCCCCATCCTTACGGTAAATGGTGGCCGGTACCAACGGGTTATTGGTTTTAACCGGGTTATTTTCTACCCAGTAACCAATCATCTTTGTTCCCTGCATACCAAAATCATCCCACACTTTCCAGATAGGACGCGGATCGGAAGTAGCAGTCCACGGCATGCGGTTAGTCATACCATACACCATACCCCGCCACTGGTTACCGCCATCCTGGAGCATTTCGCCCATCAGACCAAAAGGAATACCGCTTACTTCTGTGAGGAAGAAATCAGGATTGTTTTTTTCATAATCAAAGTACTCCCCAAACCAAAGCCTGTTCAGGTAAGGGAAGTGCTCCATATAAAGCACCGCACTGTTAATAAATCCATCGGATTTGTTATACTGGTTGGCGGAATGCAGATCAATAATACCCGGATGATTATCCTTTGTCAGCACGCGTTTTACACGTTTCATGGTTACCCGGTCAAAAGCCACATCGTCCAGGTAAATACCATCAATCCCTACGTTTTGCACCAGCCAGTTCATCCCTTCCACATAATAGTTATGCCAGCGATTCATGCCACTGTTGATGATGGCGGCATCCTTAAACTCCGGTACAAACCATGCCGCGATGTAGTCTTTTCCTACATGCTCCTGCAGCCAGGAGAAGCCGCCGCCCTTGCCCGGACTGTATACTTCATGTCCTAAACTGCGCAGCGGGAAGGTTTCCCAGGCATGGTTCGATAACTCCCTTACGGTATTATAGATCTTAACTTTCAGTCCTTTCTGACGCGCTTCCGCAATGTAGTCCTTCATCGCCTTCCATTCAATGAACGGATAGTTGATCCAGGGGTTAATCTCGTTGCCATGGTGAATGTTTACCACTGTGGCGCCGGTAGCCTTGATGCTGTCGAGGTTATTATACCGGTGATAGAAACGGGTAGACCACTGGAAATCGGTGTTAACCGGGTGGAACGGCGTGATGATCAGGTGGAAGTTGTAATACAGTACCTCTCCCTTATGCAGCGTTCTTTCACCGCTATAATTATTTACCAGTATAGCCTTTCCTTTTTCACCCACGGTGATACCGCCTTTATCGCCATTCCCCCATGAAGTGGGCAGCAGCAGCGGTTTCTGGAGGTAGAAGTTTGTATTCAGCGGGCGTACATAATTTTCATCCCGCAGGTTAAACTGGATGCCCGCATTCACATCACCAATCCAGGCGCCATCCTGGTTTTTATTTTTCACGTCCCACTTCCAGTCGATCTTTTCCGGGCGCATGCCACCTTTTTGGTTCAGGCCCATCATGTACTTTGCGGCGCCTTTATCAAACGGCAGGTGCATCGTGATATCCTTCAGGGATACGTCTTCCAGCGCTGTTACTTTCACGGTATAGTCGAGGAAACCATCAAATTCCAGGGTGCCGGTTACTTCCATCTCCAGGCCTGTAGTGGTGTTCACCGCTTTCCAGCTGATTTTTCCCGGCGTTTGACTGGTAACTTTCCAGCCATTGCTTTGCCAGCGAAGATCCTTTCCTGTAGCGGCTTCTATGAAATGAAAGTGTACCGGTTCGGTGAAAATATTCTTAGGCTGTGTGGATAGTGACGTCATTTCAGGCGTGAAAAAAGTCTGGATCTGCGCAGGGAAGCCATCTTTATGGATACCTACTTTACGGCCCAGTAAACTGATCACGCTGTCCTTCATTTCCAGTGGCGTATAAGGTGCAATCACGGCATCGTCCTGTGCCAGCGTGGAATTCAGCCATTTCAGGCGGGTTTGTTTCCAGGGTTCGTTAAAGCCGCTGTTCACGACCCGTTTATTCGTTACCGTTAGCGCGATCCTTACCGGCATGGCAGGCATACCGACTGCCTTTATGGTGGCAATGCCTTTATAGATGCCTGCTGCAGCGTTTTCCGGCACATCTATCCCACACCACAGGGCCTGTACTTTTCCTTCGGGGATATTCACCGTTGCCGAAAAAGGTTTGGCATCGTAAGTGGTACCGGTGGTATTGATACAGTTGAGTTGCGTTGCCGGGATGGTTTGTCCGCCAGTGGTTTTCAGGTCGGCAAAAGAAATCTGTACCTCCTTCATTTCATGGCGGGCATAAATGCCCAGCTGAAATGCATAGTATTCGCCTTTATCGGCTTCGCCGGAGAAGGATTGGGAAGGCCCTTTCTTTATCCAGCGCTGTGGCAGGTCGTCCGTCATTTTAATAGGGAACTGCCTGTCTTCGGGAAACAGCATATAGCCGCCACCAGGATGTTTCAGCAGCAACTGCTTTCTTTCTGCTTCCGTGGCGATTACCTCCATCGGGTAGAAAGTATTGAAGCTGTCGATAGCTTCCAGTTGCTTCACTGTGGTATTGGGCTTTATACCCGCTGGTATGGATTGCAGCCAGCTGTTATCGGCGGTTTGTTCCGGCGCCAGGTACACGCCTTTCGGATAGTTGTCGCGGCCTTCGTTTTTGGACGGCAGGTAATAAATATAGTAGTCGCCTTTACCGGAAGTTGGTTCAAAGCAGATATCGCCCTGCTCACGGTTAAGTGTCAACGTTTTTACATTGGTAACTTTTTGTTTTGTTTTTGCATCTTCAACAATGATACGTTTCAGCTCCGGATGCTCGTCTCTACGGCGCCAGGGGATTATAACGCGGGCTACGCCGGCGGCGCCATTAAAGGAAACTACCGCGCGGTGGTTACCGAGCGAGTCTGCATTCCAGTTATTGTTGCCATTGGTATACTTCAATTCCTGGGCGAGTGCTGTGGTAAGGAAGCTGAAAGTAAGTCCTGCCAGCAGCAATCCTCTCCTGAAATTGCGGGAAGGGTGGTTTGTCTGATACATGAAGAATAAGCAATTTTTTAAATGTTCACCGGTTATAAATTTACTACTGTTGCGGTTTCTTTTCCCGATTATTTTATAAAAGCAAAAGCCCCGCAGAACGGGGCTTTCACCGGTAATACTATTGAATCGGGTTTTGCACCAGGTTAGGATCAAGCAATATTTCCTGTTCAGGAATAAAGTGTACCACCCTTGCATCTGTATAAGAAACTGTTTGCGGATTGTTTTGTACGCCGGGATAATTGCGGTATACATTCCGGTTATTGCGGAACAGGTCAAATACGCGATGTGTTTCAAAGGCAAGTTCCAGGCGGCGTTCGTCCAGTACTACATCCAGTACGGAGGCATAGCCATGCAGGTCTGATACGGTAAACAGTGCAGCGCCGCTTAACCCGGCCCTTTTACGGATGGTATTCACATCATCGATGGCGGCAGCGTTATTGTTCAGCTTCGCATTCGCTTCCGCACGGATCAGGTACATTTCAGCCAGGCGCAATACCACCGGTGAACTGAGGGTAGGTACATTATCCTGGTTGGAATATTTCAGCACATACCATTTTGGAACGCCGTTGCGGGAAGCCATTACCTTCTGGCCGCCGGCATTCACGGAATCCCGGCCATCAGCGCCTTTCAGGTACACGGCCTGCACAAAGGAGTTACGGGCATCTGCCGGATATTTGTGCAGCAGGTCGAGGTACGACTGGGAAGCATACATTTCGCCATAGCCCATGCCACCGGGAGACATATAATACATAGAGCCGATAGAGCTCCAGGTACGGTCGTCCTGCAGGGTATGATGAATAGCGAAGATGGTTTCCTTGTTGTTTTCATTGGTTTTGGTGTAATAACCTGGAAGATCAGAAGTATTCACCAGGGAATACTGACCTGAAGTGATCACTGAATCTGCATAAATACGGGCAGAATCATTTTTTCCCATATAGAGATACACTCTTGCCAGTAAAGCCATGGCGCCGTATTTGGTGGCATAGCTGTTGGTGTTGGAGTTGTCCATCAGGTCTTTTCCTTTCTTCAGATCTGCTACCACCTGCGCGTATACATCCTGTACAGTGCTACGTTTAGGCATGGCAGTTATATCAAATTTGGTCACCACCGGTACGCCCAGGTTGGTTGCAGGACTTTGTGTATAAGGGCGGCCGAAAGACCTTACCAGGCTGAAATGTACAAAGGCGCGGATGAACAGATTTTCCCCGATCATCTTATTCACGGCGTCCGACTTACCTTCTGTCATTACTTCCAGCAGCTTATTACAGCCGTTGATTGCCTTATACCCTGCCCGCCAGATCTGCAGCGCGTTGGCCTGGTTGGTCAGGTGCCCGTAAGTGTATGAATAGAAAAGCGCATCGGTGGTAGCGCCGCTCAGCGCTACATCGTCACTGGGGAACTCCCCCATCTGGAAATAGTTGCGCGTAAAATTTTCTTCTTTCAGTAACGCATAATTACCTACAGTGGCCGCCGGCCATTTAGTTTCATCTTTCAGAATATTATCATCCGGAACAGCACTGTACGGGTCTTTCTTCAATGAGCAGGAAGTGGCCACTGATAACAGCAACAGCCCTGCAAAGTATTTTGACATGTGTTTCATGATCATCTCTTTTTAGCTCCTGTTAAAAATTAATTTCAAGGCCTGCAAACCACTTGGTGCTGGACGGATACTTGATGTAGTTGATACCGCGATCATCTACTTCCGGATCCAGACCGGAGAATTTGGTTAAGGTCCACAGGTTATCACCGCCAACAGAAATTCTGGCGTTTCCAATATGCGCGCGGTCCAGCCAGGCTTTAGGCAACGCATAGCTCAGGTTTACGTTTCTCAGACGCAGGTAGCTTCCGTCTTCCAGGAAACGGGAAGATGGTTTGTGTGAGTTTTTATTTCCTTTGATAGTATACTTTGGATGGGTAGCCACATCGCCCGGGTTTTCCCAGCGGCTCCAGTCTTTATCCAGCGACATCATATTATAGGTATAATATGCGCCGTCATTGTCCATCAGTTCACGGGTGCTGTTATACACATCATTACCGGAAACAAACGCCAGGAAGGCACTCAGCTGGAAATTTTTATAGGAGAAAGTATTACGCATACCACCAAAGAATTTCGGCGTGGCAGAACCCACAATCTGCAGGGACGCATCGTTATAGTTATTGGTAGTAGTTTTACCGGTTACGTTGCCATTGGCATCTGTCACGAGTTTTTCCCACAGCGGATCGCCATTGGCAGGATCTACACCGGCCCATTTACGCATGTAGAAGCTGCGCATATCCTGGCCCTGTTGCAGGATGAAATAGCCGCTGATCGGATCTACGATCTGGTTCTTCCCGGTATACAGTTCGGTTACCCTGTTTTTATTGAAGCCGATGTTGAAGTCGGTGCTCCATTTGAAGGCGCCTACCAGGTTATCTGTACTCAGGTTGATTTCAAGTCCTTTGTTACGCACAGATCCTACGTTCTGTGAAATGTAGCTGTAACCGGCAGTAGCAGGCAGCGGCACATTGAACAGGAGGTCTTTGTTATCTTTCTGGTATAATTCTACGGTCAGGTTAATGCGGTTAAATAATCCCAGGTCGATACCAATGTTGGTATTGTATGCTTTCTCCCAGGAAAGGTTAGGTACATTATACACGCTTTGGTAAGCACCGGGGAAACCGTTGTACTGCGTATTGATCGAATATGCCCCGATAGCGCTGTAGTCGCCTATTTCCGCGTTACCGGTAGTTCCGTAGCTGGCCCTTAACTTCAGGTTGGTGATGGCTTTTATCTGCTTAATAAAATTTTCTTCAGATGCTGCCCAGGATGCGCCAAAGGCATAGAAGTTACCATACTGCTGGTTGGCGCCAAACTTGGAAGATCCATCTCTTCTAAAGGAAGAAGTGAAGTAGTATTTATAATTGTAGTTATAGTTCGCCTGTACAAAATAGGAATTAAAGGCGCGGGCTATTTTGGTACCGCCAATAGACATCGGTGAAGAAGTACCATCCAGTACCTCCACTCCCTGTAAAATACCTTTACCTTTTGCATTGATATCATTAAGATTGGCCTGCTGAAACTCAGCGCCCACCAGTCCGTCGATGTTATGCACCTTATTGATGGTATATCTTGCTTTCAACAGGTTGGAGCTGATATAGCTCGCGGAATCCTGGTAGTAATTATACAGGTTACCACGGTCGTCGGTGCCGGAGGAAGTCCGCACATCCCCGTTGCTTTCCTGGTTGAAATGATAATACTGCGCGCGGTTGGTAGAGCTGAAGGACAACCATTTGGTGATGTCGTATTCCAGTTTTACCAGTGCTTCGAGCGACTGCCTTTTATTTTTAATATAGTTATACTGCTGGTCGTAAAGGAAGTTAGTCATATCCCTTCCGTACCAGGTAGCGGCGGTGAGTGGGTTTACCGGCTTGCCTTGTTCGTCGTACGCCTTATCCCAGGGGAGATTGGTGTAATATTGATACAATGAGCCGTTTGAATTATCGTGGTCGGAAGTTTGTGTTCCGGCGAAGTTGGCGCTGATGCGGAACTTATCGGTAATGTTATGATCCAGGTTGAGGCGGGCGCTGAAACGCTCTACCCCGGTACCTTTCAGGATACCATCTTCTTTATAGTAGTTACCTCCCAGATAGAACTTTGTTTTTTCGTTACCACCGCTGGTAGATAATTCGTAGTTCTGGTTGGTGGCATTTTGGAAGGCCAGCTTCTGCCAGTTGGTATTGATATTACGGAGAGATGGATCCAGCGTGGCGCCTGCGGCTTTCTGCAGGTCGTACAGGTCTGTTCCGTTCATGAGGTGAAAATGTCCTGTATTAAGCTGGGCGGTTCCTACGTTGGTGCGGAAGTTTACCTGGGTTTTACCGGCTTTACCTCTTTTGGTGGTAATTACCATTACGCCGTTGGCGGCGCGGGCGCCGTACAGTGTAGTGGCGGCGGCATCTTTCAGGATGGTAACGCTTTCAATATCGCTGGGGTTGGGTAATCCGCCAATGATACCATCTACTACTACCAAGGGGGAGTTGCCCGCAGTAAGGGTTCCGTTACCGCGGATGCGGATAACGGGTGCCGAGGCCGGATCCCCGGAAGTATTACCTACAAATACGCCGCTTACTTTACCCTGCAACATTTTATCCATGCTGCTGGCGGTAACGTCTTTCAGTTTAGCGCCGCTTACTGCCTGCGCTGCACCGGTGAGGTTTTTGGTGGTAGTAGTGGTGTATCCCATTACTACTACTTCTTCCAGTTTCTTGGTATCCGGTTCCAGTTTAATATTGAGTTCGGAACGGCCGCCTATTGCTACTTTCTGTTGCAGGTAGCCGATGTAGGAAAATATCAACACGCTGTTTTCTGAAGGCGCCTGGATTGTGAACTTACCGGTGGCATCAGTTACCGCGCCGGTGCTGGCGCCTTCTACGGTGATCGTTACGCCGGGCAACGGATCTTTGGTAGTGGCGTCTGTTACATATCCCGTTACTTTCACCTGTGCGGTCCCCGTGGGAGTAATCACCACCAGGTTGTTTTCCAGCACGCGGAAGGTAACATTGGAGTTGTTGAAGAGTTCCTTCAGCACTTCACTGATCTTTTTATCTTTCACATCAATAGTCACTGCCTTATTCAGATCAGTAAAGTTCTCGTTGTAGAAGAAGCGATAATTGCTGTTGTTTTCGATGAGTTTAAATACATCTTTCACGCTTTTATTTTCAGCATGCAGTTCCTTTATATTATCCTGCGCGTATGCATTAGCGGATACCTGTAAAAAACCTCCGAAAATCAGCAGACCCGTCAATTTCATCATGAGCAATAATTTTCGCCCGGGGCAAAATAATGCCGCCAGGTTTGCAGTGGATTTCATAAACTTGTATAGATTTTAGTTAAACGATAATTACGGCGATTGCCCGTCGCAAAGGCAATTCGCCATTAAGTGATTTTCGTTGATTGGGGTAAGTCGCATTACCCCAATTTTTTTAGTCCTTCATGTCCGGCATGTAAGTTGGTTTTACAGGTGATTGAATGATGGTTGTCCCTTCTATCCGGCCATTACCGGCTTTTAAATGCTTTATTATATTTTTCTTTCAGCTCTTCGTCCAGCGCCAGGGTAACTACACCTTTGTTGATGGTGTATTTCAGCGGTGCTGTGAGCTTTAGAATGTTCAGTACCTGTTCCAGCGTTTCCTGACGGAAAGTGCCACTGAAGCGGTATTCTTTCAGTTCCTGTTCTTTAAAGATCACCTTTACATTAAACCTGCGTTCCATTGTTACCGCCAGTTCTTCCATGGTTTGAGCGGCCACTATCCAGTTGCCGTCTTTCCAGGCGGTATATATTTCCGTATTGTTCACTTCCCTGCTTTCTATCGGAGCAGCGGTGGAGCTGTCTCCGCCTGATACAGGCGTTTTCAATTGTTCACTGCCGTTTGATAACGGTTTTTTATACACAACATGTTGATGTGGTTTCATCATCAGTCCGAAAGGCGTAGTGGTTTTACTGCCGTCTATCTTCACTTCTCCGTCTACCAGCGTGGTTACTACGGTTTTATCTTCCGGGTATGCTTTTACATTGAAAGATGTACCCAGCGCGAGTATTCTCAGGTCGGAGGCTCTTACCGTAAAAGGCTTTTGTGCGTTGGTATGCACTTTAAAGAAGGCCTCTCCTTCCAGTTTTACTTCGCGGCCGCGGAGGTTGTAGGACTGTGCGTACTGCAGCTTGCTGCCTGCATTCAGCCATACTTCCGTACCATCAGACAATTCAATTTTGGTGGTAGCCCCTTTCGGGCTGGTCACCGTTACCAGCGCGTTACTGCTGTTATCTTTTTTACCGGAGGCCCAGGCATACACCAGGCCGCCGCCGATTAAAAAAGGCAATGTATAGGTGGCGGCCACACGGAAATAGTATTTCCACTTGTTTAGCGCTAATGGCGGTTCTATAGCCGTGCTATACTGCAAACTATCCCAGGCGGCGCCGGTATCATAACTCCCTTCCCGTGCCGTTGCCTGCCACGCATCCCTGAGCTGCAGGAAATAAGACTGGTTCTCCGCTGAGGCATTGATCCAGTGCGTTAGCGCTGCCTGCTCATCCGGGGAGATATTACCGGATAAAAAACGTGCGATCAGGTCATCTGCCTGCTCCTGTGTATAGTTAGGACCCATCATATAGAAAACAAGTAGTAAGACAACATTTAATGCCGGGTAGGGTGACAAGCGAAGAAAATAAATGTTGTTTTTTTTAAACCCCTACTTCAAAAGAGGGAGTAGTTCGTCGCGTAACCTTTGCAGGGCGCGGGTCATCTGTGTTTTGACGGTGTTGATGGAGATGCCGAGGTGGCGGGAAATTTCGGGGTAACTCAGTTCTTCAAAGCGGCTAAGCCGGAATACATCCTGGCACTGGGGTGGTAATTTGCGGATAGCTTTTTCCGCTATCAGCTCCAGTTCGGATTGTTCGAGTTTTTCTGCCGGCGAATGACCGGAGGTGATGCTGAACAGGGAAATACGGGACTCCAGCTGCTGAAGCTCTTCGCTGCCGTATTGCGTTTTTACCTTGTTTTGCTTGATGTAGTTGAGGCAATTATTCTGAACAGCGCGGTACAGGTATGCTTTTTCAGATACCTGGATGTCCAGCTCCCTGTACTTCTCCCATATCTTCAAAAAAGTATCCTGCACAATTTCTTCTGCCAGTTCATGTCTGTTTACGAAATCAAAGGCGAATGTACAGAGCGCGGCGTAATACTCTTTGAATAATGATTCAAAAGCGGGTAGCTGACGTTGTTTCCGGTTAATATTTTTACTTACTTCCTCCAAAGTATTCCTTCGTCCACAAGATTGTTCACTGCGGCAAAAGATACGTAAAGTAGGTTCAATAAAAAAACGCAGGTCATAGACCTGCGTTTTACCATCTTTAACTCGTTGAATTACATACACAAACCGCCACAGGTGCTGATTGTCTGACCGGTTACGTAACCGCTCATATCAGAAGCCAGGAACAGGCAAACGTTGGCAATATCTTCCGGTGTGCCGAAGCGGCCCAGCGGAATCTGAGCAATATAATTGGCAGCGCCCTCTCCTTCTTTGAGGTAGCTGGTCATGTCTGTTTCTACAAAACCCGGGGCCACGGCATTACAGCGGATGTTACGGCTGCCCAGCTCCTGTGCAATGGACTTGGTAAAACCGATGATACCGGCTTTGGAAGCGGCATAGCTGCTTTGGCCGGCGTTACCCATGATACCGATTACGGAGCTCATATTAATGATGCTACCGCTTTTTGCCTTCATCATGGGGCGTATTACATGTTTGGTCATGTTATACACGCTCTTCAGGTTGATGTTCATTACATCATCCCATTGATCAGGGCTCATACGCAACAGCAGGTTATCTTTGGAGATACCGGCGTTGTTTACACAAATATCAATTTTACCGAATTCTTTCAATACATCCGCTACCAGCGCTTCAGTTTCCTCGTAAACGCCTGCATTGGATTTATAAGCTTTTGCTTTTACACCCAAAGCGGTGAGCTTTGCTTCCAGTGCCTGGGCTTTTTCATCGGAGCTTACGTATGTAAATGCAACGTTTGCTCCCTGTGCTGCAAATTTCAAAGCAATTGCTTCCCCGATACCACGGCTGGCGCCTGTTACTATGGCTACTTTGTTCTCCAGTAATTTCATGTTATAGTTGATAGGTTTTAAGCATTCATGTGATCTGCCGCAAATTGCAGGATTTCTTCCAGGTATTTGCGGTCGTTGTTCAGTCGTGGAACTTTATGTTGTCCGCCCAGCTTGCCCTTGCTTTTCAGGAACTCGCAAAAAGTTCCTTCCGGCAATACACGCACTACCGGCATGTGCAGGGCGATATCCTTGTATCTTTTGGCCTCGTAATCTGAGTTAATGGCTTTTAAAGTACTGTCCAGTACCGTAATGAAGCGGTTCAGGTCATCCGGCGCTACTTCAAATTCCACCAGCCATTCGTGTCCGCCGTTGCCATGATCACTGAAATACACGGGAGCTGCGGTGTAGTCATTTACCACTGCACCCGTAGCTTCGCAGGCTTTGGCCACTGCAGTATCTGAATTTTCCACGATCACTTCTTCCCCGAAGGCATTAATAAACGACTTTGTTCTGCCGCTGACTTTAATACGGTAAGGAATCAGGGAGGTGAACTGGATGGTATCTCCTACCATATAGCGCCATAAGCCGCCATTGGTACTGATTACCAGGGCATAGTTTTTACCCAG
Organism: Chitinophaga sp. RCC_12; assembly: GCF_041360695.1. Lineage (NCBI taxonomy): Bacteria > Pseudomonadati > Bacteroidota > Chitinophagia > Chitinophagales > Chitinophagaceae > Chitinophaga > Chitinophaga sp. RCC_12. The sequence continues at coordinate 475,168 of NZ_JBFUPS010000002.1, forward strand.
CTCCACTTCCTGCAGTTGCAGGGTTTGCGGATTTTCCTTGTCCAGTTCCTCCATTGGCATAAACTCATAGAAGATGCCGTGGTTGAGGAACAGCAACAGCCCTTCTTCTCCTACCACATCCTGGGCTGCAAAGAAGCCTTCGGAAGCGTTATAAGTTTCCTGGTAATGCATTAAAGGCTTGCGGATCAGTTTTTTAAACTGCTCGCGGTAAGGGGTAAAGCTTACGCCGCCATGCATATAAAGCTCCAGGTTAGGCCATACATCGGCCAGGTTGTCGGTACCGGTGAGTTCAAAAATACGTTTGATCAGCACAATGGTCCAGGTAGGCACCCCTGCAATAGAGGTTACATTTTCATGGATCACGGCGTTGGCCATACGTTCTATTTTCTCTTCCCATTCGTCCATGAGCGCTATTTCCAGGTCCGGTGTACGGATCATATTGCCGTAAAACGGCATATTCTGGAGCATTACAGCGCTCAGGTCCCCGAAATAGGAATCGCTGTTTTCGGAAAGCTTGTTCACCTGGTGACTGCCTCCTATTACCAGTGATTTACCGGTAAATACGTCGGAGTCGGGGAAATTATTGTAATAAAGGGAGATCACATCCCTGCCGGAGCGATAGTGGCATTCATCCAGGCTTTCCACTGTTACAGGGATAAATTTGCTTTTATCCGCGGTGGTACCGCTGGATTTTGCAAACCATTTGATGGGTGTATTCCAGAGTACATTCTGCTGTCCCTCCATCGTGCGCTGTATATAAGGCTTGATGGTATCATAAGTATGAATAGGAACGCGCTGTTTATATTCGTCTATCTTATAAATCTTTGAAAAGCCGTACTGCTTACCGAATTCGGTATACTGGGCGGCACTGATAAGGTTTTGGAATACCTGCTGCTGCACCTGCACGGGATACTGCATGAAATACGCAATACGCCCCATTCGCAATCTTGCCAGTTGTGATATTGCAGGACTTAAAATTCTCATATAGGATGCTGTAGAATTATTTTTATTGTTTAGCTGCTTCGTCCAGGTAATCTTTACGGCGAAGAATAAAATTCTGGCCAAGATACACTTTTCTTACCTGTTCATCGGCTGCCAGCTCTTCGGCGGATCCTGATTTCAGGATTTTACCTTCAAACAATAAATAAGCCCTGTCAGTAATGGACAATGTTTCCTGAACGTTGTGGTCGGTGATCAGGATACCTATATTTTTGTATTTCAGTTTGGCTACTATTCCCTGGATATCCTCTACGGCAATGGGGTCGATACCGGCAAAAGGTTCATCCAGCAGGATAAACTTCGGGTCTACGGCCAGGGCGCGTGCAATCTCGGTACGACGGCGTTCTCCCCCGCTCAATACGTCGCCGGGGCTTTTCCTTACATGCGTGAGCCGGAACTCAGACAAAAGGCTTTCCAGCTTCTCTTTCTGCTCCGCCTTTTTCAGGGTGGTCATTTCCAGCACAGCGGAAATATTATCCTCCACGCTCAGCTTCCGGAACACGGAAGCCTCCTGCGGCAGATAACCAATGCCCATCTGCGCCCGCTTGTACATGGGCAGCTTGGTAATGTTCTGGCCATCCAGGTACACATTCCCTTCATCGGGCTTAATAAGCCCCACCACCATGTAAAAGGAGGTGGTTTTACCGGCGCCGTTAGGCCCCAGCAGCCCTACAATCTCCCCCTGGGACACTTCCACAGATACGTGGTTTACCACGGTTCTGTTGCCGTAACGCTTTACCAGCTGGTCTGTATGTATTCTTAATGTCATATGATCAAACTTAGCAAAAATAAACAATTCATTCAGTTAGCCTAGTTATAGTTATCCTAAGATTAAAAATGATCTGATAATAATAAGGGGATATCTTATTTTTGCCCGCGTAATTTTAGCAGGAAGCTGGCTTTATATTCAGCCGCCTTCCTCAAAGCTTATAACTTTATGAAAGTAACTGAACATATTGCCAAGGCCAAAGACACCCTGATTTCTTTCGAAATCCTCCCTCCGCTTAAAGGAAAGAGTATTGAGTCTATCTACGACCACCTGGATCCGCTGATGGAATTCAAGCCCGCATTTATCAATGTGACCTACCACCGCAGCGAGCATATGTTCAAGAAAAAGGCGGACGGATCCTTTGAAAAGGTGGAAATCCGTAAACGCCCCGGCACCGTGGGTATTTGCGCGGCCATTATGAACCATTATAACGTAGATGCGGTACCACACCTCATTTGCGGCGGTTTTAGCCGGGAAGAAACAGAAAATGCCCTGATAGACCTTAACTTCCTGGGCATCGACAATGTACTGGTTTTACGCGGAGATGCTCCCAAAAATGAAACTTTCTTTGAACCCGACCCACATGGACACTCCTATGCAATTGAATTGCTGGACCAGGTGGCACATATGAACAACGGCGTTTACCTGGAAGATGATCTGCAAAGCGGTGTAAAAACCAATTTCTGCATCGGCGTAGCCGGTTACCCCGAAAAACATTTTGAAGCCCCCAATATGCAAACAGACCTGTCGCACCTGAAACGTAAGGTGGAAAACGGGGCCGATTATATCGTTACTCAAATGTTTTTCGACAACCAGAAGTTCTTCGACTTCGTAAACAAATGCCGTGAAATGGGTATCACCGTGCCTATTATCCCCGGACTGAAGCCATTAACTTCCAGGAAGCAAATGACCATGCTGCCACGTATTTTCCATGTGGACCTCCCTACAGACCTCTCTACAGAAATCCTGAAATGCAAAACAGACAAGGATGTGGAACAAGTGGGTACTGAGTGGCTCATTGCACAGTCGAAAGAACTGAAAGCCTTTGGCGTGCCGGTATTGCACTATTACACGCTGGGTAAACCCAAGGTGGTGCGTCAGGCTGTGGAAGCAATTATGTAGCTTATCCTAACTCCTTATAAAAGCAGAAGGGAAGGACGAAAGTCTTTCCCTTTTTTGCTGTCTTTCATATAAAAAATGCCATCACGTAGATACGTAGTGGCATATCCCTATAACTGTCACACTTTTAATTATAACTGTCCAATGATCGAAGCCATCTTCCGATGGCATCTTTCGCTAATAAGACGCGGTAAAAAGGAATGACCCCTATCTTCTTTTAAAAAAAATAAAAAAGACCGCCGTAAGAGGCAGTCTTTCTATTGTCTGTATAGTATACTTACTATTTTCGTGTAAAGAGATATCCGACAGACAAGCCAAAATAACGGTGCTTTTCCTGGGTTCTGTCGCTGGCACTAACGTCTAAAAAGCCGGAAGTATAGTTTATACTAAACAATAACCCGTTTTTAAATTCATAGCCGGCCAGTAAGTTAACTCCCGCATCTATGGCGTTGGCATGTAACTCTTCCAGGTTCGCAACATCATCTCCATCAAATTTAATCTGCCTGGATTTTTTTGTTTCGGCATTGTATCCCTTATAAGTAACTTTTCCGCCTATACCATAGGCTACATAAGGTCCCAGCCCGGCAAAAACTTTTCCTTTGCCCGCTTCGCCTTTATATAAAAAGTTAACAGGTAACTCCAGGTAGTTATACCGGTAGCTGGTAGTAGCTTCCTCGTTACTGCCCATGCCCGTCATAAAAGTATTAACGGCTTTGGTGCCTTTAACACTGTATAACAGTGCCGGCTGAACGGCAAAACTCTTCGCAAGCGGGATGTCTGCCAGTATCCCTGCATGGTAGGCGGGCAGCGTCCGGTCGTGAAATAATGTCATCTGGGTGCGGTCTTTCAGTTTCATGTTTCCGCCTGAAAAACCGGCTTTGACTCCCCATCTTACCTGGGCACTCAGGGTTAACGAACTTAACAAGGTTACAATAATCAGGATGTTCTTTTTCATATAGGTTTAAGGAATGTTGTCTGTCAATTTGCTACCGGCGGGCCCGGGGAAACAAGTACCCAAAGGAAATCCGGAAGCTTCGGTTCAGCTCTTCTGCATGCTCCCTGGTAGTTACATTTATAAAGCCGGAAGAATAACCTGCTGTAAGCAAAAATCCTTCATTAAACTCATAGCCCAGCAGGAAATTAGCCGAAACGTCTACCGGGTTAGCATGTATTTCAGAGGCGTTTGCGGAAACCACTTCATCGCCGTCAAACTTTACCCGTTTTGTTTCTTCTTTAGTGCCTTCTTTGATATAAGTAGCCTTGCCACCAATACCATAAGACAGGCTGGGACCAAATCCTGCTACAATTTTACCTTGCCCCAGTTTTTGCTTAAACAGAAAGTTGACAGGTAATTCAAGATAGTTATACCGGAATTTGACGATATAGTAATAGTTCCCGGTTGATTGCTCCGGCCGGGTTCTGTAACCAGCAACGCTGTAAAGGAGTCCTGGCTGTACCGCCAACCATTTTGCCAGGGGAATATCTGCTAAAATGCCTGCATGAAAAGCAGGCAACATAAACTCGTTCCGGTCCGGAACATCAGCAGGGTCAGTCAATTTCATACTGGCGCCGGTAAAGCCGGCCTTAAGTCCAAATCTAACTTGCGCAGTTGCTATCTGAACAACCAGCAGGGCTACAACAATCAGAATATTTCTTTTCATGCTTTTTAAGTATAAATCCGCTCCCTGTTAACAAAAACCGTTCCCTGCGTAAAAAGACTACCAGTCTTCCCTGTCAAAGAAAAAACCAAGGCTCACGCCCCAATACCTGTTTTTATAATTATTATCCACCGATTGATCGATATCCATCATGCCGTATCCATATTGTGCACTCAGTGAAAGGCAGCAATTCAACTCCAAACCCGCAATAAAGTTAACCCCGGCATCCCAGCGTTGCAGGTTCATGTTAGTACCGAAGATATTGGGAGACCCCTTAAAATCGATCCGTTGGGATCCCGATTGCACCAGTTTATTTTCGGTGTAAGCCGCTACACTGTAATCGCCACGGATACAATAAGCCGCATAAGGCCCCGCACCTACCAGCAGTTTACCAAAGCTTACCGGCACCTTATATACCAGGTGTACCGGCAGTTCCAGGTATTGTAGTTTCAGCTTTGTTGCCCCGGATGTAAACAGGTTAACCGGATGGGATACCGCATACTCCAGTCCCGCACCTTTTTTTATGTAACTGACGCCTGGCTGCAGATAGCCATTTTTAAACAGCGGTATGTTCGTATAGAAGCTTGCCTGCCAGCTATCCGTTTTTTGGGTTCCCGGCGCATATCCACTCCCGGAAGACTCCAGCCCGGTATTGATATAGCCGCCACGAATACCCAAACTTACCTGTGCATGTGAGGTAACTGTAACAAAAAATACTGTTACAAAAAGAGGAGTAAAAATTTTCATCAGTGGTTCGGTAATAAAAGGATTAAGAATATCACAGTGACATCATTTTGGGGGAAAAGTCTTAATGCTCAGTCGGTTATTGTAAGCGAAATTAAACAAACGTTTTCATAAAAATAAAAAACCACCCGAAATTCCCGGGTGGTTAATAAAAAGTTCATCGGAAGCAGGTTTACCTGCCACCAAACTTATAGCCAACGGACACGCCAAAAGACGTATTCTTAAAGCTACGGTCGTTGTCGGTATTATCTGCCGTATTAACCAAACCAAGGTCGGTATTCAGACCGAAGTACAGTCCCACAGGCAGTTCATAACCTACATTAATACCTAAACCTGCGTCGAATCTTTTCTGTTTAAACACGGTGGCTTCATCATCATATATATCCAGATCGCCCAACCCGGTATCCTTCATTTTTCCGCCCAAACCATACGCGAAATAAGGCCCTGCGGATAATACCAGCCTGCCGGTACCTACTTCCGGTTTAAACATAAAGTGAACAGGCAACTCCAGGTAAGACAAAGTAGTTTTCACATCTGTATCCTTGTCCTTACCTCCTTTACCGGAATAAAGTAATCCTGTTCCGATATAAAATTCATCTGCCAGCGGAATATCTACCGTAACCCCGGCCCTTATGCCGGTAAGAATAGAGCTGGTTTCTTTTCCACTGCTTAGAACAGCATTTTTTGCAGTCATACTTGAGAACTGCGGTCCTGCAACAATACCCCATTTAGCCTGGCCAAAAGAAAGACCAGCTACCAGTAATGCGGCTGCAGATAATAATACCTTTTTCATGTGTGATGTAATTTGAATGATTTTAAAAAAAGCGATACCCACAGGTCAGGTATCGCTTCCCTAATTTTTTGATTGCCAACTAATGAATGAACCTGTTTTTTGCTTGCTTGCAGTTATTACAATTTAATTCCGTATTTGTTTATTAACCGGTTATTTTCCACCGAACAAATAACCTACAGAAACACTGAATACACGGTTTTTACCCTTATCATCTGTACTATTGTCTTCGCCAGACCTAACTTTGGCAAAGCCGATACCGTATTGAGCTGAAACCAGGAAGTTGCTGAGCTCTGCACCAATCTGTACGTTACCGCCCCAGTCGAAACGTTTCATTTTATTATACGCTGTATTCGGGTCACCATTAAACGGGGTATCATCATCCCATTTAATACTTTCTGAACCACTGGCATGCACACCGGCAATAGAAGTCGTTTCATACTTTTGCTTACCGGCAACACCAAATGCAAAATAAGGACCTACACCTGCAAAGAGACTGGAACTTTCACCTATTGGCAACTTCGCCACGAAGTTCAGCGGAATCTCAATGTAAGATGGGTTGATGGTATACTTTGCATAAGGATTAGTGGTGGGATTATTCTTATCTCCTGTTTCCAGCTTGGTACCCTTGGTGGTATAAAATACACCGGGCTGAAATGATAAAATCTTTGGAACTAACGGTAAATCTGCAATGGCTCCCACATTAAAACCGGATAATGAACGACTATCATCTGTATTTCCGGAGTTATCATAAGTAATGTTGGAGAGATTCCAGCCAGCCTTAATCCCAACTCTCGCCTGAGACATCGCTGCTACTGAAATCGTTAACGCTGCGAGTGATAATAACATCTTCTTCATAATCTTTGGTTTTATGGTCTGCAACCACAGAGCCAAAGACTATGCCAAAGGAATGTTAAAAGTTATCAACTATTTGGTTTTCAATGCGTATAGAGGCATATATTCTACGTTCTACACTCCTGTTTCTACAGTTTTGTGGCAGTATCTTTCGGGGCAACCCTATCCAGGAACTCCTGCAATTGCTCCACACCTAGTCTTTTTGCCACAATTTTCTTCTTTTCATCCAGTAAGTATACCATTGGTGTGCTGTACACATCATAGAGCCTGCGGTAATTCGTTTCTCCCTGCGGATCTGAACCATGTATCCAGCCATTAAGATGATGCTCATGGATAAACTGTAGCCATTCCTCACGGGTACCTTCCGTTTTAACGCCGATCATGGCCACTCCTTTGCTCTTCCAGCTTGCATTCCAGGCAGAATCCAAACGGGGAATCTCTGTTTTGCAATGTCCGCAGGTGGGATCCCAGAAAACAAGGACCGTAAACTTCGCGGGGGTCTTATACAGGGAAAGCGGCCTGGCAGCAGTATCTTTATATTGCAGCGGGGCGGCCTGGCGGCCAATCAGGTTTGGCGCCATTGTATATGCCCTGTCCACAATTTTATTGAGTTGCTCATCCGTCAGCCAGAACGCTTCCCCAGGAACGTAATATTTTTCCACAAGGTGTACAAAAACCGCGTCCATACCCATATAAGGCGAGCTCTCGTAAGTATAAGTAAGCCACCACAACACAAACTTAAAAACCTCTTTGCTTTTGCGGGTACGGGCAATCATGGCATCACAGTCTACAATAATAGAATCCGGATGTACCGGTACCAGCTGAGTGAAATATTTTTTCAGCTTTCCTTCCAGGATAGGCGTTCTCACCAGGCGGTCGCTTTCCAGGTCCACCTCATCCCAGTAATGATTTTTAAAATAATGATAGGCAAATAAAGAATCCGCTCCGGCTGGTGCCGGCGGAACCACCGGTTCTTTCATGGCCAGGAAAATGGTGCTGAGGATATTGCCGGGATGTTGGGCAATAAAGCTGGTCCTGAATTCCTGGATCTTCTTTCCCAGTTCCTGTTGCAATGGCTGCACCTTGGCAGAATCTGCGGCCGTGCGGGCAGTTTGCAGCTGTTGCTGGATATTGCGGCTCAGCGTTTCCTGCTGGAAAAGAAATTTATTGTAGGCCAGGAACCCCTCGTTATCGGGGCTGCCCTTGTATACTGTTTTATTAACAAGATCGCTGGTGTCGATGGCTACGCTGAAAACCTGCTGCTTATCTATCAGGGTTTCTACATACTGCTGTTTACCGGGCAGTACCAGCAGATAAATGCCTGGCAGCAGTTTTTCCTTGCCTTTCAGCACAACTTCTCCCGCAGGGCTTACTGCTGCAGAGTCGGCCAGGTAGGTAGATCTGCCCATGTAATGGGCCAGGAAAAACTTCCCGCCGGTAAAGTTTTTCAGCTTCACAGTAATCTGGTAACCCTGCGCCCGCAGGCTATATTGCGCTAAAAGGGCCGCTATCAGCAGTAGAAATAGTTTACGCATAATATTTGAAAGCAATATGTAAATGTAAGCGGAAAAAAGTAAAAAAGGAAAGCGGTGTGCTGAGTGGTAATTCGTATGAATTACGATGCAGGATTCAGCATTTCAATTACCTTTGCAGCCGTGAGGAAAAAAAACGTTGTTTTAGAAAATGTACCGGTTACTGCTTATGCGGCAGAAGGTAAAGCCCTGGCCCGTCATGACGGGAAAGTGATATTTATTGAAGGCGGGGTAGTGCCCGGCGATGTGGTGGATGTTCGTCTTGGTAAAAACAAAAAAGACTGGGCAGAAGGGAAAGTAGTTCACTTTCACAGCTATTCGGATAAAAGAGTTACTCCTTTTTGCCAGCATTTTGGTACCTGCGGAGGATGTAAATGGCAAATGCTGCCTTATTCCCTCCAACTGGAGTACAAACAACAACAGGTGGCAGACCACCTGCAACGCATCGGGAAATTGGCCCTGCCGCCAATGGACCCTATCCTGGGCAGCGCCCATACCGAGCATTACCGCAATAAGCTGGAGTTTACCTTTAGCAACAAAGCATATCTTACCAGCGAAGAAATCAGGGCCAACGACGGCGAAATACCTGTAAGGCCCGCACTGGGCTTTCATGTACCTAAGCTCTTCGATAAAGTACTGAATATAGATACCTGCTACCTGATGCAGGAGCCGGTAAACCTGATCCGCAACACCGTCCGTGAATATGCGGTTTCCCACGACCTTACGTTTTATGACATCCGTGCCCAACAGGGATGGCTGCGTAACCTGGTGATCCGCCTTTGCACTACCGGTGAAATCATGGTGAACCTCGTGATCCATCATGAAGACAAGCCCAACAGGATTGCCCTGCTGGACCATTTGCTGAAAACAGTACCGGCCATTACTACCCTGCTTTATACTATTAATCCGAAAGGAAACGATACCATCTTCGACCTGGAACCAAAAGTCTATTTTGGTAAAGGATATGCAGAAGAGAAACTGGAAGATTTTGTATTCAAGATAGGTCCTAAATCTTTTTTCCAGACCAACACTTACCAGGGAGAGGTGTTATACAAGGTAACAAGGGATTTTGCGGGCTTAACCGGATCCGAGATCGTATATGACCTATATTGCGGTACCGGAAGCATCGGCATCTTTGTATCGCGCAATGCCCGCAAAGTGGTGGGTATTGAGCTGATAAAGGAAGCCATAGACGACGCAAAGGAAAACGCCGCCCGTAATAATGTGGATAATGCCACCTTTTTTGCAGGCGATGTAGTGGATATTTGTAATAACGAGTTTTTTGCACAACATGGCCAGCCGGATGTGATCATTACCGATCCCCCACGGGCAGGTATGCACGAAAAACTGGTCAATAAACTGCTGGAGATCGGTGCTCCTAAAATTGTATATGTTAGCTGTAACCCCGCTACACAAGCCAGGGATCTGGCGTTGCTGGATTCCCTCTATACAGTGGAAAAGGTACAACCGGTAGATATGTTCCCGCACACCCATCACATCGAAAATGTGGTGTTGTTGAAAAAAAGAGATAATAACTAGCAACAATGAACGAGTACAGGCCCGGAAAATTTCAGTACCTGCCGATGGTGATCAAAAATCTGATGATCATTAATGGTTTGGTTTGGTTAGTGCAGATTACGCTGCTGAGCAAATTTGATTATGATCTGAGTCGTTTGTTTGCCCTTCACTACTGGGGCTCCGAACTATTCAAACCACACCAGTTCATTACCCATCTGTTCCTGCATGATCCGAAGAACATTACGCATGTGCTCTTCAACATGTTTACGCTGTGGATGTTTGGCGCCACCCTGGAAAACCTGTGGGGACCCAAGCGTTTCCTGGTTTTCTATCTGATATGCGGACTGGGCGCTGCACTGTGCCACATGGGCGTACTCACTTATGAGAACCTCAGCCTGAACAGGTATGCAGCGCAGTTCCTGAATGATCCCAGTTTCTCGAATTTTGTGTTGCTGGATAATAAGTTCGATATCGGCAACCTCGCCAACTTCGACATGGCCAGCCTGAAAAATGCATTGGCCGCCCGCGACCCGGCAGCCATAGAAATGGCCAGCCTGTATGTCAAAAATTATGTAAGCTATTACCGCAATGGTGCCACACTGGGCGCATCCGGGGCGGTGTACGGTATCCTGTTCGCCTTCGGATACCTGTTCCCTAACCGGTACCTCTATTTCTTTGCAATGATCCCTATCAGGGCCAAGTTTGTGGTTGGCTTCATGATCCTGGGTGAACTGTACTCGGGTATCCAGAACTCAGCAGGAGATAATGTGGCTCACTTTGCCCACCTCGGTGGCGCACTCTTTGCTTACCTGCTGCTAAGGAACTGGAGCAAAAAGAGAACAGATTTTTACTAAGACAACTGTATTATTGACGTATTTTTGTATTGAAAAATATTTGTACCATGCATGCGTTGGAAAAAGAGAAATTGCCCCGCCTCTCTTTAGGAGAAGGAAGAAATATGGTGACACACCTGATGGTCGTTAATCTTACGATTTTCGTTTTCCTGTTTTTTACGCTTGTAATATACCAGATGGAACAAGTGGGTGAGCCCCGGTTTCACCAGGATATTATGACCTGGCTGAGGCTTCCGGCAGATCCATCCAAATTACTGACCCGTCCGTGGACGCTGGTCACCTCTCTATTTACACACATCAGCTTCTGGCAGATCTTTTCCAATATGGTGTGGCTGTGGTGCTTTGGCACCTTCATGCAGCACCTGGCTGGCTACCAGCGGATTTTACCGTTATATCTCTTCGGAGGTCTCTGCGGTAACCTCTTTTATGTGGCCGGTATGCAGCTGATCCCATCCTTTCATGCACTCGCAGGCAATGAATACACCCTGGGCGCCGCCGGAAGTATTATGGCGATCGCTGTAGGCGTTACCGCTATTGCTCCGCGTTACCGCATATTCCCTTTACTGGCAGGAGGTATTTCCCTCTGGATCATTACCCTGGTTTTCGTTGTGCTTTCTGTTGGCGCATTAATGGCGTCTTCCAGCTATGGATACACCTATATCCCGGTACTCGCAGGCGGCGGACTCGCAGGCTGGTTATATATGTACCAGTGGAAAAAAGGCAGGGACTTGGGCGCAGGATTTAACAAACTGGCCTTTAAACTGACCCACGTATTTCACCCCGCATCACAACGCATTAACCCGGACGATTTTAAAAGGAAGAATTCCCCGGCAGATGCTGATCAGCAACCGTACAGACGCATTGGCAAAGTACCTGAACAAAAACTGAACGAAATCCTCGATAAGATCAATGAAAACGGATTATCGTCGCTTTCAGCAGAAGAACGGGATACTTTATTACGGGCAAGCAAAACTGAATAAAAGTATGACGGATTAAAATACCTTGAAATTGCTTGTTCCCCTATGCTGAAAATCATTGTACGCCGTACCTTGCTCTGGAGTAACATTTGTAGCATAGCTGCCCTGCTCCTCAGCGTTTTCCTTCCCTGTGTAAACCCGGGCCAATGGTGGCCCGCGGGCTTCTCCGGATTCTTTTTTCCGTTTCTCTTCCTGCTCTGCCTTTTATATACCGCCATATGGGCCTGGCGTAAAAACCGGAAATACGGGTGGATGAATATAATCGCTATACTCTGTGCCATGCCCGCAGCATTAACTACCTGGGGCGTTCATATCTTCCGGGAAAATATTATCAGCAAACAAACCAACAGCGGGCAGTTCACATTGATGACCTATAATACCAGCAGTATGGGTTTAGAGAGATATGTAACGAATAAAGACAAAGAAGCGGCGATCTATAACACCATTGCCTCCGGCAGCCCGGACATTCTTTGTATGCAGGAATTTTACACCAATGATAAACCGGGGAACGAACAGCATCTGCAACGCATTACATCCACCGGGAACTATCCATATCATTATTTCACCCGCGATAAAACCCACTGGGAAAGCTGGCATTACGGCATTGTATTATTTTCCCGGTATCCCATTATTACTGCTTCGGCCATCCCCTCAGTGAAAAGCAGTACTGGCAGTGGCAGCACCTTCCTCCAGGCGGATATTGCCATAAACGGCGATACCATCCGGGTATTCAATGTTCATCTCATTTCGTATATGTTTAAGGGTGAGGATTATGAAAACATGAAAGCCCCGAAAGGTACAGGCCTGGTTTATAAAATGCGGCGCACTTTCCCAACAAGATCCTCACAGGCGCTCCAGCTGTCAGCTCTGGTTGCCGCAAGCCCCTATCCTGTTATTGTTTGCGGCGATTTCAACGACACGCCCGTTTCGTTCACCTATAAAACCATCAGCCGCAATTTGCAGGACGCCTTCCTCAAAACCGGCACGGGCTGGGGACGCACACTCTCCTACCTGTCGCCTTCCCTGCGGATCGACTACATCCTGGCACAGCCTGCGGTAAACATCCACGGAAGTAAGGTTTTCCATAACCGGCCATCAGAGCATTTCCCGGTTATGGCCTGTCTTTCATTGAAAAAAAACTAACTTTAGTACTTCAACAAAGTATGACGCGGTGCGCTTTTTAAGACTATTTACGAAAGGATTTTTTCTGATCATCAATTTCGCCGTGGTATTACTTTTCCTGGCAGCCTGTATGGCGCCGTATATATCCCCGGCCTGGTTCTGGCCCATCAGTTTTATTACGCTGGCCTTCCCGTTCCTGTTGGGGCTATTGGTGATATTCCTGATCGGGTGGCTGTTTTTTAATTATCGTTATACGTTATTGTCACTGATCGCCCTGTTGCTCGGCTGGAAATCTATCAGCGCCTTTGTGGCCTTTAAAATGCCCGCCGGGAATAAGGTAGCCACCAATGGCAATACCCTTACCGTAATGAGCTATAATGTAAGCCAGTTTGGCCTGTACCGCGAAAGGGACAGTAAATACAACCGGCAGGCCATGTTTGCCATGATCAAAAAACAAGAGCTGGATGTTGCCTGCTTCCAGGATTTTTATACCTCCGAAAAGAAAAACGACTTTAATAACCGCGAGGATATTTCCCGGGAAATGGAACTGCCATACCGCTACTTTTCCAGCGATTTTAACCGCGATGGCATGCAACACTGGGGATCTATCATCTATTCCCGCTTTCCTATTATAGCATCGGATAAAATGAAAATGAGCGATGGCCCGAGAAGTGAAAGCCTTATCTATGCTGATATTGTAAAAGATAAGGATACCCTGCGGATCATTAATATGCACCTGGAATCCTATCGCTTCAACGAAAAAGATTATTCTGCCATCAGGAAAATCAAAAACCAGGAAGACACGGGACTAAAGGCCACCAAAAGCATTATCCAGAAAATGCGGGAAGCGTATATCCGCCGCAGTCAACAAGCCGATATTGTAGGTAACTTTATCCGGCAAAGCCCATATCCTGTAATCGTTTGCGGCGACTTTAACGACACCCCCGCGTCGTATACCTACTTTACCATTAAAGGCGATCTCCAGGACGCTTTTCTGCAAAAAGGTTTCGGAATTGGCCGTACTTTTACAGGGCTGGCGCCTACCTTACGTATTGACTATGTGTTTGTCAGTAACCATTTTAAGGTAAACAGCTTCCGGAAAATAAATTCAGACCTGTCTGACCATTATCCTGTAATTGCCAATCTTAGCCTGATAGGTAGCGGAAAAACAGCAGTAGAAGTAAATAAATAACTGTAATCGATTATGAAAATGTATAATATTTTTAGGGCTGACCGATGTTGTTGCCTGCTTGTACCAGGAAAACAATTTTTATCTTTGCCATCCATCAACAAAAAATAAGATGTCAGCTATATGGCATCTGTCATTTACAGCATATGTCAGAACTAAGGATATATAATTCATTACACCGTCAGAAAGAAGTATTTACACCTTTACACCCGGGCCACGTTGGTATGTATGTGTGCGGTCCTACCGTGTCCGGCGAATCACACCTCGGCCATGCCCGCCCCTATATTACGTTTGATGTAGTATTCCGCTATTTACAATACCTGGGATATAAAGTACGCTATGTGCGTAATATTACCGACGCCGGCCACTTTGAAGAAGAAGGCCGCGCAGCGGAAGATAAAATTTCCAAATTTGCCATACTGGAAAAGCTGGAACCAATGGAACTGGTACAGAAATACACCAACCTGTACCACTGGGCCATGCTGCAGTTTGGCAACCTCGAACCCAGCATTGAACCTACCGCCACCGGGCATATCATTGAACAGATTGAAATGATCAAAACGATCATAGAAAAAGGCTATGCGTATGAAGTAGACGGCAGCGTGTACTTCGATGTTAAAAAATACGCCGCCAACTACGATTATGGTATCCTCAGCGGCCGCGTACTGGAAGACATGCTGGAAACCACCAGGGAACTGGAAGGCCAGGATGATAAACATAACAAAGCAGATTTTGCACTCTGGAAAAAAGCGCCGCCGGAACATCTCATGCGCTGGCCAAGCCCCTGGGGCGAAGGCTTCCCCGGATGGCACATTGAGTGCTCTGCCATGAGCGCCAAATACCTGGGCGCCCAGTTCGACATTCACGGCGGCGGTATGGACCTCCAGTTTCCGCACCACGAATGCGAAATTGCGCAAAGTGAAATTGCACACGGCAATATGATGGCCCGCTACTGGATGCACAATAACATGATCACCATCAACGGCCGTAAAATGGGTAAGGCTTATGGCAACACCATAAAGCTCACCGAAATGTTCACCGGTGAAAGCCCCCAGCTGGAAAAGCCATACAGCCCCATGACCATCCGCTTCTTTGTGCTGCAAACACATTACCGCGGTACCCTGGATTTCTCCAACGAGGCCCTGCAGGCCGCCGAAAAAGGACTTCAGCGTTTATGGGCTGCTTATGAAACCCTGCAGAAACTGACGTATGCCCCTGCCAACGGCCAGACCATTAATGAAGAACTGGATAAACAGGTACGTCAGTGGTGCCTGGAATGCCCGGATTTCATGAACGATGATTTCAATACCGCCAAAGTGCTCGCCAACCTGTTTGAGCTCACACCAGTGATCAACTCCCTGAAAGGCGGACAAATAAAAATGCATGAAATCAGCGAAGATACTTTCCGGTTGCTGCAGCAAACCTGGAAAACTTATCTCGTGGATATCCTCGGTATACAACAGGAAGCCATCACCGGGGAAGATAATAAACTGGACGGCGTATTAAAAATGCTGATTGAAATGCGGAAGGAAGCTAAAAGCCGCAAGGATTACGCTACCTCCGATAAAATCCGTAACGAATTATTGTCTGTAGGCATTCAGCTGAAAGATGAAAAAGACGGCACCGTATCTTACAGTCTTCAATAAAATAAATATTCCGGAAGATAATGCGTAAAGCTCTTATTACACTGACAGCGCTGGCCTTACTGGCCGGCGCATGCCAGCAGAATAGTCAGACAACCGATAACACCACCGACAGTACCGGCGAAAGCAAAGTAGCGAAAGTGGATGTACCGGTACCCGTTTTCCAGGCAGATTCTGCATATGCGTACACCGCACAGCAGGTAAGTTTCGGCCCCAGGATACCTAATACGCCCGCGCAGGAGAAATGTGCCAGCTGGCTGATCAGCAGCCTACGCAATTGGGCGGATTCTGTGTACGTGCAGCGCACTACCGTTACCGGTCCCAAAAACGAAAAACTGCCCTGCATCAATATCATCGCCAGCTTCAACCCCGCGGCCAAACAGCGTGTTTTACTGCTGGCCCATTGGGATACCCGTCCCTGGGCAGACGAAGACGCCTTTGATAAAACCAAGAAGCTGGACGGTGCAGATGATGGCGCCAGCGGCGTTGCCGTACTAATGGAGGCCGCCCGGCAATTCCGCAAACAAAAACCGGAAGCCGGCGTGGATATCCTGCTGGTAGACGTGGAAGATTACGGCGCTAAAAATGACGAAAACTCATTTTGCTTAGGTACCCAGTACTGGGCTAAAAACCCGCATATCCCTGGCTATAAAGCAAACTACGGTATCCTGCTGGATATGGTAGGTGGCCGTGGCACCCAGTTCTATATGGAAGGCTCCTCCAAACAATATGCAGGCGCCCAGATGAAAATGTTCTGGGATGTAGCCAATAAACTCGGCTATTCTGATATATTCCGCTATGAAAATAATGGCGCATTTATCACGGACGACCATATCGCGGTAAATACCATCGCTAATATCCCAACATTCGATATCATTGCGTTACAGTCGAACAACGACTTTGCTCCTCACTGGCATACACAAAACGACAATATGGATGTGATTGACAAGAAAACGCTGCAGGCAGTCGGACAAACACTGTTGCAGGTAATCTATACACAGCCGTTTAGTTATTAATAACCGGAAGGTCCGGGGTGAAGAGTGATGTGACGTATTAGCGCTAAAAATAGTTTTATGCCCAGGTCCAAAAGCACCCCGGACGCCGTTCCGGTACATTATGTAGCCCATCTCAGCAAAGATAAAAAGCTGCAGAAAATTATCAGTGGTCCTTTAACGGAGCTGACTATACGAAAAAACATCTGCCTGAAACTGATTGGCTCCATTATGAGCCAGCAGCTGTCCACCAAAGTAGCAGACGTCATCTATTCCCGGTTCCTCGACCTCTATGGCCGCCGGGAGCCAACAGCGCAGCAGATACTGGATACCCCGCCATTAACCCTTCGTGGTATCGGTTTATCCAATGCCAAGGTAACCTACGTGCAAAATGTGGCAGCGTTTATCATCGCCGAAAAACTAACCGACAGCAAGCTTAAAAAGATGGGGAACGACGAAGTGATCACCTATCTCACACAAATCAAAGGTGTTGGCCGTTGGACAGTAGAAATGTTGCTGATGTTTTACCTCGGCCGCGAAGACGTATTTGCCATGGACGACTGGGGTTTACAGCAGGCGATGATTAAAATCTACAAGCTGAACCGGGAAGACAAAAAAGCATTCCGGGAGAAGCTGGTCAAAATCTCTGAAAAATGGTCGCCCTACCGTACACATGCCTGTCGCTACCTTTGGGCATGGAAAGATAATACGCCCGATAAATAACTAGACATATACAGTGCGTAGCACGGTTGTAAATTTGTGTTATGAATGTGCAGGGAAGTTTTTTTAACGATGAGGATGCCGGGAAGATTGCATTACTGAATGGAGAGCTGGCTTACCATCCGCAGTTTTTTAACCTGGCGGAGAGTAATCATTTTATGCAGGTACTGCAGGAAACCATCACCTGGAAACAGGAGTCCATGAAAATGTACGGCAAAGAGGTGTTATTCCCACGTTTAATGGCCTGGTATGGCGACACTGCCAGTTCCTACAAGTTCTCCGGGAATACCTTCTCCCCGCAAGCATGGACAACAGCATTACAACACATACGCGATCGCATAACGCCAGTGAGCGGCCAACAGTTCAACAGCGTATTGCTCAACCTCTACCGCAACGGCAACGACTCTATGGGCTGGCATGCAGATGATGAACCGGAATTGGGCCATCACCCGGTAATTGCCTCGGTGAACTTTGGCGCAGCCCGCCGCTTTCAGCTGCGCTATAAAAGTGATTACCAACGGAAGTATGAATTATTATTGCAACACGGTTCCCTGCTCATCATGAAAGGACCATTACAGCAATACTGGGAACACCAGGTCCCGAAAACCACTAAAATATCAAACGGAAGAATTAACCTCACCTTCCGGTTTATCCACCCCTAAAAGATGGCATGTACTATGAAAAACCTTGTATTATTAATCGGAAATGACATCAACAACATCTCACGCGGCCAAAGCTGGAAAGACCTGCTGCAGGACATCATCACCTTCTGCCACGCCGGCGATTGCGTGGAACTGGATGATAAAAAACCTTTTCCGCTCCTGTATGAAGAAATCTTTTTAACCGCCAGTAAAAATCACCGTATCAGAGAAAAAGACCTCAAGTCTTTCATCGCTATCAAAGCAGCGGAAATAAAGGCCAACCCGCTGCACAGCGCTATCCGCGAACTGAAGCCTGCACATATCCTGACCACCAACTATGAATTCACGCTGGAAGGACAAATACCACTAGAAAACACCAGCGTCATCAAGGAAAAGTTTTACAGTATTTTCAGGAGATATGAAGTAGATAATATCCATTACTGGCATATTCACGGCGATTGCCTCAACCCCATGAGCATAAATCTGGGGTTTGAACACTATGGCGGCCAGTTACAACTGATGCGCAATTACGTGGTAAGCGGCACCGTGTACTCTTCCAAAGAAGTACCCAAGCCCTCCCTGCTCCGGCGCATTCATTCCCGGGAAGTATATTTTCACTCCTGGATCGATCTTTTTTTCACAGAGGATATACACATCTTCGGACTGTCGCTCGACTTTGTGGAAACTGATCTCTGGTGGCTGCTCACCTACAGGGCACGGCAAAAGTTTCATCATAAAAATGTGCCGGTTCCCAATCACATCTTCTACTATATCCCGGAAGAATATGTGGCAACCTCTAAATTCAAACTGGACCTGCTCACTGCAAATGATGTGACCATTGTAAGCCTGCCCGGTAAAGATAAACTGGGATATTACGAATCTATCATCAAACAAATCGGGAAGACCCGTCAAACGGCCCACCATAGCAGCACCAGGTAATACCAGGGCCTGAAAGTGAGACTGGCAGCGTTTTTGCAAAATACAGTACAATCCTTCAAAAGAGACAACCTCATGACTCCTTTTGTTGTTAACTATTAAAATCTATATTTTATGTTATTCGAATTAGCAATCACTCTCGCCACTACCTTTATGGCCCCGGTACAAAGCAAACAATCACCCCCCAAAACGCAGGTCATCTATGTAAAAGAATCAAAGGAACCCTGTACCGGCGTGGCTCCCATGGAATGTTTGCAGATAAAAGGAGTAAATGATACAGACTGGTCAAACTTATATACCAATATCAGCGGCTTTAAATATACCCCTGGCTACCGTTATAAACTCAGGGTAAAAATTACCCGGGTAAAGAACCCACCGGCAGATGGCGCTTCCCTGAAATATACCCTCGCTAAAGTGCTGGAAAAAAAGAAGATCAGCAATACCGGTTCAACGGCTATCACCGGAAAGAAATGGGTATTGGTAAAAATGGATAATGAAGCCATTTCCGATGGCGCCATCTGGATGGAATTCGATGGCAGCCAGAAACGTATGCACGGTAAAAGCGGCTGCAACAGCATGATGGGTGCATACACCACCTCCGGCAGCGATATTACCTTTTCCAAAACTGCCGGCACCCTGATGGCCTGCCCCGACAGGGATGTGATGCGCCGCGAAACAACCTTCATGAAACAAATAGGCGATCAAACATTTCAATACGCCGTAGCCGGTCAAACGCTGAACCTCCGCCAAAATGGTAATATCGTATTGCAATTCCGCCTGGAAAATAAAGACGACAATGCTTCTGGCAACAACAACTGGGCAGCTATCGGCAATAAAAAATGGACCCTGAAAATGATAAATGAAGGAGTAATCAGCAACTCCGGTGTGTGGCTGCAGTTTGATGAAGATAAAAAACGCTTCAGCGGCAAAGGAGGCTGTAACAATATTTCCGGTGGGTATACCGCCGTTAAAAATAAAATCACCTTCACACAAGCCATGAGCACCCGCATGATGTGCGGAGATGCAGATGTAATGCGCCGGGAATCAGAGTTCCTGAAACAACTCGGCGGACATACATTTACCTACACCGTAAACGGCGAAACCGTTGACCTCTATGAAAGTGGTAAATTAGTGATGCAGTTCACACTGGAAGGTGATGACAATGATCAGCAAGGCAACGCCTCAAGCGACACGCAGTGGGCTTTCATTGGCGCAAAAAAATGGAGCGTGATCAAACTGAACGATGCCACACTGACCAACTCAGGTATCTGGCTGGAATTTGATACCAATCAAAAACGCTTCCACGGCAAAGGTGGATGTAACAGCATTTCCGGTGGATACAGCGCCGGCGGCAGTGAAATAAAGTTCACACAAGCCATCAGTACCCGCATGGCCTGCACCGATGCTGAAGTGATGCGCCGCGAAGCTGAATTCCTGAAACTTGTCAGCGATAACACCTTCCGGTATGATGTGGCCGAACAAACTTTAAACCTGTATAAAGACGGGAAAATTGTAGTGATATTTGGCATGCAGGATAAAACACTGTAAATCATTTGCAGGTAAAAAACATTAAAAAAGCAGCAAGGACTCTTGCTGCTTTTTTAATGTTTTTTATCGCCGGTTAAAAATAATGCCTGTCTCACCGCTGCATATAACCTGTTGGGCTTTCCCCTGCAAACGCCCTGAACTCGCGGGTAAGATGTGCATGATCATAAAAGCCGTGGTCCAGCGCCAGCGATAATAAGTGGGGATTAGACAATGTTTTCAACTGCTGTTTTAAACTCAGAAACCTGACAATGCGTGTGAACATTTTCGGAGATACGCCGGCTGTTTGCAAAAAGTGCCGTTCAAAATTACGCGGGCTCATGAACGCCTGCGCGGCCAAAGTATTTATTGCTATATCACCTTTCGTTTGCCTGATCAGTGTAATACTATGTTGTATTTTTTCAGAGATGATGTTTCCGCCTGGCAACCGCTGTAAGAGAAACGCTTCCAGGCATTTTATTTTCCCAACTATCCCGGAAGCCTTCAGCAGCAAAGGCTCCAGCGCAACATGCCATCCGGAGGAAATGTCCCGCAGGGGAACATGATCATCTGTAATCAATTGCAAAGGCAACCCGGTAAAACCACTCAGGCCGCCCGGTTTGAAACGGATTCCTAACAAATAGGTATTTGCGTGAATGGTTGTATCACAGAAGGTAGTCATAGTACCTGTTACAAAAGCGTTACCTGGCATTATTTTCAACACCCCGTCACCTGCTGCAATAACATCTTCACTGATATTAAAAATAATATCCGCACAGGTATCCGGTAATATACGCTGCTGCACAAAATGCGGACCGCCTCCTGCCCAGTAGGCATCTACATACGTAGCTAATAGGGGATGTGGCCGGAACTCTTTATACATAGCCTGCAAATTAAAACATTATTACGAATGAGGGTTTTATACACAGCTCCGCCAATGGAAGAAAATCTTCGCATTACTATCTGCGTATAAAACCCTCATCCGTAATTTTAATTCATCACGCTTACTTCGATGCTACCAGCTTGGGATGATATGCAAACAACATCGCGTTGGATACATTATCTCCTACTGCAACAACTACAGGTACTGTAGATGCAGCCTGCGCTGGTACCTGTACCAGGAGGGTGTTACCATCTGCACGCAGAATCTGCGCAGGTACGTTACCAAAGTTCACTTTGTTTCCGTGTTTATCTTCACTAAAACCGTGTCCTTTGATGAGGAGGAAATTTCCTGCACGTCCTTCTACAGTTACTACTTCAGCGGTGTTTTCTGTTGAATTCGGGGAACAAGCCGTCATGGCCGTAATTAACAGCATAAGGGCTGTCACAAACAATTTAAAATGTGTCATCTTATTTTTCTTCTTTTTGGGGGGTCAAACCCTGTTACAAATAATTCACCGGGGTTAACACTATTGCAATTGCAACTCTTATCGGCAACAGTATATATTCGGTATTCAAACGGACGCAAAGGTACAATCATTCCTTCAATAAAAAAACAATTCATCAAAAAAATGCGTAGAATTACGGATACGGGTATATGATTTTGTGATTAATGCAGAAAGTCCCGTACCGGTAATTCCGGTACGGGACTTTCTGATCAAACGCTTACCAGCCGGTTATTTCGCCAGCTTCAGCTCATTGATAATATTTTTTGCACCACCTAGTTTGTCGATGCACCACAATACATAACGTACATCCACACAGATAGTACGATTGTATTCAGAATCAAACTGAATTTTATGGCTCAGCGCTTCGTAGTTGCCATCGAAAGCCAGACCAATCAGTTCACCATTGGCGTTGATAACAGGAGAACCGGAGTTGCCGCCGGTGATATCGTTAGTAGTAATAAAACCCACTACAATATCATTGCGTTTAGCATCTTTATACTGACCGAAATCTTTTTTGTTATACAGGTCTACGTAATTTTCAGGCAGGTCAAACTCGTAATCACCTGGTACATACTTTTCTATCACCCCTTTCATAGTAGTTACGTAGTCGTAGTGTACCGCATCCCGCGGAGCGTATGATTTTACCTGACCATAAGATAAGCGCATGGTAAAGTTGGCATCAGGATACCTGTTGGCGTTAGGGTTCATTTGCATCACCCCTTTCAGGTAGGCGCGGCCCAGATCATTATTTTTAGTATTGAACTGGTTGTATATCGGCAGATACTTACCTACATAACTCTTGAGGAATGTGCTGGCATAGGCGAATACCGGGTCATTCTGCAGGGTTACTGCATCGGGGTTCGCTACGAATGCGTTCCATTTGGCATCATCAAAAATAAAGGTGTTGGCCATTAAGGAAGCCGCCCAGGTATTGTAAGTTTTGTCTTCATCAAGCGGACCGTATTTCGCTTTCAGCGCATCATAAAAACCGATGGGCTGTTGATCTTTGGCGATGTCTGTATAGAACATACGGCAGGTAGCAGCAAGGATTTTCTGGTCACTTGGTTTGTTTTCGCTTTCCAGGAATCCTTTGCGCGCTTTATCTGCTGCTTCTACGGCCTGTTTAACCGCATCTTTGGGAGCGCCTGGTGTTACCAGTGCTCTTTCCACGCCCGTTAAAGACGCTGCAAAAGCGGCTACCGGCGAGCCCAGGATACCTTCATTCAGGTAAGTGCGTTGTTTGGCGTAAGGAGCCCAGGCTTTGTAGGCTGCCTCGTAGTCGGAAAGTATATTGGCAAATTCAGGTTTGCCTTGTGCCCATTTGGCAAAAGCAGCTTCCTGTTTTTGCTTATCAGCCAGTACGCCGTGTTTCTGCAGTTGCTTTGTTTCGCCGTCAAAAAATTTCCAGTAGTTGGCGATGCCGGCATAGGAAGAAGCCAGCTGCAATTTTACCGCAGGATCTTTCTTCATCTGCTCAAACATGGCCTTCAGCCTTACATCGCGGAGATTTACCACGGAAGGATTTTCGATAGTTGTTTTCAGCTGTATACCGTAAGAAGTTTCGTAACGGTTAGTACCACCGGGGTAACCGAAGATCATGGCATAATCATTTTCCTTTACACCTTTGATAGATACGGGGAGGAAATGCTTTGGCTTTAAAGGCACATTATCAGCTGCATAAGGAGCAGGCTTACCATCTTTGCCGGTATATACACGGAATACGGAGAAGTCGCCGGTATGACGGGGCCATTCCCAGTTGTCGGTATCTCCGCCAAATTTACCCACGCTTTCGGGAGGCGTACCTACCAGGCGGATATCTTTATAGCGCTCGTATACAAACAGCAGGTATTGATTGCCTTTGAACATAGGCACCACCTTCGCTTCATAACCGGTATTGGCAATGGTTTTAGAGACAATTTCACCGTATACCTGTTGTTCTTTCTGGGCTCTTGCGGCACCATCAAGGCCTTTCAGGGCTTCTTCCACCTGCTTGCTCACATCTTCTACCCGTACCAGGAATTGTACAGACAACTGGGCAGAAGCAATTTCTTCCTGTTTATTTTTTGCGTAGAAACCGTTTTTCAGGTAGTTGTGTTCTACAGAACTGGCTGCAGCAATAGCGCCGTAGCCGCAGTGGTGGTTCGTAAAAATGAGACCTTCATTACTTACAATTTCACCGGTACAACCACCACCAAAAATAACGATGGCGTCTTTCAGGGAGGCTTTATTAATACTGTACAACTGTTCTTTCGTCAGCTTCAGGCCTTTCTTCACCATGTCGTTGTACGTTTGCTGCCCGAGTAAATAAGGCAACCACATGCCCTCATCTGCTTTAGCCCATTTGATACTTACGCTAAGCAATAAGAGCAAAACCAGTAATTTTTTTCTCATATTAAGTCAGGTTTTGTTTTTTAAGGACCTCAAACCTAGCTAATTTTTCGTTACCGGGCGCAGGTATAAGGACCAGCGGCAGCAAACATCTGATAAATATAAAAATATGATGAGGGCCTGAACAAAAAAACTGGAATATGTTTTGATAAAGGGGTACGGCCGGAAGGCTGTGCCAGTATTTAAAAATCACAAAAAAAATCGTCGGAACATGAAAAAGGTATTCTTACTGGCGGGCATTGCCGCTCTATTTGCCTGTAATGAAAGTAGCACTCAGCAGGAAAAGAAAGAAGAAATAAAAGAAGATATTAAAGAAGCCGGTCAGGAAATAAAATCTGCCGCCAGCAGCACGGGCGATTATTTATCTGAGCAAAAGAAACAGGCGGAAGAAGCTATTCAGGAGCGTATCAAAGAAATAGACCAAACCACGCAGGAATTAAAAAAGGACGGGGACGAGAAAAGCGTGGCCGCCCGTA
The DNA here is from genome assembly GCF_041360695.1 of Chitinophaga sp. RCC_12. Lineage (NCBI taxonomy): Bacteria > Pseudomonadati > Bacteroidota > Chitinophagia > Chitinophagales > Chitinophagaceae > Chitinophaga > Chitinophaga sp. RCC_12. Next base: position 500,002 of record NZ_JBFUPS010000002.1, read on the forward strand.
AAAAACTGGAAACACTGAGAGCACAGATGAATAAAAAGCTGGACGACGTAAAAAACAGCAGCGCCGACAAATGGGACAGCACCCGGGAAGCCGCCGACCAGCTGATGAAAAAATCCGATAAAGAGTGGACCGATTTCAAACAGGACTTTAAAGATCTCTTTAAGAAAGATTAAAAGAAGGTGGCCGGATTACTTCAAAAATCCACAATCCTTGTTCCTTGAACATTAATCTTGTAATTTTACCCGGCTTAATAGATTTGAATTTGCTACTGTCTTACTATCAGGAATTACTAACAGAAGCCGGCTGTGATGAAGCCGGAAGGGGATGCCTGGCGGGTCCGGTGTTTGCCGCAGCCGTTATCCTGCCGAAGAAATTCAGACACCCGTTGCTGAACGATTCCAAGCAGATGAAACAGTCCGACCGGGAAAAACTGAGAAAGGTGATTGAAAAAAAAGCAGTATGTTATGCCGTGGCAAGTGTGGATAATGTGGAAATAGACAAGATAAATATACTGAAAGCTTCTTTCAAAGCCATGCACCTGGCATTGGAGAAGTTACAGCAGCAACCTGAATTTATACTGGTAGATGGTAACCGCTTTTATGCATACGGCAATACGCCACACGCCTGTATTATACAAGGCGATGGCTTATACGCCTCCATTGCAGCAGCTTCCGTTCTGGCCAAAACCTATCGTGATGAATATATGCAGCAGTTACATGCTACATATCCACACTTTGGGTGGAATGAGAACAAAGGATACCCTACCAGGCAACACCGGGATGCTATCCGGGAATTTGGCGATACGCCATTTCACCGCAAAACATTCCGTTTGCTGCCGGAGCAGCTGGAACTGGATTTATAGCTTTTAGCCGTTAACGGGTTATCTAAAAGCTAAATGCTGACAGCGATAGCTCTGTTAACCTTATACTTATTAATTTTGCCCTGACAGGGAATAATTATGTTAAAGCAGACACAACAGCAGAAATTATTACAGAAACTTTCTCCCCAGCAAATTCAGCTCATGAAATTGCTGCAGGTCCCTACTGTGAACCTGGAAGAAAGGATCAAAGAAGAACTGGAAGAAAATCCGGCGCTGGAATATGGCGAAGAAGCAGGAGAAGACGAGTTCAAAGAACAGGAAGAGTATGAAGCTCCCGCAGAAGAAGATGAATTTGAGCCCGATGGCAGTGAAAATGAATACGACAATATCGATATTTCTGAATATGTAAGTGAAGGAGATGATGATGTGGCGGATTACAAACTGCGTGACGATAACTATCCTGATCCGGACGAAAGCAATAAAACCATCCCGATCCGGGTGGAAACGTCTTTTCATGAACACTTATTGAGCCAGCTGGGTATGCTCGAGCTGGACGACCACCAGAATGCCATTGCCGAACATATCATTGGTAGCATCGACGACGACGGCTACCTGCGCAGGGAAATCAGCTCCATGGTGGATGATCTCTCCTTTTCACAGAATATTGACACCACTGAAGAAGAAATCAACTCCCTGATCAAAAAGATCCAGGACTTCGATCCGGCAGGCGTATGCGCCACCGATCTGAAAGAATGCCTCCTGCTCCAGCTGAAACGCAAAGCACAGGACGATCCCGGCGTGCAAAACGCCTACTCCATCCTCGAAAACTACTTCGACGAATTTACCAAGAAGCACTACGAGAAGATCCAGAAGGCATTGGGCCTTTCTGACGAAGGACTGAAGGAAGCCATCACCCAGATCATCAAGCTCACTCCAAAGCCAGGCGGCAATTTCGCCACGCTGAATAAAGCAGAAAGCTACGTACTGCCCGACTTCTTTATTTTAAACAACGCCGGTAAACTGGAACTTACGCTGAATTCACGGAACGCTCCCGATCTGCGGATTTCCGGTGGCTACCGCGAAATGCTGAAGGAGTACGACCGGGGCGATAAAAAAGATAAGCGCCAGAAAGAAGCCGTACTGTTTATCAAACAGAAAATAGACGCTGCCAAATGGTTTATAGACGCCATCAAGCAGCGGCAACATACTTTGCTGTCTACCATGGAATCCATCATGGATTACCAGCGCGAATTTTTCCTTACGGGAGATGAAACCACCATGAAGCCTATGATCCTGAAAGATATCGCGGATCGCACGCAACTGGATATTTCTACCGTAAGCCGCGTGGCCAACAGCAAATACGTACAAACCGAGTTCGGTACCTTCAAACTGAAATTCTTCTTCTCCGAATCCCTGTCTACCGACAGCGGCGAGGAAGTATCCACCCGGGAAGTAAAGAAGATCCTGTCAGACCTCATTGAAGCGGAAAACAAACGTAAACCACTCAGTGATGAAAACCTCACGAAGATGCTGCAGGATAAAGGATATAACATTGCCCGCCGTACGGTGGCCAAATACAGGGAGCAGCTGAATATTCCGGTAGCCCGTTTACGTAAAGAATTATAAGCACCATACCATGCAAGAACAAGCTGTTTTAGACCGGAACGGAAATATACGTTTGGAGCCGGAGTTTCCAAAGGCAATGAAATCCCTGGCTTTAATCATTTCCTATCTCTCACATCCGCTGTTCATTCCCCTGCTGGTAACATTCCTGGTACTGGAATCCATTCCGGAATATATGGTCGCCTTTAAACCACTGAGCAAAAGGTTCGCCTTCGATATGCTGTATTTCAGGGTGGCTATTATCAGTATCGGGTTCCCGGTGCTCACGCTTTTACTGGCCAAGGCGCTGAAATTTGTTTCTTCCGTTCATATGAAAACCCAGCGCGACAGGATCATTCCTTACGTAGCGATGATCACTTATTACTTCTGGGCATTTTATACTTTTCAACAGGAAGGCCGGGCGCCAAAATTCTATACCGCGTTTTTCCTGGGCGTGTTCCTGAGTGTTTCTATCGCTTTTGTTACCAATAATTTTATAAAAACCAGCATGCATACCGTAGGCTGGGGCGGCATAATCGGCCTTTTATTATCGCTGATGTGGGGAATGCATATGAATGTATCCATCCCACTGGTCATTACTTTTTTTGTGGCCGGCATTGTAGCTACCTCCCGCCTGGTGCTGGGAGCACATGAACCACGTGAAATCTACATCGGTTTCCTGATTGGTATTGTTTCGCAGCTGGCAGCGTGCTGGATCCTCGTAAAATAGGTATTTCACCATTCTATCCCTGCTCCCCTGCCGGTAAATGCTGAAACAAGTCAGCCCACCAGCCAGGGATCAGGGAGAACAACATTTAGAACGGCGATAAAAATTTTTGGGGTTTAACCTTGACCACTTCACCATTTCATCTTCACATGGATGCAAGGCCGCAAGGCAGGCTAACAAACAATTTTAACAAACAGTAGGGGATTAACTTCAACAACTAAACTTGACAGTACAAAAGTGAAACTTTCTGCGCTGATACTCAAGCGTATAACTACGCTTTTTAAAAATGCAGTAGAATTCTCACTTCCGCCGGCTAATTATTTTTTTGAGGTTTTGTTGTTACGCACATTCAATGCGTAATGGGTTCGCATCTTTGTTATGCCATTAGGGGTTAACCCTTTTAAGGTTTTAAGAATAAATTTTTTGACAGGAAGTTCTTGAACAGCACGGAAAAGGATTACTACTTTATTTAGCATTTAAAAGAAAATGCTAAAATATTTAGGAAAATAAAAAATTAGATCATAACTTAGCAGTCCAATTAATTTGCTTTCTAATTGTGATCAGCTATCTATTAAATTTGTAAAAACATTACTTATATGTCTACAGCCAATGCAGAAAAACTGAAGGCCCTGCGCCTCACAATGGACAAGATTGAGAAAGATTTCGGTAAGGGATCTGTGATGATGATGGGGGAAAAAGCAGAAGCGCCGATGGAGATCATTTCCACGGGTTCCCTGGGCCTTGATATCGCACTTGGAATTGGCGGTTTACCCAAAGGAAGAATCATAGAAATATATGGTCCTGAATCTTCCGGTAAAACAACCGTCGCCATCCATACAATCGCTGAAGCACAGAAAAAAGGCGGCATTTGCGCCATTATAGATGCGGAGCATGCTTTTGACAGCAGCTACGCCAGAAGACTGGGAGTTGACGTGGATTCCCTGTTAATTTCACAGCCGGATCACGGTGAGCAGGCACTGGAAATAGCAGATCGCCTGATCCTCTCCGGAGCAGTAGACGTAGTAGTAATTGACTCCGTTGCCGCCCTGGTACCAAAAAGTGAACTGGAAGGTGAAATGGGTGAAAGCAAAATGGGATTACAAGCCCGTTTGATGTCACAGGCACTGCGTAAATTAACCGCCACTATCTCCAAAACAAACTGCTGCTGCATCTTTATTAACCAGCTGCGTGAAAAGATAGGTGTTATGTTCGGTAACCCTGAAACTACCACCGGTGGTAATGCGCTGAAGTTCTACGCATCCGTAAGGCTGGATATCCGCCGCATGAGCCAGATTAAAGATGGCGACGAAGCAATCGGTAACCGCGTGAAAGTGAAAGTGGTAAAGAATAAAGTAGCCCCTCCGTTCCGCCAGGCAGAATTCGATATCGTTTACGGTCAGGGTATCTCCAAAACAGGAGAAATCATCGACATGGGTGTTGAATATGGCGTTGTTCAGAAAAGTGGTAGCTGGTTCAGCTATGATACCAATAAATTAGGCCAGGGCCGTGATGCAGTGAAACAACTGCTGAATGATAACCCTGAACTGGCAGCAGAAATCGAAGCCAAGATTAAAGTGAAGATTCAGGAAAAGCAGGATGCCGCTTAATATTGGCTGCCATTGAATTGAATAAGCATTGAATTGAAACTTAGTATTAAACATACATAGAAGTTAGTTTTAGTTTTAGTAAGCATTGGGTTAGTATGCACATCCCTGCCTTATCCTGGGCGGGGATTTTTTTGCCCGGGAGTGAAGTCCCCCCTCTACTTCCCTCCAAAAACAAAAGCCGCCCCTAAACGGAGCGGCTTTGTTTTTTTTCACTATTATCTTACAAACAAAAGCAATTAAGCTTCTGCTTTCATGCTCTTAGCTGATCTCTTACGCTCTTCTTCATCCAGTATTACTTTACGCATACGGATAAAGTTAGGAGTAACTTCTATACACTCGTCATGCTGGATGTACTCCATACATTCTTCCAGTGTCATCAGTATCTTAGGCGCAATGTTAGCAGCACCATCGGTTCCGCTCGCACGCATGTTGGTCAGTTTCTTACCTTCATTTGGATTCACCACCAGGTCACCTGGTTTGTTGGTTTCACCAATGATCATACCCTTGTATACTTCTTCTCCCGGATCAACGAAGAAAGATCCTCTATCCTGCAGTTTGTCCAGAGAGTAACCAGTAGTAGTACCAGCTTCTTTGGCAATCAGCACACCGTTGTTACGGCCTGGGATAGCACCTTTCCATGGTTTGTAATCATTGAAACGGTGCGCCATCACAGCTTCACCTGCGGTAGCAGTAAGCATCTGTGTACGCAAACCAATCAAACCACGGGAAGGAATTTCAAATTCCAGGTGTTGCATTTCACCCTTGGTTTCCATGATCAGCATCTCACCTTTACGACGGGTTACCAGATCAATTACCTTGCTGGCAAAATCCTGCGGAACGTCTACCACCAGGGTTTCGTACGGCTCGCATTTTTTACCATCCACATGCTTCACAATTACCTGAGGCTGACCAACAGTCAACTCATAACCTTCACGACGCATGGTTTCAATCAATACCCCTAAGTGCAGGATACCACGACCATAAACCATGAAGCTATCAGCACTGTCAGAATCCATTACACGCAGTGCCAGGTTCTTTTCAGTTTCCTTCATCAAACGGTCACGCAGGTGACGGGAAGTAACAAACTTACCATCTTTACCAAAGAACGGAGAGTTGTTAATACCAAACAACATGTTCATGGTAGGCTCATCCACACTGATAATTGGCAATGCTTCCGGCTCTTCAGCATCAGCGATAGTATCACCAATGTTAAAACCTTCAATACCAACTACCGCGCAAATATCGCCGGCATATACCTTAGTTACCTTTCTCTTACCTAACGCTTCGAAGATATACAGCTCACGCACTTTCTGCTTCTTGCTGGTACCATCTGTCTGCATCAAAGTAACCCACTGTCCTTCTTCGATAGAAGCACGGGCTACCTTACCTACAGCAATACGACCAAGGAAAGAAGAGTAATCCAATGAAGTGATCTGCATCTGCAGGTTACCTTCTGGAGTGGTTGGCTCCGGAACGTACTGGAGGATACCATCCATCAAAGGAGAAATATCTTCACTCTGCTCTAATGAACTGTTAAACCAGCCATTTTTACCAGAGCCATAAAATGTCGGGAAGTTCAATTGATCCTCTGTTGCATCCAGATTAAAGAACAATTCAAAAACTGCATCATGTACTTCATCAGGACGACAGTTAGCTTTATCTACCTTGTTGATTACAACAATAGGTTTCAGATTCAGCTGCAAAGCCTTCTGCAACACAAAACGGGTTTGTGGCATCGGACCTTCAAAAGCATCCACCAACAGGATAACACCATCAGCCATTTTCAATACCCTTTCCACCTCACCGCCAAAGTCGGCGTGGCCTGGAGTATCAATCACATTGATCTTGGTTCCCTTATATTCAATAGATGCGTTCTTGCTGAATATGGTGATACCACGCTCTCTTTCAAGATCGTTACTATCCATGATCAGATCTCCTGATTCCTGATTAGCCCGGAATACATTAGCCTGATGAAGGATTTTGTCAACCAAAGTAGTTTTACCATGGTCTACGTGTGCAATAATTGCGATATTACGAATGTTCATATACTTAAATCTTTAGCTATCAGCCATTAACTAAATTTACGCTAATAGCTACAAAAAGAAGGCGCAAAGGTACGAAAACATAGCGAGAATGAAGGTGTCACGTTTTAAATAAATGTAATCATTTGGTCAGCCCGGAAAACGCCCTTGCAATAGGCTGGTTATCATTGATTTACAATTAATTATATCCAAATATTGTAAACAAATAGTTTTATGGCGTCAATTTTGCCCCACCCCACAGCGTTTTAACCGCTTAATACCGATCGCATGAAAAAGAAACTATATCTCCTCGCCATCGCCTGCCTCTCCCTCATCACCTCCCGCATATACGCACAAATACCAGCCCAGGATATTAACCTCTCTGAATATAAATACCCGTTCCCGGTACATTTCCTGAAACTGCAAATACAAGGACAAGCCCTTCAAATGGCCTACATGGACGTTCAACCCTCCCGCCCAAACGGTAAAACAATTGTACTCCTCCACGGCAAAAATTTCTGCGGCGCCTACTGGGACAGCACCGCGGCAGACCTCAGCAACAACGGCTACCGGGTTATCATCCCCGACCAGATCGGCTTTGGCAAGTCATCCAAACCCCAACACCTCCAATACAGCTTCCAACAATTGGCGCAAAACACCAAAACATTGCTCGACTCGCTGCAAATAACCAAAACAGCCGTGCTCGGTCATTCAATGGGAGGCATGCTCGCCACCAGGTTCGCATTGATGTACCCGGAGGTAACTGAAAAACTCATACTCGAAAATCCCATCGGGCTGGAAGACTGGAAAGTGAAAGTGCCCTATCAGTCAGTAGATAAATGGTATAAAGCAGAACTGCAACAGAACTATGAGAAGATCAAACAATATATGATGGACAGCTACTACGCCGGCAAATGGTCGCCCGCCTACGATAAATGGGCGCAGCTGCAAGCCAGCTGGACCAGCAGTCCCGACTATTCCCTGGTAGCCTGGAACTCCGCCCTTACCTACGATATGATCTTTACCCAACCCGTGCTGTACGAGTTCCAGAATATTACCGCCCCTACCCTCCTCATTATAGGGCAACGCGATCGTACTGCTTTAGGAAAAGCCAACGTTCCGGAAGAAGTGCGAAAAACAATGGGGAATTATCCTGAACTGGGAAACGCTGCTGCGAAAAAAATTCCACACGCCACACTGGTACCTATCGAAGGTGTAGGACATCTTCCCCACATTGAAGCCTATACGAAATTTATTGCGCCCCTGCTGAAGTTCCTGAAAGAATAATGCTATTCCTCCAGCAGTTTTACCACATACTCCAGCGCACTCTGATTCGCAGGATTGTCCAGCGCATGTGCGATATCCAGCTTCTCCCGGGAGGTAAGATGCCAGGATAAAGCCGCCGCCTTGTCCTGCTTCTGCGGCACATACTGGAAAATTACCCGGTGAAATTTATCCGGAAAATATCCCTCCATATAATTCAGTAAATCATCCTGGTCAAAATCCTGCATGGCGCTCCAATGCTGCTGCATGGTAAACAACGGCTCAAATAACAGGTCGCTCAGATCCTTCGTTTTTTTGATCGGGGAAATATCATTCTTGCGGGTATCGCGGATCTGGATATATATCACCCCGCTGGTATTTTCATTGATCCATTTATTAAATGTATATAAATATCGCAAGGTGGTTTGCTGACCAAAATTATCGCGGATACCGGCATCCATCACATCCACAATAGGATTGCTGGGAAGAAACGCATTTGGCAGTACATAAGGAAACGTAGCACACATACGGATCGCGCTGGTTACTCGCAGGTCCATCGCATCCTGTGCCGCAAAGTATTGCCCGAAATCCACCCCGTCGATATCCCTCACCTGCCGTGTAGGATACTGGTACTGCGGACTGCATAAGTAACTGACTGGCTGCGGGGAAATCATTAACCGGCGCCCGTCTGCATTAATAGTAGCATTCCATATCAGCATGGGAATTTCTGCATGGGCTTCCGGCTCCCGGTAGTCTTTCAGCGTTTTATCCAACACACTGTCGGTATGCTCATTCAACTGCATTTCAAATGCATAACCCCTATCCTTTGCGTAGTGATTTTTCCCGATACTGAAACTTCTCCACGGTGTAATAAAATCATTCACGGCCATAGCAGAAAATACAGAATTGAGTAAGTCCTGTGATACCTTCTCTGCATATATATTATCAGACAGGCGGATAGGCTTCCCCTGCTGCTGTTCATAATACAATTCCCGGAAATAACTGGCCCCCAGCATGCCCCCGGAAGCGCCGGTCATCAGCACCGTATGCTTCATTAGCCGGCCTTGCAGCATACTGTCCAGCCGCTGTAATACGTTTACGCTCCAGGTGGCAGAACGGCTGCCGCCGCCGCTGAAATTCATTACGATCAGCGGGGGCTTTTTCCCCGCCGGGAACTTCTTTCTCCAGTTCTCTAATATCAGCAGGGTTTGTTTCTTATCCGCTTCATATCGCTCCCGGGTAAAAAATTGTTGCAGGGCGGCCACACTGTATTCCGGACGGGCCTTCTTCTCCCGGTAATTCAACCCGTAAGCCTTATTACGGTTATCTACCCAGTTATGTTCCACCATCCAGTTTAAACCAAACAACATCACCAGCAATATGGGAATAGACCAGGTTTGCAGCATATAGGAAAAGGCGCCGGCCACCCCGATGAGAAACGCAAAAAAGATGAGCACACTGGCGCCCGCAGGAATTCTGAACACATCATAATCCATCATGTAAGCCAGTATCACCAGGAAAACCAGCGAGCAACCTACGGTGATCATGGCAGCAAAGTGATGCTGCTTAAGGATACTGTCGAGGTAATGCTTATTGTAGTGATCCACATTCCTCGCCCTTCTGATACGCCAGGGTGTAGAGAAATAATTATGTACTGGCAGCGCATTTTCATCCGGATCCTGGTTGGGTTTCAGGATCATCCGCAGGAAGTTACGCGGATTACCGAAACGCTTTTCCAGGCGCCGGCCAATATTTTTATCTGCATTAAAAAAATAAAAAAAACAGAAGAAGAATATAAACAATACCCCGCAGATAAACCCTTCTCCCAGCAACATGATATCCGGAACGGTATTGAGCTGTTCATAACGCTGGTATTCCCATCCGCGGTAAAGCATACTGAAAATAAATACCAGCGGTATGATGGCATTATTAAGGCAATACCTGAAAAATGGCTGCGAAGTGGTGGCCAGGAACTTAAACCGGCCGGTATGCAATATAAAGGTGGTAATCTGCCAGCTCATGATAAACATGCCCGTGGCTAGTCCCAGGATAGTAGTACTGTAGAAATTTACTTTGCCCAGGTATTCCGGCGCCAGGTAAAGTGCATCTCCGCCAAACACCTTGGCAAAACCGCCATTGATGGTGCTGAACAGGATCACCCAAAAAATAAGTAATACCTGGTACTTCCTGAAATGCAGGAGCAGCAACTGTATAGGGAAAGAATAGTAAGTTTTTATCAGTAATAACTTCACCTTCATCAGACGATTATTACGAATAAACCTACGGAAAATTTACGGATTTATGACGGCGGGAATTTCCGCCGGGCAGAAAATCAATTCCCGCTTCTCACGCCCCGGCTGAGGAACAGGGTCCAGATCAGCGACAGCATCAGCAACATCCCCACACCCTGGTGCAAAATTCCATAACTGATGGGAATCTTCACCTGGCTGTTTAACAGGGTCAGCACGCCCAGCAGCACCTGCAGCAATACCAACAGCAATGGCAGGTAACGGATGGTGTGTAACAGGCTGTTAGCCGGTGTTTGTGCAGCTTTCCACCACCAGATGGCGATGAGAATAGTAATCAGGTACGCCAGTCCGCGGTGAATGAATTGGATGGTAATCGGGTTATGCGCAATATCTGTAGCGAATCCGCCTTGTGAAAACATACCGGCGGGTACCCAGGAGCCATTGATGTCCGGCCAGGTGTTTGCCACCAATGCCGTATGCAATCCGGCCATGAAGGCGCCGTACACCAGCTGCACTACCAGTAATACCAGCAACCAGATATTCAGTTTGTATAAAGCCGGAACTTTTAATATTTCTATTGGATGCACACTCAGCTTCAGCGCAAACCAGAACACATATGCCAGCAACACCAGCGCAGATATAAAGTGAATGGCCAAACGGATATGGTTAACATACAAATTTTCCTCATTCAGGCCGCTCTTCACCATGATCCATCCTATCAAGCCCTGCAAACCACCTAACACAAACAGGATGATCATCGGGTTTATCATGCTCTTGTTAATCTTCTTCTGAATAACAAAGTAGATAAACGGAATAATAAACACAAACCCCATCAGCCTTGCCCAATCTCGATGCAACCACTCCCAGAAGAAAATAAATTTAAAATCCGATAAGGTAAAGTGGCTATTAATATACTTATACTGCGCTATTTGTTTATAGCCGTCAAATGCTTTCTGCCAGGCCGCTTCATTCATGGGCGGAAAAGCGCCCAATAGCGGCTGCCATTCGGTAATGGACAGGCCCGAGCCGGTTAAACGGGTGATCCCTCCCAGCAATACCTGAACTATCAACATGCCCACGCCTATATATAACCAGATGGCCACGGGGCGGTTATTTTTTATTGTAACTGCTTCCATAAACGGTGCAAAAATAGGGAATGAATGCCTAACAAGCCGGTTAAATACTCACATTATTTTAACAAAGGCGTAATGTTCTGTTAATCCGCAGGTCGGAGCTTTGCATTGAAAATTTAAACGGCACCATTGTATTAGCTAATACCGCCCTAATTAAAAAAAAGACGAACACATTAAAAAAATAATGTCATGAAACATTTACGTTTTGTTGTTTTAGCACCCAAAGTAGCTTTGTTGGTATTTGTTACTATCCTGTTTCCAATTTTACATGCTGCGGCACAGTCAAAAACATTTGCTTATAATGCAGCACGACTGGCAAAGGAAAAACCTGTACGGGAAACTCCCATTGAGGCTTTCAACGTACATATCACGCAATTGCAAAAGGATCAGCTGTTATTCCAGCTTTCTGTGGATAATCCTTCCAACGAAAAGCTGACGCTCTACATAAAAGACAATTTCAATAACACGCTGCACCGCGAAACACTGCCCGCTACCCTGCGCTTCGAAGCACGTTACAACCTCGGTTCTCTTGAGGATGGAGACTACATCTTCGAAATCAGAAGCGGAAAAAACAAACTGGCAGAAAAAGCTATTGCCATAAAAACGCAGACCATGATCAACAGGAGCGTTTCCGTATCAGAGTAGTCCCACATCGCATAATTGAAAAATGAAAAGAGGTGGTATCCGTAAAACGGTACCACCTCTTCTTTTATTATTTACAATCTCTTATTTACGTACAGATTCATACACGGCCTCAAACATTCTTTCCCGGGTATGCAGCGCCGTTATTTTCGTGTTAACGCCGCCGTTAGGATACACCCTGTTGCTCAGGAAAATAAATACCAGCCCCGATGTTGGATCCGCCCACACACATGTTCCCGTATAGCCGGTATGCCCGAAAGTAGCCGCAGAAGCACTCCTGGCTGGGTAAGGTTCCCGCCGGGTAGCATTGTCTTTTTCCGGCTTATCGAACCCCAGACCACGGCGACTGATATGGCTGTTATATGCCGTAAACAACTGCACCGTTTCCGGCTTAATATACTGCACACCATTGAAAGATCCTTTGTTCAGCAACATCTGCATGATTACCGCCACATCATGCGCATCGGAAAATAATCCGGCATGACCGGCCACCCCGCCAAACATAGCAGCTCCCGGGTCATGCACATCTCCCCGCAATAACTGCATGCGGAAAGAATACTCCCGCTCCGTAGGAACAATCTGTGTCAAAGGAAAACGCGTTCTCGGCAAAAAGCCCGTGGTCGCCAATCCCATCGGAACGTAAAAAGTTTCACTCACATATTCGTTCAGCTTCTTACCCGTTAACTGCTCCACAATTTTTCCCAGGAAAATAAAATCGCAGTCGCTGTAAACATACCCCTGCGGCGGCGACAACTTACTATCCAGTATCCGCTGCCACATGGTATCTACATAGCTGTTTTCCATGTACATCTCATCCGCCACGCGGATGCCGTGGGTAGCGTCCGGACTGGCGTGATAAAACACCGTATCGGGCTGTGCATTGTTATAAAGGGTTTCCTTATAAAACGGTATAAAAGCTACCAGTCCAGCCTGGTGCAAAAGAATATCGCGGATGCGCAACCCTGCTTTATCTGTACCCAGCACCTGCGGCAGGTATACGCCCAGCGTGGCATCCAGGTTCAGTTTCCCTTCATCATATAACCGCATCACCGATAAGGTGGTAGCGCATACTTTGGTCACCGATGCCAGGTCATAAATAGAAGTGGGCGACACCGGTTCCTGTTTGTTGTATTCGTAATGACCGAAGCAGCGGTTATAAATAATCTTCCCGTCCTTCAGGGCTAATACCTGCGCTCCCGGCGCTGCACCGCGCGCAATCATATCGTTGGCCAAACCATCGATCTGCAGCAGTGCCTGTTCATTGATGCCGGCTTCCAGCGCAGTAGCGGTAGGCAACAAATTAAACTTGTTCACTTCATAAGTGATGCCGGTGCCGGAAGGCAAATCCGGGCATACGGTTACCGGCAGTTTTCCGGATGGGCCCAGTTGCCCGAAAAGCAGGTCTGCAGCGGCTCTCTGGGTGGTGCTATCATCTTCATACGCGGCCACCAGGTGAGGCGCGTCGCAGAAATACTGGATCGCATAGGGGTTGCCAAAAACAACCGTCACCGAAGGCATTTCCGATTGGAGCTGGCGGATAATCAGCCGCTCTGCCATCGACAACCCGAAGTTTCCGGCGGGCCGGCGGCTGTAGTCATGCAAACTGATGATAACCGCCTTATAGTCGCGCTGTATGCGGGATACGATCGGTGCGATCTGTTGTACGGACTGCCGCGAGGTGAAAATAAACGCATCCGTACCGGGTTTGTATTTCTTCACCGATTCCACGAAAGTGTTGCTGGCATCGGCTCCTACGGCAATTACCGCCAGCTTTTGCTGGGTCATGGCCGGTGAAAAAGGCACCAGTTTCTTATCGTTGCGTACCAGGGTAATGGCTTTCTCCGCAATACGTTTACGTAAAGTATCTGTTTTGGCGTTGATATCTTCTGCCAGATGATCAGTATCGATGTGCTGCGGCTGCCATAGTCCGAGCTCGTATTTGGCGCGCAATACTTTTTTCACCCGTCCGTCTACTTCTTCCTGGCTGATTTTACCGGCTTTGATAGCCTTCTTAATGGCCTCCACGCTGCCTTCTGCGGTAGATGGAAGAATCATCAGGTCGTTGCCGGCGAGCAGCGACTGTAAGGACTCCTGTCCGTTGGTATAAAATTTTGCGATGCCTTTCATTTCAAGTGCATCGGTAACGATCAGTCCTTTAAAACCCATTTCATTCTTCAGCAGTTTAGTAACGGCATTATAAGAAATAGAGGTAGGTGTATTTGGTTTTTTATCGATAGAAGGAATATAAAGATGGCCAATCATCACAGATTGCACGCCGGCGGCAATAGCTTCGCGGAAAGGATACAACTCCAGGGAATCCAGCTGTGCCCTGGTTTTATTGATGGTGGGCAGGTCCAGGTGTGAATCTACATTGGTATCGCCATGGCCGGGAAAGTGTTTGGCGCAGGCCATAATGCCGGCATCCTGCATCCCCCTGATGGTAGCTACTCCCATGCGGGCTACCTGGTATTTATTTTCTCCAAAGGAACGGTCGTTGATCACCGGATTGGAAGGATTATTATTCACATCCATGTCGGGCGCAAAATCAATATGAATACCCAGGCGACGGCATTGTTTTCCCATGAGCTTTCCGGCATCATACGCCAGGGTGGTATCCTGCATGGCGCCTATCATCATGTTCCGGGGTAATGAAATAACACTGTCGAGGCGCATGCCAAGCCCCCATTCGCCATCAATGGCTACCAGCAAGGGTACTTTTGAAATAGACTGGTAGTAGTTGGTGAGATTGGCCTGCCGCACCGGGCCGCCCTGGAAAAAAATGACGCCTCCTACTTTGTTATCCTGTATATCTTTAACGACGGCGTTAATATGGTCCTGCCCAAGATTGGAATGCGCGCGGATCATGATCAGCTGGGCGATACGTTCTTCGGGGGTGAGCGATTGAAACACACTGTCTGCCCATTGTGAGGCTTTGTCCTGCTGTGGCGCCACCTTTTGTGTAGTCACTTTTTTATGCCTCTTCTTTTCCTTAAATACCAGGGGCGCAGAAATGGCGCTGCCTGTCATCATTAGGCCTGTAAGTCCTGCAACCAATAATTGTTTCCTCATATCATAAACTTACAAATATTCATGCGGAAATCCAGCCCGACAGCCCTGAATATCAAAGAATTACTAATAATAATCATATGATTTTGTCAGATCCAAACTATTTCATTAAATTAGAATACCCTGTTGAAGATATTTTATGGATTCTGGTAAAAAATTGAAATGTGTTCACTATTTTGTCAGAATATTTACATTTAGTTTAATCAATCGTAATTTTAATTACCAATACATTCATCTGTTTCTTATATTTGCAACCTTGCGAGTAAAGTAGATTTTAATAAAACATGGTCAATCTCATTTTATTTGGCCCTCCCGGTAGCGGCAAGGGTACACAAAGTGCTAACATTATCCAGAAATACGGACTTATTCATCTTTCCACGGGCGATTTGCTTCGCAGCGAGATCGGTGATAAAACACCCCTGGGACTGGAAGCCAAAAAGTTTATGGATCAGGGCCAGCTGGTACCGGATGAAGTGGTGATTGGCATGATCAGCTCTAAGCTGGACGCTAATCCAGATACACGTGGTTTCATTTTCGACGGCTTTCCCCGTACCACTGCGCAGGCAGAGGCCCTGGATAAACTGCTCGCATTGAAAAAAACGTCTATCTCCACCGTTCTCTCACTGGAAGTACCGGAAGATGCGCTCATTAAACGCCTGCTGAACCGTGGCTTAACCTCCGGCCGCAGCGACGATGCCTCTGAAGATGTAGTGAAAGCGCGTATCGTGGAATACCATAATAAAACGGCTCCGGTGGCTGATCACTATGCCAAATTCGGCAAATTCAAAAAAGTGAAAGGCGATGGTACAGAAGAAGAAGTATTCGAACTGCTCTCCAAAGAACTGGATGAACTGGTAGGAGAAAAAGTGCAGTAAGCGGAATCCCGCTGTGATTAAGACTTTTAGCATCTTATTATACAACGCAAAGATTGTAAGTAAAGAGCTCCTGGCACATGATGGTGCTAATTAGCTCAAACTTCACGATCTTTGCGTTTTGTTTTTCTGTGGTAATGGACCCCAGAGTATTAAAAATTGAGAACTAGTGGAAAAAGCAAACTTTGTAGATTATATCCGTGTATTTTGTAAATCCGGGAAAGGTGGCGCAGGCAGTATGCACTTTATGCGTACCAAGTTTAATGCGCAGGCCGGCCCTGATGGCGGCGATGGCGGCAGAGGCGGACATGTTATTTTAAGAGGCAATTCACAGCTGTGGACCCTCCTGCACCTCCGCTGGCATAAAAACCTGCTCGCAGAAGACGGCGAAAACGGTAGCGGCGACAACTGTACCGGCCGTTTCGGTAAAGATATTATCATCGAAGTTCCACTGGGTACCCAGGCTAAAGACGAAGAAACCGGCCAGGTAGAAGCCGAAATCCTTCACGACGGACAGGAAGTGATCTGGATTCCCGGCGGACAAGGCGGTAAAGGTAACGCCTACTTTAAATCTGCCACCAACCAAACACCAGAATATGCTCAACCCGGTATGCCCGGCAGGGAAGGCTGGAAAGTAGTGGAACTAAAAGTTTTGGCAGATGTTGGACTGGTAGGTTTCCCCAATGCCGGCAAATCCACCCTCCTGTCTACTATCACCGCAGCTAAACCTAAAGTGGCCGACTACGCCTTTACTACGTTAACCCCACAACTCGGAATGGTGGAATACCGCGACAATAAGTCGTTTTGTATCGCCGACCTCCCCGGTATCATCGAAGGCGCCCATGAAGGAAAAGGATTAGGCCACCGTTTTTTACGACATATTGAAAGAAACGCCGTATTATTATTCCTTATTCCAGCTGATAGTGCAGACCACCGCAAAGATTTTGAAGTATTGGTAAATGAACTGGAACAATATAATCCCGAATTACTGGATAAACAGTTTCTGCTGGCCATCAGTAAAAGCGATATGCTGGATGATGAGCTGAAAACCGCTATATCAGCGGAGCTGCCGGAAGATGTTCCACATGTATTTATTTCCTCTGTTACAAACCAGGGCCTCAGTGAATTAAAAGATATCTTGTGGGAAGCCCTTAACAGGAAAGTAGATACTACCGACGCTGTAGACGCAGAATAACTGTTCCTTCCGTAAAAGGGGACTATGCCTGACGTCAATGTTCGTACAGTATCCCGTATGCCATGAAGATATTTTTTCTCCCCGCAATCGCATTGCTGTTGCTGCCTGCCTGCCATCGAACCGTAACATCCGTAAAGGAAAAACCGGTGCAGATCGATACCATGCAGCTGATAGCCATGCCTGCACCAACAGCGAAAGTTGCCTCCAACGAAGTATACGTAGTGTGCCGCGACTCTACTACGTATATCCGTTTCGGTGACTGCTATTTCTCCCTCGACTGGATCATACCGGATACACAACTCAACGACTTTGAACTGCATCCGGATACCCTCTACTTTCGGCTGGCACACCTCCGTACCATCGAGGGCCAGATGCTGGCCGTTACCACCGGCGAATCAAACAGGATAAAAGTATCACAGTGCTACGAAACCAGCGCCGTTATTGAGCAGGAACCACTGCTCCTGTGGAAACATTACCGCTCTCCCTGGGAAACACTGTTCCCCGAAGCCAGCAACTTCTTCATCTGCAGAACATATACCGCTGCCGAAAAACGCCGGTTCCCACCAGCTACCCTCCACGCTTTACAGCAACAT
The DNA here is from genome assembly GCF_041360695.1 of Chitinophaga sp. RCC_12. Taxonomy (NCBI): domain Bacteria; kingdom Pseudomonadati; phylum Bacteroidota; class Chitinophagia; order Chitinophagales; family Chitinophagaceae; genus Chitinophaga; species Chitinophaga sp. RCC_12. The sequence goes on from NZ_JBFUPS010000002.1 coordinate 517,792, forward strand.
GTAAAACAGCATTATTCCCCTGCCGCATATTCACGCGTTGCCCAAATGAATAACTTCCCGGAACCACCGCTGCAAATTGAAATCAGCCGGTACTATATACGGCTGGATGGTTGCTACAAACAAACAACCAACAGGATCAATAAACTACTCATCATTGATGTAAACTTTAATGGATAATACACATGAATTAACCAGCAATGCAAAAGCATCGCCGGTTATTCATTGGCTGTAATTTCACCATAAGGGTACTCTTACTCCAACTATTGAAAAGGCTGAAACAACATGGCAGTGCACAAACAATTCCTGTAATTTTTGCTTGCCAGGATAGGATAGTTTACACAACTTTTACAGCCCTCCCAAAAAAGAGGGTCCTGCGTAATTTCATGATAGGTAACCGGCTCGAAACCCAACCGGGTATTTAGTTTCATGACAGGTAACCCCGTAGTGATACTGAATATTTTTGACGCTGGATAAAGCAGCCGGCTTAACTCAAATATTTTCTGCTTGATGGCCTGCGCCACTTTCAATCCACGGAATGCCGGCGCTACAATTAAACCGCTGTTGGATACAAACCTGTTCTCTTCCCAGGATTGTATATAGGAAAACCCGGCCCATATGCCCTTCGCCGTAAAAGCAATAACGGCCTTCCCTTCCAGGATCTTTTCCTTTATCGTAAGGGGATTTCTTTTCGCAATCCCGGTACCTCTTGCCTTCGCAGAGGCTTCCATTTCTGCCACAATAGGCAGCGCAAAATCAACGTCCATAGCCGTAGCTAACCGAACGACAATTTCCTCATCTGTTTCCATTACCAGTAAGTTGATATTGTATGTAAAGTGGATAAATTGAATCCGGTATCAGTGAATACATCCGGATCCGGCTCACGGCATCTGCCAGGGGAACCCGGCAAAGTACCGGTAAAAAAATACGGGTAATCGCTTCTTTCACAACCGTATTACCCCGTTCGTATAACCGGCCGGCCAGCTGCAAACACTTGCCTGCTGCCGAAAAATTCTGCGCCCTCAGCTGCTTATCGGTATACTTCGTAAAGCAGCCCATGGTTTCGTTAATATGATGTACGGCAGGAAACTGGTGCAGTTCTTCTTTTAGTGCAGGTATCGTGTCCTCTATGCAAGCTGGCACTTCAAACTGATTAATCATGGTAACATCATTTTGCAGGTATATGCCAAATGCTATTCCATATTCTGTGTAGGAATGTTAAAACTTAGCGGGAGCAAGGGCTTGCAAAGGAAACGTTAAAAGCGGGAGATAAAAACGGCGTAAAAAACCTTCCGTTTCTGAAGGGTGTTTTCAAAAATGGAAAACCGAAAGGATGATCCTTTTTATGCTACCTGCGCAGGAACCGTTTTGGATACGGCCGGAGCCACTGCTTTCTTTTTCTTCTTGCGGGTTCTGTTCAGCCACATAAGGGTGCCGGTGGTAGGGAAGATAGCGCCCAGGAGTGCGAGGATTAAAGCAAATATTTTAGAAGGCGTGCCAAAGATGGCGCCGGTGTGCAACGGTTTTATTGTTCCCCGGATCTGCTGCCCGAGGTTCCTTTGCGCAAATGTTTGCGACGACAATATTGTTCCATTAAACTGATCCAGGTAGTAAGTGGTAGTGGCAGCTTCGTGCAGCGCATCCGCCGGAAGCAGGCTTACCATAAAGGCCGCGGAGCTGTCTTTCGGCGCAGTAAACGAATAAAACAGCGCATCGGGAACGGCATGTTTGGCTACTGCCAATGCAGTTTCATAAGATATACTTTTACCATTCGCCTCCACTGCCGGGGCCGACAACGGTGCTGCCGAAGGCTTGGGCGAGGTTCCCAGTGAAGCATACAATGCCTTGTTAAACCATTCAAACGACCAGGTTAAGCCCGTGAAAACGGATACAAAAAGGAAGATGGAAGTGTAAAAACCCAGCACAATGTGTAAATCATTGTTCACCCTTTTCCAGTTACCATCCCACTTGATTTTGATCCGCTGCTTGAAAATATTGCGCGTTTTTGGCCACCAGAGAATGATGCCCGTAACCAGGATAAACAAAAATATAAGAGTGCTGATACCGGTAATCAGTTTACCTACAGCGCCCGCCAGCAGCCAGCGGTGCAGGGAAAATACCTGGTAGTAAAATGTTTGCTGATAGCTGTATAGTTCAATGACGTTGCCGGTATAGGGATTTACAAACGCAGTACGTCCTTTTTCTTTCTTGGGGCCGGCGCCTTCTTTTTCACCGGCCTTAGCGGCCCCTTCTTTCTTTCCTACCTTACCTGTCCGCTCCCCGGCCTCTTTTGGTCCGCCCTTTTTACTTTCCTCCAGCTGCACCTGCAACGTCCGCGTGGGGTCCGCAAACACCTGTATCCTTGCAATACCTGCACCCGGAACGGCCTGTTTTACCAACGCCGCTACCTCGTCCAGCGGTAAACGTGCTCCTCCCGGCTCCACAAAATAACGGTCGCGGTTAAACGCTTCCGTCAGCTCCTTCTCAAATACCAATAAGGCACCTGTTAAACAGCTGATAGTGATCACCAGGCCGGCAGTAAGGCCCAGGTATAAGTGAATGCGCCGGAAGAATACTTTCATGTCAGAGTCGATCGTACCTGCAAAGAAAATCCACGTGCGGGGTATTATGGTATCGGAACCGGAATATTATTTACGCAATACAGAATTTCTTCAGTATTTCTATAAAATAAAATTGCCATATGTGTTATACACATACGGCAATTCCCTGTATTGAAAATATATTACATCAACCCTCCCAGCATTCCGCCGGCAGCGTTTTTCATTTCTGCTTCCCAGGAATTCTCTGCATCTTTCAGTGCACGGTTCAAAGCAGCCAGCAACAGGTCTTCCATTTCCTCCTTATGCTCCGGTGCGAAAAGACGCTCCGCAATATCAATACTTTTCACCTGGCGGTTACCATCCACGGTTACTTTTACAGCGCCATCGCCGGCCTCGCCGGATAAAGTTACGGTAGCCAGACGCTCTTTGCCTTCCTGCATTTTCTGCTTGATCTGCGTCAGCTTTCCAAATAAATCACCAAACATGTTTCTTGTGTTTTTAAGAAGAGCAAATATAGCAGATTTTTAACGGTGGCAATCCCCTCTGCTAAATCCGCACTATTCCGTATCTTACCAGCACGTAATCGTATCATTAATAATGGAAACAAAAGTTTGTATCATAGGCGCAGGGCCCGGTGGAGCCACCGCAGCACTGCAACTCGCCCAGCTTGGCATTGAATGTATCGTAGTAGATAAAGCCGTTTTTCCACGGGATAAAGTATGTGGAGACGGACTAAGCGGAAAAGTGCTCACCCTCCTGGAACGTATCGACAAAGGCATCGGACAACGCCTCCAGGAAGCAATGTTTAAAGCAGACAGCTGGGGCGTTACCTTCGTAGCACCCAACCGCATCGGGATGGATATTCCCTACCGCCTCGGATACCAGGAAGATAAGAGCAACCCAAGGGGTTTCGTTTGCAAACGTATCGACTTCGATAACTTCCTCGTTGATGAAATAAAACGCCGCCCGGAAATCCAATTATTCGAAGGCAAAAGCATCGATAAATATGAGCTCAAACCAGACGGTTACCACCTCTCCAGTAAAGACGGCTCCTTCAAAGTAAAAGCCGACGTGGTAATAGTAGCCAACGGCGCCCACTCCGGCTTCACCCGCGATGTGGCAGGTATTAAAATGGAACCCAAACATTATGTAGCCGGTATCCGCGCCTATTATAAAGGCATCACCGGGCTGCATAAAGACAACTTCATTGAACTGCACTTCCTGAAAAATATGCTCCCGGGCTACATCTGGATATTCCCCCTCCCTAATGGCGAAGCCAACGTAGGCGTGGGAATGCTCAGCAACTCCGCCCGCAACAAGAAAGTAAACCTGAAACAGCTAATGCTGGATACCATCGCTACCGACCCGGTAATGAAGGAACGCTTCAAAAACGCGGAACTCACCGGCAGCATCGACGGATACGGCCTGCCCCTCGGCAGCAAAAAAAGAAAACTGCATGGCGAACGTTACATGCTGGTGGGCGACGCAGGATTCCTGATCGACCCGTTCACCGGGGAAGGCATCGGCAACGCCCTGTACTCCGGCAGGATAGCCGCCCAGCAAGCCGCTGCAGCCATCGCCGCCAACGACTATTCCGATACCTTCTTCAACGCATACGACGAAGCGGTATACCGCATCCTCGGACCGGAATTCCAGGTGAGCACCAAATTGCAGAAACTCATCAAATACCCATGGCTGTTTAATATGCTGATGAAAATGGGCTCCCGCAATAAACAGCTGAAAGACCTGATGTCCTGCATGTTCCATGAGGTAGACCTTCGAAAGAAACTGGGCCAGCCCATGTTCTACGTAAAATTGTTATTTAACAGATAAAAGCACCACTCCGTCGTGAAATTTTTAGGCCAATTATCCGTCATCCTCCTTTTCTCATTCAACATGAGCGCACAGGTACCTTCCAATCCGGAACATACGCCAGCAGCCACCCTGCTAACAAAGGACATCGCCAATAAACTGGTGGAACTGCCCCTGAAATGCCTGGACCTGGAATTCCCTTACAAAACAGGGATCGTATTCACCGACAGCTCACTGCTGACAGCGCCCAAAAATTATCACCCCGCTTTCTATGGCTGCTTCGACTGGCATAGCAGCGTACACGGACACTGGATGCTGGTGCGCCTGCTCAAGTCCTACCCCGACCTGGCCAAAGCCCCCGTCATCAGAAGTAAACTGGCAGCGCATCTATCTTCAGAAAATATAAAAATTGAACAGCAACTGTTCAGCAGCGCAGAAAATAAAAGCTTTGAACGCATCTATGGCTGGAGCTGGCTCCTGCAACTGCAAAACGAACTGCTCACCTGGAACGACCCATTGGGAAAAACCATGAGCCAGCACCTGCAGCCACTGGCCTCCCAGTTCTCCACCGCCTATATCCAGTTCCTCGATAAAATCATGTACCCGATCCGCGTAGGAGAACATACCAACCTCGCCTTCGGATTATGCCTGGCCTGGGACTATGCCGTTACCGCGAAAGACGAACCCCTGCAAAAAGCCATACACAATGCAGCTATGCGCTTCTACGCCGCCGATAAAAACGCCCCCATACAATGGGAACCCGGTGGCTACGACTTCCTCTCCCCCTCTCTCGAAGAGGCCGACCTGATGCGCAGGGTGATGCCGCAGGCAGACTACCGCAAATGGCTATACGCATTTTTACCTGGTCTTTTTGAAAACAAGATAAGTATCCTGCAGGTGGCACAGGTAAAAGACAGAACAGACGGGAAACTCGTTCACCTCGATGGATTAAACCTGAGCCGCACCTGGTGCCTGGAAGCCATCGCGGAACACGGGGGCAAAAACCAGCAGGCCATTCAGCAACTGGCCCATGCACACATGGAAGCAGGACTGAAACAAGTATTCAGCGGCAGCTACGCCGGCGAACACTGGCTCGCATCTTTTGCAGTTTATATGTTAACTATCGGAAAACAACCGTAAATTCATCAACAAAAATTTTTATTCCCCTATACCCGGCCGCCCATAAAGGGGTATCAATCAATATCACTATACTATGCACGTCATAAATTCCCGTGCCTGGAAGTTAGTATTATCCCTGCTGCTGATACTAACCCCCACCATTGCACCCGCCCAAAAAGTAAATACCAGCCCCGCTCCGGCATGGCTCGTCCCCTTTACGCCCGATCTCTCCAAAAAACCCAACGCCAAAAATATCAGCGATGGCTATTACCTCCTGCTGCTGGAAGAGCAAAGACATACAGAACTGAAAAGCAATTACCAACACTTCATCCGGCAAATTATCTCGGAAGCAGGCATCCAGAATGGCTCGGAAATTTCAGTGGAATATGACCCACAATATGAAAAGCTTACATTCCATAAAATAGTGATCCATCGCGATGGAAAAGAAATCAACCGCCTGCCCGGCGCAGCATTCAAATTGCTTCAGAAAGAAAAAGACCTGTCGCGGTTCATCTACAGCGGTACCTATACCGCTTACCTGATCCTCGAAGACGTGCGGAAAGGTGACCAGATCGAATACGCCTATTCCATTAACGGCGATAACCCCATCTTCAACGGGAAATTGGATAGCCGCATCTATTTCGTTGCCTACGAACCCATTGTCAATTACTATAAAAACCTGATCGTTAGCCCTCAAAGGCAGATCCACTTTAAACGGTATAACAATGCAGCCGCACCCCTTCAAAAATCATGGAACGGCCTCACCGTATACGAATGGAATAAAGTAGATATCAGGGAAACGGATAACACCAACTTTGTTCCTTCCTGGTATAATCCTTTTACCTATGTACAGGTAAGTGAATACCCCTCCTGGAAAGAAGTAGCGCAATGGGGCATGAAGGTCAATCAAAAGCCGGCACCAGGTCCGTTGCTGACCGCCAAAATCGCCGCTTTTAAAAAGTCGGCCAATGGCGACTCCGCTGCCTATCTCCTGCAGGCACTACGCTTTGTTCAGGACGATATCCGGTATATGGGCATCGAAATGGGAGAATACTCCCATCGCCCCAATAACCCCGACAGGGTGCTGGCACAACGCTTCGGGGATTGTAAAGACAAAGCCCTGCTGCTTTGTACCATGCTGCGCGCCAATAATATTGCAGCCGACATGGCCTATGTTAATACGGACCTGAGAGGAACCGTCAGCGAATCGCTCCCTTCTCCCAACGCCTTCAACCATGTTATTGTACATGCAGTACTGAACGGTAAAACATACTGGCTGGATGGCACCATGTCGTACCAACGCGGAGGCCTCGTTGATTTATGCGAACCAGACTACGGGAAGGCACTGGTAGTAACCGATACCACCACGCAACTCACGCCCATCGTACCCGCTACCCGTGGCAAAATTGCCGTCCGCGAAGTTTTTACACTGCCGGACGATGAAAATAAAGATGGTAAACTGGACGTAGTAACTACCTACCAACGCGATGATGCAGACGCACAACGCGCTGAACTGGCTGGCACCAGTATGAAGGACAAAGAAAAATCCTATCTCTCTTTTTATAAGAAGTTATATGGAGAAGTGGAGATCAGGGACTCCATTACCACCCGCGACAGCCTAGCCGGTAATACGATATATGTGAATGAAAGCTACCTGGTACACAACATCTGGGAAAGAGACAGCAGCACCAATAAACTGAAATTCACGGCCAACGCGCAATCCTTTTATGACGTGCTTTCCTATATCTCCGACGATAAACGTAAAGTACCGGTGAGCATCCGCTATCCATACGACTTCGATTATCAAATCATCCTGCACACACCGGTGAAGTGGTCGCTGGATCAAACACCGCTGCACCTGAAGAATGATTACTACTCGTTCGATTATACGGCCAGCATCAAAGGGCAGCAGGTCCTGTTATCCTATCATTTCAAAACCTTCAGCGATCATATCCCCGTAAAGTTTATACCGCAATATGTAGAAGACCTGAAGAAGATGAATGAAATAACTTCTATGGATCTCACCTGGAACCCCGGCACTGCTGCTGCGCGTCATCCGGAAGGGAAAGGAAACTGGCTGGCTATCGTACTGGCAGTTTTGTCTGCCGCTGCATTTGCCGCCCTCGCATTTGTTTTTTATAAGCATTCTGTTACACCCGCCGGGGAAGCACCGGAATCGCAGCCAATCGGCGGCGGACTGGTACTACTGGCCATCGGGTTATTGTTTACGCCAATGGGTGAAATCACCGGGATCTGCAAAATGGATGTATTTGATTACTCCTACTGGATCAGTATTTCCGACCGGCAGGACCTGGGAAATATCACCCTGGTACAGCTTTTCCTCATCATGGAAATAATGATCAATGTATTTATGCTGGCATACAGTATCCTGCTGGCCGTGTTGTTTTTTCACCGTCGTGATACCTTTCCTTTTGCGCTGGCAACTTTCTATTTCATTGCTACTATTTCTATTTATGCAGATAATTCCCTGAATCACTATTTCTTCAAAACAGAAAAACCGCAGGATATCTTCAGCGTTAATTCCATCCTCTGGCCATTGGTGCGCATGGCAGTATGGGTACCTTACCTGCTCATTTCACAAAGGGCTAAAAACACTTTTACTGTACCATACCGGCCACCACAGGGCTAAATATTATTTACATACTTCCTCACCGTGAGGAGGTTTACAATATATACCAGTCCTAATACCAGCGCAATACCTGCAAATACAGGTACTCCCGGCCAGGTGCTCACCTGCATCTCATGCTGCGCCAGTTCACCTGCCGCCCAGTATTGCAGCCCCGTTACCAGCAGCAGCGACAAAATTCCGATTACAATATACAGGGGCACAAACTGCCGCAGCAGGTACCGCTGTAATTGTTTGGGAGCAGTACCCAGTATCACCAGCAATTGAATTTCCCGCTTGCAGGATGCAATCACCAGTTGTATAAACATGCTGAAAACCAGCAAGGCAAAAAACAATAAGATCAGTCCAAAAAAGCCAACCACAGATACGATCGTTTGTACAATCAACCTTGTTTTGCTGAACTTCAGTTTATCCTGGTTGGTAGTATAGCCATTGTCCTGTAAAAACTTTACCAGCTCCGGGTTAGACGGGTCCGGCGTTTTAATGATCACGCGGGAAGTGCCCGCAGCGGTGGTTATTCCATACTTTTCATTGGCCCAGGACATAAAAGACGCCGGTACAAGGAAAGAAGAGATCCGGTCGGAGAAGCCAACGATATGCCCCATATACTGATCGGATACCTGGTTGTTGGAAATATTTACCTGCAACGGCAACGCTTTTACGGTTTCCTGTGAAATCTGCGGCAGGTCCTGGCTCAGGGAAAAACCAAAGTTGTAAAGGTTCAGGAAGTCGTTAGGCAAAATAATAGGAATGGTTCGGTCGCCCTCACTCCATTTCCAGTCCTGCCCTTTCACATCCAGGAAGCTATCCGGTACCGCTTCAAAAAACATATCAGTAGCAAAGTGCAGGTCGCCCGGCGCCTGAACCACTACCTTATACTGGCTGGAAGTTACTAACCCAAACGACTGCACGAATGGTTGCTTTCTTATATTGGCAATTTCTTCCCGGGTAAAAATACTTTTAGACGACTGCCCCATCATGGCGTTGGTGATGGTTTTATTGATCACGAGGAAGTCGGCGGTTTCATTCTGGTTCTTGCTGCTGTACAGCAGCTGGCTGAAGTTGGAATGCGCCTGGATAGCGATGAGGATCAGCAGCATCGCAATGCCCAAACCAACTGCCGCCATCAGGAACCGGGTTTTCCCCACACCGGTTTGAATAATTTTCTTCAGTAATTCAAAAAATGGACGCATGAAATAACATTAAAGATGATAATGCACATCATAAGGGAAGTGCTGGTCATTATCCAGGTCTGTTAAAATGAACCCGGCATTGCGGGCTTTACATTCATCGGCAATCAGTGCGGCGGCGCGCTGTGTGTTGTCTTCATCCAGGTGGCTGAAGGGTTCATCCATCAGGAGCCATTGGAAAGGCTGTACCAGCGCCCTGATAATGGCAATACGCTGCCTTTCGCCATACGAAAGGGTTTTACCGCTTTGCTCCAGCACGTGCGACACATTGAGCCGGGCGGCCATTTCATCAATCTTTTCCGCAGGATAATAAGGCTTGAGCTCCATTACCCGCTTCAGCGAAATGTTTTCCCTGGCACTGAGCTGCTCAAAAAGGCGAAGATCCTGGAATACAATACTGATATCCTTTTGCCGCATAACGGCTATTTCGTTCTTATTATATGCCTGCCATGGCCGACCATTCACCTGCACTTTTCCCGTATAGTCGTACCGGATATGATAGAGGTAATGGATCAGGGTAGTTTTGCCGGTGCCGGAAGGCGCCTTGATTTTCACAAAACTGCCTGGCTGGAAAGTTACGTCCTGGTTCCAGATGTCCGACGACCGTTGCCGGAGCTTATCCTGCAATGGTATGGGCATGAGCTGATTGAGCTGAATCTGCATAGTGGCATTTACTGTTAACAGTAGCGAATATAAATGATATATTTTACGCAAAAGAAAAGGGCGCAACGGATATCCGGCGCCCTTTTCCTGGTCAGGTTATAAATTACTGTACAACGGCAGTATCAACCGGTGCAGCAAATATGCTGTCTTCATACGCTTTATCCTTGGCTTTTCTCGCCTGCATCACTTTTGCAGCTTCAGTGCCCAGGTTGATCAGCTGTACCAGGCTGTTCTGATCCTTATTTTTAAAGGTCAGCACCGCTTCTCCATGCTGTACATCGCCGCCATCAGCCTTGCTTACAAAGGTTACGTCTTTCAGCAGTTCCTTTGCTTTCTTGGCTACTGGTTTCTCGTCATCTTCCATTTTATCTTCAGGAATTACGCTGGCTATTTTTTCAATGTCTACATAACCACCCAGCATGCTGCCTTTTACTTTTCCTTCGATACCATCAGGGAATTTGATGTGGCCTTTACCACCCAGGTATTCCTGCAGCAGCACGCTGTCGGAGCCCAGTGTCACAAATTTCTCGTTGATGGACATGGCTGGCATGGTAGCCGCTGCCATTGGATTTACCACTGTATAATGATCTCCTTCCTTGGTGAATACTTCTTTCAGCATCGGGGAAGTCATAATTTTATTGAAGGCATCCTTGTTACCAACTTTCAGGCTGAAGATCCATTTAGCGTCTGGTTTCTCAGTGAATTCGCCGGGGAAATAAGGAGATTCTTTTTTGGTGATAGCGAAGTCAGAAGCCACATAGGTCAACTGGCCTTCAAATGCGTTCAGCACGTCGTCCATAGACAAGCCGGATTTACCCATCATCAGGTTCACCATACCGTCCATACCGGTTGCTTTCACGATATCTCCGATCATGCGGAAATCAAAGGCATAAGAAATGAAACCGGTGATGTTCTGGGAAGGATACTTCTTCAGCATATCCATATCGATCTCTTTCTTACCATATTTTTTATAGATAGCCGCCATTTCTTTACCCATGTAAGAGTGACCGTTGAAAACGATTTTACCGTTTTCAAAGTTAACCGTACCGGTATAGAAAGAACCTTCCATCAGTTTCTTTACGTTGGCAGGGATCATGGTAAACTGACCGCTGTTGTAAATAGCTTCCGGGTTTACAAAGATACCGGCGTCGGCATCTTCTTTCAGTAACTTAGCGAAAGGCTCAATGGAACCGGCTGTTTCATCTTTTTTCAGGTGAAAGAGATGATCCACTTCTGCTACCCAGGTTTTTATCTGCGCATCGTCTTCTGTTGTCACCAGGGCAGCAGGAATGGCTACTGCGGTGTCTATTATTGCTGTTGCAGAGTCTATTATGGGATCTCCATAATCGGGAGATGAAGAACCGCCCGGGTTATACTTTTCCAGGTTGCTTGGATCTACTGCACTGATATAAATAACGGCAGATTTGTTCCAGCCGATTACGGCATGTTGCTTTTCTTCCCAGATATATTTAAAATCATTTTGTGTTTTCAGGGAGAAATTTGCGATGTTCTTTTTGAGATAGGCCTCAAATTTGTCGGCATCTTTCAGGCTGGCGGTAAGGCTGATGTAAGATTTATGCTCTGCCGGCTGGCCCTGGAACACAAAAGAGGCAAAGAAGTGGCTTTGCATGTCGATACCGGAGTTTTCGGCATCTTTCCAGGCCTTCATCACTTCATTGGAGGTGTCTTTACTTTGGGTAGCTTCAAACAGTTTATCCATGGTAATACCATTCGTCACCAGCTTGGTGGTCAGTTGTTTGGCATTCAGGTCCACTACCACGCCGGCTGTTTTCGGGATGTACCGGCTCTCATCAGGGGCTTTAGAGCAGGAAGACAGCATAACCGCTGTCGTCGCAGCGGCTAACAAAACTTTGGAAATTGATTTTTTCATAAAAGCGTTAAAAATTAAGAAAATTATTCGGAGCAACACTATATCGAACATGACATTCCCACTATCGTGGTATTTCATTCGTGCAAAAGTACGTATATTTTTGTAGCGCATATGTCTCATTTTTCCCGGGCACATACAATATTTCCATACTGATTAAGTTTATACCTTTGCTACTAACTATGAAACTATTACTAAATACCATAGAAAAACCATTATGTTCCTGATTATGCTACAATACATACGGCCCGTTGCGGCTGTAGAACACTACATGGAGGCGCATACCGCCTTCCTGCAAAAGCACTTCGACAGTGGCCGGTTCATCTTATCAGGCAGGCGAAAGCCGAAGTCGGGGTCTGTTATCTTGTGTAATGCGGCTACCCGCAGGGAGGTAGAAGAGATTATGAGCGAAGATCCGCTGGAAAGGTTCCAACTGGCCCTTTACGAGATCATAGAGTTTGAACCAACCAAGTATGCCAACACACTGGGAAAATAATATTTCCCCCTGTAATGCCGTGCCAATCGTTTTTGCTTCTTTACTTCCGGGATAATTACTTCATAAAGTAAATGACCTTCGTGAGCCATTTGCTACTGTCCTTTTCTTTGCCCGGACCAATCACATACATCTCTATAGTGGGTGGTACAATGGTCCTCCCTTTATCGGTAATAAAGTTTCTGATCGCCACATGCGCATTGGCTACCTTGCCGTGAGGTCCCACGTAATCGGCATATGCAGCCTGCGCTGCCGGCAGGGTAATAATTTCATAGCCGGGAGCTGGTTTACTTCCTTCCGGTACAGGGATCGCAGCGGCCATGTCAGTTTGCCCCTGCTTCCGGTCCCAGCTGAAAAAGATGCCGCAGGGTACTCCTGGTTGCAACCGGGCAGCGGAAGCTGCATTAAAAATGGTCCGGAGGTTGGAATGGTAATAGTCGCTGATCTTGCTGATAGGGATGGTTTTTCGTACAGCCGCATACGTTGTTGCCGGGAAATTCATCTCTCTTACCGTCACATCGATGCCATTGGGCGCATTCGGGCCTTTTACCTCTGCTTCCGCCATACTCTTCAGGTTATTGAGTCCCTGTTCGAAGTCCTTTTCCAGCGCGCCTTTCATAAAAAGGGTCATTACATTCTGAGGCCGGTCGTAATGGGTATCAAATCCCCAGACAACCTTTGTTTTCCCTGCTGCTTCCGACAACCGGAAAAACACATCTGACTCGGATGCAAACGGTGTGATAAAGGTAAGCTTCTGGGTAACCGACTTATAAGGGTCCATCGACAGGTGTTGCAGCTTTCCCTCCCCGATCTTGCTGCCTTTCCACGAGTCTACAGCGCCAATAGAGCCGTCTTCACCGGTAATAGTATACCTGGCGCCGGGGTCCATCTGTTTCCAGGTGCTCCACTCATTAAACTTCTCGAATTTCACAATATCATTCCATACAATTGTCGCGGGGGCATTGATTTCCACCGAACGCTCCACATGCATAGTAGTGGGCGCAAAAAAGATCAGCGCAATTGCAATGAACAGGATGATTCCTATGATCCAGGCGAGCGTTTTAAGTACTTTCATGTCTGTCGGGGGTTGATGATAATAAAAATACATCTTTTTATTGTTCAACCGACAGATGATACTGACAATCAGGGCAGAAGAATGTTTGACTACTCCAGTTCTTTGTCACCGGTTTTTTTATCTTGCTGGTACTGTTCATCCGCTTCCTGCGCTTTTTCAAAGTCCAGGATCACGGAATTAATACAGTAACGGAGCCCGGTTGGCGGTGGTCCGTCATCGAATACATGCCCCAGGTGGGATTTACAGCGGCCACATAATACCTCCGTCCTATGCATCCCATGACTGTTGTCCGGAGAATAAATAACACTGGTTTTGGTAAGTGGCTGAAAAAAACTGGGCCAGCCACAGCTGCTGTCAAACTTGGTATCTGAAACAAATAAAGGGTTACCACAAGCAGCACAGTAATAGGTTCCGTTCTCCCTGCTATTCCAGTATTTTCCTGTAAAGGCCCACTCTGTTCCTTTCTCCCTGGCAATATGATACACGTCTGTTGGCAGTACTTTTTTCCATTCTTCGTCTGTCAGATTTACTTTAGTGGCATCCGTATGGGAGTAAATCTCTCCCTTCTTTTTTCCATCTTCCATTGATTTCTTTTTTTCCCCATTTTTGGGGTAAGTATAGTTGGTATACCCTGATAGAGATAGTCAAAAATATCAGTTTCCATAGGTACATATGTAAAGTTTTGATTCGTTAACTTCTCATTAACACTATCATTGTGATTACTGGGTCGTTGGCCGGTTCCTTTTTTATCTCTACATAAATTACGTATGAACAAGCATAATGGATTGTTATTTCCTGCAAATCAAGGGGCTATTTAACAAAACAGTTAATTTTTTGTTTAAAACTGTCTGATAATCACCGATGAGCAACTGCATATAAATTGTTAACTTTACAGCAAAAGGCTAGTAAGTGGCGGATATCATCAATTTATTACCAGACAATATAGCGAACCAGATAGCTGCAGGGGAAGTGATACAAAGACCGGCATCAGCGGTAAAAGAATTACTGGAAAATGCAGTGGATGCAGGTGCTACCGATATTCAACTGATCATTAAAGATGCAGGCAAAGAGTTAGTGCAGGTAATTGATAACGGCGGCGGTATGAGCGAAACAGATGCCCGGATGTGCTTTGAACGACATGCCACCTCTAAAATACAATCCATAGAAGATCTCTTCCAGATCACCACCATGGGATTCAGAGGAGAAGCGTTGGCTTCCATTGCCGCAGTTTCCCAGGTAGAACTTAAAACCCGCAAAAGAGGCGCGGAAGTAGGCACCTACGTGGAAATTGACAATAGCTTCGTTAATAAACAGGAACCCTGTCAAACCGCTGAAGGTACCAGCATTGCCATGAAAAACCTGTTCTTCAATGTGCCCGCACGCAGAAACTTCCTGAAAAGTAATGCCGCGGAAATGAGACACATCGTAGACGAGTTCATCCGTGTGGCCATGTCGTTCCCGCAACTGCAGTTCTCCCTGACAAGCAATAACCAACAGCTGTTCCACCTGGACAAAGGATCGCTCAAACAGCGCATCGTGGCCATCCTGGGACAACATTATAATGCACGCCTCGTAAGCGTTAAGGAAACTACCGACTACATGAATGTGTACGGATTTGTAGGAAAACCTGAAACCGCTAAAAAAACCAGGGGCGACCAGTTCTTTTTTGTCAATAACCGCTTTATCAAGAGCTCTTACCTGAACCACGCCGTGATGAACGCATTTGCAGACATCATCCCGGCCGACAGCTTCCCGCTCTATGTATTGTTTATTGACGTAAACCCCGAACATGTCGACATCAACGTACATCCTACCAAACAGGAGATCAAGTTCGATGATGAAAAACTCATGTATGCCTTCGTGCAATCGGCGGTAAAACACTCCCTGGCCCAGTTCAGCATCACTGCCACACTGGATTTCGACCTGGACCCGAGCATTCAGGCCCTGGATGCGGTAAGCAAACCCTTCACCGCCCAGCAGCAGCATGAATCCATCCAGAGCCCCCTGTATAAATCATTTACACAGGCCAACCAGGCGCACATGATCGATAAAAGCAGCAACAGCAGCAACCTGAAGCACTGGAAAGATCTGTACGAAACAAACAGCAATAACGAAACTACTTATACCATCGCTCCGGAACCGGAAACACGGCCGGCTGTAACCTACGAAAGTCAGCCGCATGCCACCGCCTCCGTGATCGATGAACGCTGGCAGGATACCGCCACCGATCAAAAAGTACCGGTACAGGTGCACCAGCAATATATCCTGTCGCAGATAAAGTCGGGCTTTATATTGATAGACCAGCAGGCCGCCCATGAAAGGATCCTCTATGAACGCTACCAGCGTGCCTTACAGGAAGCTCCCATGGCCACCCAGCAAAGCCTTTTCCCGCAAACCCTGCAGCTGCCCCCGGCAGATGCAGCCCTGGTCAGCGAAATGCTGGGCGATCTGCAAACACTGGGCTACGACCTGGAACCGTTTGGCAACAATACCTTCATCGTTCGCGGTACCCCCGCCGATATACAGAATGGTAACGATCACGCCACCATCCAGAGCCTGCTGGAACAATTCAAAAACTTCAGCCACGAACTGAAAGTAAATAACCGCGAGCAACTGATCCGCTCAATGGCACGTAATAACGCTATCCCGGCCGGCAAAATACTGGCCGCCCGCGAAATGCAGAATATCATCGATGAACTCTTCGCCTGCAGCATGCCCAATGTGGCACCCGGCGGCAAGTTCACGTTTATATCGTTTAAACTCACAGACCTCGCGCGTATGTTTGAACGCGGGAACTGATGTCAGGATACTAAAAATCCGGGGAGACAAGGCAGGCATTGCCTACCTTTACTCCCCGGATCTTTAAACAACGGCTCTGTCCGCATAAACCCACTCTCCTGATAGCCTCCCAACCCTTTACAGCAAAGGATTTCCAGATCAAGTCCACCTCACCTCCAGCATCACTCCGTGTTTAGTCCATGTGTAATGCAGCTCCTATCCATGTGCAACGTAGGTTTGCGCCTACCGCAAGGTCAGTGCTATGCCATCATTCTGCCGTAAGGCATTCTTCTATCTGCCCGTATAACTTCAGGAACATCTTATACTTTTTACGATAAGCATCAAACCGGGTGGCATCCGGCGTAAATACCGTTTGCGCCTGTTGTGAGGGCCGCTCCGGCCATCCCAGCACGTTAGCAGCCAACAGGATAGCACCAAGCGCAGAGGCGTCACTTTCCTGCTGCAGGTGCATCTCCTGGCCAAAGATATCCGCCAGCAGCTGTATCCACCCCGGCGCATTGGTAAAACCACCGCTCACAGAGATCCTTTTCACCGGCCCGGCAGTTTCCTCCAGGGCCTCTTTAATACTCAGCAACGCAAAACAAATACCTTCCAGCACGGCGCGGGTGAAGTGCGCCGGCGTATGCTGGGGCTGAATACCGATGAAGGCGGCGGTAGCATGACTGTTCCACACCGGCGCCCTTTCCCCCAGCAGGTAAGGCAAACAAAGGAGTTTACCGGGGTCAGTTACCAATGCCTCCCCCACCAGGTCGTTCAGCGCATCCAGTGGCTGCCGCAGGAAATCCCTCACCAGCCATTGCAGCACCACACCCCCATTGTTGGAGGCGCCACCGGTAATATAAATATCATCTGTCAGGAGATAGGTGAATAGCCGGCCGCGGGCATCAGTGAGTGGTTGGGCGCCCGCCATCCTTACTGCTCCGCTGGTGCCTATGGTCAGCGTGGCGTGTCCTGCATCCAGCGCACCGCTGCCCAGCTGGGCCAGGCAGCCATCGCTGCCACCAATCACAAAAGGCGTACTGGCCGGGATACCCAGCATGGCTGCCATATCCGGCAACAGTCCGCTCACCACATGATTAGCCGGCACCGGCTGCGGCAGCTGCGCAGCCGTAATACCCGCCACGCCTAAAGCCGTTTCATTCCATTGAAGCGTGTGAATATCAAACAGGCCCGTCGCCGACGCAATGGAGTGATCCGTTAACCAGCGTCCGAAAAAATGATGAAAGATGTATTCCTTAATACCCGGGAACATAGCCGTAGCTGCAAATAAGGCAGGCTGCTGCTCCCGCAGCCACATGATTTTGCACAGGGGCGACATGGCATGTACCGGCGTGCCGGTTTGCCAGTAAATCAACCTTCCTTCCGGCGTATCGCGTAATCCCAGCGCGTTGGGCTCGCTCCGATTATCGGCCCAGATGATTAACGGTGTAAGCGCCACCCCCTCCCGGCTCACCGCCATTATGCTGTGCATGGCGCTGCTGAAGGAAATGGCCGCCGGCGCGCCCCCTGTCTGGGCCACCACTTCCCGGATGCCGGCTATTACCGCTTCCAGGATCACCTCCGGCTTTTGCTCACTGTATCCCGGTTGCGGGTGACTGGTACCATATGCCTGCTGAAACACCGCCAGAATTTTTCCGTCCATTCCTTGCACAATCGATTTTGTACTGCTGGTGCCTATATCTACACCAATAATATACGCTGTATGATCACTCATAAAAAAAACCGTTCTTTTTCCGCATTTAATTTATAGATTTAAAACCGGTGTTCTTCTAAAAAGTCTAAAATATCCACGCAAATGGCTTTCGAAATCAAAAAACAGGGGAAGGTTTATGACGTTTGTATTGTTGGTTCCGGCGCCGGAGGAGGCATGGCCGCAAAAATCCTGTCGGATGCCGGCCTGAAAGTAGCGCTTCTGGAAGCGGGCCCTAAATACGATCCGGCCGACCCGGAGCAGGCAACACAGCTGAAATGGTCATATGAATCGCCCAGAAGAGGAGCCAGTACCACCCGTCCTTTCGGCGACTTCGACGCATCCTATGGCGGATGGGAACTCAACGGTGAACCTTACACGAAAAAAAACGGAACTGAATTCGACTGGTTCCGCTCCCGCATGCTGGGAGGCAGAACCAACCACTGGGGCCGCATCTCACTGCGGTTTGGCCCCCGCGACTTCAAACACAAAAGTTATGATGGCCTCGGCGACGACTGGCCCATTACCTACGATGAGGTAGCGCCCTTTTACGACCGGGTAGATAAGATGATCGGGGTATTCGGCAGCAAAGAAAACCTGCCCAACGAACCGGATGGCTTCTTTCTCCCTCCTCCCAAACCCCGGCTCCATGAGCTGATGGTGAAAAAAGCAGGCGATCGTTTAGGCATCCCCGTTATCCCGGCGCGCTTATCGATATTAACCCGCTCCGTCAATAAAGACCGCAGCCCGTGCTTCTTTTGCAGCCAGTGTAACCGCGGCTGTACCGTGTACGGCGACTTCTCCGCTTCTTCAGTACTGGTGAAGCCAGCCATGAAAAGCGGGCATGTAGACCTGTATACCAACGCCATGGTGCGCGAAGTATTAACAGACGGCAATGGCAAAGCCACCGGCGTAGCCTACGTAGATAAAACCGACCTGCAGGAATATTCCGTAAACGCACGGGTGGTTGTACTGGCCGCCAGCGCCTGCGAATCGGCCCGTTTGCTGCTGAACTCAAAATCAGCCAAACATCCTAACGGACTCGCCAACTCCAGCGGTGTAGTAGGTAAATACCTGCACGACTCAACCGGTTCTTCCCGCGGAGGCTTCCTGCCCCAGCTGATGGACCGCAAACGATATAATGAAGATGGTGTAGGCGGCATGCATATGTATGTTCCCTGGTGGGGCGATAACAAGAAACTGGATTTTGCCCGGGGCTATCACATCGAATTTGGTGGCGGCATGCACATGCCGGGATATGGCTTCGGCTTCGGCATGGAAAATATGAACAGCCGGGCGCCTGGTCGTGATGGCCAAACCAAAGCAGCCGGTGGCTACGGCGCTTCACTGAAAGATGATTACCGCCGCTTTTATGGCTCCCAGATCGGCTTTGCCGGCAGGGGCGAATGTATTGCGCGGGAAGATAACTACTGCGAAATAGATCCGAACGTGGTGGATAAATTCGGTATTCCGGTACTGCGTTTTAACTACACCTGGAGCGATCATGAAATCAAACAGGCCAAACACATGCAGGATACGTTTGAACAGATCATTCATGAAATGGGCGGCATCGCCTTTGGCACCAAGCCAGGAGCCGATACCAAATACGGACTGGAAAATCCGGGCCGCATTATTCATGAAGTAGGTACCACCCGCATGGGTGACGACCCAAACAAATCCGTGCTGAATAAATTTAACCAGGCACACGAAGTAAAGAATCTCTTCGTTGTAGATGGTGGCGCGTTTGTGTCACAGGCAGATAAAAACCCTACCTGGACCATACTGGCGCTGTCTATGCGGGCATCTGAATATATCGTGGATCAATTGAAAAAACAGAATCTCTAATCTTTTAAGTTTTTTTCATGGATAGAAGAGAATCACTCAAAGCGCTTGCACTGGGAACGTTATCAGTTGGTACCATTTTATCTGCCACCAGTTGTGAAGATAAAAAAACAACGGCTGATAAAAATGATCATCCCAATGTGAAAACCGCCGGCTATGGCCGTACTCCGGAAGAAGTACTGCGGGATAAATCGTTAACAGAACAAAAGTTCTTTACCGACGCCGAAATGAAAACCATCACCATCCTGGCGGATATCATTATCCCGGCAGATGAACATTCCGGCAGCGCCTCCGATGCAAAAGTGCCGGAGTTTATAGAGTTCATTGTAAAAGATATACCGGAGCACCAATTGCCTATGCGCGGCGGACTACGCTGGCTGGATATGCAATGTGCCAAACGGTATAATAAGTCATTTGCAGAAAGCAGTGCAGAACAACGTATCGCCGTGGTAGACCTGATTGCCTGGCCGGGAAAAGCATCCCCGGAAAACAGCCAGGGCGTTGCCTTTTTCAACCGCATGCGTAATCTCACTGCCACAGGCTTTTTCACCAGTAAAATGGGCATCAAGGACCTTAACTACATCGGTAATACGCCCAACGAATGGGATGGCGTACCTGACGATGTATTAAAGCAGTACGGTTATGCCTATGATGAAAAAACACTGGCTACCTGTCTGAAAATTGAAGACAGGGGCAAGCTGATGACCTGGGAATAATGATCAAACTTGCTATTTCATAATTTAAATCCAGAAAACTTCACATCAATGATTCCAGAAAAAAAGAATGAGGGAGAAAACGGTGTTTCCCGCAGATCATTCCTGAGAAACGGTGCGCTCGCCGCCGCCGGTTTCATGATAGTTCCACGTCATGTATTAGGCCGTGGCTTTGTAGCGCCAAGCGATCGCCTGCGGGTAGCAGGTATCGGCGTAGGCGGTAAAGGCTTCAGCGATATATCTGAATTTGCTAAAGGTCCGGCTGATATTACTTTCCTGTGCGATGTAGACAAACGTCGCGCAGCCGAAGCCGTGAAGAAATTCCCTAAGGCAAAGTTCTATACCGACTTCCGGGAAATGTTTGACAAGGAACACAAAAACTTCGATGCCGTGTCTGTATCCACACCGGATCACACACACGCCGTAGCAACAATGGCAGCTATGCAGCTGAAGAAGGATGTATATGTGCAAAAACCATTAACCCACGACATCTACGAAGCACGTATGCTTACGCAGGGCGCCAACAAATACAAGGTAGTAAGCCAGATGGGTAACCAGGGCTCTTCCGGCGATGGCGTTCGTCAACTGATGGAATGGTACAATGCAGGACTTGTTGGAGATGTACACACCATCTACTGCTGGACAGATCGTCCGGTATGGCCACAGGGCGTTCCCTGGCCTACCACCCGCGAGGAAGTTCCTGCAGAACTGAACTGGGACCTGTGGTTAGGTACCGCTCCTAAAAAAGACTACGTGGGTAACCTCGTGCCTTTCAACTGGCGCGGCTGGTGGGATTACGGTACCGGCGCTATCGGCGACATGGGCTGTCATATCATTGAACCTCCTTTCCGTGTATTGGGCCTGGGCTATCCTACTTCTGTTGAATGCAGCGTTGGTAGCGTATACGTGGGAGAATTCACCCGCGGATATTTCCCTGAGAGCTGTCCTCCTTCTTCCCACGTAATTATGAAATTCCCTGGAAAGAATGGCAAAGAAGTAACCCTGCACTGGATGGACGGTGGTATTCAACCAGAGCGTCCGGAAGAACTGGGACCCAACGAAACAATGGGCGACGGTGGTAATGGCGCCTTGTTCATTGGTGATAAAGGCAAAATGATGTGCGGTACCTATGGTATGTACCCTAAGTTGCTGCCTACTTCCCGCACTACAGAAGCAAATGTGCCGCAAACTATTGCACGCGTACCGGAAGGTCACTACGTACAGTGGGTAAACGCCGCTATTGCCGGTTACGGCAGCAAACAACAGAAAGCGCTCAGCTCTCCGTTCGATATTGCCGGTCCGCTTACAGAAACTATCCTGATGGCTAACCTGGCTATCCGCAGCTTCGATATCCGTAAGGAAAAAGCAAATGGTAAAGGCTTTGATTACCCGGGCCGTTATATCAAACTGCTCTGGGATGGTAACAATATGAAGATTACCAACTTCGACGAAGCCAACCAGTTTGTGAAACGCACTTACCGCGATGGCTGGTCACTGGGCGTATAAATGATATCTATATAAAAAGAAAATGCCGCGATAATCCGCGGCATTTTTCTTTTATGAAAAGCTGGTACATGAATCCCGCTATTGATAATCGTCTTGTTGTTTCAGGTTACTGTTCTTCCTGATTTCATTGGCAGGAATAGGCAATAAGTAATTCTTCGCCTTATTAAATTTACGGGACTGGATGCTGTATACATGGTATACAAAAGGATGTCCGGCAATCATTGATCCCAATACCTCAATGCCAAAAGCATTTTCATTGAAAGCCGTTTCGGCATCTCTCCACCTGCGTGCATCAAAGAAACGATGTTCTTCATAAGCCAGTTCATACCGTCTTTCATATTTCAACACGGCCCATAGAGCGGCTCCGGAGGCAGTAGTAGCAGGCATCCCGGCACGTTCACGCACCTTGTTCAAGATAATACGGCCGCCCGCCTCATCACCATATCCAATGGCTGCTTCTGCATAGTTCAGCAGAATTTCTGCATACCGGAAGAAAATCCAGGACTGGTCGCCGCGGAAGAACTGGGCATCCAGGTTTTTGTCCATAAACTTACGCAGGTAATAACCGGAGTAAGTACCATTCCAGTTTTCGATAGTACTGTTGCGGGTATCAAGTCCCCATACACTGTCCCTTCCATTGGCAGCTTCATATTTTCCGGTTTGTATCACTCCCACCGGGTCCGTTTTGGCGGCATCGGAAGGACGTGGTTTCCACTTAGCCCCATCGTATAAAATTGTGGCGTAAAAGCGGGGATCCCGGTTTTCATACGGCGCCTTTGCCTGGGCAACATTGCTCCAGGAAAAAGCAGTACCATCTTTCATCTGGTAGCCGGTCACGAAATTTTCAATAGGCACATTTCCGCCCCAGTTGTGATACCCGTTTGGACCATTGTACAGGTCGTGAGAAGTACCCAGTAATGCTTTGTCATATTGCTTAACAAAGATCATCTCCGGGTTATCTTTATCGAGGAACACCCGGGTATAATTCTCTACCGGGTTGGCGGTAGGCTGGTAAAGGCTGTAAGTGTTAAGATCCATTACGGCTTTTGCTGCATCCATCGCCAGTTTGTAGCGGTCTTTTTGTAAGCCGGATTTATACCCCATTAAGTCGTTGGGCACTTTCGCATCATTGAACAGGTTGCTGGCGGCGTAAAGCAGGATCCTGGATTTCAGGGCCATAGCGGCGCCCCTCGTCACTCTTCCTTTGCTTGCCACGGCATCATAGGTGGCTGGTAGTTGTTGTGTGGCCAGGTCACATTCCGCTGCAATGAATTTAATGCATTCGTCAAAAGTGGCTCGCTTCACACTCAGGATCTCCTGTTCATCTCCCTTAATATTAAAAGTTTTGGTGATCAACGGAACACCGCCATAGTATCTCACCAGCATGTGATAATACCAGGCCCGCATAAAATGCACTTCGCCTGTCATGCGTGTCCGCACGGCTTCATCGGTCAAAGGCACGTCTGCAATCTTCTCCAGGAACATATTACAGTTACGGATCGCTTTGTAGTGCAAATCCCATCTGGCAAAATCATTGATGGCGCCTACGTCATCGGCGGAGGCGTTACCCTGCACTACCCTGGAGGTATTGTAGTCGTGGATAAACCGGCTTTCGTCTGTCATGGAGGAAAGCATTACTTCGAGGAAACCGGGGCGCATCTGTACATACAGGTCGTTTACAAATGCCTGTACCAGGCCCACATCTTTCCACACGTCATTTTCTTCATACTCGGTTAAAGGCTTCTTTTCGAGAAAGTCTTTATTACAACCGGCGGAAACCGCACATAGTAGAAACGCTCCCGCTATATATCTGATTATAGTTGTTTTCTTCATGGCACATTAATTAAAAGGTTACGTTTAATCCCACATTATAAATCTTGGTTTGTGGATAGAACTGTCCGCTTCCACTTGGCGCTTCGGGGTCAAAAATCTTCACTTTGTCGATGGTAACCAGGTTCTGGCCACTTACATATACCCGGAGGTTTTGCAATCCAATCCGTTTGCAAAGGGCAGTAGGTATGTTGTAACCAAGATCCAGGGTTTTTAAACGGACATAGTTGGTATTCCAATACCAGAAAGTATTCTGGCGGTTTACCCAGTACTCACGGTCACGGTCGTACGCTCTTGGCCATGATCCGTTGATATTGTCTTCTGTCCAACGGTCTTTTACATATGCCATGGGGAAGTTACCGATCAAACCGGATTCTGTACGCAGGTACTGGCTTGCGCCGGTAGCGCCCTGCCACAGCATGGTGAAGTCGAAGTTTTTGAACTTGGCGGTCATGGTCAACCCGAAAATCCAGGTAGGATTTTCTGTGCGATCCATGCGGATACGATCCAGGTCATCAATAGCGCCATCGCCGTTTTTGTCCAGGAAGATAACATCGCCGGCTCTTGCGCCGCCAACGTGCGGGCTTTTGTCCACTTCATCCTGTGTTTTGTAGATGCCAATAGCCTGGTAATATAGTGGCGCGCCTATCTGTTTGCCGGTAGCCTGCTGATATGCGGGCAGGTTCGGTGTTTCGTCGAAGAACAGTACTTTATTTTCTGCGTGGGTAACGGTTCCTATAATTTCATAATGGAATTTTTTGATGTCGTTCTTGTGGCTCAGCACCAGTTCAAACCCTTTGTTTTCCACTTTGGCGATATTTTCCTGTGGCAGGGTCATACCGGTATAACCGGGCATCGACTGGCTGCGGCTGGCGAGGATATTGGATCTTTTGGTCAGGAAGTAATCTCCTTCAAAGGCCAGTTTATCTCCCAGTATTTTTGCTTCGATACCGAAATCATAGTTGTTGGCTACTTCCCAGGTAATAGACTCGTTCGGTGACCGCAGCTGGTAAAGGCCCTTATTCAGGTCGCCGCCCAGCATTACGCCGCCGGCACTGAAGCCATAGGTGCTCAGGTATTGGAACGGATCGATTTGGTCATTACCCATTTGGCCCCAGGATGCGCGCACTTTAAAGTAGTCCAGTGTGCGGATGCTTTTTTTCCAGAAGGCTTCATTAGACAATACCCAACCTGCCGAAGCGCCGGGGAACAGCCCCATACGGCGGCCTTCCGGGAAATTCTGGGAGCCATCGTAACGCATGTTGTAATCAAACAGGTAAGTTTCCTTGTAGTTATAGGATATACGCCCGAAGTAATTGCGGCGCGCATATTCAAAGCCGCTGCCGGCATTATTCTTTTCTTTGTCGCCGCCCAAATTCAACTGGTCCAGCTTATCACTGATAAAGTACCTGCGGTTTGCAGAGAAGCCGTCATTTTTCAGTGTGGCCTGTTCAAAGGCGATGAAGCTGCTGAGATTATGCTTCCCGAAAGAACGTACATAATTCACTTTGAAGTTGACAGTGGTTTGGCGCAGCGTACTAAACTGTTCCGTTAGTTCAGGTGCGCTTACACCCCTGGAACCCGCATTCAGCTTATGCGTAGGATCATTGGCATCCGCCAGCGTGTATAACGTCCACGGTTTAATGTACGATTTGTAGAAGTCGAAGTTCTGATCGTAGGCAAAGCTACCATCTACAAACAATCCTTCTACACCCGGAATATTTACAACGGCCGACATGTTGGTGTTGATCACATAGTTCTTATCGTTGGTGTAACCGATTGCATTTGTTCCTGTAACAACGGGGTTATCGCCGTATTCAATATCAGGTCCGGGCAGTCCGTTTGGCCAGATAGCGTTTTCTGTAGGGCGGCCGCGCATCAGGGATCTGAAAATAGAGCCGGCGCTGCGTGGAGGGAAGTTCCTGTTTTCCAGGCGTCCTGCCAGGTCGAAACGCAGGCGGATGTAATCACTCACTACTGCATCGAGGTTGGCCCTTACATTTTGTTGTTTGTAATTGGTGGCACTGCTTTTATAAATACCATCCTGGAATAAGGATCCGAGGGAAACGTAGTAAGACATTTTTTCTGTACCGCCACTGAGCGACAGATCATGCCTGTTTTGCAAAGAGTATTTTTTAATCGCCGCATCGTACCAGTTGGTATTGGGATATAGCCACGGATCGGAGCCGTCTCCAAATTTCTTGATCTGTTCATCTGTATACTTCGGAGCGTCTCCTCCATACTTTAAAATTTCGTTCACCACTTTGGCGTATGTAGGCGCATCTGCCATTTCCGGCAGCCTGGTAGGCGTTACAAACGACTGGTTGAAGCCGTAGCTCAGGGTCGGTTTACCTCCTTTACCGCGTTTGGTGGTAACGAGGATAACGCCATTGGCCGCGCGGGAACCATAAATGGCCGCGGCAGCATCTTTCAGAATGGACACACTTTCGATGTCGTTGGGGTTCATGCGCTCAAAACCATCGCGCGGGAAACCATCAATTACAACGAGCGGATTACTGTTACCTAAAGTACTGCGGCCACGGATAAAAATACGGGAGCCGTCGTAACCGGGCTCTCCACTGTTGTTAACGGCAATAATGCCGGGAATACGGCCAACAAGCGAGTTAGAGATATTAACGTTGGGTGACTGCTGTAACTCGGCGCCTTTTACAGAGGATACTGCGCCGGTTTTTGTAACTTTTTTCTGTGTACCATAACCTACTACTACGTACTCGTCCAGGGTTTTCTGGTTCTCTTTCAATACAACATTCTGGGTTGTCTTTCCGTCTATTTTCACCTCCTGTGCATCAAAGCCAATGTACTGGAATACGAGTACCGCATCTTTTTTAACATCGGTTAATACATAGTTGCCTTTTTCATCGGAGGTGGCGCCTTTCCTGGTGTCTTTCACCAACACTGTAACCCCGGGCAGCGGGTTACCGTTGATGTCTTTTACCTTTCCCTTAACTGTTAGATTTCCTTGTTGCCATACACTGGGTAATGGCGCGCGCGCAGTGATGGCGCTGCTGGTGGTCGCAAACAGGCATAGCAATAGCATAGCCTTTGCATAACGTGGGTTCATGCTACAAGTGATTTTGGAAGATGATGAAAATTTGTCTGTTAACTAGCTTTTCATAACGACGAAACGGGTATTCATGTCTATGTAAGATAAACATGAAAAGTTTAATTATTTTCTAAAAATAAATGTCTCAAATACAATTATTTTAAATTTTCTTCCTTAAAAAAAGAATAAATGTAATTTTTACTCGTATGAGTATGCGAGCGGCTAACCGGAGTACCTGGTTATTATATTATTAAAAAACCACTGGCAAACAGCCCAGCGGTTTTTTTTGCATAATTTTATACCCTGAAGCGTTATTTAAACGTTATAGTAACATCAACCATGTGGTTTTATGAAAAAACGTTACTTTCTCATAGCTATCCTTTCAATGGTTACCTTATTGTTCTCCTGCAGTAAGGAAATGAGCGATGAAGGAGAAGGTACACTACCTTCCAACAGCAATTGCGAATATGCCCCCTATACGAACGGCTCCTCCTTTTCCTACATAAACGTAAATAGCTCCGAAGACACGACCAGCTACACCCTCACGGTTTCAGAAGATACTACCATCAACGGTGTTGTGTATAAAAAAGTGGGTAACGACAGCGTATTTACCTGCTCCAACTGTAAAGATGGCATCTATACACAGGTGGCCAGCATCCTTACTTTCCAGGGTTACAGCGCCGACAGCCTGGAGCTTACTTATCTGAAAGACAACGTGCCCGTGGGCACCAGCTGGAAAGATACCATTACCGTGAACAACGGCGGAGTGACCACATCCGGCATCCTGGAGTTTACCATTACAGAAAAGGATATCACCAAAACGGTGGGTGGCAAAAACTACGCCTCCGTGATTGCCGTAAAAATGGATGCCTATGCCATTGTTTTTGGCAACCCGGTTTCTGTAGGCACCATCTCCACCAGCTATTACGGCAAAGGAGTAGGACTGATAGAAGCTGATCAGCTGCACGACACCACCACCATCGTTTCCTATACCATAAAGCCTTAATAGGCTGTGCTCACCATCGTGAGCAGCCGCTCCACCGCCCTTCTCACACTGGTAGCGGATTCATGATGATTATTCACCAATACACTGAATACCAGCGTTCTCTTTTTCTTCGTTTCCAGGTAACCACTCAAAGCTACTACGCCATTCAGCGTACCCGTTTTGGCATGTACTTTCTGTTGCTGGTAATAGTTCTTTAATGTTCCCCTCCCACCAGTGGGGAAAATCTGCCAGAGGCGTTCCTTCGGGAACTGTTCGCGCATCAGGGTGAGCAGGGTTACAAAATCGCGGGGCGTAAACAGGTTATACCGGGAAAGCCCCGAGCCATCCTCCCACTGCGGCGGATGCGGCAGGTTTTTGAGGTTGCCGGTAAGCAGGTACTTAATTGTGCGGGTGCTGCTGATAGTGTCCCATAAAGCGGAAGCTGCCATCATCAGCGTTTGCTCTGCAAAAAAGTTATCACTTCGCTCCATCATCGGTATAAACAACGAATCTGCCGGGATACTTTTCAGTATTTTGAAGTTGCCGGCCGGCGGTATAACGGCCAGCCCTATACGTTTATGCAGCGTGTCTTCCAGCCGCTGCCGCAACTCCTGTACAGACCCGGTAATAAAAGGAACTTCCGCGTTCTCCAATGCCTTATCCTTCGGGTTGTATTTCAGGTAGAATAAATTATTCCGTTCGTCTCTCGAGGTGATCGTTTCGCTCAGGGTATCATCTTCCGCAATATCCAGGTCATAGAAAGCAGGCACAATACTGTTGTTATTCCCCTGGTGACGGATACGTACCACATTCCCGTACATGGGCCATTCGTTCAGCTCCGGCTGATAGTCGTCGGCATAATCACCCCAGCCCCATCCCGGGCCGAAACGTTGGTTGGCATTCACGCCGGGTACCAGGTAAATCTTTTTAGTGGTTTGCAGCAACAGCTGCAGCAGGGGTTGATAGTGATAGTCGGGGTGCAGAAAAGACGGATCTCCCATTCCCTTTACAAAAAGGGCCGTATCATTTTCATAATACCGCGCCGCGGGAAGGGAATCTCCCAGCAGCTTTAATCCTGCATACAACGAGAAGATCTTGGTATTGGATGCGGGGGTGAAAAACTTATTGTCCTGGTATTGATACCAGTATTTTCCGGTAGCCGGTTCATAAATACAGATGCCCACATGCGCCTGCTCCATTGGTATTTTATGAAGCAATTCTGCTTCCGCCCATTTCTTTATCGCCGCCACCTGGGCTGTTACACTTCCCCCGGTTATAATGGATATAATTACTACCAGTAATTTTTTCATAGATGGAAATTACGAATTGTGCATTACGAAACAGGGATTTGTGAGAAGACCATTTTGATCTTCCCCCAAATCCCTGATCCGTTCTTTACCTGGTAATGTTTATCAGGTAAAATATTTGGTAATACCTGGTTTTGCGTAAGCATAATTACCAGATGCATCCGGCATAACCGGTGGCTGCGCATCAAATGAGTATGATTTAGGATGCAGGTCCAGACCTGAGTTCAGCGCTACATTCCAGTCGATCACCTGACCGGAATAAGTAGCCAAACGGCCTATAATAGCAGAAAGGGTGGCTTGTGCGCCTCTTTCCGCATCTGCAAATTTGTATTCGCCTTTGGCAATGGCGGCAAACAGTTCATCGTGTTCCGTCTGGTAAGGATTGTTTTCCTTCTTCTTATCAAACTGGTACAACACTTTGCCTTTATGGTCCACTATCTGGGCTTTATCACAGAAGATGCGGCCCTTTGTTCCTATAATTTCCTCGTCTACTTTGCTGGGAGCGTCTTTCCAGTGGCGGCACTGGCTGTTCATTACTACGCCGTTGGCATAACGATACTCCACAAAGTGGTGGTCAAATATTTCACCGAACTCCTTGCCGGTACGCACGGCACGGCCGCCCATACCTCCTGCGGTAACAGGAGTAGCGCCCATAAACCAGTTGCCTACGTCAATATTGTGGATATGCTGTTCTACGATATGATCGCCGCACAGCCAGTTGAAATAATACCAGTTACGCATCTGGTATTCCATTTCAGTATATTCAGGTTTGCGCGGTTTTACCCAAAGCGCGCCCTGGTTCCACCACACCTGTGCCGACAGCATATCACCGATCATGCCGTCCTGGAAGCGTTTGTATAATTCGCGGTAAGAATTCTGGTAGCGGCGTTGTAAACCTACTACTACGTTCAGTTTCTTGGTTTTAGCTACCGCAGCAGCTTCCAGTACTTTTTTAATACCGGCGGGATCTGTTGCTACCGGTTTTTCCATGAAGATGTGTTTCCCCTGTTTAACCGCTTCTTCAAAATGAATGGGTCTGAAACCGGGAGGGGTGGCGAGGATCACTACATCTGCCAGCGCAATGGCTTGTTTGTAGGCATCGAAGCCGATAAATTTATTGCCTTCCGGAACGTTTACCCGGCTGGCTTTGTCGCCCAGTGCTTCTTTAATATCATTGAAGCTGTTATTCAACCTGTCGGGGAAGGCATCTGCCATCGCTACCAGCTGCACATTTTCTTTTGTGCTGAGTGCCTGTGTAGCAGCGCCGGTACCACGGCCTCCGCAGCCAATGAGGGCTATTTTGATAACACCGGTAGATCCTGAGAAATAATTAGCTTTTGATAAAATAGGCATAGCCAGCAAACCGCCAGCAAGCAAAGTAGTTTGCTTTACGAATTCGCGGCGGCCTTCACCGTGGAATTTCTTTTCGTTGTCCATAAATGAATAAGATTTTTAGATTTTTGGATGTTGAATCTTTCTAGCGTGCACCTTTATATTTTGCGATCATCTCTTCAAAAAATGCTGTGGCTTCTGCTGCCGTTGGTTGTTTCACGGGTCTTACTATTC
This sequence comes from Chitinophaga sp. RCC_12, assembly GCF_041360695.1. NCBI lineage: Bacteria > Pseudomonadati > Bacteroidota > Chitinophagia > Chitinophagales > Chitinophagaceae > Chitinophaga > Chitinophaga sp. RCC_12. The sequence goes on from NZ_JBFUPS010000002.1 coordinate 548,539, forward strand.
TGAAGCCAACAAAGGGGGCGTCTGCATTCCACCAGGAGCTTTTAGGAATCTGTGGATCGCGGCGGTTCCAGATGGGGTCCGACTTCAGGCGGGCGGCGCTGCGAAGCAGCGGGGCTTCATCCTGGAAACTGCCACCTTTCAGCAGCCGCGGGGTTTTAGCAGTTGGCTGTGTCCAGGGATCAGTAGCAGCCGCGTTGGCTACGCCATTTTCGTCGTATTGATCCAATGTCCATTCTTCCACATTGCCCAGCATATCATATAATCCCCAGGCATTGGGTTTCAGCTGTCCCACCTTATGGTATTTATTATCACTGTTGCCCTGGAACCAGGCATACTCTTTCAGCTGACCGGCATCGGCGCCAAAAGGATACGCGGTGGTGGAACCTGCCCGGCAAGCGTATTCCCACTCTGCCGCGGTGGGCAGGCGGTAAAAGACACCGGTTTTTATATACAACCACTGGCAATACATCAGGGCCGCATACTGGCTCATACTGTTGGCGGGGAATCCACCGGATTTACCCATGCCCAGCGTAAGATCAATATATGGCGGGCTGGGACGGGTCATCCCGTCTGGTGTGGGTGTTTTATCCTTTTCCGCATCAGCATATATATCGTATTCGTCAAAAGTAACTTCAGTGGCGCCCATCCAGAAATCAGACACGCTTACCTTCTTTGCCGGGCCTTCATCTTTATTCCTTCCTTTTTCACTGTCGGGGCTTCCCAGTTGAAAGCTTCCCCCTTGTATAGGTACCATTTTAAAACTAACATCGGTTCCGGGGATCTGCTGGCTATAAGCTTCGAACGCCTGCTTTGATTGTGCTAAAACAACAACCTGGCTGAGCAATCCGCCCAGCATTAAGGTCACATACGGTTTAATCATCTAACGTGTTTGAAAATATAAGTGGGTGAATCTAAAAAAAACTAACGGGGAAAGCAATATTTTTTTATGAATGCGAAAATGAGCTGATGAATTGAAAAATTTTCATCAATATTAGTATTTCCTTAGAAAAGCGATTAAATTTAGCTCCCTGTCAATTATATAATCAATCAAACGTTATGGAAAGAAGAAAATTCCTGCAAAACGGCGCCCTGGCCGGTATTTCAGCGCTGGCAATGGGAGGCATCAGCAACACTGCACAAGCCGCCGGCGATAACAATGCCAGCCTGGCCGGAAAGCCGTTTAACATGAACTATGGCCCGCATGACGGCATGTTTAAAAACAGCGCTAATGGTGGTAACTTCCTGGACCAGATAAAATATATGTACGATCAGGGATTCCGGTCTATCGAAGACAATGGCATGCTGGGACGCTCTCCTGAGGAACAATCCAAAATAGGCGACCTCCTGAATAAATTAGGGATGACCATGGGCGTGTTCGTAGTAGATACCGGCAATAACTGGAAACCTTCCCTGGCCACAGGCAAACAGGAATTTAAAGATGCCTTTATTAAAACCTGCAAAGCCAGCGTAGAAACAGCCAAACGCTGCAATGCCAAATGGGCTACCGTAGTACCCGGCTACTTTGAACGCACACTTCCTATCGGTGTTCAAACCGCACATGTAATCGACGCACTACGCAGCGGCGCGGAAATTTTCGAACCGCATGGCCTCATCATGGTGCTGGAACCACTGAGCGATAACCCCGACCTGTTTCTCCGTACTGCTGAACAAAGCTTTGAAATATGCAAGGCCGTTAAAAGCCCTTCCTGCAAAATATTATACGACATCTACCATATGCAGCGCAATACCGGCAACCTTATTCCTGTAATGGACTGGTGCTGGGACGAAATTGCCTACATCCAGATCGGCGATAACCCCGGTCGTAAGGAACCAGGCACCGGTGAAATCAATTATAAAAACATCTTTAAACATCTCCATAACAAAGGATATAAAGGTGTATTAGGCATGGAACATGGGATGGCCGGAAAAGGAAAAGAAGGCGAAGACGCACTGATAAAAGCATACCGCGAAGCAGACAGCTTTATATAACCACTGATATTTAGCTGTTGGCAGCAGATTACATGCCGGCCGCCAACAGCTAAACTTTGCCATTCACTTTTTTTTTCGCTAACTTAACTAGTAAAATGATCTACAATGGGTTTCCTGCTTCGTATACTAGTTAGTGCTTTGGCTGCCATGTTAACCGCTTACCTGCTGAAACCGGCAGTAAAAGTAGATAGCTTCATCACCGCGCTGATATTGGCGCTGGTGTTAGCACTGTTAAATGCCCTGGTTAAACCCCTGCTCATTTTACTCACGTTCCCGGTAACTATTGTTACCCTCGGGCTTTTCCTCTTTGTTATCAATGCCCTGATCATCCTGCTGGCCGCTAAACTGGTACCCGGTTTTAAAGTGGACGGTTTTTGGTGGGCCCTGCTTTTCAGTATAGTTATGACCATCATCAACAGCGTTATGATCAGCCTTGCCGGCGGTAACAACGATTAGCCATTACCTTTACTGCCTGTTAAAAAGCCAATTCATGCACTTTGACCGGTCAGACTTGAACGACGCGCAATTACAGTCTTTCTATAAAGCATTGGTATACCCGCGGCTTATAGAGGAAAAAATGCTGCTGTTACTTCGGCAGGGTAAAATAAGTAAATGGTTTTCAGGCATCGGCCAGGAGGCTATTGCGGTAGGCGCCACCCTGGCGCTGGAACCAGACGAGTGGATACTCCCCCTGCATCGTAACCTCGGTGTGTTTACAACCCGTGAAATGCCCCTCCACAAACTACTGCAGCAATGGCAGGGAAGTGAAAACGGCTACAGTAAAGGTCGCGAACGCTCCTTTCACTTTGGCAGCAAAGCACATCATATTTGCGGCATGATCTCGCATCTCGGTCCCCAGCTGTCTGTTGCCGATGGCATTGCACTGGCGCACCAGCTGAAAAAAGAAGAAAAGGTATCCCTCACTTTTACCGGAGAAGGCGGTACCAGCGAAGGAGAATTCCATGAAGCGCTCAATGTGGCAGCGGTATGGGGCCTGCCGGTCATCTTCCTGATAGAAAATAATGGCTACGGATTAAGTACCCCCGTCAGCGAACAATATCATTGCGCCAACCTGGTGGATAAAGCCATTGGCTACGGCATGGAAGGCGTACAGATAGATGGCAATAACCTGCTGGAAGTATATCAAACCATACGCACCGCAAGGGCCTATGCCATCAAGGAACAGAAACCCGTACTGATAGAGGCCATGACCTTCCGCATGCGCGGACATGAAGAAGCCAGCGGCATAAAATATGTGCCTCCGGAGCTGTTTGAAGCCTGGGGTAAAAAAGATCCCATCGCGCAATATGAATCCTTCCTGGTGCAGGCCAACATCCTTTCTGCAGAAAGTATTGCCGCTATCCGGGAAGAACTGAAGCATGAAATAGATGTACAGGTGGCCACGGGCTTTACCGATGTCCCTTTTACCTCCGATACGCAAACAGAACTGAATGACCTTTATGCCCCGGCGCCCGCTCCGGTAGCCGCTTTGGGGCCGTCTTCAGAAAAACGCTTTATCAACGCCTTATCTGATGGTCTTAAACAGGCGATGGAACAACACCCCGAGCTGATCCTGATGGGGCAGGACATTGCAGTTTACGGCGGCGCTTTTAAAATCACCGAAGGTTTCCTGGAGCAGTTCGGCGCAAACAGGGTGCGGAATACTCCCCTCTGCGAAAGTGCGATAATCGGCGCTGCGCTGGGCCTGTCTATCGGGGGATTCAAGAGCATGGTGGAAATGCAGTTTGCCGATTTTGTGACCTGTGGCTTCAACCAGATTGTGAACAACCTGGCCAAAATACATTACCGCTGGGGCCAGGCAGCCGATGTAGTGATCAGGATGCCCTCCGGTGGCGGTGTTGGCGCCGGTCCCTTCCATTCGCAAACCAATGAAGCGTGGTTTACCCATGTACCCGGCCTGAAAGTGGTATACCCTTCCAACCCGGCAGATGCAAAAGGCTTGCTGACCGCAGCTTTCGCCGATCCCAACCCGGTTCTGTACTTTGAGCATAAGGCACTGTATCGCAGCATCAGTGGGCCAGTACCTGATAATTATTACACCATTGAAATAGGAAAAGCCGCGCTGGTACAGCCCGGAGAAGATATCAGCATCATTACCTGGGGCAGTGGCGTGCACTGGGCATTGGAGTATGCCCAACAGCACCCGGCGCTTTCGATCGCTATATTGGACCTGCGTACCCTGCTCCCACTGGATTATGCCGCTATCCGGGAAATAGTGGCCGCAACGGGTAAAGTGCTGATCCTGCATGAAGACACGCTGACGGGTGGCTTTGGCGCGGAAATCAGCGCCTGGATCGCCGAACATTGCTTTCCCCTCCTGGATGCCCCGGTGATGCGGTGCGCCAGCCTGGATACCCCTGTGCCTTTTGCCGGCCCGCTGGAAAAAAATTTTCTCGCCAAAGCAAGGCTGGACAAGTACATTCAGCAATTAACCAGCTGGTAACCGACCGTATGATTGGGAATATGCATTGAAAGTTTTAATTTGCATCCGGAATAATATAAAATCATTATACAATGTTGATGAATCTTTTAACAGTAGTACACACCACCAACTTCTATAAAGTTGGCGATAGTATCGGAGGTTTCCTGGCTCCTGTGGCCATTATCGTTTTTGCTGCCATGTTTATCTACGCATGGGTTAAGTACGCAAAAATCTAATTGCAATAGTTTTTCACATCGCATTATAAAAAGGGGCCATCTCAATGAGATGGCCCCTTCTATGTTTAGTGTATTATTCTTCGGGAGGGATGTATTGATTATAATAGTGCTTTGTGTAACGTAAATTCTCTTCATCAAAACACACGAGGATCACTTCTTCTATTTCCGTGTTTTTCTCCAGGTACTTCACGATAGTATCCATGGCTATTTTCGCAGCAAGATCTTTAGGAAAATGATAAATGCCGGTACTGATATTGGGGAACGCGATACTTTTTAAATGATGCCGGGCCGCTAGCTCCAGTGAGTGCCGGTAGCAATTGGCTAACAGGATATCTTCTTCCCGGGTACCGTTGTTCCAAACAGGTCCTACGGTATGTATAACATGCTTTGCCGGTAAACGGCCGGCGGTAGTGATTACTGCTTCCCCGGTTTTGCATCCTCCCTGCCGGGCAACAATAGCCCTGCAATCATTGAGTATTTCCGGTCCGCCTGCGCGATGAATAGCGCCATCTACACCTCCGCCGCCTAAAAGCGAAGAGTTGGCCGCGTTAACGATGGCATCTGCCTTTACTTTCGTGATATCACCTTGAATGATGCTGATCTTTCTATGTGCCATAGGATTATACAGTTCTTACATATACCAGTTTCCCGGTTTTCTTTCCACTTTCCCTGATGTCTATTTCAAAGTCCGGAAAACTTTTTAGCAATTGCACCAGCTTATTGAATCCAAAGTTACGGGAGTCAAAATCCGGTTGTTTCTTCAGCAACAGGTTCCCGAGTTCGCCCAGGTAGGCCCATCCGTCTTCGTCTGCAATATCATTGATACTGGTGGATATTAAAGATACCAGCTGCTTATCTGCCTTACTGATGCTGTTCCGTTTATCTTTAGTGGTTTTTGTGGTTTTCTCGGTATCTGTTTTCTTTTCTCTTACCTGTAAAATTTCCAGGTAAATAAATTTGTCGCACGCGGCCCTGAAGGCGCTGGGTGTTTTTTGTTCCCCCATGCCGTATACAATCATTCCGGCCTCCCGCAAGCGGGTAGCCAACCGGGTAAAGTCGCTGTCGCTCGATACGAGGCAAAAGCCATCCACCCTGCCGGTATACAGTATATCCATCGCATCAATGATCATAGCGGAATCGGTCGCATTTTTACCGGAGGTATAACTGTATTGCTGAATGGGAGTGATCGCATAGTCCAGGAGCACCCCTTTCCATCCTACCACCGTGGGTTTTGTCCAGTCGCCGTAAATTCTTTTAAAGGTAGGATTACCATACTTGGCTATCTCTTCCAGCATCCCTTTAATATTATGATACGGGATGTTGTCAGCGTCTATCAGCACTGCCAGGCGGAGGTCTTTCGTGGTATTATCCATTGTTTTAATTTTTGGGTTGAAGGGGAACACCAACAAATGTAGCCAATTACTGAAAACTAAAAACGTGCCGGCTGCAGTTATTTACTGCCACCAGCACGTCAGTTACTTTAAGTGATCTGTTTAGCTGAGGTATGCGCGGATCATCCAGGCCAGCTTCATGTGCTTTTGCAGCATTTGTGTGGCAAAATCTGCAGCTCCTTTATCTTTATATTTCTCATCGAATTCATCGATAAGCCTGCGCAGGTTACGGATAATGGTTTCATGATCATCCAGTAATTCCTTTAGTTGTTTTTTCTGATCGTTGGAATACTCAGACTCGAGCAGGTTGGTCAGTTTCAATACATCGGCATAGCGGCCTTCTGCATAATGTCCCAATGAACGGATGTATTCTGCTACTTCATCGCCAAAGTCCTGCAGCTCTTCATATTGTGCTTCATAGAACTTATGCATTTCCATGAAATTACTTCCTTCGATATTCCAGTGAGAATTGCGTGTTTTAGCATAAATCAGTAATTCATCGGCCAGTACTTTATTCAATTCTAATGCTATTTGTTTTGTGTTTTCTGCTGAAACACCAATGTTTGCTTTCATATCATTGCGTTTTTTTGGTTACTATAAATTTAATATTTCCCTGGTTACCGGGCTATGATGATTATCATAATTTAACAACCGGTTAATATAAACAGGCTACTGCTGATTTTTGTTCATGAGATCGCCGGGGTGGCAATTACTTTGCTAAAATTGTACCATAGTTCCTAATTTTGTGTACATGTATCAGTCGAAGGAAAGCATCTACACGCTGCATTTTATACTACTTTGTCTTAGCAATGCGCTCTTTTCTGCCAGCTTCAATATGATGATCCCTGAGCTGCCGGCCTATCTTACCCGGATGGGCGGCGCGGATTATAAAGGATATATTATTGGCCTGTTCACCTTAATGGCGGGGCTGTCGAGGCCATTCAGCGGTAAGCTTACGGATACAATAGGACGTGTGCCTGTTATGATTTTCGGGTCGCTGGTATGTGTAGTGTGCAGCCTGATTTATCCTTTAATCAGTACTGTAGGCGCATTCCTGTTACTGCGGTTCTTCCACGGGTTTTCTACGGGGTTTAAGCCTACGGGCACTTCTGCCTACGTATCCGATATGGTACCGGTTACGCGGCGTGGTGAGGCAATGGGTATGGTAGGATTATTCAGTACTATCGGTATGGCTATGGGGCCGGCTATTGGCGGATACGTGGCGGTACGATGGAATATTAACATCATGTTCCAGTTGTCTGCTGTGTTTGCGTTGTTGTCTGTAGTTATTCTCATAGGCATGAAAGAAACCCTTACCAATAAGCAGCCGTTCCGGTTTTCCCTGCTAAAGATCTCCGGTAGTGAGATTTTTGAACCATTGGTTTGGTCTCCGGTGATCATCACTTTCCTTACTTATTTCAGTTATGGCGCTATTCTTACTATCATCCCGGATTTCAGCGCTTTCCTGGGGATAAGCAATAAAGGTCTTTTCTTTACTTTCTTTACGGTGAGCTCTATCGGGATCCGGCTATTGGCGGGCAGGGTATCAGATCAGTTTGGCCGTGTACCTGTTTTAAAGATCTCAGCGCTGATGATGGCTGGCTCCATGCTGATGATGGCGCTGGCGCACAATAGCATATTACTGCTTTCCTCAGCGGTGGTATATGGAATTTCCGTGGGGCTGAACTCCCCTGCCGTTACCGCCTGGACGGTAGATCTGGGCCGGCCGGAACACCGCGGGCGCGCGCTGGCCAGCATGTATATTGCTATGGAAGCCGGTATTGGCCTCGGGGCTTACTTTTCAGCCTTCATCTATAATAATCACGCGACTAATTTCCCTCTTACGTTCTATATATTTGCCGGCATTACACTAATGGCCACTTTATATCTCAGTTTTATTTATAAGCCCCGGAAGGCCGCAGACGCTATTCACTAACATCTGCATCAGCAATCCCGGTTGCAGGGATTACGGTAATCTGCTCTTCTTCCTCAGGCAATGACAAGTCAGCCGCCGGATCTGCCAGCAAATCTTTTGGTAGCACCTTTTTATTATCAAGCCCCAGTTTGCGCATTCTTTCGGCGCGGCCCACCAGGTTGCCATTCCCGCTGGAGAGCTTATTCATAGCGCTTTCATAAACATTCTGGCTACGTTTCAGGTGTTCCCCGATCAGGCCCATATCTTCTGCAAAGCCTACAAACTTATCATACAAGGCGCTTCCCTGCCTCACTATTTCTTCCGCATTCTTATTTTGTTTATCCAGTCGCCACATATTATCAATCACGCGTAAAGTGGCCAGTAAAGACGGTACGCTCACCAGTATGATCCTTTTACGGAAAGCGAAATCATACAAGTCTTCCTCCACCTGCATAATGGCCAGGGCATAAGCCGGCTCAATAGGAATAAACAACATCACAAAGTCGGTGGTGTTCTTGTATAGCGTATGATACGCTTTAGCGCTAAGTTCCGTTACATGGTTCTTCACCGATTGCAGGTGCATCCTGAGGGCATGCTTTTTTTCTTCTTCGTTGGTGGCACTGCAATATTGTTCATATGCCTTCAGCGATACTTTGGAATCGATCACCAGTTGCCTGTTTTCCGGCAGCTGCAATACCAGGTCGGGTTTTCTCAGTTGCCCTGTTTCATCACGTTGCGCATCCTGGGTAAAGTAATGCACTCCCTTTTCCAATCCGGAAGCCTCCAATACCCTTTCCAGGATCATTTCCCCCCAGTTTCCCTGTTTCTTCGTGTCTGCCTTCAGGGCGTTCGTTAAGTTATTCGCCTCCTTAGACAATGTTTGATTGAGCAGTAACAGCCGCTGCAACTCGTTTTTCAATTCGGTGCGCTGCGCCGTTTCCGCTACCAGCGATTGCTGCACACTACTGCGGAAGTTGTCGATCTTCTCCGCCAGCGGCTTCAGTACGTCGTCCATTTTCACTTTGTTCTGCTCCATGAACGTACCGGAAATACGGTGCAACAACTGCTGCGCTATATTCTCAAACTGGATTTTAAAATCCTGCTGTACCTGTTGCAGCCGTTCCTTTTCCCCGCTCAACTGCAGCTGGAGGTATTTATTCTGCTCCATGATACGGCCCTGCTCAGACATCAGCACCGAAAACTCTTCGTTTAACCGTTCCAGTTGTTCCTGCTTCTCTTTTACTAACATCCCTTTATCATCCAGCATATTCTGCAGGTACTCCTGCCGGGCCTCCAGCAGGTTATACTTTTCCTGCAAGGCCGCCTGGCTGGCTTGCCAGGCCTGCTGCTGCTGCGCCAGTGCCGCTTCCTGCACCCGCTGCTGCTGTTTAGCCGCGAATAAAAGATAGCCAAGCACCAGTATCGCAATTCCCGAAATGACTATTAATATGATCATGATAATTTCCTCTGAAAGCAAAATAACTTATTACTACGCACTGAATCTGCGTTGCGGTGAACAGATAACTTCTTCAAACATCATTAAAAAAGCAGGAACAACCGGAAATAATCCGCCCGTTCCTGCTTTCAATATAATAAACCCTGTTATAAACGTTCGTACAGCTTACGCAGTCTTTCGCGGGTCATTAACTGCTGCCAGTCTTTACCCAGCGCATTTTCCCACAATGGCGCCATACCCAGCGATACATTGATCATGGTTTCAAACTGCTCATCTGTCAAGCCTTTGGTGATTCCCTGCGGGATATCAATCTTATGCTTTTTCACCATCTGCTTGAACTTTATCACTCCCTCAGGATAAAACTCTTCCAGCTTATCAAACACAATACAGTTACCAATACCGTGCTTGGTGCCCAACAGGTAGGCCAAACCATAGCTCACGGCATGCGCCACACCCACCTGGGAATAAGCAATACTCATCCCCCCGGCATAAGAGGCCATCATGAGTTTCTCGTCGGCATCGTCATCCCACTCATCCTTTTGCAGGAAAATTTCTTCACACAGCTCCTGTGCCTTTTCACCATATGATTTACTGAACGCATTCAGGTAAGTACCTTCCAGCGATTCCACACAGTGAATAAAACAATCCATCGCAGTATAAAAACGCTGGTTTGCCTCCACGGTGCTGGTCAGCGCAGGGTCCAGTACAATCTGGTCAAACGGCGTGAAATCAGAATTCATACCCAGCTTACGGGTTGGTCCTGTTAACACACAGGTACGGCTTACTTCTGCTCCGGTACCGGAAATAGTAGGAATGCCCACTTTATATACACCGGCTACTTTCACAAGATCCCATCCCTGGTAATCCGCAGAAGAACCCGGGTTAGTCATCATCAGGGATACCGCTTTGGCCATGTCCATTACAGAGCCGCCACCAATACCAATGATACCGGATACCGTACCGAATTCCGCTTTGAGCTCATCACGGATCTTATCAACCGTTTTTGTTTTGGGCTCATCGGTCACATCAATCACCACAATTTTGTCCTTGCCTTCCAACGGAAGACGGGCCAGAAAATCATTCTTATCCTGGAAGTACTCATCCACAAAGAATATCATGGGAGCATCGCCTATGCGCCTGGGGGCCAGTATTTCACCCAGCTGATCAAAACATCCGCTGCCGTAAACTACATAGTCCACCATTTTAAAATTCCTGAATTTCATATATCCGTGTTAGTTAGGTATTATAAAAGTTTTGCTGCCTTTTCCAGGTCTTCCGGCGTATCTATTTCCACGCCCATATAAGAAGTCACTACCATTTTCATAGGAATGCCATTCTCCAGGTAACGCAAACATTCAATCTTTTCGGCCGCCTCCAGTGGCGTCATCGCCAGCTGGGTGAAATCCAGCAGGGTTTGTTTACGGAAGGCATAAATACCGATATGCTCGTAGTAAATGCTTTTGATCTCTTTATTCCGGGGATAGGGAATAACGGAACGGGAGAAGAATAAGGCGTTGAAGTTCTTATCTACCGCCACTTTCACGTAATTGGGATCTTCTATGGATGCGGGGTCTTTCAGTTCCTGCATCAGCGAAGCTACTTGTACTTTTTTTCCTTCTTCCCCTTCAAATACCTTCAACAGCTTTTCCAGCGGCTCTTTCTGTGTAAATGGCTCGTCGCCCTGCACATTCACCACAATATCCACTTCCATATCTACAACGGCTTCGGCTATACGATCGGTACCGCATTCATGCTCCTTTTTGCTCATAACGGCCTTGCCGCCGTTACTTACAATTTCATTATAGATAAGATCACTGTCTGTCACCACCATTACATCGTCGAAAACACCAGTGTTTACTGCAGATTCATAGGTTCTGAGTATCACTGTTTTATCACCCAGCTTAGCCATCATCTTACCTGGGAAGCGGGACGCCCCATAACGGGCAGGTATCAACGCTATTTTTCTCATGTAGTATGGTTTTAACTGCAAAGGCGCAGGCAACAAATATACATTGCTGCCCTGCGCCTTTACCAGATCAATTATAATGCGCTTTTAACTGCCTTCACCAGTTTCTCTGCTCTTTCCCGGATCTCTTCTTCGCTCCAGCCCAGGTTAATCGGGGTGGAAATGTTTCTTCCGATGATATCATCTGAAGCAGGGAATTCTTTGGTTTTGTAAACCTCCATTGCCTGTTTCAGTTCTTTTGCAAAGGGCGTTAATACATGCCCTTCTTTAAAATGCTGCCACTGGCGGATGTAATGCCAGTTGTTATCATAATAATGGAAAGCGGCCAGTCCGGCGGCTTTCATTGCAGCAGCTGCTTTTGCTGCCTGGGCTGTTTCCGGCAGGAAAAACGACAGGAAGGTAGCGCTGTCGCCGGCTTCATCCGGCAACCGGCGGAAGGTTACACCCGGCACAGTGGCCAGTGCATCCTTGAATATTTTCTTGGTCTTACGCTGTATTTCCAGGAAGGTATCCAGCTTGCGGATCTGCGCCAGTCCCACTGCAGCATGCAGTTCAGAAATACGGTAATTGTAACCGATAAACGGATGAAGATCAGCGCCACGGTCTACCCCGAGGTGATCATGACCATGGTCCGTATACCCGTCACATTTAGTATAAATGTCTTTATTATTGGTAATGATGGCGCCCCCTTCTGCACAGGTGATCGTTTTTACGAAATCAAAAGAAAATGTGCCGGCGTCGCCAATGGAGCCCAGCGCTTTTCCTTTATAGGAAGCACCAAAGCTCTGGCAGGCATCTTCCAGCAGGAACAGGTTATGCTTTTTACAAATGGCCTGTAACGCATCCAGATCGGCCATTGCGCCGCACATATGCACCGGCATTACTGCCTTTGTACGGGGAGTAATAGCTGCTTCCACCGCTTTGGGGTCCAGGGTCAGGGTATCGTCCACATCTACCAGTACCGGTGTGGCGCCTACGGAAAATACCGATTCAAAGCTGGCCACAAAAGTAAAGGTGGGCATAATGATTTCATCGCCGGCGCCCAATCCCAGGGCAGCCATAGCGGTGGTTAACGCGGCCGTACCACTGGAGGCAAGCTGGGTATACTGTACATTCAGTTTATCGCAAATAGCCTGTTCCAGCTCCTTTGCTTTCCAGATGCCTTTACGCGGACCGTCGAATCCGTAACGCATCATTATTCCTGTTTCCAGTACGTCGTTTACTTCTTTCCTTTCCTCGGCTCCAAATAGTTCATATCCGGGCATAAACTGTTGATTTTAAAATATAATTTGAATGAGTGCTTTTTCAATAGTGCTGCAAAGTTACTATAATAGGCATTGCGTTACATCGGAAAAACTGTTTATCTTTTGCTAAAAATTCACCATGCGTTTTATACTGTTCCTTACCCTGTTGGGGGTTTTAGCCGGAATGCCCGCTCATGCGCAGAAAGCCCGCCCCGCCGATCAGCAACAGATTGCTGCACTCATGGCCACGCAAACGGCCGCCTGGAATAAAGGAGATATCGACGGCTTCATGACTACTTACTGGCATTCCGATTCCCTGCTGTTCATCGGTAAAAACGGGGTTACCTATGGCTGGCAGGCTACGCTTGACCGCTATAAAAAAACATATCCGGACGCAGCGGCAATGGGCAAACTGGATTTCAAATTGCTGGAATTCAAGCCCCTGGCTTCCGATACTTACCTCTTAATCGGGAAATGGCACCTGGAAAGGACTATAGGCGACTTACAGGGCCACTTCAGTCTCATCTTACAAAAAATAAAAGGACAATGGAAAATTATTGCTGACCACAGCAGCTAAAAAAAACCATCCCAGGAATAGGATGGCCGCTATACACCACAACATTAAAGAAGTTCTGGACTTCTTTTTCTTTAGAAGTAAAGTTTAAAAGTTTTCATCTGATATGGTAAAATGTTCAATGCTTTGATTTCTTACTGGCTTCACTATCCCTTACCGCTTTGTTCTCCTTTTCAGGTTTATCAGACAAATCGCCATGTAAGGGATTACGGTTAGTAGTGCCTTTATCCTGGTCTAATATGTCTACCGGTTTCTTCTTCCTGTCATGATACTCACCGGTATGATCTGTTTCCTTCTTTTTCATAATCTCTTTTTTTGAAGATGAAAATATGGGAGATACACCATGGGAATCACAAACACTATTCCACCCTCAAAACAGGCCATTTGACGAGCTGGCGAAGGGTGTCCGGGGCATCAGTTCCACAAAACCCTGATGCACAGTGAGAAAGAATAACAACACACGGCCTGCGGAAATATTGCAGTTCTGATTAACATTAGATTTACAAAAACTATGATCATTATCTCATATCTACACACTATCTTCGGTGCCTCAAACAAGTTTTAACCCGTAACCTCTGATCAGCCACGAGTAGTTTTAATCAAGTTCCTGCCTAAAGCCAATTTTTTAGTTTTAATCCAAGTCCTGTTTAGAACCCGGTATCTATTTACTATAACTAATTACTGGTTATGCCCGGGAAAATTATGCGCGTTGCCACCGCTCTGATGGCTGTTGTTATTTATTGCAGTTGTACTAAAAAGACTGACCTGGCGCTGGATGCGCCGGAAAAAACACCTCCTGCAGATACGTCGGTGGTGCCCGAAAACAAAGTGGACCGCAACGCCCTCTTACTGCTGGTAAACGGATTACGCAGCCGTGGCTGTAACTGCGGTACAGAATCAATGCCTCCTGTAGGCACCCTTACCTGGAATGGCCTGTTGGAAAGAGCGGCCTATGACCACAGCAAAGACATGGTACTGAATAAATATTTCGACCATACCGGGCTCAATGGTTCCACACCTGGTTCCCGCCTGGATGCAGCCGGATACAAATGGACCTTTTATGGGGAAAATATAGCTACCGGCAGCCTGAACGAACAAGCAGTGATACTTGGCTGGCTAAACAGTCCGAAACATTGTCACAATATGATGGATGCTAATTTTAAAGAGATCGGTATTGGTCGCTATAACAACGACTGGACAATGGAATTGGGCAGGAGGTCCGTTGCCAACTAATCAGGGGGCGCTCATCTTTTTGCGCCACATACGCCATACAAAGTAAAGATAGGCCGCCATGGAAACGCCAAACCAGCTGTAAAAAAAGATCATCCTGCCAGGAGTAGACTCCTCCGGCACAGCAAATCCCAGGTACAACCCGAGGAATACATTGATCATCAACCAGAAAAAGCCAATAAAGATGGTCCGCATTATTTTTATGAGGAAATGAAACAACTCATAATCCATCTTATTGGGATCCGGCGCCGGTTTTTCCTGTTCTTCTTCCATAATCTTTTATATCAGCACTACTAAGGTATGCACAGTTTGGCAAGGTCTGTACTGTCGCCCTTAAATACATTAAAATCCACGGTGGTCCGGATGCCGTTTACCCGGCCGATATCGCTGTGCTGCCAAAACAACCAGGCCCTGTCGGAACGCGGCCGCTCCTTCTGATAGTAATGCGCGATCCACAGTGGATAGCGGTCAAATTCGCTGCCAAGATATGTTTCGTAAAAATGAATATTAGTGTAGATGATGGGTTTTACCTTGTATACCTTTTCCATTTCCTCCAGCCAGATTTTCGCCGTGCTGCGGATCACGGCCGCAGGCTGATTGTTGCTGGTTTCGATATCCAGTACCGGCGGAAGATCCCCGGATTGCAGGTCGGCCACATTATGGAAGTTAATGGCTTGTTTCAACGGGTCCCGGGTGGCATAAAAGAAGTGGTAGGCGCCCCGGATTAAACCGGCCTTACCCGCCTTGTCCCAATTTATCCTGAAGGCGGCGTCCTGCCGTGTAATACCTTCCGTGGCTTTTATAAAGGCAAAGGATATACGAATTTTATCTACCTGCATTTGCTTTACCGCCGCCCAGTTGATGTCTTTCTGGAATTTAGAAACATCTATCCCATGTATCTTATAATTCACCGGCATGTCAATTCCAAACTCTTCATACCGTACAAATTTCACTTGCTTTTCCCGCTGGCGCCACCATAAATAGGCCACTGCGGCTAGTACTACCAGTAATATTAATAATAATCGGATCCGGATACTTTTCACTTTTGCTTCTGTTAGTTGCAGGGTAATTGGGTAAGGATGCTGTAATAAATGCCGGCAGTCCTATTTTTTACAGCAAGTATAGGTTATAATTTGTTTAAAGAAGCTACTTTTACAACGGTCAAGTGATTTTTTATGCCCGATTTTAACCTGAAGGATACCCTTAATTTGTTTTCAAAGTTCACACTGCGCCGCGGTTTAAATGCCGGCAAAGTACTTGGAAGCTATTTCATGAGCAAGTGGACCAACAAACCGGTTCAGTGGGGCTATCCTATTTCTATATCTTTTGAGCCTACTACGTCCTGCAACCTCCGTTGCCCCGAATGTCCCAGCGGGCTCAGGGCCTTCACCCGCCCTACCGGCATGCTGGAACAGGACTTTTTCAGGAAAACGATCGATGAGATTTCCAAAGAACTGCTATACCTGATTTTTTACTTCCAGGGAGAACCTTATCTCAACCCCGGTTTCCTGGACATGGTGAGATATGCGGCCGATAAAGGAATTTACACCGCTACCTCCACCAACGCCCACTACCTCACAGATGCCAATGCGAAGAAAACAGTGGAAAGTGGACTGGACAGGCTCATCATCTCTATTGATGGTACTACCCAGGACGTATATACGCAGTACCGGGTAGGCGGCCACCTGGATAAAGTGATCCAGGGTGCAAAAAACATCGTAAAATGGAAAAAAGAGCTGAATTCATCCAAGCCTTTTGTCTTTTTCCAGTTCCTTGTAGTAAAACCCAATGAACACCAGATAGAAGATATTAAACGGCTGGCCAAGGAAATAGGTGTAGACCAGGTGCGGTTTAAAACTGCGCAGGTATATGATTATGAAGAAGGCAACCGCTTAATTCCTACCATCGATAAATACTCCCGCTACCATCGCAACGAAGACGGCACCTACGCCATAAAAAACAAGTTAAGCAATCATTGCTGGCGTCTGTGGCATTCCCCGGTGGTTACCTGGGATGGCCTGGTGGTACCCTGCTGCTTCGACAAAGACGCCCAACACCGGCTGGGCGATCTGAAAAAAGAATCCTTCAAAACACTGTGGCATAATAAAGAGTATATCCGTTTCCGTAGCGAAATCCTCGAAACCCGCAAAAACATAGATATCTGCGCCAACTGCAGTGAAGGCACTAAAGTTTGGGGGTAATTGCCTGCTGCAGAACTTTTTTCTCATTGACATTCAATCCATTAACTACATTTATAGTTTAATACTACAAAAATAGTTTTTAAACTACAGAAATAGTTATAGATTAGTGTTATGAAAAAGCTATCCCGTAAAGAAGAAGAATTAATGCAGGTAATGTGGGATCTCGAAAAAGCATTTGTAAAGGATGCCATCGAGCAGCTCCCCGACCCGAAACCGCATTACAACACCATCGCCACGCTCATGAAGCGACTGGAAGATAAAGGCTATCTCGCCCATCATGAATATGGTGGCTCCTTCGAGTATTACCCCACCATTGCAAAGGAAAGTTATAAAGATACTTTTATGAAAAAGGTACTCAACACTTTCTTTGATAACTCCTATCTCAATATGCTGGCTTATTTCGCTAAGGAAGAAAAAATAAGTGCGGAAGACATGAAGACGCTGGTAAAGATGATCGAAAAAGATAAAAAATAACGTGTATGCCTACCCTGTTTATATATATTCTGCAAGCATCCTGTGCAATGACGCTTTTTTATCTCCTGTATATCAGCTGTTTTAAAAAAGAAACATTTTACCGGTATAACAGGATCGTTCTGCTGAGCGCTTTCATATTCTCAGCGATATTGCCACTGCTTCCCCTCCCTGCATGGCAATGGACGCAAAAATCAACAGAAGCCACAACACCGGTAAGCGTTTACTTTAGTGATAACGCGCACGCATCTACGCAGGTAACCGGTGTCGCAGAGGAACACCACTGGTGGGACCCGCTGATGCAGCATGGCGGTACCATATTGGTAGCAGCATACATAACAATAGCGGCTTTCCTGCTGTTGCTGCATATACTGCAGCTCTTAAAGATCCGCCGCCTGGTACGGGCAGGCAATGTATACATGCGCAATAATATACGTTATGTACAGCTTCCGGGAATAACAGCGCCCTTCTCTTTTCTGAGAACCATTTTCTTCGATCCTAACGCACATGCCCATACGGAATTGCAGCATGTTCTCAAACATGAAGAAGCGCATGTACAGCAATACCACTCTGCCGATATGCTGCTATCAGCCCTCTACTGCTGCATTTGCTGGATCAATCCCTTTGCATGGCGTTGTAAAAGAGCGCTGCAGCTGAACCTGGAGTTCCTGGCAGATGAAGCCGTCATCCAAACCACCGATGCCCCGGATGCTTACCAGTACAGTTTACTGAAGATAGGCCTGGCCGGCAGCCGCGTAACCATTGTGAATCATTTCAGCAAATCATTCATTAAAAACAGAATACTCATGATCAACAAAACCCAATCACCCCGGCTACGTACCTGGCGGTACCTGCTGCTGCTGCCGGTATTTGCACTGGCAGCGGGCCTTCTGGCGGCCACTTCTCCATCCCCAAAAAACGACGCGGGCACTAAATACCTGGCCACAGAAAACGACCGGCTCTATGGAGTGGTTACGCCCTTAACTTCTGATAAGGACTTCGCGGAAATGAAGGATGCATTGGAAAAAAAGGGAATAACGCTGAACATACCGACCCTGAAACGTAATAAGAACGGGGAAATCACAAAAATTGACTTCAAACTGGTGTCGGATACCTGGTCAATGCGGGAAACAATGGAAGTTCCATTTACACCGTATTTCTTTTATTGTGCTGAGAAGGAAGGCGGAATAGGTCCTTTTCCAATGAAGAATTGCCCCCGGCACCTGCAGGACCTTGCATTGGCAGAAGGTAATGGAGCCGCTAAAGGGATTACGACCGACTCCACCTTTTTGAATCGCTTCCCAGGTGGAGAGCACGCATACCGCAAGGTGTTTGCAAAAAATGTCCGCTATCCGAGGGCAAGCCAGCAAAGCAAAACGGCCGGTGTGGTCAGGCTGCAATATAAAATTCAGCCCAACGGTGTCATCAATAATATAGAGTTGCTGGAAACACCGGATAAAGCACTGGGCGATGAGGTAAAACGTGTTTTAGAACAGCTCCCTACCTTTGCAGCAGATCCTTCCGGGAAAACTGTTACCGTTTCCCTGCGCATATCATTTATGCTGGATAATGGCGCAGGTGGATTTATCAAAGGATCCGACGCAGATAACGCGGATATAATTGTAGTGGGATACTTGCCGAAACCGATTTCCTTTATTCAGCCACTGTCTCTTTCTTTTTTCGACGACCCTTCGTCACCTTGTTAAACAGGTTGATACCTAGTTGAACACCTATAAACTCAAGTGCTGTCATTAATGCCCCGGTAGCAAAATTCTTAAATTTACCACTTCCCCAGGCCATCTTAGCCACATTCATGGCTACGTTCAGGGCACCGCTATGTTTTGCGCTACCGGGGATAACAGCATTCAGGGCCATCTTTTTATAGTTGTCCCTGAAAAAATCCACCCTGTTTCCCATTTCATTTTCCAGCAGCCTGGACTTCATTTTTAGCCGGGTAATTTCCAGCTCCAGTGATTCGAAGCTGTCTATTTTCTTACTCATGTGTAAACATTTATCATTGTTTATCCTTTCATGGTGTTTTCAGTGGCCTCTTCATCAGGAACATACCCCGGATCTACAGGTTGCTCCGGATGTTCCTTTGCCCGCTGGTTGTGAATATGATTGGAATGCTCATCCTGGTCTGTAATTTCATCTACCAGTTCCGTAATCAGCAATTTAGCCAGTGGCCGCTGTATCAGCTGCTTACGGAACAATAAAATAACCAGGAATAACAATATAAATAATCCTGCAGCACAGCTGAAACCAATGGTAAAACTATTGGTCATTTCCCCGATCCAGAAGCCTACTACCATGCCCAGGAACACAATCACAAAAAAGAACAGCAGGAAAGCCATCAAAAGAGAGAAAAACAATCCCAACGCTTTTGACAGCTTTCCTGCTGCCTGGAGCTTAATCAGGTCCAGTCTGGTTTCCAGGTATTCCCTGGCTACTTTTCCCGTTTGGGAAAAATAGTTGCTGAAATTATCTTCCATGCAAATCAATTTATTCAAATGGGGTTATGCCAACTCATTCTCTAACTCATCCTGGAACTGATCTTTTTTCTTTCTCCATTTTTCTTTCAGCTTTTCAGACTGATCTCTTAATTTTTCTACCAGTTCATCTTTTTTATCTGAATTGAGGAAATATCCTACTGCAACGCCTACGGCTGCACCCACAATAAATGAAACCACGGCTTTGGAACTGTTACTCATAACTAAAGGTTTTTAAGATGTTATAAATTAGGTTTTCTTTTTTGGTAACAGAGGTGCAACAAACATTATTCCATAAATGACAATTGAATAAAAAGCTGTGTTAAACCTCCGCCAAATAAGAACAAGCTCTCCGTAATTTTGTTTAGGGTTTATAAAAGTATAACGGCGCGGCCGGTCTGTTTTTTGACATACGGGATAATTACACGATATTATGTACTATGAGCTATCTTGACAACGACCGCCTTAAACAAATTGGCTTTTTACTCCTGATCCTTTTTCTTGCTGTGCTCCTGTTTATGGAGATGTTCACCTTTTTTCCCGGCTTCCTGGGAGCTGTTACCCTCTATGTAATCAGCAGGAAATGGATGTTCAAACTGGTAGAACAACGTAAGTGGAGAACAAATCTTGCCGCGGCACTGCTGATGGTCCTCTCGTTCCTGGTGATCCTGCTGCCCATAGGCATGCTGATAAACATGCTCGGGGCCAAAGCCGCTTATGCCGCCAACCACTCCACAGAACTCATCAACAGCCTCAAACAAACCAATGCCCGGCTGGAAAACAGCCTGGGATTCGGCCTGCTCACCGCAGAAAGGCTGCAAAAAATACAGGAAAATATCACCGCCTTTTTACCCGGGTTCCTCGGCGCTACCTTCAATACCCTTACGACTATTGCCCTGATGTATTTCATGCTGTATTTTATGCTGGTAAACGGCCGGAAAATGGAAGAGAACCTCTATGAGTATATTCCCCTGAAAGATAAAAATGTGGAAAGACTGGGTAAAGAGTTCAACACTTTGGTAATTGCCAATGCCGTAGGTATCCCCCTCATTGCAGTGGTACAGGGTGTTATTTCTCTGATCGGCTATTTAATTTTTGGAATCCCCCAGCCTTTTTTCTGGTTTGTGATCACCTGTTTTACCGCAATGCTGCCGGTGATAGGCGCCGCCGCTGTGTATGTGCCACTGGGAGTTTATTTACTGGCTTCCGGCAGTACCTGGCAGGGCATAGCGGTGCTGGTGTATGGATTCGGCGTGGTTGGCACCTCTGATAACGTCGCGCGGATGTTGCTGGCAAAGAGAATTGCAGATGTTCATCCCCTCATTACCATATTCGGTGTAATCATTGGCGTTAGCCTGTTTGGCTTCATCGGCCTGATCTTCGGACCCTTACTCATCTCTATGTTTATCCTTTTGCTGGATATCTACGGAAATGAGTTTGTGATAAAAAGAAGGGATATCGCGCAGAAAAAACCGGCCACCGACACAGATGTCCGCGATACGCCCGGAACAAGGTAATCAGCGGTAATAATTATTTTCGGAGATATAGTTAATCACATTATCAGGTACCATAAAACGTACAGATTTTCCTTCTTTCAGCCATTTTCGGATATCTGTAGCGGAGATGTCCAGCATAGGCGCATCCAGTATTTCAATCCGGGCGCCAAAGGTGTCTGTTATTTCATGCCCCGGCCGGCGGTAAACATAGATCGGATAATTTTTCACGATCTGTTCGTAATTTTTCCAGCGCGGTAAATTCTGAAAGCTGTCGCTTCCCATAATAATGGCAAATTCCTGTGTTGGAAATTTCTCCTGCAAATACGTGAGCGTGTCCACTGTATAGGACGGCCGGGGTAACGAAAACTCAATGTTGCTGGCCCGCAGCCGCACCTCGTCTTTGATGGCCAGCTCCACCAGGTGAAAGCGATCATGTTCATTCAGCAGGGCCGACTGTGGTTTCAGCGGGTTATGCGGCGAAACCACCAGCCATACTTTATCAAGATCAGTATTGTGCGCTACGTAATTGGCAATGATCAAATGCCCCGTGTGTATAGGATTAAAAGACCCAAAATACAAGCCTATTCTCATGTTTTCATCGTATAAATTGCCAATGGCTACTTCATAATGCGTGTAAAAATAGGTATTTATAGCGGGAACATGGAAATAAGGCTTATTCCAGTGGTTTGAATTGCTCAAACACCTGGCCGCAGTTCTTGCAAAAATGGATCGCACGGCACAACGTAGAGCCGAAAGGAGAACGTAAATAAGTTTGCTCGCTGCCACAATGCGGGCAGGGAACCTCCATCATAAGTTCTGCGCTTACTTCTCCGGCCAATACTTTTGGGGGTGCTATGCCAAAGGCTTTCAGCTTTTCCTTGGCGGCAGGCGTCATCCGGTTGCTATGCCAGTGCTCCTGTTTGTCCACTTCAACGCTAACGGCTATACCGAGTTCTTTTTCCAGCACCGTTTTAATGTTGTGTTGGATATAACTCACCGCCGGGCAGGCCGCAAAAGTGGGAATCATTTTAATATGCACCGCCGAGTCATTCAGATCCACACCGGTGATCATTCCCAGATCCACTACGCTCAATACCGGGATCTCCGGATCCATCACCGTTTCCAGTGCTGCATATACATCGGCTATCGTAATTGTTTTGGAAGACATCATTTACCAGCTGGCCTCCGTATCCAGGTTAAACACTTCACTCATTTCTCTCAATAAAGACTGCAGATGCGGCGTATGAACTCCATGACGGCCGCCATACACAGGAACAATAGCACTTATCTCCGGCAGGTTCAGGGAAGCCTTTACCAACACCGGGTAAATACGATCCAGCCAGCGATGGTACAACGCCGTTTCACCAGGATATACCTTGTCTTCAATCAAAGCCTCTTCATATAGCTGCGAGGGTTCAAAAATTCCCGCCGCCAGGGCAATCGTCTTATCCAGCGCCTGCTGCATACGGTCGTAGCTTTCTTCTCCTGCCCGGCTCAGTTGCATAATCCAGGCATTTGCATGCAGTGTATGATACTTCAGCTCCCCCTTTACTTTTTTGCTCAATAGCCGGAAGGGCTCATAGCTGCTGTCCTGCAAACTTTCATAACGGACAGACTCGGCCAGGTCAAATAAAAAGTGCCGCATCAGGCTGAAATCATATTCACCATTGGGCATCTCTACCAGGTGCGACGACTTGAATTCTTTTTCCGGACGGAGAAATGCAAATGTATCCGGATCTTTTCCTCCCAGCTCCTCATGAAGCATGCGATACAACGCCCATGCATGGCCTATTTTGTCCTGCGCCATGGAAGAAAAGGCAATATCTTCTTCCATCACAGGTCCTAATCCCGTCCACTCAGAATTACGATGCCCCTGAATCAGTTCATCGTCTGCCATTTTTATAATCAGGTCTGTTAGTGCTGCGTTGTTCATTTGGATTGTTTGAATTTATTGATCTTCTCCATCACTTTAAAGCCACTGGCATCCCGGTAGGTTTTCTCCATATTGTTTGCAAACATATCTTCATCTTCCACATCAAAAGCCAGGATGTCTGCACTTTTCACGACCCAGAGATTGACACATTTTTTCCGGCGGGCAAATTGCTCCTTCGCAAAAACCAGTGCCAGCTGCGGGTCCGGCGCATGTACACAGCCCACGTGCTCATGATGCGCGCCTCTCTTCTCCTGGTGAAATACCTCGTATATGTTCCAGTTCTCTCCCTCCTCCACTTTCACTACTTCCCCGGCCGGGCCCAGTTTCAGCCTGTTTACACGGGGATCTAAAGAATCGTTAGACATGAATATTTGAATAGTTTTAATGATAAAGTTTGATGCCGCTTTCTCTGCCGGCACATCCTAGGCCACCGGCAATACCCGTTTTTCTGTTGGTTTCATGAGCGCTTTGCGTACCCAACGTCCCTTTTCTTCTGCCCACTTGCGCACCTGCAGCCGTTCCATATTACAGGGTCCGCCGCCGTTAATCACCCGGAAAAACTCGTCCCAGTCGGGGTCCGTGTATTCCCAACGGCCGGTCTCCCCGTTTTTGCGCAGCGCAGGATCCGGCAGAGTGAGGCCCAGCTCCCAGATCTTAGGCACATAGGACTCCAGGAATTGATTGCGCATAGCATCGTTACTCGCCATTTTCACTTTCCATTGCATCAGTTTTTCACTATGACTGGAACTTTTGTCCGGAGGACCAAAGAAATGCATAATAGGCTGCCACCAGCGGTTGAGGGCATCCTGCAGCATTTCCTTCTGCGCCGGCGTACCCGTTGCCAGTTCAATAAAAGCGTCATGGCCCTGTTTGAGGTGGAAGCTTTCTTCGTAACAAATACGCTCCAATGCCCTGCAATAGGGACCATACGAACCCTTCGCATTGGCAACCTGGTTTACAATGGCTGCGGCATCAATCAAAAATCCGATAACAGCCACATCTGCCCAGGTTTCCGCCGGATAATTAAATACGTTGGAGTACTTGGATTTACCGCTGAGCAGGTCGTTAATCATCGCCTCCCTTGATTTACCGAGTGTTTCGGCTGCATTGTACAGCAACTGACCGTGGCCAATTTCATCCTGCACTTTGGCAATCAGCGCCAGTTTGCGCTTGAAGCCCGGCGCCCTGGTAATCCAGGTGCCTTCCGGTAATGCCCCGATAATTTCTGAGTGAGCGTGTTGTTCAATAAGGCGTATTAACTGCCTCCGGTATTCCACCGGCATCCAGTCGCCGGGTTCTATCTTTTCCCCTCTGGCAATACGTTCCTCAAAAGCAGCGAGCTTTTCCGGCTCATCATGCTGTTGTTCTTCCCGCAACTGATTTCTGTTGGGTTCGTCGAAAATATATCCACCGCCGTACATAGTGCGATTGTTTTGGTCGCTAGTAAATTACGGAAAAAAGACCGTTTCAGCAGGAATTGATTGTTAAAACAGCGGGATTCAAATGTTATAGAATCGCCAAATTTTTCCGTCATGAAACAGATAGCCGGCCATTCCCTTAATTTTATTAACTTCTAACCGATAATGCTGTCTGCTGCTACCATACTGAGCTTTTTGCTATTGTTCACCGGGCATAAAAATCCACGCCCGGAGAGCCGGCATTATACTGTCATACAGCTGAATTTCGAAGAAAAGCAAGCACCCGCACCGCCCGGATCCGATACTATTTATTATGATTTCGAAAGAAAACTGCAATGGGAGGATTTTCAGGCAAAGCCTTCGCCCAACGGCCCCAGCGCTGCAGTTTCCTACACCAGCTTCGCCTATGAGGGCAACAGCAACCTGGTAAATGATACCCTCCGGATCACGCTAAATCTTCAGGTGTTCTTCATAAAAAGCGCGTCGTGGGTAAGGCCGGAAGCACGGAACAGCTATGCCCTGGCACATGAACAACTTCATTTCGATATTACCCGCCTGGTGGTGGAACGGTTTAAACAGAAGCTCCGGCAAACCGCATTGAACCGCGACGACTATGATAGTATCATACAATATCAGTACCTTCAGTCTTTCCGGGAAATGAACCGCCTCCAGTACCGTTTCGACCAGGAAACCCACCACGGACTGAACGCTGCAGAACAAATCCGCTGGCGGGATAAAGTAAATGTGGGTCTGAAAAATAACGGCGTGCTTCCGGAAGAACTGGGTATTGAAGGCATTAACTTCAGACCCATACAATAACAACCCGTTTTAACGTTTATTCATAGCGGTTATGCAGCATAAAAAAGGATCTATGCAACCAAATAATTTTTACCACTCATTGCTCACTGGCTTAGTGCTCATTTTTTTGATGTCTGCCTGTAATAAAAAAGATAGTAATACCCCGCGAAACCGCGGAGGTGATGGCGTAACCGGCTCCGTCAACGACAGCGTCTTTTTCATCGCAAAAGATATATACCTCTGGAACGACGTTTTGCCCGACTCGGCAACGTTCAAACCCAATCAATATGCAAATCCGATCGTGCTGTTTAACGCATTGAGAACCTATAAAAAAGACGCTTCCGGCAATAATCTCGACAGGTACAGCTTTGTAGACAACGGCGGCACCTCCAGGGCCTTACAGGAAGGGATTGCGGGCGACATGGGCTTTGAAGTAGGCTATCAAACGGATTCTACCTTGTTTGTGGTGTATGTATACCCCGGCTCTCCGGCCGGTAAAGCTGGTATTAAAAGAGGCTGGCAGTTAATTGACGTAAATGGGGTTACCCGCTTCCGGGTAAATGATGGTACTACGGATAATATGCTGAATACCGCCTTCGGCAGTGCCAGCGCCTCCTGGGGTTTCCGTAAACCAGACAACACTACCCAGCAGTTTAATTTAAGCCGTGTAGATTATAAGTTGAATCCTATTCTTTATTCTCATTTATATGACTTTAACGGCAATAAAATCGGCTACTTTGTTTTTAATAACTTCGTAGCATTATCCGACGTAAAAGCGCAGATAGACTCGATTTTTGACGCTTATACAAAGGCAGGAGTAAAGCAGGTGGTTATTGATCTGCGATATAACGGCGGTGGGCTGATTGAAACGGCAGAATACCTGGCCAACATCCTGGTGCCTGCAGCCAAAAGCAATACCACCATGTATTCCCAGTATTTCAATAACAACGTGAATACTAACAATTATGGCCCCTACTTCAAATACATGAAAGCCGTACCATATTACCCCAGCGTAAACTGGTCGGATATCTTCTACAGCGAAGCTACTACCTATAAAACAGCGAAGTTCCAGAAAAGCGGCGCACTTGCCTTAAACAAAGTTACATTCCTGGGTACACGTAATACCGTATCTGCCAGCGAACTGCTGTACAATGTGCTGAAACCTGTGATGACCACCAAACTGGTAGGAAGCAACACTTATGGCAAACCTGTTGGTTTCATTAATATCTCTTTTGGTAAATATGATATGTATGCGGTTAACTTCCAGACAAAAAACTCGGCTAACGAAGGCGATTATTTCAGTGGCCTTCCGGCAGATATAAAAGCAGAGGATGATTTCTCGCTCGACTGGGGCGCCTTCAGCGACCCCTTATTACGCGCGGCACTCATTGATATGGGAGTTGACGCCGGCTCACTGGGCCGTGCAGCAAAATTAAACGGTAACAGGCTGGCTGTAACACCGGCCAACAGGCTGGAATCCACTAAATTTAAAGGGATGATACAAACCATCCGGCAATAATATTTACTGCCGGTAGTTCCTTTTTGCGGAACTACCGGTCTTCTCTTTTACATCGTTTTAGCGCCACTGTATTTGTTCTCCGGCATATCGCTGTCAAGCTTCTTCACCACTTCCAGCACCGCCTGTACTGCCCTGTAATAAAAAGAATGATTAATGCGGGAATATTCATCAGAGAGATGATGGTAATCCGGGTGATCTTCCACGCCGAAGTACAGGAACGGGATCTTTTGTTTAAAGAATTCATACTGATCGCTCTGTTTCGTCCAGTCGTCTGTACCACTTTCCGGTTTATCATGACCAGCTATTAGTTTCACGCTGCTGCGGGCAGCCACATCATCGGTATACTTCTTCAGATCCGGAAACTGGAATGTGCCGCATACATACAATTCGTTTTTGTCGTTATGGGCAATCATATCCATGTTAATATTCTGCCGGATTTGTGTAAGCGGCACCGGGGACTGTGCTACAAAGGCTTTAGCTCCCTGAAGTCCTTCCTCTTCTCCATCAAAAGCGGCGAAAATAAGGGTATAGCGGGGCGGGTGCGTTTTAAAATAAGCAGCCATTGCCAATAATCCGCCTATGCCGGAAGCGTTGTCGTCTGCGCCGTTATACACGGTATCCGCACCATTTGTTTTGGAGGTAATACCAAGATGATCATAATGCGCAGAAATAACAATCACCGTATTCAGCTTACCGGGGATATAGCCGTACAGGTTAGTGCCCATAATCTTCTTATCTCCTTCCTGGAAATAGAAAGGATATTCGTAGGTATCGTGATAAGCGGATAAGCCAATTTTTTTGAAGCGGTCGAGGATATAGAATTGCGCCATACGGCTGCCGCGGGTACCCGTTTTCCGGCCTTCCATCTTATCCGCGGAAAGCGTTTTCACATCTTTCATCAATTGCATGGAATCAACGGAAGTTTGCGCAATCACAGGCAGCGCAAAAAGCAGGCAAAAGCTGTAACAAAGCCATTTCATAAACATTGCATTTATGGTTAACTATACCTGCAATGTACAAGATATTATTTGAAGATATTAAAGATGATCAAACTGCACACATAGGCCAGCGCAGTCATGTAAACAAGCTGTATCAGCGGGTATTTCCATGATTTGGTTTCACGTTTTACAATGGCCATCGTACTCATACACTGCATGGCAAACGCATAAAAAATCATTAAGGACAACCCGGAGGCCAGCGTGTATACCGGCGCTCCATCAGGCCAGGTAGCCGACGACAGTTTTTCCCGGAGGGTAGCGTTATTGTTGTCCGGATCTTCTCCCACACTGTAAAGGGTGGCCATGGTACCCACAAACACTTCGCGGGCGGCAAAAGAGGTGATCAGTGCAATGCCGATTTTCCAGTCAAATCCCAGCGGACGGATGGCCGGCTCAATGGCATGGCCGAGTACCCCTGCATAGGAATTGGATAATTTGGCAGATTGAAATTCCTTATTCAGCACTGCTGCTTCGGGAGATTCAGCAGGCACTTTCGCGAGAAGTTGTTCATATTTGGCATGTACCGGCTCCATTCTGCTGGCAGGACCATAAGAAGCCAGGAACCAGAGGATTACAGATATTACCACAATCACCTTCCCGGCGTCTTTCACAAATATTTTCGCTTTCTCCACCATGGTGGTTCCCACATTGGCCC
This sequence comes from Chitinophaga sp. RCC_12, assembly GCF_041360695.1. Lineage (NCBI taxonomy): Bacteria > Pseudomonadati > Bacteroidota > Chitinophagia > Chitinophagales > Chitinophagaceae > Chitinophaga > Chitinophaga sp. RCC_12. The sequence goes on from NZ_JBFUPS010000002.1 coordinate 576,961, forward strand.
AGCGCGGGGAGCGGTAAACCGGTAACTCCATGATGAAGTAACTCTTTTCTTTGATGCGTACAAACAGCTTCATGATAGCTGCAATGAAGATGGCCATGAAGAAGCCCAACAGGTAAAGCCCCATCATAATAAGTCCCTGCAGGCCAAGGATACCGAAGATCCGCTTGTCGGGGATGACCAGCGCAATCATCATGGTATAAATAGGCAACCTCGCAGAACAACTCATTAAAGGCGTTACCATAATAGTGATAAGCCGTTCCTTTTTATTCTCAATAGTACGGGTGGCCATGATAGCCGGTACGGCACAAGCCACTCCGCTGATCAGCGGCATCACAGACTTTCCGTTTAATCCCACCTGCCGCATCAGGCGATCCGTCAGGAAACTGATACGGGCCATATAGCCGGTATCCTCCAGTATGGTGATCAGGCCAAACAGGATCATGATCTGGGGAATAAACACGGCAAAACCGCTGATACCAGCCAGGATCCCATTGATGAAGAAGTCGGTAACTTTATTATCGGGGAGGATATTGCTCAGCCATCCGCTCAGCGCGCCAAAGCCGCCTTCGATCCAGTCCATCGGGTATGAAGCCAGCCAGAAAATGCTTTGGAACAGGAGGAACATCACTACCAGCAGAATTACGTATCCCCAGAAACGGTGCAGCAGGAGGTCGTCTATTTTTTCAGAACGCAATTGCTTCTGCAGCGGATCATTTTCCACTACCGTTGCTTTCATGATATGTTTGATCCGGCTATACCGCTGCATGATCTCTTCGGCCTGGATCTTTGTTTTATTAAACTGGTATGTTTCCAGCGCGCCATGAATCGCCTTTTTCTGTGTAATGTCTATAAAAGGCAGGTCGTCTACGTTAACGGCTATATGTAAAGCGCCGTAATCACTTTTCACCGGTACTGTTTTACGTACCTCGTCAATCACGTCTTTAGCCAATGCGTTGTTATTAATAAAATCCCTGGGAGGAGTGCTGTAATGGGAACGCATCGACAGGTCTATTACTTTCTTGATTTCCGTCACCCCTTTATTTTTTCTTGGGTTGATGGCTACTACGGGTACGCCCAGTTCCCTTTCCAGTCCGTCCAGATCTATCTCCACTCCTTTTTTACGGGCAATGTCCATCATGGTGAGGGCTATGATGACCGGGATTTTGAGATCAATGATCTGGGAACAGAATAACAGGTTACGTTTCAGGTTGGAAGCATCCGCTACAATGATCACGAGGCGGGGGGTATCTTCGTTTTGCTGGTTAATCAGCACATCATAGGTAACATATTCATCAGCGCTTTTCGGATACAGGCTATAAGTTCCCGGCAGGTCGATAATATTGGCTGTTACGCCTGATACTATCTGAGCTACCCCGGTTTTTTTATCTACCGTTACACCCGGAAAATTACCCACCTTCTGGTTTAAGCCGGTGAGCGCATTAAAAAGGGAACTTTTACCACTATTCGGATTACCTACCAGCGCGATGTTTATGGGAGCCTGCATTCCTTATCTTATCCTATTTATTAATATTAATTGCTGAAGATGCAAAGTTAAACATTAATCAGCCGGCGGAATGATCCGATCGGGAAAATCTCAGAATGGTAATTTGCCGGAAAAGATAAAGCGAAAACAGTGGCTTGTTTTCGCTTTATCTTTTTAAAAATTAATTATTTATATAGATTAACTGTGAAACATGTTAATGAGGGAATAGGCCAGGAAAGATACATCGCCTTCGATGGGCTGGTTCTTTTTCACTGCTTTAACTGCATTTTCAGCGGCGGGTCCCTTGTAACGGTAGCCTTCATTGGAAGAGTCGGTATTTGCCTTTTCCGGAGCCGGTTTCTTTTCGTTGACGTCGTCGGTACCATCGGGTGTCATTTTCAGGTTCAATGGTCCGGGCTGGTCATTATCGAAATCGTTATCCCAGTCGCCATTGTCGTTACGGTCGTACCGGCTGAAGTCATAGTTACGGTATACTTCGCGGTCTATTTCAATATTCTTTCCTACCGGTACTTTAATGGTTACTGTAATACGCTGGCCGCGGTACTTGGAGTGCGGCGGCAGGGAAAACCCTTCCGGCAGGTACAGTACTGAATCCTGTTGGTTCAGGTGGAACGCTATATCATGAGCCAGCATTTTTGCCTGTTGTACAGTGCGGCCCCTGGAAAAGCGGGACACATCTACCGAGAAACTGTCCGTCAGGCTTTTTTCAACCCTTATCCGGATGTAGTTGATCAACACGGTATCGTCTGCGATCAGTAAGTGATCATCAAAGAAGCTGATGTCATCACCATTGATTTCAGACAGGATACCGGGTGTTCTTTTCAGTATCAGCTTACCTTTCGATGGCTGTTGAATAGCGATTGCTTCCGTTTCAGTTGCCGGTCTTCTGAAATCTTTTACAAAGGACGTAGCAATGATGGCGGCAAAAGCCAGTCCGAGTAACCACAGGAAGGTTAAGGTATAACCTGCATAGCGGTTGCCTTCTTTTACGCCGGTGAGTTTACGGATGATGAATATAACCAGTGCAACAATCGGAATGCCTATGAGCAATCCAACTGCAGGCCACAACAATGCGCTTTGCACCGGGGCGCCGAGTAACAGATCCTTGATGGGGAAAAGGGCCGCGGAAGTGGCTGCAATGGCTATTCCTGCCACTATCAGGCAGATCAGCATCACTACAGCGAAGAAGTAAAAGAACCCTTTGGTAACAGCTACCAACACTTTACCTAATCCACTTGCCAGGCTCACAAAAAAGCGTTCGATATCACTACCTACCTGCTTGCCGCGGCCCTGAGAAAAATTTCGGATATCATCTCCTACATTTTTCACCTGGCCTTTCATATGATTTAATTCTTCCTGGATGGTGGACTTGATGGTGTTCAGGTCTACCTTCTCTCCTCTCATTTCCAGCTTCTCCGCTGCCGTGTCGGCAGACGGAGTTGCTATCCAGAGGATGAAGTATACAAGGATACCGGTACCAAAGCCACCGATCGCCAACAGGGCGAATATGATACGGAAGATCACCGGATCGATGTTGAAATAAGCGCCTAATCCGCTACATACGCCACTCAGCACCTTATTTTCCGGATCGCGGTACAGGCGTTTGCGTGGGCGGGGAATATAACCTGCAAACGGATCCTCTTCCTTTGTCTGTTGGGTGCTTTCGCCGGCAGCGTCGTCGAATTGCTCCGGCGTACCCATGGAAGCTTTCACCGCAATTACATCTTCATCAGTAATACAATGAGCGCCTTTTTTCAATTTATCCTGGAATATTTCAGCAATGCGGCTTTCAATGTCAGACACGATTTCATCCCCGCCTTCCTCTTTCGAGAAATATTTTTTCAGGCTCCCGAGATACTGATTCAGTATCTCATACGCGCTATCCTCGATGGGGATAAGGCGACCTGAAAGGTTTATGTTGATTATCTTTTTCATTACCAGTTGATTTTAGGTTTTAGGTTAGTCTTCCTTTACAGGGGTGTACTATTTTGTGTTAATTGATGCACCGCATTGGCCAGTTCGTTCCAGGTACTTTCCAGTTCTTTATAAAAGGTTTCCCCTTTATCTGTCATGGAAAAATACTTCCGTGGGGGGCCTGAGCTGCTTTCTACCCAGCGGTAAGTGAGTAATTCCGCATTTTTCAATCTTGTTAATAAAGGATAAAGAGTGCCCTCCAGGATATCCAGCTTTGCTTCCTTCATCTTTTCGATGATATCTGAAGGGTAAGCTTCTCCTTGCTTAATGACGGACAATATGCAAAACTCCAGCACTCCCTTCCTCATCTGCGATTGTGTGTTATCAATGTTCATGGCAAGTGAGCTTTAATGTTTTTTTCTAATGGTGGTTTCTGATCAGTTATTAAAGTATGTGATAGCTATTCTTTCAACTTTACGATACAAAAATAGGAAACTTTTACTACTATGCAATACACAATACCATAGAAAGCAAAATAACTTGTTTAGAACGTTACCCGGCAAAGCCTATAAAACGCAATGCAGCTGCGGATCTTACCGAAAAATCGGGTTATAACACCAGCTACCGGATAATGATGACCGGTTTTTAGCCGGGATGAACGGAAAAGAACAGCTGGGGTCGCCTTTTTATGTTAAAATCCTTTAACATTATTTTAATTGGGATTATTTACCATTTATGGTTAACCTCTATTACATTTGCATTAAGCGTATTATACACATGAAGAAATTAATCGGCATATTCCTGCTGGCACTGATGGTGTCACAACTGCTTCCGATCAAGGAAGTAGGGAAGCTGTTGTTTAATAATCAGATTGTGGAAGAACACCCGGTTGATTGTGGTGGCGATCATATAAAGATTGCGAAAGAGCTGAAATTTTGTAAACAGTTTGACGAGATTCAGTTTAACCCATTGCTCATTCTTGGTATTTTACAATATCATTTAATGGAAGATATTCCCAGCAACCCTGCTCAGGAAATACATGCCCCTCCTCCCAATACGCACATCGCGTAATTTCGTTTTGCAGTTGTCATTACAACAGCTGTGTTTCTATTTTATTTATTACTGATTTTTTTCAAGCACTGCCCGCGCTACGTGTATCCATTAAGGCGATACCTGTATGTAGCCGTTAACGGGGAGTACTATTACATCATTGTAGCTTCCACGGTTGCAGCATTGGCTGCTATCCGGAAGCGTGATCCCTCAACGGAAAAGCAAATTTTATGAACAAGCAAATATCAATATTCTCTAATATAAAAGGCGATTTTTCAGCCGGCCTTGTTGTTTTCCTCATTGCGGTGCCATTGTGCCTGGGAATCGCCCTGGCCTCAGGAGCGCCCTTGTTTGCCGGTATGATTTCCGGTATCATTGGTGGCCTGGTAATCGGCTTTTTAAGCGGCTCGCAATTGAGTGTAAGTGGTCCTGCAGCAGGTCTTACCGCTGTTGTACTGGTGGCCATCACCAAACTTGGCGCCTTCGATGTATTCCTCCTGAGTGTGGTAATAGGCGGTGCCATCCAGCTTATACTGGGATTAATTAAAGCGGGAACAGTAGCCAACTACTTCCCTTCCAATGTAATCACAGGTATGCTTACCGCTATTGGTATCATCATTATCCTGAAACAATTACCGCACGCATTTGGCTATGATGCCGATTCGGAAGGTGATTTCAACTTTATTCAGGTAGATGGCGAAAATACTTTCAGCGCCCTGCTTTCCACGATTAACCACATTAATCTTGGCGCAACGCTGATCACCATTATCTCCATTCTCATTATTCTGTACTGGAGCAAGATCCCGAAGCTCAATGTAGTGCCAGCGCCACTGGTAGCAGTAATTACCGGCATATTGCTGAATACAGCATTTTCCGGCAGTGAGCTGCTGGCACTGGGATCTAATCACCTGGTAACTTTACCGGTAGCCGGTAGTTTTGGTGATTTCGTGAACCAGTTCACGCTCCCGAATTTCAGCGCCATCACTAACAAAGATGTTTGGATTACCGGCGCTACTATAGCAATAGTAGCTTCCGTGGAAACCCTGCTGAATGTGGAAGCTACCGAAAAACTGGATCCCCTGAAACGCCATACTTCTCCTAACCGGGAATTGAAAGCACAAGGTATTGGTAACATGATCAGTGGCTTAATTGGCGGTTTACCAATCACCTCTGTAATTGTACGTTCCAGCGCTAATATCAATGCCGGTGGTAAAACCAAACTGGCAACGATGACGCATGGTGCGTTATTACTGGTTTGTACTGCCCTGATCCCTGCGTTATTAAATAAAATTCCGCTGGCTACCCTGGCGGCGGTATTGCTGGTAACCGGTTACAAATTGTGCAAAATTTCCATTTTCAAGGAAATGTTCAAAAATGGTAAGTACCAATGGGTGCCTTTTGTTGTAACCGTATTAGCCATCGTGTTTACCGATCTGCTGGTAGGTATTGCATTGGGTATGGTTGTAAGTGTGCTCGCCATTTTACGTGGTAATATGAAAAGCTCTTACTATTTCCGCAAGGAAAAATACCATAGCGGCGACAGCATCCGCCTGGAACTGGCACAGGAAGTTTCTTTCCTGAACAAGGCCAGCATCCTGCTTACGCTGGATCATATGCCTGAAAATATTACACTGGTGATTGATGCACACAAAACTGCGTACATCGATTTTGATGTGTTGCAGACTATCCGCGAATTCAAAGACATCAAAGCACCACAAAAAAATATCAAAGTGATCCTGACGGGATTTAAATCCGTGTACAACATTCAAAATACACCAGACCTTTCTGTTGAAGAACAGTCGAGGCTGAATTCCCCGCAGGTACACACTATTTCTTCCGGTAACCATAAAGAGTTACTGAAAGAACTGCAGTTAAATTAAAGGCAGGTCCGCCTTTAATGTAAAAACGTAACGGAAACCATGCTTATATCCGTTCATTTTTCAATTTCAAAAAATGACAATTATGAAGACACTGAATAAAATATCTCAAGCCAATATATCTCCTAAAAAAGCACTGGAATTGCTGCAGGCCGGTAACACCCGGTTTGTGGAAAACCTTCGCCTGAACCGCAACCTGCTGCAAATGGTGAACGACACTTCCGACGGACAATGGCCCATGGCAGCTATCGTTAGCTGTATGGACTCCCGTACCTCTGCAGAGCTGATCTTTGATCAGGGATTAGGCGACATCTTCAGTATCCGTTTAGCCGGCGCCGTTATTTCCGATAACGTACTTGGCAGTCTCGAATATGCCTGTAAGGTAGCTGGCTCCAAATTCATCGTGGTGTTGGGTCATACAAAATGCGGCGCTATCAAGGGCGCCTGCGATTCCATAGAAATGGGTAACCTCACCGGGCTGTTAAACAAAATAGCCCCGGCTGTATTTGCAGAGAAAACCATCAAACAGGACCGCAACTCCCATAACGGCGAATTTGTGGAAGCGGTAAACGCAATCCATGTACAACGCTCTGTGCAGGCCATTATGGAACAAAGCAACATTCTCCGTGAAATGATCCAGAAAGGAGAAGTAGGTATTATAGGCGCGATTTACGACGTAGAAACCGGGATCGTAAGCTTTATGGAGCAGACGCTGATCCTGGAAAATAACAGACCGGAAGGAGCAACAGCAGTAGCTGTTTAAGCTGTCCGCCTTTTATAGAAGAGAATAAATTTGCTTTTTCATAAAAAAGAGGGAGACCCTGATAACACGTTAGATCAATTATTTAAAGGCATTGATCTGACTGTTATCAGCGGTCTCCTTTTTTTATATCTGTTGCAACCGCGTGGCAGCCTGTTCCAGCGTAGCCTGTTTCTTCGCAAAGCAAAACCGGATGACATGATCATCTTTTCCATCCTGGTAAAACGCAGATACCGGGATCACCGCCACTCCAAATTCTTTGGTCATACGGATAGCGAAGTCTTTGTCCCCTTCATCTGATATCCGGTCGTATTTCATCAGCTGGAAATAGCTTCCCTGGCTGGCCAACGGAGTAAAACGGGTACCTTTCATCAACTCAAGGAAATAGTCTCTTTTCTGCTGGTAAAACGCCGGTAACTCCAGGTAATGAGATGGCGTTTCCAGGAACTTAGCCAGTCCATACTGCATGGGGGTATTTACAGAAAAGCAAAGGTATTGGTGTACCTTCCGGTACTCCTTCATCAGGTGCTCCGGCGCTACACAATAGCCCATTTTCCAGCCGGTATTATGAAACACTTTTCCAAAAGAGAAGGTAACAAAGCTATTCCTGAAAATAGCGGGATAACGCAATACGCTGTGATGCTGTGCACCGTCGAAAACCAGGTGTTCATATACTTCGTCGGACAATACGATCAGGTTAAACTCATCCACCAGTTTTTCCAGTTCCTGCATATCATTTTCCTGTAAGATGCTCCCCGTTGGATTATGCGGGGTGTTCAGCATAATCATCCTGGTGCGGGGTGTGATTTTACTTCTTACTTCGTCCCAGTTGATCCGGTAGCCCGGAAACGAAAGGGAAATGAGCACGGGCACTCCCCCGTTTACCAATACATTGGGAATATAACTGTCGTAGGCTGGTTCAAAAATGATCACTTCATCACCCGGATGTATACACGTAGCAATGGCCGTAAAAATAGCATAGGTGCCCCCGGGTGTAATAGTAATTTCCGAATCGGGATGTACCTGCTGCTGGTAAAGACTACTGATTTTTGTGGCAATAGCATTACGTAACTGCGGAAGGCCCGGCATAGGGGCGTATTGATTATGACCTTGCTGCATGGCTTCATTTACCATGGCTTTCAGTTCATCACTGCAGTCGTAATCGGGAAATCCCTGGGAGAGGTTAATTGCCTGGTGGGAGGCCGCCAGTGCGGACATGACGGTAAATATGGTGGTGCCTACGTTGGGCAGTTTTGAGATCATTGCCGGATTTTTTGATATTGAAATTCAGACATCTGCTGGTGAGAAACTCTTTTCAGCCACTAAATATCTGAATTTCAATATCAAAAATCACAAAAATATTTACAGGAACTTCTCGCCTTTGTTGCGCTTGATTTCCCCTACATATTCTTTGATCTGTTGTTCATTTTCTTTTTTGCAGATAAGCAGTACATCGTTTGTATCGATTACGATGAACTCATCCAGGCCCTGTAACAGCACCAGTTTATCGTTAGGTACTTTCACCATGCATTTGGTAGCGTCTATCACCACTACGTTTTTACCCTGCACTGCATTGCCGAGGTAATCCTTTTCGAGGTTCTCATAGGCGGAAGCCCAGGTACCCAGATCACTCCATCCGAAATTGGCGGGGATTACATATACGTTGCTGGCTTTTTCCATGATACCGTAATCGATAGAGATATTGGTACACTGCGGATATACTTTCTCCATTACCTCTTTTTCCTGGGGGGTATTGAGTGCGGGTGTAGCCTGTTCAAACAGTTCATCTATCTCCGGAAGATATTGTTTAAAAGCTGCCAGGATGGTTTTTACATTCCATACAAAGATGCCGGCGTTCCAGAGGAAATCACCGCTTTGCAGGAACGTTTTGGCCAGTTCCAGGTTGGGCTTTTCTGTGAAGGTTTTCACCTGGTATACGTTATCCGCCACGTGTTGTGGTTCAAACTGGATATAGCCGTAACCGGTATCCGGGCGGGTAGGTTTAATGCCTAGTGTAACCAGGGCGCTGTTTTTCTGCACAAACAGCAGCGCATTTAAACAGGAATTGGTAAACGCCGGTCCATCCATGATCAGGTGATCTGCCGGCGCACAAATAATATTGGCCAGCGGGTCCTGTTTATGGATTTTATGGGAAATGTAAGCAACACAGGGAGCTGTATTTTTACGGGATGGTTCGCTCACAATATTGGCTGTGGGCAATTCCGGCAACTGATCACTCACCTTGCTGTTATATTGATGGTGGGTTACCACGAATATATTTTCCTTTGGGATGAACTGCGCGAAGCGTTCATAAGTCCATTGGAGCAGGGTTTTTCCTGTGTTCAGGATATCCAGGAACTGCTTGGGATTGTCTGTGCGGCTATGGGGCCAGAACCGGCTGCCTATTCCCCCTGCCATTATTGCCACGTAAAAATGGCTGTTCAGCTGTGTCATTTCTAAATAATTCCTTCTCTGATTAAATCATGTAAGTGAATAATACCTTGATACCGTTCACCGTCCATTACCAGCAGTTGGGTAATATCGTGCTGGCGCATCATCTCTAAAGCGTTGATGGCCAATTGATCCTGCTGGATCATTTTCGGGTGAAGCGACATTATATCTTTTGCCGTTACAGCTGCTGTAGGAACATCTTTCTCCAGCATTCTGCGCAGGTCGCCATCTGTAATGATACCCTGAAGTAATCCATTTTCGTCCACTACGGCAGTAACGCCCAGCATTTTGGATGAAATTTCCACAATCACCTCTCTCAATGAGCTGTTTGCTGATACCTGCGGGGCTTTGTGCTGTTTGCTGAGATCCCCGACCTTAAGGTACAATTTCTTTCCTAAAGCGCCTCCGGGATGGAACTTGGCAAAATCTGCAGCAGTAAATCCGTGCCATTCTATCAGGCAAACGGCCAGGGCGTCTCCCATCACCAGCTGTGCCGCCGTACTGGTAGTGGGCGCCAGGTTATTTGGGCAGGCTTCCTTACTAACCGTGGTATTGAGTACAAAATCGGCTTCCTGGGCTAAAAACGAGCTGGTATTCCCCACCATGGCAATTAAAGTGTTGCCAAAGTTCTTCACCAGGGGAACAAGCACCTTTATTTCGGCGGAAGTACCGCTTTTGGAGATGCACATTACCACATCTTCCTCGCGGATCATGCCCAGATCTCCGTGAATGGCATCTGCTGCATGCATGAAAAGGGCCGGCGTACCGGTAGAATTAAATGTAGCCACTATTTTCTGGGCAATAATGGCGCTTTTACCAATGCCTGTCACCACCAGTCTCCCCTGGCAATGAGAGATCCTTTCAACAACTCTTTCAAAATCTGCATCTATAAAATGCTGCAAATCATTAATAGCTGATGCCTCCATCGCAATTGTGCGCCTGGCTACCTGTCCTATATTGATAGTTTGATTCCTTTTCATGTCGATTTACAAATTTATCATTTTTTAACCAGCACTGGAGCGGTCAAGTAATTTATATTGATACTCCGCGCTTTTTTAAGTAACTTCGTGTCCCCTAAAAAACATATAAATATATTTCGTCATTTGTTGGTTCTTTAGAGTTAAAATTTGAATGCAATGGCTGTTGTTAAGGAACGTTTGATGGATGCATTACGCGAACACTTCGGGTTCGATTCCTTTAAGGGAAATCAGGAAAAAATTATAAATAGCATCCTCTCAGGCAAAGATACTTTTGTGATAATGCCAACCGGCGGAGGTAAATCATTATGCTATCAACTACCGGCGCTGATGCGACCGGGTTGTGCGCTAATCGTTTCACCCCTTATTGCGCTGATGAAAAACCAGGTAGACCTGGTTAGAGGCTACAGCAGTAAGGACAATGTGGCACATTTTCTAAACTCCACCTTATCCAAGGCGCAGATCAAGAAAGTGCGGGCCGACCTGACGGCGGGAAAAACCAAGCTGCTCTACGTAGCTCCGGAAACCCTCACCAAACAGGAAAACCTCGATTTCTTCAAGGAACTGGAAATCTCTTTTATTGCAGTAGATGAGGCACACTGTATTTCTGAATGGGGACATGACTTCCGGCCGGAATACCGCCGCCTGAAGGAAATGATCGACCAGATCAGCGATAACCTGCCTATTATTGCCCTGACCGCTACTGCTACCCCGAAGGTGCAAAGCGACATTGTAAAGAACCTGTGTCTGAACAAGGCCAACATCTTTATTTCTTCCTTTAACCGCCCCAACCTGTATTATGAAATCAGGCCCAAACGCAAAAAGGATCAAACCATCAAGGATATTGTTAAGTTCATTCATCAGCATAAAGGCAAAAGCGGTATCATTTACACGCTGAACCGTAAAACTACCGAGGAACTGGCAGATATGCTGGTGGCCAACGGCGTTAAAGCGGTAGCCTACCACGCCGGCCTGGACCCTACTACCCGGGCACAACGCCAGGATATGTTCCTGCATGAAGATACAGAGGTAATTGTGGCTACCATTGCATTCGGAATGGGAATCGACAAGCCCGACGTACGGTTCGTGATCCACTACAATATTCCCAAAAGCCTGGAAAACTACTACCAGGAAACCGGCCGCGCCGGCAGGGACGGACTGGAAGGACATTGTATCTGCTACTACTCCCATAAGGATGTGCAGAAGCTCGAACACCTTATGCGCGATAAGTCGCTCAGCGAACGTGAAATGGGCGCACAGCTCATTAACGAAACCGTTGCATACGCCGAAAGCGCGGTATGCCGCCGCAGGGTTATCCTTCACTATTTCGGAGAACATTACGAAACCGAGAATTGTGGCCAGTGCGATAACTGCCGTAACCCGAAAGAAAAAATAGAAGTCAGGAACCGCGTGGTGATCATGCTGAAAGCCATCCGCTCCCTCGAAGAGCGCTTTGGCAGCGAATATGTGATCAATATCATCACCGGGAAAACCAGCCCCCAGATCAGCACCTACCGTCATGATAAACTGGAGGTGTTTGGAGAAGGAAAAGAATTTGATGCGCACTTCTGGAACTCCCTGATGCGCCAGATGATGCTGGAAGGACTGATAGAGAAGGATATTGAAGAATACGGCCTGCTTAAAGTGACCGACAAGGGCGCCAAATTCCTCAAAAAGCCCTACTCCATCATGGTTGCGCTGAATCACCAGTTTGATGAAGACACCCTGGATGAAGAAGAGGAAGCCGCCGCGGAAGCACAGGCATCTGCAGATCCGGCATTGTTTGAAATGCTGAAGGAACTGCGCAAGAAAGTATCCAAGGAAAAGAACCTTCCCCCGTTTGTTATCTTCCTGGAAACTTCCCTGGAAGATATGGCTACACAATACCCTACTACCGTTCAGGAACTGGAAAAAATCCAGGGCGTGAGCAAAGGGAAAGCTGTTCGCTACGGCAAACAGTTCCTGGATGTAATCACTAAATACGTAGAGGAAAATAATATCACCAAGCCGGACGATTTCGTTATGAAAAGCGTGGTGAATAAAAGCGGGATGAAAGTATTTATTATCCAGAATATCGATAAGAAAATACCGCTCGAAACCATTGCTAAAAATAAGGAACTCTCCCTCTCCCAGTTACTCGACGAAATGGAAACCATTGTTGCCAGTGGTACCAAACTGAACATCGATTACTGCCTGGATGAAGAACTGGATGATTATGCACAAGATGAAATCATGGAGTATTTCAAAGGCTGTGAAACTTCCAGTCTCGCCCTGGCCAGGGAAGAACTGATTGAAAATGATTATTCGCTGGAGCAACTGAAGCTGATGCGTATAAAATTCCTGGTGGTATACGGCAACTAGTCCGGCTACAAGTACAACAGATGAACATTAAACAAATACAGGAAGCCATTGCTTCCGGGAGGGAGAAAGTAGTATCACACCCGTTATACGCGGAGCTGCAAACATTGGATGATGTTCGCACTTTCATGCAGTATCATGTATATGCCGTATGGGACTTCATGTCTTTATTGAAGGGACTGCAGCAACAACTTACCTGTGTAAATGTACCCTGGGTACCCGTGGGCAATGCAGCTACCCGTTACCTGATCAATGAAATTGTTACCGGTGAAGAAAGCGACGTGGATAAAGAAGGTAACCGCTGCAGCCATTTTGAACTGTATGAACGCGCCATGCAACAGGCCGGCGCCGATACCAGCCCGATAGAGGCGATTATAGCTGATATAAAGGCCGGAAAGCCCATTGAAAGGGTGCTGGCCACCGCCGACCTTCCTGAGGCCGTAACGGGTTTTCTTAGCTTTACATTTGAAGTGATTGCTACCGGTAAGGCACATATTATGGCCGCGGTGTTCACCTTTGGCAGGGAAGACCTTATTCCGGACATGTTCCTCGCACTGGTAAAAGACCTCGATCAGAAGTTTCCGGGCAAGCTGGATACCTTCATTTATTACCTGGAAAGACACATAGAAGTAGACGGTGACCACCACAGTCAACTGGCCATGCAAATGGTCAATGAATTATGTGGCACGGACAAAAATAAATGGGATGAAGCTGCTGAATACGCCTGCCAGTCGCTGTATTGGCGGCATGAACTTTGGAGCAGTATTCTCAATGAAAAAGTGATTTCGTAAAATTTTCTCAAAAAAATTTTGCAATTCGAAAGAATGTATTACTTTTGCAATCCCCTCACGAGAGAGGGCAATAAAAAACGGATGGTGCGGTAGCTCAGTTGGTAGAGCAAAGGACTGAAAATCCTTGTGTCGCCGGTTCGATCCCGGCTCACACCACAGAAAAAAGAGATCACAGAAATGTGGTCTCTTTTTTTGTTTATAGCCCTACGGTAATACTTAAATTTTTATTCGCACATACCTATTCACCGCAAGGCTACCCCACACTCAATAATTTTGCAAATTTTCGAACATCCCCTGCAAATAGATCAGGTTGTTCCATTGCCGTAAAGTGCCCTCCCCTGGGCATTTCAGTCCATTGCTGCACATTAAAGAGTCGTTCCGCGAATTCCCTGGGAGCCGGTACAACGTCCTGGGGGAATATAGCCACACCCGTAGGAACTTCCACTTTCTTAATTTCCATACTTTTCTCTTCCTGTTGTATTGAAACGGCCGCCTCATAATAGAGGCGCACTGTTGAAGTTATTGTTTGCGTAGCCCAGTAGATAGTAAGATTCGTAAGTAATTCATCTTTGGTAAAAGTATTTTCAAGCTTGCCATCACAACCACTCCAACTAAAGAACTTTTCTATCAGCCATGCCGCAAGCCCCACAGGCGAATCATTCAATCCATATGCCAGCGATTGCGGCTTCGTAGATTGTATTACGGCGTAACCTCCTTCGGTTTGACTCCATTGCTGACCGGTTTGCACGTATTTCTTTTCAGATGCCGTCAACGCATCCGGGGAGATAGAGAACAGATGACGCCAGGGGATATCGGTAAGATGAATACCTTTAAGAATTTGAGAATTATTAACCGCAATTTGCTCCGCAATGGTGCTACCCCAATCCCCACCATGCACTATAAAGGAGGAATAACCCAACTCCTCTGTCATCAATTTTGCAAACAAGGATGCTATGCGTTTTGGATTCATACCCGGCGATGTCGGAATATCCGAAAAACCATAGCCTGGTATGGATGGAACAACCACATCAAAGGAAAACCCATCATCATCAGGGGCAACCAACAGCGGAATTACTTTCAGGAACCGCATAAACGAATCCGGGTAACCATGTATCAACAAAAGAGGCACGCTTGTTTTGCCCTTGCCTTTTTCATGGATAAAATGAATTCCCTCCTTATCGATAGCTGTTTTAAAATGCGAAAACGAATTAAGAAAGGTTTCATTCTTTTTCCAATCGAAGTCGTGCAACCAATAATGGCACAACCCCTTTAAATAGGCAGCGTTCGTGCCCGCTTCCCACTTGTCATTATTAATCTCATTGGTCCAGCGTGTCGCCGCCAGGCGGTGACGTAAATCGTCGAGTATAGATACGTCGATGTTTATAACATAAGGCTGTTTCATAATTTCTGTTTATACTCTCCCAACAAAAATTGTGACACCTTGAATTGGCTGATTCCGATTTATCAGATGAATGCCCAAATACAACGTTTCTTTATTGCCCTTCTATGTTAACGGTTATTCCAAGTATTCGTCCTATGGCCTCTTTCACCTCCTCCACCCGCTCATTAAACCGCAACCCCGATTGGGTTACCAACCTTTCAAATATATGGATGCTCCCGTTTTCAACCAGCTGTTGCAGCCGGAATATGTTCTCCCCGCTTATTACTTTTTTATCATACCAGCTCGAGTATAAAACAAGATAATGAACCTCAAAAGCAGACTGGTTAAAATAAGACACGATTTGCCCGATGTCAAATGCACTGTTATCTATTACCAGGCTGACACTAAAAAGAAAAGAGGTATCCGATACTGCATGATACTCTATAACCGATTTAATGCGGCTGAGCTGGTCGTCTGACCGGCAGTACGGGTCCGGAGTATTTACGACAATAAAATTCTCCTTCCACAAAGCATCCAGTTTTATGGGTTGTTTGAACAGATAAAACCGCTTTCTCTGAAACAAGTTTTGTATCGTTCTTGTTTTGCCTGAGTGAGGATCACCAACAATGACAAATAATTTTCGTGGGTTAAAATTCATTCTCAAAAAAACACGGAAAACATCAAAAAAATGTTAACCAATTGTGAACAGGCTATACTTTTTCTGCCAGCCAGGCAATCAATTGCGCACAGGGGAAAAGTAACAGCTGCGCAAGTACCGTTCCGGCAATACGGGCAATTACCATATAGGCAACAAATCTCCTGAAAGCTCCCTGCGAAAGCTTCCCTAGTACCACATCATCCGTGAGTATAGATAAATGCGGATCAATAAACAATACCATCAGCACCGTGGCCATACCATTTATAACACCCGATAAATTGCTGGCTGTTGTTCTGTATTCTGGATTCAGATATGCAGCATACACACACGATAAAACCGAAATAGTTATTACAGCGCTGGCCAATACATTGTAGATAAAAATACGCCAGGGCATATCCCTGTTAGCAGGCAATTCCAGGAACTGCTCTTTTGTGGGCATCCGCATGCTTTCTTTCATGAACTGCATTCCGGCGCCGGATAGGCCAACATAAAATAACCTGGGAATAGATTTATGTACACTAAAATGCACCACCGCCTTAGACAGTAACCGCTGAAAAGTTGGGATCAGCAGTGCGCCAATTATAGCGCCAATGGTACAGGACAAAATAATATACCTGAATATCTCCATATTGGAGGAAAGCCCCTGTTTCAGGTCCTGCTCTACTGTTTTGGCCAGTAACGGCGCCTGCAACGTATTGGCGGTGCGGGATAAAAGGGCAAGAATATTAAATAAAGAAAAAGTAATGGCAATTCTACCGGTTTTTACCCCTACCAGCCTTACAGCATAAGACAACGTAGTTATCCCGTTAATAAACATCGTAAGGACAAGCACAATAATAATCTGAGTCGCCATTTTAGTAATCCTTTAAAGGATTACTAAAATAATCATTATTCTGTTCTCAGGCTCTTTACCGGGTTAATAGCCGCTAACCGGTGGGTCATCCACACAATAATTACCCCTACCAGTATTGCCAGGGTTAAGCCCACAATCAGGAAAGGCAACACCCCAATGTTGATCCGGTAGGCATAGTCCATCAGCCAGCCATGTAAGAGATACCACGATAATGGCCAGGCAATGATATTGGACACAACAATGATTCCCGAAAACTCTTTTATAAAAAGCAGGAGGATGTGTAAGCCCGATGCACCGAGTACTTTTCTTATTCCCATCTCTTTATTCCTCTTTGCAATACTCATAGTAACAATTCCCAGCACCCCCAGCAACACAATCATCAGTGATACTACAGTGGCAGCCTTTGCAGCCTTCCGCATTTGTGCTTCCGTATCGTATAACTGCGCTATACTATCATCCAAAAATTTGAAATCAAAAGGAGCATCCGGGAAAACCTGCTGCCACTTGCGTTGCAATGCAGCTACCTGTGTAGCCGTATTTCCAGGATTAAAGCGGAACGATAAATACCGGTATATATTTATTCCCCGCACCGGCTGAAAATAAACCGGGCCTATGGCATCATGCAGGGACCCAAAATGAAAATCCCGGGTAACACCACTCACATATAGCACCTGGTTAAAATTATGCAGCCGCAGCGGCTTATTAATGGCTTCTTCCGCACTCCGCCAACCTAATGCCTTTACGGCCGCTTCATTAATAATAATTTTGGCAGCATCTTCCGGGGCGCCATTATAAAAGCTTCCTGCATCCAGTTTGATATCGTAAGTGGCCAGATAGCGCTCATCTGTAATAAGCGACACCGCCGAAACCGCAGTACTGGAATCATTTTCCGGTCTGTAAATCCTGCTGGCGCCACTGGCTGCCCCGTCGGGGATCACGTAGGCAAAGGTGGCATCTTTTATTTCCGGCATTGCCCGGAACTCCTCCCTCATACGTTCCATATGCGCAACACCCGCTGTGGTCCAGTCGCGCGGCACGGCAACAGTCACCAACTTTTCCTTATTATACCCAAGATCTGAATTGAAAAAGAAAGCCACCTGACGGTCTATTACAATCGCAGCAATAAATACCACGATGGCCGTCACAAATTGTACGGTTACAAGCGACCGCCTGAATAATAATTTCTCCTTTACATCCTTTAGCTTCCCTTTCAATGCGGTAACAGAAGGTTGCGCTGATAATACAAACGCAGGATAAATACCAGCCAGTAAGCCGGTAAACAGTATTACCAACAATGGTAACACGGCAAACCAGGCAGGAAAAGAAGATAATGCAGGAATATCTTTCCCGATCATCTCTCCAAACAAGGGTCTTACTATAAAATACAAACCCAGCGATACAATAAAAGAAAAAGTAACGACTAACACCGACTCGGTAATAAACTGAAATATTAACTGCAGCCGCTTCCCTCCCATCGCCTTTCGTACGCCGATCTCCTTTAATCTTGTTAAAGAATTACCGATAGAAATATTGACAAAATTTATAATCGCCATCAGCAGGATAAACAATGCCACTAATGAAAATACGGTGATCATTTTTCTTGCGAGCCCTTTATTCATAAGGAGGTACCAGTTCTTCAAAGATACCGGCGTTACCTCCAGCGTACGTTGAATTTCTGCATTCGTATTGGTAGCTAATAATGTTTTTATTGGCCCCCGGAGCTGGTCAGCAGTAACGCCCGGTTTCAGCATTACATAGCCCACAATATAGGGCGATAACCAGCTGTTAAATCCAAACTCTCTTCCGAAATAACGTATACTGGCGGGTGAAAGAAATATTTCATTTCCGGGTTTAAAAAAGTTGGTGATGGTATTAAAAGGCAGATCTTTTATTACAGCAGTTATTTCAAAATTATCATTCCTTCCATCGAAGGATTGTATCCTTACTAACTTCCCTACGACATCTGTTTTGCCAAAATACTGCTTTGCTTTCTTCTCCGTAAGCACCACCGCATTGGGCTTATCCATTGCTGTGCGCGGATCACCATAGGCAACCGGAAAATTAAACATCTCAAAAAAAGTTGAATCCCCTGGCTGTACCCCTTCCCTGAAATGCTTATCTCCCACTGAAATAACAACGTTGATTCCATCGTGAGCATAGGCTTTTTCTACCAACGAGGGATAATTATCCTGAAGTGCTTTGGTTAGTGGTCCAAACGTTGTTAACTCCGTTCCTGTTTCCGGATTTGCCCATTTGCTACTCAGCAGAAAGATGCGGTCGCCATTCTTCACAAAATGGTTTACCTGGTACTCCCCCCAGGCATATGCACCGATCAACAATACAAATGTGATCCCGATAGCTAATCCCCAGATATTCACGACAGCAAAAAAACGGTTCTTCGCCATATTTCTCCAGGCAATCAGAAAGTAGTTCTTTATCATAAACAGATGAATAGTAGTTTCTTCTTCCCGCGAAAAAAATGCCGCACCACAAGGTATTGATGATCAATAATCTTCTAAGAGATTTTTGTCCGGTACCGGACAACTTTTGTTCACTTTTGCACGGGAGTATCTTGTCCGGAATGGTACCTGTCTTCTGTAAATTACCATATAGATCCTTTCTTTTTATTTGTATTTTGTACACTTATTCCTCGTTAGTAAATATTTAAACATGAGAACACTGTTTTGCATAAGCTTTCTATTGTTAACCCAATGGGTATCTGCTCAAGAGAAAAATATCCGCATTGCTACCCGCAATATCAGCCTGGTATACGGCATTAACCCGGAAGGCCGGTTAATACAACAATACTTCGGACAACAGTTACAGCCCGATATGGCGGATACCCTTGCTAAAGGCAAACAGGAGGCCTATATAACCGCTGGCATGGAAAGCCTGCTGGACCCGGCTATCCGCATCGTTCACAATGATGGAAATCCATCCCTGGAGCTAAGATATGATAACCATACATCCGCAAAAACCAGCGATGACATCATTGCAACTACCATTACACTTAAAGATCCCGTATACCCGGTAACCGTTATCCTCCACTTTGAAGCATACTATAAAGAAGATATTATCAAAGCATGGACGGAAGTAAAGCACAACGAGAAAAAACCGGTACAGCTAACAGCCTACGCCTCTTCCATGTTGCACCTGAAAGCAGATAAATACTGGTTAACGCAATTCCACGGCGATTGGGCAAAGGAAGCCAATATGCAGGAACAATATC
This sequence comes from Chitinophaga sp. RCC_12, assembly GCF_041360695.1. NCBI lineage: Bacteria > Pseudomonadati > Bacteroidota > Chitinophagia > Chitinophagales > Chitinophagaceae > Chitinophaga > Chitinophaga sp. RCC_12. The sequence continues at coordinate 596,764 of NZ_JBFUPS010000002.1, forward strand.
TTACCACCGGGATGAAAATCCTCGACAGCAAACTGGGCGTAAGGGCTAATATGCTGCAATCGCCCCTGTTCCTGCTGTCATTAAATCATCCTGCTGAAGAAGAGAATGGCGAAGTATTAGCTGGAACATTGGCCTGGACAGGAAATTTTAAATTTGGATTTGAGGTAGATGAACATAACTCGCTCCACATTAATTCCGGCATTAATCCTTACGCCAGCGACTATACGCTAAAGCCAAACGAGGTTTTCACCACGCCGGCATTCATCTTCACCCTGTCGGCCAAAGGCACAGGACAAGCCAGCAGAAACTTTCATCACTGGGCACTTAACTACGGCATCCTTGATGGACATTCCCCACGTTTAACCCTGCTCAATAACTGGGAAGCAACTGGCATGGACTTCAACGAACAACGGCTGACCGGTCTTTTCAGCGGCGCCAAAAAACTGGGCGTAGATCTGTTCCTGCTCGATGACGGCTGGTTTGCCAATAAGTTCCCACGCAATGCAGATAATGCAGGCCTGGGCGACTGGGAACATAACACCACCAAACTTCCCCATGGATTAGGCTACCTCGTACAGGAAGCAGAAAAACAAAACATAAAGTTCGGTATATGGCTGGAACCGGAAATGGTAAATCCAAAAAGTGAGTTGTATACAAAGCATCCCGACTGGATACTTCGCCTGCCAAACCGCGCTGAAAACTATTACCGCAACCAGATGGTGCTGGACCTCACCAACCCAGCGGTACAGGATTTCGTGTATGGCGTGGTAGATAAAACCATGTCGGAAAACCCGGGCATCGCTTATATCAAATGGGATTGCAACCGGATGCTAACCAATACCTATTCTCCTTACCTGAAAGAAAAGCAGTCGCACCTTTTTATCGATTATACCCGTAGTTTATACAAAGTGCTCGACAGGGTAAGAGCGAAATATCCTCACCTGCCAATCATGCTTTGCTCCGGTGGCGGCGGCCGCACAGATTATGGCGCCATGAAATACTTTACCGAATTCTGGCCAAGTGATAATACCGACGGACTGGAAAGAATTTATATCCAGTACGGATACTCACACTTCTTCCCGGCCAATACAATGGCGGCACATGTCACCAACTGGGGCAGCCAATCCCTGAAATTCCGTACCGATGTAGCCATGATGGGCAAACTGGGGTACGATATCAAAGTGGATGATTTTACAGAGAAAGAATTACAGTTCAGTCGTGATGCAGTAACTACGTATAAGCGTATCAGTGATATTGTGTGGTATGGCAATCTTTACCGGCTTATTTCTCCCTATAAGGAAAACAGGGCGGTATTCCAGTATACCAGCGATGATCAGCAGAAATGCATTGTTTTCAGCTACCTGATGAACATCGCAAAAAACGACGTATTTACACTCGTAAAACTGCAGGGACTCGATCCTCAGAAACGTTACCGCATCAACGAAATAAACCTGTTCCCGGGAACACATTCTTCCTATCATTTTGATAGGCTCTATAGCGGCGATTTCCTGATGAAAGAAGGCATTCAGCTGGTGCCTGGCAATGGCAGATCACTAAGCAGCAACATCCTTGAAATAACAGCCGAATAAAGTACCGTATATTTAAATGCCCTGTTTCCAGTAACGATGGAAACAGGGCATTTTCTTTTGAAAGAAAATGAATCGCAGGTGATTTATTATCTTCAATACTTCAAACTACAGGGATATGCTTCCTTTCGCCAATATGCCTTATGGTAATGCCCCTGGATACTGCTTTCCGCTAACGGAGATCTGTATGTATATCCTCTTGCTTATTTGCGGCTGGCACGCCCTGAAAAAGGGAACCGCACATATGGCGTGGTTACTGGGGGCACTGTGTTTCGGGTTGTTGCTGGAATATGTAAATGTAGCCACCAGCAGCGGCTATGTATACGGGCAATTCTGGCTCATGTTGGGTAAGGCGCCGCATAACATTCCGTTTTGTATTGGCTGTGGTTGGGCGGTCATTATTTATTCGTCGCGTTTATTTACAGATAATTTTGGGTTGCCATTATGGGCGGCAGCGGCGCTGGACAGCCTGCTGGCATTGAACATCGATGCAAGTATGGATGTGGTAGCCTATCGCCTGCATATGTGGCACTGGGATTGGGTAGGCAGGGGGTATCCTTCGGAAACACTCACCGGTCAATGGTTTGGCGTACCGTACGCTAATTTCTATGGCTGGTTGCTGGTAGTATTTTTCTATTCCCTCTTTGGCCGGCTGCTGGAAAAAGTAGCCGTCACCCGGGTATGGAAAGCATTGCTGCCTTTACTTTCCATTCTCCTTTCACAGGCAGCCCTGTGGATATCCTTATTTCCATTGGCCGATTTACTGAAACAGGCATTTGGCATCAGCAGTATGCATCGGCTCATTGCTTTGATAATACTATTGGCGTTAATGGTAGCAACAGGTTTTGCCAGGAGAAATAGCATCAGTGGCCATTACTTTCCACTGGCAGCCTGGATTGTTCCTTTATGGTTCCACGTGTACTTCCTGGCCTGGCTATTCCTGGGTGGGTTCTCCCGTGAAAATAACTGGATGACGGCTTTCTCGCTGTTCAATGCAACAATTGGTATATTGATACACGTACCCATGTTGATAAAAAAGCAGCCTGTAACTATTTTAACAGAAACATGTTAATATTAATACTTAAATAATTTTTACTGGTGAAAACACTGATCGGTTATCTAACAGGTGCAGAATGGCATATTTACATCAAAATAGGCAGTATCGTCTTACTGATCCTTATTTTCATCGGATTGATTGCTACCATTCTGCTTGAAAACCGCAACCCGGTAAAGGCTATCGGTTACATCCTGGTGCTGGTATTTATTCCCGTTGTTGGTTTAATTGTTTACTACTACCTGGGACGTGACCTTCGTAAAAGAAGGCGGTTTACGCTGAAAGGCAGTAAAGATGAAGTATTGTTTTCGAGGTACTGGGAGTCGCAAAAACCACTGATAGAACAAATGCAGGTAGAGCTTCGGCGGCTGGCAGGAAATAAACAGGAGATTTCAGCCATGCTGCTTAATACGCGGCAGTCTATCCTCAGCAAAAATAACAGGGTACAACTATTGATCAACGGAGAAGAAAAGTTCCCGGTGGTTTTCAGCGCACTGCGTGCTGCGAAACATCATATTCACATAGAGTACTACATGATTGCAGATGATGACGTGGGCAATGAAGTAACCAACATCCTGATCGAAAAATTAAACCAGGGCGTACAGGTCCGTTTTCTGTACGACGATATGGGCAGCGACCGGATCGGGGATATTCCCGAACGGTTAAAGGCGCATGGCGCCAGTGTATATCCCTTTTCTCCTGTGCTCGTAGATTTTTACCTGAACGCCAATTACAGAAATCACCGGAAAATTATTGTGGTAGATGGCAAGGTTGGTTTTGTCGGCGGCATCAATCTCGATGAACGGTACATCAACAATGGCAAGCATCCTACTTTCTGGCGGGATACCCACCTGAAAATTGAAGGTGAGGCGGTAAACATACTGCAACTACAGTTTCTGATGAGTTACCGTTACTGCAGCAAAGAAGTATTTCCTTTTGCTGAACCGTTTTTTGGCCGGTCAGATTTAACGGGTACCTGCTTCGTAGATATCGTTGCCAGCGGCCCTGATTCAGAATGGCCTGTTGCCATGCAGAGTATTCTTATGGCTATTAATATTGCCAAGAGAAGAATCAGGATCTCTAATCCTTATTTTATTCCTACTGAAGAGCTGCTCACCGCGCTCCAGATGGCGGCGCTGGCCGGGAAAGATGTGCAGCTGATGCTGCCGTTGAAAGGCGATTCCTACATTGTACAACATGCCGCACTCTCCTATCTGAAACCTTTGCTGGCGGCAGGTATCAAAATATATTTTTACACGCGTGGTTTTATTCACGCGAAAACGATGGTGATAGATGATAATCTTGCCTGGGTAAGTTCCGTTAATTTCGACAACCGCAGCTTTTACCTGAATTGTGAAATAGGTGCTTTGATCTATGATACAGAGGTGGCTACCCGGCTGAATAAGGTGTTTGAAGAAGACCTTTTATATTCAGTTCCCGTTCAGGAAACCCGCTGGAACAGGCGCAATATTCTAAAGCGGTTTATGGACGCTGTTTGTCGCCTCCTTACACCGCTGTTATAAGCCTTAATCCTTGTCTTCTTCCAGGTCGAGGAACTCACCGTTGTCTTCTTCCAGATCTTCGTGCCTGTCGCCTCCCAGGCTGTAAATATTGTTTTCCTCATCTTCCTCTCCGATAGCTTCTGCTTCATCGTCGAGTTCAGCACCGGGAATATCAAGGTCATCTCCCACTTTATCCTGGCGCCAGGTTTCTTCCTGTTCATTATTTTCCCTAGGCTTCTTTTTATCAGGCGATAATTCACTGTTTCTGCGGAAAGACCCGGTTACCTCGTTAATATCCAAGTCTACTTCTTTATCCCGGTTCTTTTTGTTCATGATATCTTCGCTGGCAGGGTATTCAGGGTATCCGGGAAACTGATCATCTTCATTTTTAGGTAGTTGTTGATCTTCCTTTCCGGTTTTATTCTTTTTGTTGCTCATAATCAAATCTTTTATTGAGTAGGAAAGCAGAAAATGCCGTGCCACATAAAGCAGCAGGCATTGTATCAGGATGATAACAACGCAGGAGAATGATTGTTTACAGGATGGATCAGCGTTTTTTTCCTACCAGGTTTAACTGTACTGATAAGCCGGCAGAGTACAGTTTCACCTGTCCCAATCCGACCCCATGCAGGGGAATTTTTGCATATGGCTGTAGCCCAACAATTAACCTTCTTCCGGCTGGGTGCTGGTAAAGGGCGCCAACATTCAGTATGGCAAGATAATGCTGGTTTTCATTTTTTACCGTGTTTTCCTTGTCCGGAGTATACTTGTAGATATACTCATATTTTTCTTTCAGCATAATATAATTGGAGATACCAAGTGTGGCACTCACCGTATTATTTTTTACCTGTAAGAATGTATAGTTGATATTCACTGGTATATCGAGTACATCACAATTCGCATTTACCTTAACAACAGGATCCCACGGGTTACTGTAAAGATGTTTATAATCACCGTTTGTAGCGCCATATAGCTTCTTACTGTATACAACTCCACTTGTAACAAACCAGTGCTGGCTAAAATAATAATGCGCCAGCACACCGGCGTTGAAGCCAACGTTTCCATATTTAAAAGAGGGCGCAACGTTCAGATCTGGTCCGAAAGTTACTCCTATATACAATCCTTTTGAGTTGATCTTCCGGCGTACAGGTTTTTCATCCTGATCCGGCTGTAACTTAGTATCTACGGGTATTTCAACAGGTCTTCCTATTTTCGTATATCCGTTAAAGTTATTACTGTTCTTTGTTTTCAGCAGATCAAGAAAGGTCTGATTAATGATTGGGGGTACCCTTTTATCATTGCCGGTTTCTTTTCCTGCATCAGCAGTGATATCAGGTGTAGTTGTTTTTTCCGGTATATCCTGACCTGTTGTTTTATTTGCCTTCGGCAGATAGGTGTCTGTCTGCGAAAAGGTTTGCTGACGGCCGGTGTTTACGGCTGTTGTATTTGTTTTTGGCAGATGGATTCCTGACGGGGAAATTGTTTGCTGTTGGGCGGAATTTCCTGTCGTAGTATTTGTTTTCGGCAGCTGTTTACCTGGTGATAAGTTGCTGTTTTGCTGCGTTTTTGTTGCTGTTGACGTAGTAGTTCCGGGCGGTTGCACCGTACTGCTATCCGGCGTGGCAACGCGTTGTCCGTCTGTTGTAATGGTATGCGCTTGCTGATCTTGTATAGAATCTACTGTTGCACGTGAAACTGTTTTATCCGTTGCTGACGGTTGCATGATCCACCAGCCTAAGCCTCCCAGTACAGGCAATAACAACAGCCACCACCAGCCTGCTGGTCGTTTCTTATTATTTCCTGCATCAAGCTTCGATTCCATTTTTTTCCAGGCATCCTGGTCAAAAGGAATATCAGCTTCATTCAGCTTATTACGGATACTATTTTCAAACGCGTCATTCATTTTTGTATAAGGGCATATTTATGTCTATTCCATCAGCAGTGCTCATGGATGCTTTAATAATTCTTTCTTTCAGTATTTTTTTTGCTTTAAATAGATTCGATTTGGAAGTTCCTTCTGAGATTCTCAACATACCTGCTATTTCCTGGTGCTGGAAGCCTTCCATTATATACAGGTTGAAAACAGTTCTGTAAGCCGGAGGCAAAGCCTGTACATGTTTCAGCAATTCATCATAGGATAGTTTGTCGATAATTTTTTCATCCGTTCCTGGTTCCGGTACCTGGTTGATATCATCCGTAAAAACCAGTTTCTTTTTACCTCTTAAAAAATCGATGGCGGTGTTCACCATAATTCTGGCCAGCCATGTTTTAAAAGGCCGGGAGGTATCGAATGTTTCAATGTGTTGGAATATTTTAAGAAATCCGTCGTTCATAATTTCAACTGCCTCATCTCTGTTCTGTGCATATCGCAAACAAATGCTGAGTCCATACCCGAAAAAGTTCCGGTATAACGCTTCCTGACTGCTGCGTTCTTTTCTGCAGCAACCGGCAATCACTTCATTAATATTATTCAGCTCATGCACAAAAATATTCTTACCTGCTTTTGGTATTAGGTGCTGTTATTTTTTTTGTCAGGGAATAATTGTTTAAATAAACTCCAGGCTGAAGATAGATACGGTGGAAAATCAAAAAAGGTTGCTTTTTCCGGAAAAATAAAGTTTTCGTTCAAAAACACACATTTTTAGCCGGTTTTATCCATTTTACCCCTTTTTCAACACTTATATCCATCCAAGAAGAGATCATTAAAATTTACCGCCTTTCTGAAGGTCGATTTCCGGGCATTTTTGCTTATTTTTTTGTTTGTGCCCGGTGATAAACCAAAAAAACGGGCAGATTGTAAAAACAATACTACCCGATATAAAAGCTTTATATTTTTATCGTCCCATATAAACCATCAGGATTTGTACATCACTTGGATTAACTCCACTGATGCGACTTGCCTGACCAAGGGTATGCGGACGAATTTTATTAAATTTCTGTCTTGCTTCGTTCGACAATGAAACCAGTTTTGCATAATCGAAATTGGAAGGTATCACGAGATCTTCCAGTTGGCTCATTTTCTGCACCAGTTCATTTTCCTTTTCAATGTATACATCGTACTTGATCTGGATTTCTGCCTGTTCCAAAATATCCTTACTAAATCCGGCGAGTGCCTGTCCTATTTTTTCCACCTGGTCTTTCATGGCAAAAATATCGAGTCCCGGACGTAATAAAATCTGGTGAGCTTTCTGTTTTTGTGTTAACGGAGCAGAAGATTTCTCTGCAAGTAGTCCGCTGATTTCATCTGGCTCTATGGACAATTCTTTCAGGATGCGCTTAATTTGTTCTACGCCTTGTCTTTTTTCCTGCACCTTTTGCATTCTTTCCTCGGATGCCAGCCCCATTTTATAGCTCCTTTCTGTCAGGCGCAGGTCGGCATTGTCCTGGCGTAACAGGGTCCGGAATTCTGCCCTGGAGGTAAACATACGGTAAGGTTCTTCGGTGCCTTTATTAATCAGATCATCGATCAGCACTCCAATATATGCTTCGCTTCTTTTCAACACAAAAGGTGCTTCTTCCCGGGCCTTCAGGTGGGCATTTATGCCCGCCATGATACCCTGGCATGCAGCTTCCTCATATCCGGTAGTGCCGTTAATCTGCCCGGCAAAGAAGAGGTTCTGAACATGCTTGGTTTCCAGGGAGAACTGAAGCTGGGTTGGTGGAAAGAAATCGTATTCAATGGCATATCCCGGCCGGAACATACGGCAGTTTTCAAATCCTGGTACCAGGCGAAGCGCTTTCATTTGCACATCTTCCGGCAAAGAGGTAGAGAATCCGTTTACATATATCTCCACGGTGTCCCAGCCTTCCGGCTCCACAAATAACTGGTGGCGTTCTCTTTCTGCGAAGCGGTTTATTTTATCTTCAATGCTGGGGCAATAACGGGGACCTGTTCCCTGTATACGTCCCTGGAACATGGGCGACCTGTCAAAACCAGTACGGAGCATTTCATGTACGGCATCGCTGGTATAGGTAATCCAGCAACTTCTTTGTTGTGCGGGTTTAATTCTTTCGACATCCAAATAGGAGAATCCAACAATCTCTTCATCCCCTTTCTGTTCTTCCATTTTTGAATAATCGAGGCTCCTTCCATCAATACGTGGAGGTGTACCTGTTTTCAAACGGTCGCTTTCAAAACCCAGGGAAACGAGTTGTTCTGTAATGCCGGTAGCCGCTTTTTCTGCTACCCTGCCACCGCCAAATTGTTTATCCCCGATATGGATTACACCGTTGAGGAAAGTCCCATTAGTGAGTACCACTGCCTTGGCCTGGATTTCATGCCCTAGTCCGGTAACAACGCCGTGGCATCTTCCATCCTTCACTAAAAGACCTTTTACCATATCCTGGTAGAAGTCAACATTCGGCGTTTTTTCCAGTGCTTCCCTCCATTTTGCGGCGAAAAGCATGCGATCATTCTGCGTACGGGGGCTCCACATAGCGGGGCCTTTCGAACGGTTGAGCATACGGAACTGGATCATAGACTGATCCGTTACTATCCCGGAATATCCTCCAAGCGCATCTATTTCTCTAACAATTTGTCCTTTTGCAATTCCCCCCATAGCGGGGTTACAGCTCATTTGAGCAATGGTTTGCATATTCATGGTTACCAACAAAACCTTGGACCCCATATTGGCAGCAGCGGCAGCGGCTTCACAACCTGCGTGTCCTGCACCTACAACAATTATATCGTATGATGGAAACATAATAACTTTAGAAAGTGCAAAATTACGTAGAAGAAAGGAGAATGTGGTTGCCAATGTGAATGTTCCACGTGGAACATTCCGGGGAGGATTCAATAGCTCATCCTTAGCATCTTCTTTTATCCTGTTAATGTTTCACGTGGAACATTATTAGCTGGCAAGAGATGTAGTTTCTCAATTAGAAAGGATACTATTCAGATTCAAGGGCCTTTCATCAGTTATGAATTACCTCCTTAAAAGATCCGGTAAAACATCAGAAGTATGACGACGAATACACCCTTTTTTTATCGATCTCAATTATCTCTTAGTCCTTCCCTTTAGACACTTACTCAAACCCTCCTCTCCTCGCATAATAATAGACTGGAGAATCCCCTGCGGGAAGTATCTCTTTAAGTTGTAAAACACTTCCTCCGGAAATGAAATTGTTTCCCGGGCGATGAGTACCTACATCTTTAAGAACTTCCAACAAACAGGGAATCCAAAACAGAATTATCGTTTGTACCTCTGCAGTTTCTTGATACAAATGCAAAAAGCTATCAAGAATACACTTGACACCCGGCTTAAAGTCCATCCACTGTCATAGAAACTCAGCTATATAAAATCTGTAAATGCCGCTCCCCAAGCATCATTATTACGCAGGTAAAGCTACTCTTAGCATGCAAAGGTTGTTCGATAGTAATTCTGTAATAACAAGCCGGCTGGCAGAAAATAAACTCCAGGAAACCGGGCATCCTGGATTTCTCTCCATTATCTAAATGCTCCCATCTAAATCCTATACCTTTTCAATCTGCATAACTAAATGCAAAAGCCTACAGTTTGCTTCTGGTATTATCAACAGGTTCCTCAAACAACATCTACAGGCAAAGCCGGAATAGTAGTCAATTCCTAAAATTGGCTCAGAAGCATGGAATATCAAATGATATTCAGCAGAGCAGCGCATAAGAAGAATGTCTCTATCTTCCAAAGCCTGTTACCCCCCCTGGTTGTTTTGGAAAAAAAAACTGAAGGTCCTGTGTCGCTAAATTCGGTAAAGAGTACCAATGTCTCACCATCAACAAATACTGCTGAGGAAAAATACAACGACGCTAACCACCCATGAGCATTACCACTATAGCCATAATCTAAACCATTCTGGCGATATCATATTCACCTTGAAACGGCATACATAGATCACCATACGACTTGATAGAATCAAAAGCCCAGATCATGAAGGAAACAGCATTACCATGCTTATCATATGCCCGGTTCCCCCTTGTGAATTACGACAACCTCTTAAACCTTACAAATCAAAGCTCGGTTTTAAATAAATCCCTTTTTTGATGTTCCACGTGGAACATCAAAATTTGTTCTTTCTTATAGTAAATCTTTTATTGGAGACACTTCATGAAATGTAAAGAAAAGAATTATGTCCTTGCTTATGGACACCGTAACAGAATATCTGCAGGAATAAGATTAATGGCACCATTCGTAATATTAAACAGGAAATCGTTTCACTTGATTCCAAGCCTATTCATTCCCATAACCCTAAATGGGAATCCCCTCCCCAAATGCTATATGCAGAAAAATTGAAAAGATCTAGAAGCACAATACTTGCCTGGTGGGATAATACCTAGTGATACAATGTTGTCCTGGCTGCACAAAACCTATAATCAAATGCCTCTTTACCTCAGTCAATATCCCTTCCTCCTGCCCTGTTATATCGAAGGTCCAGGCCAAACGAAAAATAGCACCGTAAAGCAAATACAGGATTTACAACCACACTGTAAACTTATTTCAGGACTTAAAATCTAAATAGTAAACTTTAAACAGGATTATCAAGCCAAAGTGTAATTTTATTCCAGAACCTTTGAATAAAAAATGGAAAATCAAAAAGAAAGCCTTTGTTATTTTGTAACTGTAAAGCTATTACTGTACTATAAAGCTACACTGTAAAGCTGTATCTGTATTCAACGTTGCGGGGTGTAAAGCTTTTCCAGTATAATCACCCTGCGTCGTAAGGATAATTTCTTCACCTGTATAGCTATATTAGGACGAGACAGTGTATTGGGAGTGTATGGGAAGTGTATCATGAGTGTATCATGAGTGTATGAGGAATGTAAGGGAAATGTATGGGAACTATATAGGGACTATATGGGGACTATATGGGGAGTACGACATATACGCTACTCCTAAGTAACTGAGAAGTATCTGAGAAGTATACCACAGGTAATAACCCTATATGCAGGATCCCAGTTCTTACAACACCCCTAGGTCAACTATTTCCAACGATTCCAAACAATGAATGTTCCACGTGAAACATTGTAAGGCTCAAAAATCTATTTACTACCGAAATACTTTACCAGGTACTCATCCTCTTTACTTCTCATAAGGGCAGCGTCCTTTTTACTTTTGTCTTTAAAACCACATAAATGTAGTGCACCGTGAAAAATAACCCTGTGCAGCTCCTGGGCTACCGGTACCTTAAACTTATCTGCATTCTCCAGCACCCTATCCACGCTAATGTATATTTCACCTTCCGTAATGGCCGGGTTCTCCCCCATTTCAAAAGTTACGATATCCGTATACGTGTCGTGCTGCAAAAACTGCTTGTTGATCTCCAACAAGTAAGCATCTGAACAAAAAACGTAGTGTAAACTCTCTAATCCCTGTCCTTCTGCAGAAAAAAGATCCCTTAAAAACACCTTTAGCTTCCTCTTTTCTTTTAAATAATCCTTTACCTCGTGCGATGTAAACTGAATAGCCATCTATACTGAAAAAATTTATGTGGATGTAAAAGTAAAGTGAAATTTTGGATTGGATGACCTTTCTTTTTGCATATTGGCTATACAGCGGTAACTTTGCTTATCATTCATAAGTATGCTCCCCATTGTGCTGGTACTAAGTTTAAACAGATTAACAAGCAGGAAATGAAAAAAGGCATTATAAAACTATCGGCCCTGTCGACAGGAAAAAGCGCGATAATTATAGAATTTGCGAAAGACGATCTTCATATTAAACTGATGGAAATGGGCTGCGTACCAGGTGAAACAGTAAAAATTGAAAAAATTGCCCCTCTGGGAGATCCGATTTCAATTATGGTGGCTGGCTATAATTTATCACTTAGAAAAACAGAAGCAGATCATATTTGGGTAGAGGAAATTTAGTTTTCCTCTACTTTTCTCTTGTTTTTATCCCAAAAAACCAAGAAAATTTTATAACAAAAAGAGCATTTTCCGGAAAAAACACACTTTTACCGCTTTTTTTCCACACATTTTTGAGCTTTTTTTCTTCCTTCAATGAAATATTGATGGACTCCCCCACTTATTAACAAATCCCAAAAAAAAATTCAGTTTTCTCTTTAGTTCTTAGCCGAATCTTCCCTAATTTATTAACAATTTTCCCTTTTTACCCCTATTTCGACATTTTATACCAAGAAATTTTTGAGGGAAATTCTTCTTCTTAATTTCGCTGAGCAGATTCCGTTGTGAAACATTAACAATTGGCAGAGCGTTTAGAATGCATCCTGCCTAAATTCTCCGGCGTTCCCCTACACAATTGAAAAACACGCAAATCTCAGCACCTTCTCAACACGCCTACAATGCATCCTCAGTGTATAATCCTCCAGGTATAAAAATATTCCCGATTCTCAAAGCGTACCCAATGAGCTGAGCGCACCTCCGTTTTACAAAACCTGATCCGAGCCACGAAGAGTAAAAAAATTCAATTCTCAGCGCCCTCCTCAGCCGCTGAGAATTACACCGGAATACCATATCCGGGCATATACAACAAATCCTGTAGAATATTAGATTCTCAGATCACTACTTGCATCCTGACAATCGCCTGAAAATTTCCAGCGTACATGTTAAAAGCGGGTAGACAAATATTCAATTCTCAGGGCACTGCAAGTGAAGTGAGATTGCGACGTAAATTGAAAAAACAGGAACAAGTACAAGGAACTATTAAATATCAGATTCTCAGCGCTTTATCAAAGCGCTGAGAATCGCATGAAATATGTGCTGACAAGGCTATCCCAATCAACACTCTATTCTCAGCAAACTACAAGTCAGCTGAGAATTGCATGAAATATAAAATCCTGGGGTAACCCCAGTAAAAAGCAAAAGAATCAATCCTCATAGCCTTCTTTAAAAATCAATAAGCTGCCGTGTCAGAAAGCATTTATTTGTTTCAAAAAACATGGCTGAAGATCTCCTAACAACAGAAGTAGAAGGTCACTAAAGAGAGAAAAACCGTATGGATCAAAGTAGTTGCAAAAAAAATAAGGGGTTGACATTGTAATGAAAATCAAAACCATGGGGTATCCCTGTCTTCTAAAAAAATATTGAATTGTCAGGGCCTTAAAAAAATAACTACTGAGACTTCCTTAAAAGAAAAATTACGCACACGATTCCACGCAAAGAAGAAATATCTCTTTCTCACGCCAATATCAACGCGCTGAGAATCAAATATTCTCTCAAATCCTTCACTTACCCAATACCTCCTTTTTATTTTTAATTCTCAGGGCACTAAAAAACTATTTCAAAGGGCTTTTAACATCAAACAAATCAGGGGTACCAGTATTGTTGCGCTTTTATGGAGAATGGTGTAGTCCAATCACAGATAAGAGATTCTCAGAGCCTTTGTAACACGCTGAGAATTAATCGGTTCGTACATAAATACGAAGGCCGTCAGAATACAAGATTCTCACGGCCTTCGGTAAATACCTATTTTCTTATATGTAAAAAATAAAATTTAAATAGTCTTGTGAATCAGTAAGTTAAACTAAAGCCCGGCTTGTGCACTAATTTCCAGCATACGCTCAATTGGCTTTTTAGCGGCTATTCTCAGACTTTCTTCCATCGTAATTTCCGGTTGTTCGTATTCCATGCACAGATACAATTTCTCCAGCGTATTCAATTTCATGTGTGGACAGTCGTTGCAGGCACACGCGTTATTGGGCGGAGCAGGAATAAATGTTTTGCCCGGATTTTCCTTTTGCATCTGGTGCAGTATACCAGTTTCTGTAACAACGATATATTCCTGCGCATCATCTTTCTGACTAAACTTCAGCAAACCGGTGGTGGATCCGATGTAATCCGCAATAGCTAAAACTGCCGGTTCACATTCCGGATGCGCTATCACTTTAGCTTTCGGGTGACGGATTTTCAATTTTGTGATCTTTTCCAGGGAGAAAATCTCATGGACCATGCAGGCGCCGTTCCATAAAACCATGTCTCTACCCGTTTTTTTGATCAGATAGGCCCCTAAATTCCTGTCGGGGGCAAATATGATCGGCTGGTTGTGTGGCACGCTTTCGATGATTTTCTCGGCATTGGAGCTCGTGCAAATGATATCGCTGAGCGCCTTGATACCCGCAGAGCAGTTAATGTACGAAATCACAATATGATCCGGGTAACGGTCCCGGAACTTCTTAAACAGCTCCGGAGGGGCACTGTCGGCCAAGGAACAGCCTGCCTTGAGGTCAGGCAACAGCACTTTCTTCTGGGGACTGAGAATTTTTGCGGTTTCAGCCATAAAATGCACACCCGCGAAAACAATCATGTCGGCATCTGTTTTGGCAGCCTGCTGACTGAGGCCTAAACTATCTCCGATATAATCTGCGATATCCTGGATATCGGGTTCCTGGTAATAGTGCGCCAGGACGATAGCGTTTTTTTTCTTTTTCAAATTTTCTATCGCTTCAAACAAATCCAGAGAAGGATCGACTGATATATCCAAAAATCCGTTGCGTTGCAAATTTTTTTTCGCGTCAGCGATTTCCATAATCATAGCTATATACTTCTTTAAATATTTAAAAGAAAAGCCCACTACTATTAGGGCTGTGAATATGTGGAAATTTAATTTCCGGCTCACGTACAAATGTAGTTGTTATTCCTTTTTATTACGCTTTCCACACGAAATTAACATGCCATTTCCGCGTCAATACTGGGTTTTACTACTTTCATCCACATACGTGGATATCCTCCAAGGTTAAAATCTTTTTCGTGTGTAGTGTATTAGGAAAATGTTAAAAGAAGACATTTCGTATCCACATTTCCACCTCCGCCTTTTTAAGGGTAAATTTAACCACAATAACAAAATTAGTTTTACCTGTGGACAGAGGTACCTTTTCCCACCTTATTTTGCGTTTTACAGGGGTTTTTACACATCAATTGTGGAAAAGAATCTCTTGGAGATGAAAAATGGTCAAAAAGCATACGGGCCTAAATTAGCCCTGTTTTATTCACAAATTTATGTGAATTAGAAAATCTGCTTTTTTCACATTTGTGAATAACCTTTTTTAAGGTTTTGACACTTAATTTCCGCCAAATAGCTGTTGTAATCAGTGTTTAAAAATATTGGGTCCACAAAAAAAAGGAAGATGTGAATAAGCCCCTCATGTGGAAAACCTGTGAATGTTACATAGCCCACAAAAGTGTTATAAGCTCATGAAACCCTTTACTGTATTGCGTTTCAGAGCAAAAAATACTCTTTTGCAGTTACAGTTTATTTATTCTATTTTTGCTATCCTTAAAAATGTAGACTATATAATATATGTCAGTAATTCAGAAAATCAGGGACAAGTACGCCGTCATGATCGTTGTAGTGATTTGCCTGGCTATTGTTAGTTTCCTGTTGCAGGATGCCTTTTTTGGCAAAAGTTCTCTATCCCGTCGCGATACCAGCGTGGGTAAAGTAAATGGTGAAGATCTCGATTTGGCAGAGTATCAACGTCGAATTCAGGACGCAGAAAACAACGCGCGTCAGCAAATGCCTAATATTGACGAACAAACCCGTCAGTATATCCGCGAACAGGTTTGGAACGAGTTTCTGAATGAACAAATTATGCAGGCTCAATACAAAATATTGGGTATCAACGTAACTGAGGCAGAAGTGGTAGACCAAATCAAAGGTAAAAACCCTAACCCGGTTGTGGTGCAGCAATTTACCCGTGATGGCCAGTTTGACCGTAATGCTTTGCAACAGGCTATTTCACAGGCCGGCAGCAATCCACAGATCCGTGAAGGCTTACACCAGCTGGAAAGCTATATTGCGAAATACCAGGAGCGTTTGAAATACGTGACCCTTGTTAAACAAGGTATCTACTATCCAAAATGGCTGGCGGCGCAACAACAAAAAGATAACAGCCAAACAGCGACTGTATCTTATGTAAGCGTTCCCTATGCTACCATCTCCGATTCCACTATTAAAGTAACTGACGCAGAACTCGATCGCTTTATCCAGGACCACAAACAACTGTTTAAAGTAGAAGAGTCCCGTAAAATTGAATATGTATCCTTTGACGCTATCCCTTCTGCTGCCGACTCAGCAGCTGCTATTCAGCAGATAATGGCGATGAAGCTGGAACTGGATACCACGAAAGACAATATCGCCGGTTTTATCAACCGTAATTCAGATATTAAATATTACGACGGATATATTTCCAAAAATGAAGCGAAAGTTCCGATGAAGGATTCTATCGTGAATCTGCCTGTAGGAACTGTTTTCGGACCATACTACGATAATAACCTGATCGTTTTTGCGAAAATGATTGATCGTAAGAATATGCCCGACAGCGTAAAAGTACGCCACATCCTTATCGCTTCCGGCGCTCAGGGTGGTTTACCGGATTCCATCGCTAAAAAACGTGCAGATAGCCTTGAGCTGGCTGTAAAAGGCGGTGCAGACTTTAAAGCCCTGGTTGACCAGTTTTCTGATGATCCGGGTAGCAAACAAACCGGTGGTGAATATGAGTTGACTCCATCTTCCCAATTTGTTCCTGAATTCAAAGACTTCGCCTTCGATGGTTCAAAAGGTCAGGTGAAAGTAGTAAGAACACAATTTGGTTATCATGTTATTGAGATACTGGATCAGAAAAATATTGGTCCTGCTATTAAAGTAGCCTATCTCGGTAAGTCTGTAGAGGCCAGCAAAGAAACCAATAACAATGCATTTAGCGCTGCCAGCGGTTTCGCAGGTAAAAGCGGCACTGCTGCTGCTTTTGAAAAAACAGTACAACAGGAAAAGCTGAATAAAAGAATCGCTGATAATGTACGTCCAATGGATTTCGTGATCCCCGGTATCGGACAATCACGCGAACTGGTACGCTGGGCTTACGAATCCAAACAAGGTGATGTAAGCAAGGTATTTACCTTCGATGATAAATACGTAGTGGCTGTTTTAACCAACGTACGTAAAGAAGGTACTGCTCCGCTCGCAGATGTACGTCCTCAGGTAGAAGCGGAAGTTAAGAAACACAAGAAAGCAGAACAGATCATCGCTAAACTGCAAACTCCGGCTACCCTGGATGCAGCGGCTAAATCTACCAACCAACCGGTGCTGAATGCAGAAGGCGTTTCCTTCGCTACTCCATTCATCGCTTCCCTCGGCTTTGAGCCACGTGTTGCCGGCGCATCTTTCAATAAGAACTGGGGTACTGCAAAAGTATCTGCTCCAATTGAAGGTAATGCAGGTGTATATGTGATTAAAGTGGACAGCTTCCAGCCGTCTGCCCAACCGGCCCAGGATATCGCTTCCCAACAGGCGGCTTACGAACAAGGTGTTAAATCCATGCTGGATCAACAGCTGTTCGAAGTGCTGAAAAAGAAGAGCGATGTGAAGGATACCCGTGGTAAATTCTTCTAAATCACTACATTTTTTACTGACATAAGAAAAGGGAAGCACTACTGCTTCCCTTTTTTATTTCCCCTTTTTGTGCCTTTCTGCCCTTATTCCTATTCCTGCGCCGATATTCGTAAATTTGTATTCTTAAATAGGGACAAAAATGGAAGAAATCATAAATAAAGTAGCGCAGAGTGGACTGGAAACCATTGATTTAGAACAGTTTTACCCAAAAGGGGAAATTGTTGTTTTTGATATGAAGGATTACCTGTTTATGGAGCTCATTCTGAAAGAAAAGGATTTCCGGGCGGCTATGCAGTCGCACGACTGGGAGCAATACCGCGGAAAGAACGTGGGCCTTATTTGCTCTGCAGACGCCGTTATTCCTTTATGGGCTTATATGCTGGTAATGACCAACCTGGAACCGGTGGCGGCCTATGCTGCTTTCGGAGACGCAGCATTTATACACAATACATTATATCTCAGAAACCTGGGAGAAATTGACCTTTCTGCTTTTGCGGATAAAAGAATTGTTATTAAAGGATGTGGTGATAAACGGGTAGGAGAAATTGCTTACGCGGAAATTACACGCCTGTTGCGCCCGGTAGTAAAGAGTATTATGTATGGAGAGCCTTGCTCTACCGTGCCCGTTTATAAGAAGAAAAGCTAAAACCAGCCTCTTTTCCGGAAAAACAGTACCATCAGCACCAGCAATATACCCATACCTCCCAGTGTAAAATAATATCCATTGGGAGCTGCCAGTTCAGGCATATGCTGAAAATTCATTCCATAGATACCAGCAAGCAGTGTTGGCGGCGCCATTAACGTAGTTACCACCGCCAACACTTTCATGATTTCATTCATCTTCAGGTTCAACTGCGTATGATACATCTCCTGTAAGTTCAGTACCATATCGCGGTAGTTATCTGCCAGGTCATTACATTGAATAATGTGATCGTAGATGTCCTTGTAGTATTTAGTTACTTTATCATCCAGCAGATCGCTCTCACTTTTCAGAAAGCCATTTACCAACTCCCTTACCGGGGCAATAGCCCGTTTGAACAGGAAAACCTGGCGGCGTAAATAATTAATCCGTGCCAACGTACGGGTGTTGGGTTGATGTTGAACCAGGTCTTCCATCATTTCAATCCTTTCCCCCAGCTTATCCATAACAATGAAGTAATTATCAATAATTACATCGAGCAATGAATAACAGAGGTAATCGGCGCCACCATTGCGGATCCTGGATCCGGTTATCAACAACTTGGCCCGCACAGGGTCAAATACATCCCGTGCAGGGTCCTCCTGGAAAGAGATCACAAAGTTTCTGCCCAACACAATACTCACCTGTTCCAGGTCGATAGATGAGGTTTCACTATTGAAATAGATCATGGGAAGCAAACAAAACATCCGGTCATTGATTTCATCCATCTTTGCCCGCTGGCCTACACTCAGAATGTCTTCTTCCAGTAACGGGTGGATGATGAACTGTTCACATACTGCATGCACCTCTTCTTTCCTGATACCATCAATATTGATCCAGCTTAATTGCGGAGCGTTGGCATATTTAAAGGTGTCCTCTATTTTGTTCAGCACCAGCTCTGAGCAAAGATTAATATTATAATCAAAAACAGTGATCTTGGTTTTTTCCACCGGCTTGCGGGATGGGACTCCTTCTGCCGGATTAAAGTTCATGATGCGTTGCTTCTTCACCTTGAATGGGTTTAGTACTTGTACTACGCCGGGAATAGGCAATTTATTTTTGAAGGCCATATATGCTGATGTTAGCAGGATTGATTACCGAATTTAAAGCAAAAATCCGTTAATAGTAGTGAGGGGAACTATCATACCGGGTTAATTATATTTGTTTAAAGGAAAGTGATTAAGTGCCGCGGTTGTTTAAAATCACTCGTGCGGTGCCGAAAATAAATGTGCAACTTAAATCCTATAGGACATGTGGACTAGCTGCAAATGTTTGGTAAATGAGATTACTTTTTAGAGAGATGAAAAAAGTCGCCCGGCTTTTTACAGCCAGGCGACTCTCATTCAAATTTGATGTAGGATAAACAATATCATCAGAACTTTGGCAATTCAATTACCGGAGGAGTGCCGGTGGCAGGGCGTTCAAACAAATCGCCATACTGTGCATTGGCTGGTTTGAAACCACTGTTCCATAAATAGAACCATCCGTTTTCTGAGCCGCCGCCATAGTCAAGCCTGTCTTTTGCTTTAGCGGTGGCATCATTGGAGAATTTAGCCTTGGTAAGTTCTATCCATTCGCCGGTATTGGTTTTAATCCAGTGGTTACCGAAATATCCTTTGCGGCCAAGATGACCATTTTCAAAAGAGAAATTTTCCAGGAAGGAATAAAGGTGTCCCATGTACTTTCCGTCTTTTGGCGCTCTGAAGCTGGCAATCAGTTTCCATTCTTTGTGTTCCGGCACATAAAAGTATGCTGTGTAAGTAGTGGTATTTCCTGTTGGTACGCTGTGCATGAGGAAACGATAGGTGTCCCCGGCTTTCCAGTTGTATACCCAATGGCTATGTCCACCAGTGCCTTCGCCACCAAACCCGCTGGCGTCTACACTGTCTCCTTTTGCCAGCATTACTACCTGGTCTTCATACTTTACCTTGCTGCGTTCCTCTGGTTCTCCACCGGCGTCCCATACAGAAAAAATAATCCTTCTTTCTGTGGGAGAATTTACCTGCATACCAAAATAACCCCTGTGAAAACCACAGGACATAAAATAGGTGCCCAGTTTATCTTCTCCTTCCGGTACTTTAATTTCTCCATAAAACCATTCCACATTTTTACCTTCAGGAACGGGATAGTTTAGATGTACAGAAGCCGCACGGCGCCAGGGTTTGGCGTTATACTGCATATCTTTTACGGCGGTTCCGGAGAGGCTTACACTTTTTACATCTGCATATACACTTCCTTTCTTCTCCACTCCTTTCAATGACACACAGTAAAAGCCTGCTTTTTTTATGGTTGTTTGTAATACGGGTACATTTACAAAATCTGTATTGTTAGGTATGCTTACTACTTTTTGAGCGCCATTTACTGAAACAGATACCTTACTTTCTGCATCGGCTTTTGCCAGTAACGACACTTTGAGGGTGCCGGGATTCGCCACATGGAAATAAAAATTAACGGTATTGCTGTTATCCGTCCAGTTTACAACGCCGCGGCGTTCGCTGATTTCTACATGTTCTTCCACCGGATCGGCATAGGCGGCAAAGCCGGGAAGCTCAGCCACAGGCGCCTGTGCAAAGGCCCTGTTGGCAGCAAAGCAAATAGCCAGCGATGCTGCAAGGAGTGTTTTCTTGTTCATTGTTCTTAATTGTATGTCAACAAATAAAGGGGCATCTGCTTCCAAATGCAATTTTGCCCGGAAAAAATTACAATCGAATGAGATTCCTTTTTATATCCCATGCAATCAACGGTATGTGCATTAATTTATACAGGCGCAAACGTGCTGATCTTGTGAGAGGTACCGTGCACGTAAGGGAGCGCAAAGGGAATTGTTTTTGTGGCAGATGGGATGCTGCCGCGGTATTTATCTGCCGGAGGCAGCATATTCCAAAAACTATAAAATATTATTTTATGGCAAACCAGTTAAAAGATAAGAGAGTAGCGGTTTTGGTAGCAAACGGATTTGAAGAAGTGGAGCTTACAAAGCCCGTGGAGGCGCTGAAGGAGGCAGGCGCTACGGTAGACATTATTTCTCCCGAAGGGAAAACTGTTCGCGCCTGGGCGGAAAAAGACTGGGGAAAGGACTCCCGGTGGACAAGGATATAAAAGAAGTGGTGGCATCTTCATATGATGCGTTGGTATTGCCCGGTGGTGTAATGAACCCGGATCGCTTGCGTACCAACGACCGCGTGGTGGCTTTTGTTACCGGTTTCTTCGACGAAAGCAAGCCTATTGCCGCCATTTGCCACGGTCCGTGGACGCTGATTGAAACCGATGAACTTGATGGCCGGAAGGTGACGTCTTATCCATCGTTAAAAACGGATCTTGAAAACGCAGGTGCATTATGGGTGGATGAAGAAGTGGTGACCGATAAGGGATTGGTTACCAGCCGTACGCCAAAAGATTTACCGGCGTTTTGTAAGAAGATGATTGAAGAAATTGCAGAAGGCCCGCATGATCAGCGCGGCAATGAAGCACGTAAAGATGGTGTACATCAATTGGGATAATACCCGGGAGCAGGAGTGGGCAATCTCACTCCTGCTTTTATTTTTTCTTTTTCTTCTTTTTGTATTTCACTTCTACATTAGCAACTCCTGTATTCAGCATGCCTATTTTGGAGGCGGCTTTGTGCGACAGATCAATAATACGCCCTGGTACAAACGGGCCACGGTCGTTGATACGGACCTTCACGCTTTTTCCATTTGCGATATTGATAACAGTAACACGCGTTCCAAAAGGAAGCGTTTTATGTGCGGCTGTAAGCGACCGCTGGTGGAAGGTTTCACCGCTTGCGGTACGTTTTCCATCGAATGAGTTGGCATAATAGGATGCTTTCCCGGTTTCGGTAATTTTCCGGCTACAGGAAGAGGCGCCTGTCATTATCAGGATAATGAACAGCAATACCCAATTGCGTTGTGAGGGTGCAGGGATATACATGACGGATAGCGATTTAGACAATGACCTAAAAATAAGTCAATTTCCCGACGCTTTCAGTAGCTCGTGGCGGGGAATTTGATGAATGGCAGGCGGCTGAACAATGTGAGAGATCAGCTGTTTTTATCTGGCACTCATCCTAACAAATTACTTATGGCAACACTCGTAGCGGATCAATTAGTAGATATGCTGGCAAATGCCGGTATCAAGCGCATTTATGCGGTAACCGGCGATAGTTTGAATCACATCAACGATGCTGTGCGTCGTGATGGACGGATCCAATGGATTCATGTCCGGCATGAAGAAGTGGGGGCTTATGCTGCTGGAGCGGAAGCGCAGCTGAACGGGCTGGCTTGTTGTGCCGGCAGCAGCGGACCTGGGCACGTTCACCTGATCAATGGTTTGTATGATGCACACCGGTCGGGCGCTTCACTGGTAGCCATTGCGTCTACCTGCGCGACCAATGAATTCGGGAGCGACTATTTCCAGGAAACCAACACCATTAAGTTGTTTGACGATTGTAGTCATTATAACCAGGTAGCAGCAACAGCCGAGCAAGCGCCCCGCATGTTGCAGGCAGCCTTGCAGCATGCGGTGCATAAGCACGGCGTAGCGGTTTTAGGATTGCCGGGAGATGTGGCTGCCGCTGATGCAAAGGAGATCCCTACTGCGACGAAGCTGTATCATCCTAAACCTGTTATTTGTCCGTCGGCACCGGAATTAAAGCAGCTGGCCGGGTTACTCGGCGACGGAAAGAAAGTTGCGATCTATTGCGGCCTGGGCGCCGTGGAGGCACACGATGAGGTAGTGGCGCTGTCGCAGCTGTTAAAAGCGCCTATTGCATACTCGTTCCGCGCAAAAATGGGTATCCAGTACAACAACCCCAACGAAGTGGGCATGACAGGCTTGCTGGGGCTGGCATCGGCTTATAAAAGTATGCATGAAGCCGATGTGTTGTTACTGCTGGGAACAGATTTTCCTTACACGCCATTTATTCCTGAGAAGGCGAAGATTATCCAGATAGATATCCAGCCGGAAAGGCTTGGCCGCAGGGCCACACTGGAGTTAGGCTTGTGCGGGGATATTGCCGATACGCTGAAAGCGCTTCTGCCAATGCTAAAAGAAAATACCGACCGGCAATTCCTGGACGAAATGGTAGCATTTTACCGGGAAGTGCAAAAGAAAATGCAGACTTATGTAGAAGACACCGGCAAGGAGAACGCCATCAGCCCTGAGTATGTAGCGGCTACCCTCAACAAAATTGCAGCAGATGACGCCATTTTTACCGTAGATACGGGCATGACGAATGTCTGGACAGCGCGGTACCTGGAAGGCACCGGCAAGCGTACCTTGCTGGGATCTTTTAACCATGGCTCTATGGCCAATGCCATGCCGCAGGCAATAGGAGCTGCGTTGGCGCAACCGGGCCGGGAAGTGTTTGCCTTGTGCGGCGATGGCGGGTTAACAATGTTGCTGGGCGACCTGATGACCATTAAACAATATCAACTGCCGGTAAAAGTAATTGTGTTTAATAACCGCGCCCTGGGCATGGTAAAGTTGGAGATGGAGGTGGCGGGCCTCCCCGATTGGCAAACGGATATGGTAAATCCTGATTTTGGGGCGGTAGCAGTGGCCATGGGCTTCACAGCGTTTACCATCCGTAAACCGGAAGAGGTGGAAAGCATATTGGCACAGGCAGCAAAAACGGCAGGACCCGTGCTGGTAAATGCATTTACTAATCCGGAGTCCCTGGCTATGCCGCCGAAAGTGGAATTTGCCCAGATGAAAGGATTTGCGCTGTGGATGGGGAAACTGATCCTCAGCGGAAGATATGAAGATGTATTTGATGCGGTGAAGTCGAACTATAAGCACCTGAAAGATGTGCTGTAAATATGAATTTATGGGGAGATGATTTCAGGACCATCTCCCCATAATATTAAAACGGATAACCGATGGCAATGTTAAGAATGAGATTCTTTTTGCGCCAGTCGGGATCGCTGAAATCTATTTTATCAAACACCCAACGTTCATTTTCCGGCAGGTAAGGAACACGGAATGGAATAGCCAGATCGAGGCGTACTACTACAATAGAGGCATCAATGCGCAAGCCTACCCCACCGCCAACGGCAATGTCTTTATAAAAAGTACCGAAGGCAAATTTACTACCTGGCTTGTCCGGAACATCTTTCTGTAGCCAGATGTTACCGGCATCCACAAAGGCTGCCACATTAAACACACTGGCAACGTGCACCCGCAATTCAGAGTTGAATTCCAGCTTGATATCGCCGGCTTCATTGGCCAGCAGGGCCGAAGTATCCACAGCAGGGTTGTGATAAGATCCCGGACCGAGGGTACGCGCCCTGAATGCCCGGATGCTGCTGCTACCACCGGTGAAGAATTGTTTCACAAAAGGCAGGGTGGCTGAGTTGCCATATGGTAAACCGTATCCGATCAACAGGCGGTTCACCCATTGTTTGCCTTTGCCCAGCTGCCAGTAGTGGCGCGCTTCTGCGGTGAATCTTTCATACTGCGCAAATGAATTTCCAAGTAATGTTTTTTGCCCGGTATCATTTTTCGGAATGATCAACCCGGCAATGTTTCCTGAGATATCTATATTGCCGCTCAGATAGAAACTGTGTACCCGGTTGGCTTGCTGGTTATTGTAGGTGATCGTATAGTTTCCGCCGAGGATAAATTGTTTTTCAATAGCGTTGCGCTGACTTGGATCGTTTGCCAGGATGCTATCGTATGCCGGTGTTGTTTTGGTAGGCAGCACATAGGTAAGCGCAACGGGTGCAAAGATATGACTCAGGTATTGTGTCCGTTGCCACAGGTATTGCAGCTGTAGCGTGTAAGCGTTAAGGTTATACAGATCGGCGCGGCTGTATAACTCATAGCTGGCGCTTATTCTTGTTTTAGGCACATAGGGTGTGCGGATGTTCAGTCCACGGAAGGGTGTAATAAACCTCGGAAAAGTAACAGCTGCTTCTGCACCGAGGCCATACGAATTAGACCCGCCCGCATTTTTATTACCGGTTTGCCATTCCAGTCCGCCACGCAACCCAATTTCCAGCAATGCTGCAGAATGGAGCCAGTTGCGATTTTTAGCGGTAATCTGTATTTGTGATCCAATAAACCCGTTAGATTTAGAGGTACCACGTAGTTCTGTTTGAAGGGAACGGCGTTTATATGGCGTAAGGAAAAGTTTTGCATCCAGCCATCCGCTGTCGAGTGCCACCCGGTTGTTTACCATGGCCCTGTAGTTGTTGGCCTGGGAGGTATCACGGGCGTAGGTGCTGTCGCGCCGGTTCAGGTTCCTGCCGGAGGTATCGCGTCGCCTGGAGCTGTCCCTGTTGCCGGTAACATTGGGGCTGCCCCCCACCAGGTTGTGAATGGAGGTATCCCGTACCGGCGAAAATTGTCCTTTTACAAATTTGAATACGCCCAGGTTAATCAGTCTTTGCAGGGTAATATTATGTGAGCTCAGGCGATAGAGGCTATCCGGCCGTAAAAACACGGAGCGGTCGAATGCGGATGATTTAAACCGGTGGGCGGAGTCCACAATGTAAATGCCCTTGTATCTTACCGGAGTTCCCTGTGTAGAAGCGGAGTCATTATCCAGCGAGTAGTCCGGGAACAGAACGATGTCGTGCATCCTGTAAGGCCGGAGCGCCAGCAGTGGCGTGTTGTCTTTTATCTTTACAAAGAGATCAACCGTACCGCTATTGGTACTATCTACCTGTACCATTAAATAATCAGGTGTAAAGTAATAATAACCCTGTTCTTTCAGCGCGGCGTGTATGCGTTCCCGTTCGGCCTTAATTGAATCGAGCGAATAATTGGCGCCGACGATTAATGAGCTTTCCGGTTTGGTATAAGTAACCATTTTTCCAATGGCACTGCTATCTGTTAAATAGGTAACACTTTTAATGGTATACCGGTGATTGGGAGTGGCTGTGTATTTGATGGAAGCTTTTTTCTTACCGGATAACTTAATGGCAGAAACAACACCGGCCTGGAAATAGCCGTTATCCACCAGGTATTCTTCCAATACCTGTGAGGTGTAGTCGGGTTTTGCCTGGCTCAGCAACACGGGCGGTTCCCCCCACTTTCTTCGCAGCAGGTAGTTCAGTCCTTTTCCCTTGGGTTCATTGCCTAAATTATACAGCCACAGCCTAATGGGCATACCAAGGAATTTGCGGTTCCTGTTGGGACGGATTCTTTTATCCATTCCTTCCATGAGCGTGCTATAATCTTTCGGTCTTTTTTTAGTAATGGTATCAGTGATCCATTTTACGTCGCTGCCAGTATATAGCCGGTCTCCTTCAGGTACGGTACGTGTGGTACTGCAGGAGCTGACTGCCAGGATTACCAGGCATAACAGGCTACAGCAAATAATGATATGGCTACTTACTTTTCGCATCAGGCGTTGTCGTATTTTTATCGTTCTTCTTTTTGGTGTCGCGTAACCGCTGTTTTTTAGTATCAGATTTAGACCGCTGCAGAATTTCGCGGAACTCATCATAATCCATGATCAGTGCAAACGCAACTCCCGTTTCCACTACCTGTCCTTCGAGCACTGTTTGGCTGTCGTTGCGCTGATATACCCTTATCCGGTAACGTCCGTCGCGGGTAAGCTTGTATTCTACAGAGATATCGCCGATCAGGGAGCTGGCATTTTGCTGGCTTCCCTGCAACATGATATTGGAACCTACGGAAACGGTTAAGCGATCATTGAATAACTGTTTGGAGGCGCCAACTTTCAGGTTGGTGGATTCCTGTGCGGAGCCGGAGGAATAATCTTCCTGGTTCTGCAGGTCGAAGTTGAGATCCACTCCTTTGATCAGGTTGCCCGCCATGTTATTGAGCTGTTGTGAAAGTATTTTACTTACACTGTTTTTCGCTGCCTGTCCTACCCCACCGCCGGAGCCGCCATCGAGTGTACTCATAGGGTCATCGGGGATAAAGGAGTTCAGCACCAGCAGTCCCATCACCTGTTTATTCAGCTCAGAGGGCACCTGGTTAATTTGTTTCAGGCGATTATACGGTGTTCCGTTCAGGGTATTCCTGTCGTTCTCTGCCAGGTCCAGGCGGAAGCTGATATCAGGCTTCATGAGGTTGCCTTTGATCATCAGGTATACCTGGAAGGGCATCCGTTGTTTATAGGTATTTCGTTGTTCGGCTGACATGCTTTGGAGCTGATCTGCCACCAGGTCGTAGGCCGGCGCATTCACCGTGTATTTGGCGGTGATATCCAGGTCGGCGCTGGTAGCGTCTCCATTGA
Organism: Chitinophaga sp. RCC_12; assembly: GCF_041360695.1. Classification (NCBI taxonomy): domain Bacteria; kingdom Pseudomonadati; phylum Bacteroidota; class Chitinophagia; order Chitinophagales; family Chitinophagaceae; genus Chitinophaga; species Chitinophaga sp. RCC_12. The sequence goes on from NZ_JBFUPS010000002.1 coordinate 624,118, forward strand.
ACGATACGAAGCTGCCCTTTTCTATATCGAAGGAGCGTTTAATGAGCTGGTTCAGCGACATCTCGTATTTACCTTCCGTTATTTCATAGCGGCCGGTAAGACTTAACTTACTGCTGGGATCCAGCGTGGCATTAATGCTGGCGGTACCTTTTGCCTGTACATAATCACCGTTTTGTGAATCGATAATAATTTTAAGAACGGACTCCGGTGTAATATCGAGGTTACCGGATAAGAACATGCCTTTTAACCGCGTGGTTTTAAACCGAAGGCTATCTTCACGGGCCAGCAGTGCGGAATCGACAGGGTTGGATTTATCCACAAATTCGATCACGCCTTCCCTGTTGGCGAGTCCCGGCTCCTCTTGTGGCAGCGTCATGGTAACGCTGGATTTGTCGCGCAGCTTTACGATGGCATCAATTCTCGGCAGGTCGAGTGTGCCGCGGATCTTCACTTTGCTATCTATATAAGCGGGTCCATAAATCCACTGGTCCGGGTTTTGTTGCCGGCCCAGGGCCATGAAGTTATCAGCAGTAACATCGAGGTTAAAGCTATACCGGGTGAAATTCCTGGTATTAATGCGGCCATCTACCACCAGTTCATTATTAGCGCTGTCGGCTATTACCAGGTTATTCAGTTGTATCCCTCTTTCGTCCAGTACGATATCTTCATCCGGCAAATGGAAAGTGCTGCCGATCATGGTTACCATGCCGGCGGCATTATCGAAATGCAGGCTTCCCAATACTTTTGGGGCCGACGGCGTACCTGTAATATTGAACTGCCCCGTGGCACTGCCGGACATTTTGGTAACATTGCCCATCGTGAATGGTTCCAGCGAGGCAATGCTCAGTTTATTGATATCCAGCTGGGCATTGATAGTAGTGTCGTAGGTGCCGTCCACCTTTATATCATTATCGTTGCCGGTTAATCCGGCTGTAAGTTTATATTGGCCAGGGCCGCTGTTTTCCACATTGGCGTCTAATGTTCCCATGCGTGTATTCTTCACCGTTAGACTGTCTACTTTCAGCGTGGCGTGAATCAATGGAGTCTGGTTCCAGTTACGTACGGTTGCTTCTGCATTCAGGATACCGTTGGCCAGCAGGGTGTCTGTTGCCAGTAGGGCGGTGATGGTAGACAATTTAAAATTGGCGATGTTGGCCTGAAGCGCAGTAGGGGCGCTGGTATCAGGCTTGGTGGCCACCTGGATGGACTGATCGCCCTGCGACAGTTTGATATTCGCGGTATCCGGTGCGCCATTTTTCATCCGGAGAATATTGTTCTCTGCCACGGTCCATTCCTGTTTGTTTAACAACAGTCCGGGTTTGAGTGACAGCTGCATGGCATTATCTTTCAGGAAAGTAAAAATGCCGCCCAGTTTATACTTGGGTTGCCGTTTAACATCATCCAGTACTACGTCAAAGTCAACCACACCAGTGTTGGCATAAGCCGTAAGATAGGTATGTTGCAGCGGGAACGTAGGGTGCGCCATGCGGGCCAGAGATGCTCCGAGCCTCAATGAGGTATCCCGGATAGCTACGCCTATGCGTAGGCTGTCGACCTGCAGGGAATCATAATTAATTTTCGGAAGATATGCGTTTGCGATCAGCAGGCTGCTGTCGCTGTTGAGGCGGCCATTCATCACCAGCGGTACTTCCATGCGCAGTGTTGGAATCATCTGGTGTAAATTCTTTGGCCACTGTAAAGAGGCATTCCACTGCAGTGATTGTCCGCCGGGGACCTGTACAATAGCGCCGGAATCGGCCGGCATTAATGGTTTATTGATAATATTGGCGAAGGCGGCCCCCACTTTTGTATAATCGATATGGCCGTTGGCGCTGATCAGGCCAAATGGACTTTTTAAGGTGAGGTATTGCTGATCCTTGTATTCGGCTACCAGGGAGATACTGTCCAGCGGAAATACCTGTCCCTGTGTGGCTATCTGCCATTTTGTTAAAAAGGCATTGCCTTCTATGCGCTGTGGTTCTATGCTGTTGAAATCTGCCAGGAGATTGCCCTGTACCGTTAACGGTTCTGTATACCAATGGGTGGCATACAGGTCGGCTTTAGCCAGTTCCATATTTACTTTCAGTCCCCGGATGGTGGTATCCACCATTTGCCCGCTGATATCGAAAGTGGCGGTGATGCTGCTATCTGCGCTTTCACCCTGTGCTTCAAAATCGCCTTTGTTGATACCGGCAACCAAGCTTACGTCGTGGTACGTATAGGCGTTATAGGTAGCTTCATCCAGTTGTGCGGTTGTTTTGGCTACCATCTGTTTTAGCGTATAGCCCTCACCGGTAGCGCTCAGTTTGCCGGACATCCAGCCGTAGGTAGTATCGTATAGCATTGCTCCCGGGTTAATGCGGAAGTATGGAATGCTAATGGTGTAGCTGCTGCGTATGCTGTCGGTAATATTGACGAGGCGTGCGTTGATGTTGGCGTTGGCGGTTTCGCTTTTCAGCTGCAGCTGGGTAACGAGGTCCTTCATGCCGCCTTTGAACATACCGGTAATCAGCATGTTTTCCGGCAGGCGTGGCGTATCCGGTAGGGTACCCGCGGGTAGCCAGGCGCGCAAGGGTTTGTTGCCCGTTTGTATATAAAGTGCAGGAAGATCGGCGCTGAGCAGGTCCGGGTCTGTAGCATGGAGCACCTGGCCATTGTCTGTTTTAAGCAGGTTGCCTTCATGATCGTTGACGTAGAGCTGTTTAATATTCAGTTCTCCCAGGTTTCCTTTTAATATAGCCGCCAGCGTTAGTTGTTTATTCCATAGCTGGGCGAATGATTTGTTTTTGCGTGCGTTGGGAACGAAGGGAAGCCATTCTCCCAGCGCTACATGCACAGAATCGAGATTGGCGTCCAGTCCGAGCTGGTCCAGGTGGTCGGAGATGCCGGACCAGGAAGGCACTGTTACGATGATCTGTTTGCGGAAAATGCTTTTATTGGTTTGCAGCAGGAAGTTGCGCAGCGCCAGCGTATAAGGCGTGAACAATACGTCCATATTGGCTTTGCGGATGGTAAAGCCGGACTTGTCCCTGGCGGTCAATGATTTTATTCCCACCATAATGCTATCCGGCTTATACCGGATATTGCTGATTTTACTGGAGAATTGGGTCAGCAGCAAGTGGTTATAGTCAGGATCTGGTCCCGCGGCTTTGGGTGCGGGGCCACCGTTATCGTAGCGCAGGGCAAGTTTATCAAGATTTACCTGGGTGGCAAATACCTGCCAGGTATTTGGCGTGGTATCGTTTGGCGCGGCGGGAACGGAATCCTTTCCGGCAACCATCATTACCAGGCCGGCGGTGTTACTGATAGAGAGATCGCCCACCTGTATACGGGTAGAGTCCTGGTCCAGGTTGCTGTTGCGTAATTGCAGGGCGCCTATTTTCCAGGCGGTGGTAATACCGGAGCCTTCATCTGCATACAGGAAATGACTGTTGTTGATCTGTAGTTTTTTCAGGAGCAGATGGAGTGATGCGCTGCTGGTATCTGCCGGTGGTGGCGGCGGGGCGGCAGAGGTAACAGCCGGCGCGATGTACTTTTGCCGGAAAAAGCCTTTCAGTCCATCGAGGGTGATGCCCCTGAACGCGTAAATGCCATCATCTATGAGGAGGTCGTCCGGGTCAACGTGTAAACTATCCCAGGTGAGAACCGCGGACATGCCGCCCTGCGCATCTTCATAGCTTACTTTCACTTTACGAAGTGAAATGTCCTTCAGCCGGAATTGCAACGTGGTGCCGGTTTCCGGCGCCAGGGTATCCTTGTCCCCGGAAGGGGTTACAAAGGCATCTATAGCAAATTGGTAATTAAATGCGGAATCGCCGGGGTGCCGGTATGCATTTACCAGCAGGGTGTCCCACTCCAGTTTATCTATTTTCAGTTCATTGCTGATCAGCGACAGGAGGTTGTAATGTACTTTGAGGGAGCCGGTATAAAAAAGGGCCTGGTTGGCGGTGTCGGCCACATATACATTCCGAAGTTCCAGGTACTGCCAGCCACGTGCGCGCAGGTAGCCGATTTGCACTTTGGTGTGCAGTTTTTTCCGGAGGTATAATTCTCCCTGTTCTCTTAAGTAATTCTGGACGCCGTTCAGTTGTAATAATAAAACAGCCATTACGGGCAATAGGAGCACCGCAACAATAATCCATATAAGCCATCGCCACCAGGGGCGGCCGTGTTTTTCTCCGGTTTCTGCTGGTTCTGTCACTATGATGTATTACAAAAGTAAATTACTGAATATAAACGCAAAAGCACGCTTATGGTTTACTTTGCCGGCAGGATAGTGCAACCGGGCGCATGCCTGCGGGTACAACAAAATCCATACCTCAGAGGTACCGGCAACGAATCGTTATTGCAAGAATACATCAAATACGGTAACGGACATACTTTTTTTGGCGATGGAAACAGAATGGGGTGAGTAGTAATATGCACAGATTGGCGAAAAGGAAATGGACCGGACGGGTTGGTTTTTATTACTTAGTTATCCTGATTCAGGGCATTTTTATCTTCTTTTTCAATTCTTCTTTTTACTTTATCCACATCTTCTGCCGGGGGAAGGCTTTCTGGTTTTACACCTCTTTCCAGGAGCACATTTCTAACGGCGGTATTGTTGTCAACATGTTCTTCGGTAATATCCTCTTCTCCTTTCAGGTCTTTTTCCAGTACATTATGACTGGTGAGTTCTGTGGCGAGGTCTTTTGCTTTAATGGTAATAGTGGGAAGGAAATCGGCCAATGCCCTGCTTTCGGGAATGACCAGTTTTCTCTTCATATCGCGGGTAGTAAATCCTCCGAAAAGAGCTTCATCGCCTTTGGAACGGATCCGGGCAAATCCTTTATCGTCCACCCCTCTTTCGTAAATAATACCGGATAATGCCTTTTCTGACTTCGATAGCTTTTCCCGGGCATTAATACGGTCAATATCCAGCAATCTTTTTTCAACAATTTCCTGTTTGCGGGTTTGCACGGCAAAGTAGGTTTGGGCAAATGCAATCGGATCTTTTTGGGTGTCGCCACTTTGAGCAATCAGGTAGCAGGCGTAACGGGTAAGCGCGATGTCCTGAAGTTGCCTTTGGCCTCCTTTGGGAACAGCGATCGTTTTCGTGATATCACGAAAATGATCTGAAACAATAATCCCACTGTTTTCGCAGGAGTTCTTTGCCTTTTCAATGACTTTGAAAAAGTTTTCCCATCTTAAATAGCCAAGAATTTGCTGCAATTCCCTGGCACTCCAGCACTCGATACCCTTGTGTTCATAACAGGCCTGTTCAAATTGTTTAAACAGCGCTTCAATTAATTCTTTTTTCATGAAAAAATGTTTATTCATCTCACAATATTGTGATAGGCACAATATACCAAAGCCATAACAGCAGCGGGTTAATGAAACTTAAACAGTATCATTTTGAAAGAAGAATAATTACTTTGTTCCGGGTTTATTCCGTTGATTAAACCGGAAGATATAATACTCCAGCTGATCTTTCTTTTCCCTGTCGCCCCTGAATTCGTCGAGCAATACGCTGTCTTGCGGGAGAATATATTTTTTGAGATTGTAGGCAGATAATTCCAATATCTGGCCTGTCACCACATTCAGCACTTTTTTGAGTACCACCGGTGTGCTGATGCTGTTTGTTGTCATATCGGCCTGGTTTAAATACCCCCGGGAGGGTTGGATGCCGTGCAGGGCATATATGCAGTAGTAGCCGATTTCCTGTAGTTTATTAAGACCGTTGTCTTTGATGTAGATGTTCTTGCCGTCGCAAAAGCCCCAGTAGTTTTTCAGTTTGTGTTCCTGGCCGGCGCCATCCCGGAGCACCAGTTCATTCCTGTTGGCCAGCAGGTAGATCTGCGCGGCGGAGCTGCGGTTTTTGATTACCAGGTCTCCCTCTTCCGAAGGATTATTTGATTGAAATTCCTCAAAGGTTTTATACAGGCCTTTCTTTAGTTGAGGTGCGTCTGTAATCAGCACACTTTGCGCTGCTACGGAAATACCGAGCAACAGCAGGCCCCAAAAACACAACAGTTGTTTCATAATAAACAAATGTATCGGGTTTAGGGAGTGAGGTTAGCCGGAAATAGCTGAACACCGGCTTTGTTTCTGCTGATGTTTGAATTATGTCTTTAAAATCAGGAGAGGGAGACGTTAACAGCAGGCATTAAGCAGAAGCTGGCGGTTTCCCGGGAGGGAATCCTGTCTTTTAAAAAAATATAGGCCGGGTAAAAACCCGGCCCGGCTGAAGGTTACAACAAAATCTAAACCTGCTTATGAGAAAAATTTTGATTTACATTTTTGAATTATAAAGCCATTGCCTGCAGTGAATGGTCTTTGCTTTCCAGCTGGGAGCTACCCATCAGGAATTCGTCCACTTTTCTTGCGCACTCACGACCTTCGCTTATTGCCCATACCACCAGTGATTGTCCGCGGCGCATATCGCCGGCAGTGAACACTTTAGGGATAGATGTCAGGTAGTCTTTTTCGGTAGCTTTTACATTACCGCGTTCGTCTCTTTCCACTTCCAGCTGATCCAGTAAGCCGGTATGTTGTGGATGTACGAAGCCCATAGCCAGTAAGGCCAGTTCGCAGGGGACATCCCTTTCTGATCCGGGTACTTCCGTGAATTTTGCCGGTCTGCCGTCGGCGCTGGCGGTCCATTGCAGGTCTACCAGGCGCAGGGCTTTCAGGTGGCCGTTATCATCCCCGATAAAGGATTTGGTAGCGATGGCCCATTTACGGTCTGCTCCCTCTTCGTGGGAAGAGGATGTTTTTAAGACCATCGGGTAGGTAGGCCATGGCATATACGGCGTACGTTCGCCCGGAGGTTTTGGTAATAACTCCAGCTGTGTAACGCTGTTGGCGCCATGACGGTTACTGGTTCCCACACAATCGGAGCCCGTATCACCACCACCAATTACAATTACATTTTTGCCGGTTGCCAGTATATCACTGCCTTCTACTGCAATATTGCTTACTCTTTTATTCTGCTGCTTCAGGAAGTCCATCGCATAGTGTACGCCTTTCAGCTCACGGCCCTGGATAGGCAGGTCGCGTGGAATGGTGGAACCACCAGCCAGTACAATTGCGTTGTATTCTCTCAGCAGATCATTGGTACTAACGTTAACGCCTACGTTGGCATTGCATTGAAACACCACGCCTTCTTCTTCCATCAGTTTCACACGGCGGTCTACTACCCATTTTTCCAGTTTGAAGTCTGGAATACCGTAGCGTAAAAGTCCGCCTGGTGCATCATCACGTTCAAACACCGTAACGGTATGGCCGGCATAGTTCAACTGTGCTGCTGCGGCTAAACCGGCGGGGCCGGAACCAATAACAGCTATTTTTTTGCCGGTACGCATACGGGGCGCTTTTGCCTGTACCAGACCTTTATCGAAAGCAACTTCAATGATGTGTTTTTCTATTTCCTCGATAGCTACCGGGGGCTGGTTAATACCGAGCACACAGGCGCTTTCGCAGGGAGCCGGGCAAATACGTCCGGTAAATTCCGGGAAGTTATTGGTAGAAGACAGTATATCATACGCTTCTTTCCAATCCTGGCGGTATACGGCATCGTTAAATTCCGGTATCACATTACCCAGCGGGCATCCGCTGTGGCAAAAAGGCACGCCGCAGTTCATACAGCGGGCTGCTTGCTGATTTAATTTGTTATCGGGGAAGCGTTCTACAAATTCATTATAGTGACCAACCCTTTCCCGGGGATCCGCTTTCCCGGGCAGCTCGCGTGTAAATTCCAGGAATCCTGTAGGTTTACCCATAATTTTCCTCCACAAGTCCCTTACCTGCAAGGGATATTTTGATGATGAATGTTAATTGTTCAATTAGTGACCTACTTTCTGACCCTGTACTTTGTCTGATTTCAACGCTGCCTTGTATTCTTTCGGGAATACTTTCACAAAATGACGCAGTTGGTTTTCCCAGTCTTTCAGGATAAACTTCGCCACGGTGCTGTTTGTGTAGGCGTGATGTTTTGTGATCAGATCCTGCAACATGGCTACATCTGCCTGATCCAGCGGATCGAGGTCAATCATATCCCGGTTGCAGTAGTTGGCGAAAGTGCCTTTCACATCGTATACAAAGGCAATACCACCGCTCATACCTGCTCCGAAGTTGCGGCCGGTTTCACCCAGTATCACTGCTTTACCACCGGTCATGTATTCACATCCGTGATCACCCACACCTTCTACTACTACGGTAGCGCCGGAGTTACGTACACAGAAACGCTCGCCAGCCTTACCGCGGATGAAAGCTTCACCGGAAGTTGCTCCATAGAAGCAAACGTTACCTGCGATGATATTTTCTTCCGCCTTGAACCCTGCTTCTCCGTGTGGATAGAGGATCAGTTTGGAGCCAGACAGGCCTTTACCGAAGTAGTCATTGGCTTCTCCTTCCAGTTCCAGCGTTAACCCTTTGGTGGTGAAAGCGCCGAAGCTCTGGCCTGCAGATCCGATAAATTTAAAATGCAGGGTGTCTTCCGGTAATCCTTCGCTCTTGTAGCGTTTAGATATTTCGTTAGACAGGATGGTACCGATGGTACGATCTGTATTTTTTACAGGGAACTGCTGATATACCCTGGCTTTCTTTTCCAGTGCCGGCTGTGCAGCCTTCAGCAGTTGCCAGTCGATTACTTCGCTGATGCCGTGATCCTGTTCTTCCTGTTTGTACAGGCCGGTTTCGGCAGAAGCTTCTTCTTTATATAAGATCGGTGACAGATCCAGTTTTTGTGTTTTCCAGTTGGTGATGTTATCACGCATCTGGAGGCATTCTACCTGACCCACCATTTCATTGATGGTGCGGAAGCCCAGGTCAGCCATGATTTCGCGGAGTTCTTCCACGAGATAGGTGAACAGGTTTACCACGTGTTGCGGATCGCCGGTGAAGCGTTTGCGCAGTTCAGGATCCTGGGTAGCCACACCAACAGGACAGGTGTTTACATGGCACTTACGCATCATGATACAACCTTCTACCACGAGGGCAGCGGTGGCAACACCCCATTCTTCAGCACCCAATAAGGTAGCAATCGCAATGTCGCGGCCGGTTTTCAGCTGACCATCTGTTTGCAGTACTACCCTGCTGCGGAGCTTATTTTTTACGAGGGTCTGGTGTGATTCGGCCAAACCGAGCTCCCATGGCAAACCTGCGTGTTTGATGGAGCTTTCGGGAGAAGCGCCGGTACCGCCATCGAAACCTGAAACCAGTACCACATCGGCGTGTGCTTTAGCAACACCGGCAGCGATAGTACCAACACCAGCCTTGGATACCAGCTTCACGCTGATACGGGCGGCACGGTTAGCATTTTTCAGGTCATAGATCAGCTGTGCCAGATCCTCAATAGAATAAATATCGTGGTGAGGAGGCGGAGAAATGAGGCCCACACCGGGTGTGGAGTGCCTTACTTTTGCGATCCACTCATCCACTTTATGGCCGGGCAACTGCCCGCCTTCGCCGGGTTTTGCACCCTGCGCCATTTTAATCTGTAATTCGTCGGCATTGGTCAGGTAGTAGCTGGTAACCCCGAAACGGGCGCTGGCAACCTGTTTGATGGCAGAACGCATAGAGTCGCCGTTTTCCAGCAATTCATAACGCAGCTCATCTTCCCCACCCTCACCGGTATTGCTTTTTGCGCCGATACGGTTCATGGCAATGGCCAGTGTGGAGTGTGCCTCGTGGGAAATAGATCCAAAGCTCATGGCACCGGTAGCAAAGCGCTTGAAGATGCTGGATGCTGGTTCTACTTCATCAATGGAAATAGATGGACGATTCTTTTTAAACGTAAACAGGCTCCGTAAAGTGGCTGCTTTTTCGCTTTGATCGTTTACTGCTTTTGAATACTTTTTGAAAGCAGCATAATCGCCCATGCGGGTAGCCAGTTGCAGATAGTGAATAGTAGTGGGGTTAAAGAGATGGAATTCTCCTTTACGTTTCCACTGATATACGCCACCCTCTGTTAAACGCTGCACCGGTGTTTCTTTACGACCGTAGCCCATCCAGTGTTTAGCCAGTGTTTCACGGGCAATTTCATCGAGCCCCAATCCCTGGATACGGGAAACGGCGCCGGTGAAATATTTATCAACAGTTGCCTGGTTGATACCCAATATTTCGAAGATCTGTGCACCCTGGTATGATTGCAGGGTGGAGATGCCCATCTTGGAGAATACTTTCAGAAGGCCGTCACAGATAGCTTTGATATAATTTTTCTTCAGTTTATCTACGTCGAGCGCGGTGTCCAGTTTGCCATTCAGCTTCATATCGCGGATGGTGCTGAGGGCCAGGTACGGGTTGATGGCGGTTACGCCAAAGCCCAACAGGCAGGCAAAATGGTGTACTTCCCAAACATCACCGGCTTCCACGATCAGTCCAACCTGACCACGGTAACCCTTGCGGATCAGGTGGTGGTGAACGGCGGATGCAGCCAGGATAGATGGAATGGCGGCGTGTTCTGAGTCGATAGCACGGTCAGAAAGGATGATCACCTCGAACCCGTCTTCCACGGCGTCTACCGCGTAGCGGCATAAGCGGGCCAATCCTTTTTCCAGGGAGCCGGGCTTACCATCTGCCTTGAAATAAGTGTGTAATGTTTTGGCCTGGAATAAGCCGGTATCGATACTACGGATCTTTTCCAGTTCGTGGTTGTTGAGGATCGGGTGACGCAGCGCCAAACCGTGGCAGTGCAGCGGATCTTCATCCAGCAGGTTGCCGTTGTTGCCTACAAAAGTAGCCAGCGACATCACCAGTCTTTCCCTGATAGGATCAATTGGCGGGTTGGTTACCTGTGCAAATAATTGTTTGAAATAGTTACAGAGATGTTGTGGCTGATTGCTCAGTACTGCCAGCGGGGTATCTGTACCCATAGAGCCAACAGGTTCCTTGCCATCAATTGCCATGGGGGCAATGATGTGATCCAGGTCTTCTGTGCTGTAACCGAAGGCGCGCTGGTATTTAAAGATCTGGTCGTGTTCCAGGTGAGTAAAGGTTACTCTTGGTTCCGGCAGTTCTTCCAGGCGGATCTTATACTTATTCAGCCATTCGCCATAAGGTTGCTGGGAGCAGATCTGTTGTTTCAGCTCTTCATCACCTATGATACGGCCCTGGTCCATGTCTACGATAAACATTTTACCAGGTTGCAGGCGGCCTTTCTCTTTAATATTTTTTGGATCGATGGGCAATACACCGGCTTCTGAAGCCATGATTACGCGATCGTCTTTTGTTACCACGAAGCGGCTCGGACGTAAACCGTTACGATCCAGGGTGGCGCCAATAATTTTACCATCGGTGAAAGAAATGGAAGCAGGACCATCCCATGGCTCCATGAGGGAGGCATGATATTCATAGAACGCTTTCTTTTCTTCGCCCATGTCTTCGTTGCCATCCCAGGCTTCCGGGACCAGCATCATCATTACATGCGGCAGGGAGCGGCCGGTCATGGTGAGCAGCTCAATCACATTATCCAGGCTGGCAGAGTCGGACTGGCCTTCTTCCACGATGGGAAGCAGCATTTCCATCTCTTCTTTGCTGAAATATTTGGAAATAAAGTCCCTTTCGCCGGCGCGGAGCCAGTTAAGGTTACCTTTCAGCGTATTGATTTCCCCGTTGTGGGCAATGTACCTGTAAGGGTGGGCCAATCTCCAGCTGGGGAAAGTGTTGGTGGCAAACCGGGAGTGGATGAGGGCAAAAGCCGACACCATTTTCTCATCGCTGAGGTCTGTATAATAATGACGCACCTGGTAGGTGGTCAGCTGACCTTTATATACAATTGTTTTATAAGAGAGGGACGCAATGTAAAACAGCGATTTCTCTTTGGGAACGGTATTGCGAACAGTTTTGGAAACGTAGTTACGGAGCACAAACAGTTTGCGCTCAAAAATTTCCGGATCGCTGATATGATAAGGGCAGGCAATAAATACCTGTTCAATTTCCGGTTCTACAGAAAGGGCTGATTCACCAATACCATCCGGGCGTACCGGTACTTTACGGTAACCCAGAATTTCCAGGCCCAGTTTCTCTGCGCTGCGTTGAAATATTTCACGGCATTCTTCACGCCAGCGTGGCTCTTTCGGAAAGAAGACCATGCCTACACCGTATTTTCCAAACTCCGGTAAGGCGATGCCCAGTTTCAGGCATTCATCATACAGGAACTCATGGGGCGTTTGAAACAGTATTCCTGCACCATCTCCCGTGTTCTGCTCACAACCGCAGGCTCCGCGGTGTTCCATGTTTTCCAGCATGGTTAAGGCATCACGTATAATATGGTGGGATTTACGACCCTTGATGTGGGCAGTAAAACCTGTTCCGCAGGCATCATGTTCAAATTCCGGACGGTATAAACCTTGCGTTTGCTTCACTTCATCCATTTGGTTTAGATTTTTTGCTTTGGCACACCCTTCCCTTCTGACTTGCGCCGCGGGTGATGGTGTACGATATAATTCGGGAACGGTTTAAAGATACTAAAGGAATGCGGTATTTTTTGTATAAACTTTTGTTAGACGGTTAAAATTTAGAAAAACATAAAAAGATGCCGGTAATTGTTAGAATATTTGAAAAAATGGCTGCTCCCTCAGGACAAATTGGTTCCATTTTAAGGCTCAGACCGGCACCTTTAAAGTGACCCGGATTATAACACTTTTGTGCGAGGTGCTTTTTCAACCGCCCTGTATTATATTTGAATGATACCCTTTACTAACATAAACGCCTATACCAATTTTATGCTCCCAAAGCTATTCATGAGTGCGTTTTTAGTGTCTGCCGGATTTCTGCTGCCGGCCCGCGCACAAGATGCCGCCGAAGCGCCGGCTGCCATCTCACAAAAAAAAGTAAGCCTGGGGAAGGCTTCCCCCTTTACCGCCGACAGCCTGCTGGGGAAGGTATCCGGAATTACCATTGTCAGCGCGGTATGGGATACCGCCCGCATTGGCTTTTTACAAACCGGGCTTTTCAACAATAAGGCAGAAGCCATCCCCGATAAGGAAATGGGCAGGTACCTGCAGGAGTTCGTAAACAATACCTTCGGAGGCATATTCATCCCCGGCAAACCCCGGCTGATATGGGTGGTGGAGGATCTTCGCATCGGGGAACGTACCCAGATGATGGGAGAAAAAGCCTATGTCCGTGTAAAGGCAACCGCCTATGTGCAAACCGGCGACGATACCTACAAACTGTTGAAAGCCATGGATATAGCACATTTGAACAATGGCTTTGATGTAACCCACCAGCACCGGAACAATATCTCAAATGCATTCAAGGAATTTTATGCGGCCGGCGCCGGGGTCCTGGATTCAGTGCTGGCGGACGCCGGGCCGGGACTCTCCTATGCCGCGACCACAGAAATTTATGCAAAAAAGCGGGAACTGCCGGCGCTGAAAGCCCCTGTAATGAACGATGGTATATACCTGTCATTCGCCAGTTTCCTGGAGAACAAGCCTGATATCCTGCAATATGAAGCAAAAGGAAAAGCGGGCAAAGTGAAGGTGTATGCTGTTCCCGGCGACGGCCAGAAAACGATTGTTCCTGCGTTATGGGGCGTGGTAAAAAACGGGGCGGTATTTAAATACAACAATAAATCACTGGTAGGACTTTCCCGCAGCGGTTATGGCTATGTGATCACTTCTTATTTGCCGGCCTATGAAAGGAGACAAAGCGCCATCATAGGCGGGGCCTTAATGGGCGGCGTTGCCGGCGGGTTGCTGGGTTCTACTGTTGCACTGCAGCACACAGATGCCTTCCCGGAACTAAAACTTCCTGCAGAAGCCACCGCGATAGATATGGAAACAGGCGCACTGATTTTTTAATGCGCCTGTTCCCCGCTGCTATGGCTCGAAAAGGAATTGTACTTTTCCATTTAACTGCCGCATACGCAGTGGCTCGCTGATATGACTCTCATTCTGTAACCTGTCGAGCGCGGTAACGATGTAGGTATACAGCCTCCCTTTCACATAAGTGAGGTCTTTAAATTCAGGATCGGACGACTGCGACAGGATGCTGATAATTTTCGTAGGGTCGCTGACGTTAATCGCTTCGTTTTGCTCAAACCGGTACAGTACATACTGTTTGGTGTGGCCGCTGGTATCATCATCCGCCCAGTGTATTTCCAATCCTCCCGGCCGTTCAAAGGCATCAATAAAGTAAGGCGCTTCGGGTGTTTCCTTTGGCAGCCATGGCATAATGGGCCGTAATGCCGGGTATTTATAAAGACGGGTACGCAACGCATCTTCAATGCCCAGCGGGTTGCCGCGGAAAGAGGCCGCACTGTAAAAAATACTGCCCTGGATAGTGTTCAGTGTTCTCGCTTCTTCTATTTGTGCAGGTAATTCATTTGGATTTTTCCAGGCCGCATTGCTGCCAATCCGGTAAACGCCGTGGCCAATATACACGTGGCGGCCATAGCCATGCTGGCTCCACCAGTTTAGTAATATTTCGTAGTCGGCCAGCCGGTGTCCACGCTCCCAATAGATCTGCGGCGCTACATAATCGATCCATCCGTTTTTCAGCCATTTCAGGATGTCGGCAAACAGATCGTCGTAGTTGGTTTGACCGCCTTTGGTATAGGATCCTTCCTGGTCTTTGTCTTTATTACGCCAAACGCCAAAGGGACTGACACCAAACTTCACCCAGGGTTTTTCTGCCTTGATGGCTACGCTCAGCATTTTTATGATGGCATCTGTATTGGCGCGGCGCCAGTCATCTTTCATCATATTGTTACCATACAGGCGGTAGGAGCTGTTATCCGGGAATTCTTTTCCCGGAACCCGGTAAGGATAAAAATAATCATCGAAATGTACGGCGTCGATATCATAGCGTTTTACCACGTCGCGGATAACCATCGTTACATATTCGCGCACTTCCGGAATGCCCGGATCAAAATATTTTTTATTGTCGTAAACAACGAACCATTGCGGTTTCAGGCGGGTAATATGATTGGCGGCCACGCTGCTGCGGCTTGTATTAAATACAGCCCTGTATGGGTTAAACCAGGCATGAAATTCCATGCCGCGTTTATGTGTTTCTTCCACCATGAACTGTAACGGATCATAGTATGGATTTGGCGCCTGCCCCTGCACGCCGGTGAGGTATTCAGACCAGGGCTCATATGGAGATGGATAAAAGGCGTCGGTAGCCGGGCGCACCTGCACCACTACCGCATTCATACCGTTTCGCTGTTGCTGGTCGAGTATGGCTATGAATTCCTGTTTTTGCTGCTCAGTACTCAATCCCCGCCGCGATGGCCAGTCAATATTTTCCACAGTGGCAATCCATACCGCTCTTAGCTCGCGTTTGGGGGGCAGTTGCGCCCATGCCTGCTGCATTCCGATAATCAATGGTATTACGCCTGCTATAAATTGCTTCAACATCAGCCTGACTTTTTAACCGTAAGATGCGAAAATAGCAAAAAGCAGGGCTGATCCGATACAAATATGTGATTCTTATGAAGATAGGGAGCTAATCTTTCTCCATCTTCAGCTTCGTGGCAGGCGCCTGGTAATCTTCCGGCAAATATTCTGCTGGGACCGTGGTCATATTTCCATCGCGGTGTGCAATGAAATGCGGCGACATAATTTCAATACCCGCAGCATTAAACTCATCTATGATATGCCGGTGCAGATCAGAATAGATGACGGCCATTTTATGGGAATGATCGGTATACACATTGATTTCGTAAGCGATGGCAAAATCATCCAGGCTGGTTTGTAAAACAAAGGGAGGCTTGTCTTTCATAACGCCGTCTGTTTCTATAGCAGCCTTGATCAGCATTTCATGTACTTTTTTCCAGGGTACTTCATAGCCGATAGTAACGGTAGTATGTAAGATGAGGCCAAGGTCTTTGCTGGACGTGGTGAAGTTAATGGTATGGCCACTTAATATGCTGGCGTTGGGCACCGTAATTTCTTCGTTCTTAATCGTGCGCAGCCGGGTTACCAGCAGGTTCTTTTCAATTACATCTCCCGTAATTTCCCCGATTTTTACCCGGTCCCCGATCTTAAAAGGACGCATGTACGTAATTACAAAACCCGCTATCACATTGGAAATGGCGGAAGAAGAACCCAATGAAAACAGGATACCGAGGAAAACAGAAACGCCCTGGAATATTTTTGAATCTGATCCGGGCAAATAAGGAAATATGACAACGAACATAAAGGCATACAACAGGAACTTGATCCCGCTTCCGGTGGGTCTTGCCCAATCGGCATAAAAACCTTTGAGCGAGAGGTTGCCGGTGGCTACTTCTTCCGAGAGATAGTTCACCAGTTTTACCAGGTACCGCGTGATAAGATAAATTACGATGATCGTGAGTAATTTGGGAAGATAATGCAGGAAGCCCACCAGGATAGATTTGATGGGCGACAATGTCCAGTTGATCAGTTTATCGGCGATGCCTTTTGTCCAGGGAAATATGCTGAATACAAAGGGCAGCGTAATGTAAAAGACAAAAAGAATAGCCACGATTCTTACTATACGCAACACGTTAAAAACAATACCTATCTGCTTTTGCTGGTTCAGCAAAGCGTAATCTTTTACTTTTACGCCTTTGAAATAGCGGTCTTTTTCACGGACAATCCTTTTGCGCAGGCGTTTGAACAAGCGGTTGATGCCGTATACGATAGCGGAAAAGATAACGATGATCAGTAACAGCCAGGCGATCCGGACAAGGACATTCTGCAGGCTGCTGTCTTTCTTTTCCTGTATTATCGCGTTACGTACAGCGGCGGCATACTTTTGCGCAACGGGTTCTTTTTCCTGGTCCAGCCAAAGGGCGTCGTCATTTGTTACGCTTAACAGTACCAGTTCATTATAGGTAACGTCTATATTGTTTTCGTTGGGTATAACTTTAATAGAATCAGGTATAAAAAAGGGATCGTCGGCCAGCTGCGACAGTTTATGTTCAATGTTTGCTGCACGGTCGCTGGGGTTCAGTGGTCCCAGTTTATTATAAATATAGAAGAGGGTATCACGGCGGAAGGGTACTACCGGAATGCCTTTGCTGGTAGCTTTCAGCTGGATAATCCGCTGGCGGGCCGCGACTTTTTTCAGGGAGTCGGCCTGTTCAAAAGCGGAGAGTTTCTGTTGCAGTTCTTTTTTGCGGTTGTCGTTGTCGTTACTGATCAGCAGCAGTTGTTGCTGCAGCTGTTTTTTCTGTTCGTCGTCCGCTTTCTGGAGAGAATCGTTTTCCCGGAGCAGGCGGGTGGTGAGGATCAGTTGTGAGTTTGTGAGGGAGTCGCGGGTGGCTTTGCTGCTATCATTTTGTGCGTTGCACAGCAAAGCCAAACCAGTCAGAATGGTAGTAAAGTAGAGGGTAAAAGCAGTTTTCATTCCCGGAGCGTTTCTTTAATGTACGGAAAATCCGGGTACTAAAACGCCTATATCTTCCTTTTTGTATACTGGCTGTAGTCCGGGAGACTGGCTTCGTATTCCTGGTGCATGAGCGGGGATGTGAGGAGGAAGTCGGCGGATGCGCGGTTGCTCGCCATCGGGATATTCCACACTACACCTAAGCGCAGCAGGGCTTTGATATCCGGGTCATGAGGCAGGGCTTCCATTGGATCCCAGAAGAAAATGATCACATCGAGTTCCCCGGTGGCCACGAGGGCGCCAATTTGCTGATCGCCGCCCAGCGGGCCACTCAGGAGTTTTCTTACAGATACATCCAGCGCTTGTTCTATCAGCAGACCGGTAGTGCCGGTTGCATACAGTTCATGGCGGCTCAGTACCGTTTTATTATAAGTGGCCCATTCAATTAGCTCCGCCTTTTTGTGGTCGTGAGCAATAAGGGCAATTCTTTTGCGGGCTTTTAAAACTTTTGATGTTTGCATATATGACCACAAAAGTAATAAGTGACGCGCAATAATTAAATCTAATGTTAGTGTTTATCGTTGCTGTCCAGAACGGCCAGGTCGCGGTCAAAAATGTAAAGACCGCCCTTGTCTTCCCCGATCAGTTTTAATTTATCAAGAATATGCCGGGCCAGGCGTTCTTCTTCAATTTGTTCCGTCACATACCATTGCAGGAAGTTGTGGGTGGCATAGTCCTTTTCGCTGAGGCACATATCCACGAGGTTATTGATCTCTTTGGAAACCAACAGCTCATGGCTAAATACTTGTTCGAAAATGGCATGTATGCTTTTGAATTTCACGGTAGGCTGCTTTAATGCGGGAACCAGGCCATGACCGCCTCTTTCGTTAATAAATTTCAGGAGCTTCAGCATATGGGCCCTTTCTTCATCGGAATGGCGGTACAGGAACTGGGCCACGCCATTGTACCCCTGCACCTCTGACCAGGAAGCCATTGCCAGGTAATATTGGGAGGAGGCTGCTTCCATTTCCACCTGCTGGTTCAGTGCGTCATAAATTTTTGGAGAGAGTTCTTTCAATAACATAATGAAAAATTTGTATAATATGAAGAAGATCGAGGTGTGACGGGGATATCACCGGGAACTATACCGGGATTGTAAATTTCGATAGACTACATTCAGATGCATCCCGGAAATCTGCCTGAAAAATGCTACCTTTGCATAAGTAAATTAGGATAAAATGATTAAAACAGGAAATCCAATCATCAGCATATATACGGAGATGACGCCAAACCCGGAAACCATGAAGTTTGTGGCAAACAAGCTTCTGTACCCTGGCAAGAGCATTGATTTCCCGGATGAAGCCAGTGCAAAACCGTCTCCTTTAGCCATCGAGCTGTTTAGCTTCCCTTTCATCAGGGGCGTATTTATTATGGCTAACTTTATTACGCTTACAAAAACCAGCGAAACTGACTGGAACGATATAATTCCTACTGTTAAGGCCTTCCTGAAAGAATACCTGGAAGACTCCCGTCCTGTTATCAACGAAGATGAGGTGATTATTACCAAATCTACCGCGAGCAATGAAGTGAGTGCAGACGATACAGATGTGGTAAAACGGATTAAGGAATTACTTGAAAACTATGTGAAACCTGCAGTTGAAATGGATGGCGGCGCCATTCAGTTCAAGGACTATGAAAATGGTACGGTTACACTGATGTTGCAAGGTTCCTGCTCAGGCTGCCCCTCCTCCATGATTACGCTGAAAGCCGGCATTGAAGGCATGATGAAGCGTATGATCCCTGAAGTGAAGGAAGTTGTGGCAGAAGCAGAATAAGCCATAGTTGAGTGAATGATAGTGTTAAACGAAAGCACAGTCTTTATGGCTGTGCTTTTTTTTGGTGTTTAACCGGGAAATAAATGCCAGCTACTCCTATACAACACAAGCAAACAGCTACAATGAGAAAATTACTACTGATCGTTACCGGCATCGCCCTCGCCCTGCAACCGGTACAGGCGCAAAAAAAGAAGAACGTAGACAGCGCATCGGCCGTTATTACCTATGGCTTCAGCAGCAATGGGAAAGCCATCCCCGGCAACGAACTGCAATTGCTAATTGATCATCACCGTGCACACATTGTTAGCGGAGGCAGGAAACAAAAAGAAGAACAGTTCCTGGAATTGCAGGAACAGGCTACCCTGCAGGTGTTAAGTCTTCCCAACGGGGAAGTATATACGTTGAAAAAAGCCTTTTCTGAATATACAACCCCGGAGTTACTGCCGGATACCGCTACCATCCTCGGATATGTATGTAAAAAGGCAAAGTTGCTTATCCGTTCCAATACCATAGAGGTATGGTATACCAATGATCTCCGGCTGAAAGGCACTCCCAATCTTACTATTGCGCCCGGCCTGGGCCTGGTGCTTAAAACGGTACGTAACGGCAACAGCGAAACGGTTGCAAAGAAAATTACCTGGCGTAAAGTAACGGCTGAAGAACTGGCCTGGCCATCCAATACCGGTACCCTGGTAAACGATGCCGCGTATACACGGCAGGTAATAGACAGCCGCTATACCACCCTGCCGGTGTTTAACCAGGAACAGATCAGCTGGGGCAACAATACGCCTAACCCTTCCGGTGAGCAACTGAATCAAACCTATCATTTCGCGGGCGGCACCGTGATCCTTAAAAAAGTAAGCCTGCCGGCAGTGAAGAAGGGCCAGACATTATTTGCGGAACTCACGCAATACTCCAACGGGGATGCGTACGACAGAACCGGTTCCGTATTTATGATCCCGGCAGATAAAGCCATCTCTTTCCTGGATGGTTTGCAAAAGGGCGTGCGGGCGTTACCGTTATTCACGGCTAAAAACGGCAAGCAATACCAGGGCATGGTGGCTACCGATAATTATTTGCCTGCACTGGAAGTATTGCGCTTTTTTACGCCATTCGGCGTACGACAGTTTAACAACCAGGTGAAGATTGCCGGTTACAACTGGGCGGATTCCGTGATTTACAAGCAAGACATCACTGAGCTGCACAGCCGCCTTCAGGGCGATGTTTGGCTGGGCGTATATATTGGTAATTACGATAAAGGCGGGCATAAAGTAAGTCTTAGTCTTAAATATTACCCCGGCGATCCGGAAGATGAAAACCGGCCATCAGCCAACTGGATATACCCGGTTTTCAATACCACCAACCTGATGGAAATGGCCGGGCAGGAGTATGCTACCCTGTTTGACAAAGACTCCCTGAAGGTAACCGTCACCATTCCGGAAGGGGTTAAAAATATTCAGTTAAGGTTCCTGACTACCGGCCATGGTGGCTGGGGCGGAGGCGATGAGTTTAATCCTAAACAGAATGAAATTTTTGTAGATGGGAAACGGGTGTATCATTTTATTCCGTGGCGTACAGATTGTGCTACGTATCGTTTATCTAACCCGGCATCCGGTAATTTTGGCAACGGGCTTTCCTCCTCTGATCTGAGCCGTTCCAACTGGTGCCCGGGCACGCTTACTTCACCGGTATTCATCTCCCTGCCCGATATCACTCCCGGACAGCACACCATACAGGTGGCTATTCCGCAGGGAAAGCCGGAAGGGACCAGCCAGAGTTTCTGGAATGTATCCGGTACACTGATCGGAGATAAGCAATAATTTTTCCGGGATGCAGCAGACACTGCATCCCGGATGCCATAATCCGGAATTATTTATCCACTTTCGCACTATGAACGATTTATACCAGGGCATATTAGAAGGTCTTCACCAGATGACCTGGCTGGAAGCAGTAGCTGTTTTCTTTGCTGTCTTATCGGTCATCTTTCAAAAAAATAATAACATACTGGTATACCCTACCGGCATTGTGAGCACGGGTATTTATACCTATCTCCTGTCGAGAGAGCATTTCAAGTTATATGCCGATGCCGCGCTGAACGCATATTACCTGGTGATGAGCGTATACGGCTGGATCTATTGGGCAAAGAAAGGCCCGGAGCAGCCGGTAACGCCGGTGATGCGCAGTAACAGTAAAGAGCTGACCACCGCTGTTTTCATTGCACTGGCCGGCTGGGGGATTTTTTATTTCCTGCTAAGCCGTTTTTCCGATTCCAATGTGCCGGTGATGGATGCCTTTGTATCCGCCACGGCCTGCGCGGGTATGTGGTTGCTGGCCAGGCGGAAACTGGAAAACTGGATATTCCTCAATATTTCCAACCTGGTAGCCATCCCGCTGTTAATATATAAGCATTTGTATCTTACTGCCGGGTTAACCGTCTTTTTATTTACCATTGCCATATTCGGGTATCTTAGCTGGAGAAAAGAAGTGTTGCAAAGAGAAATGTCTCATAAATGAAGAAAGTAGTTGTTATAGGACCTGAATCAACCGGGAAGAGCACCCTCAGCGAAAAGCTGGCGGCGCATTTTAATACTGTATGGACGCCGGAATATGCCCGTGAGTATCTTGATCAACTCCAACGGCCATACGAAGAATCCGATCTGCTGGAAATTGCCGCCGGCCAGATAGCGCTGGAACAGCATATGGCCCGGCAGGCCAACGGGGTGTTGATTTGTGATACAGACCTGTATGTAATTAAGGTATGGAGCGAACACAAATACGGCCGCTGTGATCCGCGGATTTTACAGCAAATTGCCCGCCAGCAGTGCGATTTGTACCTGCTCACCTATATTGATTTGCCGTGGGAAGAAGATCCGCAGCGGGAATATCCTGATCCGGAAATGCGCCATTATTTTTATGATATTTACCGGGAAATCGTCACCCATTCCGGTATTGAATGGAAAGATATCAGGGGTACTTATGAAGAGCGGGAAGCCCTGGCAATAGCTGCCGTGCAGCAGTTGCTGAACAGGCCCTGATTATTTTCTGCCGGTAACCAACTCCATAATATCAGGATCCGGTGCGAGGTTACGCATTTGCACCAGTATTTTACGCTGCCGGTAGGCCGTGATCCGTGCAGGCGGATTGATGGTATATTTAAGCGGGTTAGGTAAACAGGCAGCAATCATAGCGGCTTCCTCCCTGTTCAGACTGGCGGCACTTTTTTGATAATTGGCCTGGGCGGCCGCTTCCACCCCAAACACGCCCTCTCCCATTTCTGCCACATTCAGGTACACTTCAAGAATACGCTGCTTGCCCCAAATTTTTTCAATCATGAAAGTGAAGTATACTTCCAGCCCTTTGCGGAACCAGCTGCGTCCCTGCCAGAGGAAAACGTTTTTAGCCACCTGCTGACTGATCGTGCTGGCGCCTTTGATTTTTTTGCTTTGCTGGTTGTGCTTCATCGCCTTCTCGATGGACTTGAAGTCGAAACCATTATGATCTGTAAAAAGCTGGTCCTCGCTGGCTATCACGGCCAGTTTGGCGTGTTGGGATATTTCATCGTAACTCACCCAGGATTTCTGAAGTTTTTTATCTGTTCCCCAAAGGCTGAACCAGCTGGAGATTTCTGTAATGGTAATAGGCGGGTTCACCCATTTCAGCAAGAGGATGTATAAAAATTGTGCAACAATTAAAACCAGTACTACTCTCTTCAGTCTCCTCCACGTTCTGGGAACAATGCCTTTTAAATTCATTGCGTAGGTTTAGAAAAATCGGGACGAAAGGTAGGCTAAAAACCTGAAAGTGAAACACAATCGTTAACTTTATATATGCTATTAAACGTACACCCGGATAACCCGAATCCCCGTCATTTAAAGACGATTATTGAATGTTTAAAAGACGGAGGAATTATTATTTATCCAACTGATACGGTTTATGGTTTAGGCTGCGATATTACCCAACACAAGGCCATAGAACGTATTGCGAGGATTAAACAGATAGATCCGAAAAAAGCAAACTTTTCATTTATCTGTTACGACCTGAGTCATTTGTCGGACTACGCGAAAAGTGTGGATACGCCCATTTTCCGTATGCTGAAAAAGGCATTGCCTGGTCCGTATACCTTTATTTTGCCGGCCAGCCGCATGGTGCCCAAATTATTGAAAACGAAGAAAGACACCGTGGGTATCAGGGTACCGGACAATAATATTTGCCGCACTATTGTAAAAGAACTTGGCAATCCGATTATGAGTACTACGTTGCCGATAGAAGATTACGTAGAAGAATATACGGACCCGGAGATCATTTATGAGAAATTCGGCAACCAGGTAGATATTGTAATAGACGGAGGACCCGGCGGTATGGGTTTTTCTACTGTGGTGGATTGTACCGGTGCAGAACCGGTGTTGGTCCGTGAAGGCATTGGCAGTTTTGAAGAAATATCCTGATATATGCAGCGATGGTGGATAAGTGTGGTTTGTTTATTCCCCGGCATGATAGCCGGGGCGCAAACGCTTACGTTGAAACCGGCAGCCCCGGTGTTGCCGGTGGCAGTGAAGCCACTACCGTTTACGTTGTGTGATACTACCGGATTCCTGTTAAAACCGGCAACACTGCTTTCCGCTTCCACACGGAAATTCCCCGCCCGGGTTCCTGTAACTGCCCCGGTTTACCGCCTTGCAGCCGATGCATATTACCAGCAGCACTTTGGCTTTTTTTGTAAGAAAGAATGGGTTTGGCAAAAACAAACAGGCGTGCCGCTCAAGTTCCGTTTAGGAAGCTATTCTTATGCCCAGCAACAGGAAGGAAAACGTTAATTTCTTTTACTGTATTTATTTTGGAAGATAATAATTGACGAAGTCAATAATTATTAGTTGACCAGGGCAAATATATTTAAAAAGATAAATATGATTAGCCAGGATAAAAAGGGCCACTAAACGGCTATTCTGATAAATATTTTGGGGAGATAAAAGCGAATATCCGCTTCTATCTCCCCAAATCTTTTAAAATCAAAATGATCAAATCAAGACAATCAGTATAATCAATCTAATCCTGCTCCAAGACAATTTAAAATCGCCGGAGGCGATCCTATTTAATCCCCAGTTTCTTTGCAACATCTGCTGGTAACGCTTTTTTGTTTACCATGTAGCAGGTGGTTTTATAGGCAAAGTAAGGCTCAGAAGCGTAGAAATATCCCTGACCCGGATTATCGGTACCCCAGGAGTTTTTCACACGGAAGTATTTGTTTCCGTTCTGATCTTTTACCAGGCCTACAATATGCATACCGTGATCATCCTGTGTTTCGAAGTTGTCGAAAGCCTGTTGGCGCACTTCAGGGGTGATTGTTTTTTCTTTGCCTGGTTCCAGGAAAGCATTTTTTCTTTCTTCGGCAGACATATCCGTCCAGTCTTTTTCAGGAACGATAGCCAGTCCGTCTTTAAAATTGAATCCTTTTTCGCTTACATCAGCGGCCCATGCAATGGAGTAGCCGTTCATGATGGCATTTTCAGCGATGGCGGTAAAGTCATTCAGGTTTACGTTATATACTTTTTCCCAGTTCCAGTTATCCGGTACTTCCAGCACAAACTGTGAATTGTACGGGTGGTGGGTGAAGGAAGAAATCAGTACGTAATCATCGGCGTTCAGGCCCAGTTCTTTTGCGAAGGTCTGCGGCGTGTAGGTTTTACCGTTATACTGGAATTTTTCCGGAGCGTCGCCCATATAGGCGTTCAACACGCCGTCGAAAGCTTTTGACCAGTCGGGGTTGATAGTGCCTTGCGCATTGCCTATTTTATTCACCATACCTTCCAGGAGGCTTTCCATTTCAGCATGGTTGTACATTTTACCTTTATTGCCATCGTAGGCTGTTTGCGGCACCAGCCCGTATTCACGGAGGCAGAGCAGGTCATCCGGGAAACCACCACCTTCACCGAAGTTGGCTTTTCCGTGCATGCGTACATAGTTAGCGGCTTTCAACGGATACATTTTGCGTACCACGTACATTTCACTGAGGTTCAGTCCTTTATTTTTACCGGTGCGAAGTATTTCTGATTCAAAGAAAGACAAGCCGGAAAAAGACCAGCAGGTGCCGGTACGGCCCTGGTTTTGCACATCACCTGCGTCCAGGTTCTTTAAAACGGTAAACTGATAGTGGCTTCCCTCTGTGTTGGTACTGCTTTGTGCATATGCGCCTACGCTGCAAAGCATGGCTGCACACATTATCCATTTCTTCATGAGTATATCAATGATTGGTTTAAAACAAAGGACCAAAAATAAGGGAAAGCGGGTATTTGACAGATGAAAAGATGGATGAACGGGGCTTGCTACAGCTACTTTTAAAGATTGTTCACGTGAATTACAGTTATTTCTCCTGGTAATGATTGCGGGTGATTTCCCATTCCCAGAGGTCTTCTCCTTCTTTATTTTTAAATGTACCTACAAATCGCATCCCCGCTTTTTGTAATATTTTAACGGAGGCGTTATATTCTTCCTCGGTGTGGGCAATGACCCGGTGCACATAAGAATGTCCGAAGGCAAAGCGGATAAGGCCTTCTGCCATTTCAGTGCCCAATCCTTTTTCCCGGTAGGCGGCTGTTATTTCATATCCCATTTCCACGAGCCCATCTTCATTGGGCTTGCCTTTGAAGCCGCCGGCGCCAATCAGCCGTTTATCGGCGCGGTGAATCACCAGGTAAAAGAACCAGCCAAGCATGGCGGGGTCGTTGCGTAATTTATCATACGCCACCAGAACCATTTCGGGATACTCCGTCCAACCTTCCGGAACAGAAATGCCAAGCAGGTCGGCCAGGTGATCGTTGCCCTGTAATAGCAATTCGAAATGCTCCAGTGAGCACGGCAACAATTGTAGTCGAGGTGTTTGGATCATGTTTGAAAACTAGTAAACTGTTTTGGGAAATACAATAGCGGCTTTTAGCATTTAATTCATTAGCTTTTAGCATTTAACAATCCCGCCGGGGAAATATTCCCGCGAATCAGGTGTTACCTGCTAAAAGCTAATTGCCACAGCCGAATTTAGTGCGCCTCCAGCCAGTTATTGCCGGTGCCCATTTCCGCTTCAACCGGAACCGACAGCGGTAAGGCGTTACGCATAAGATCTAATATAAGGGGTTTAATAATCTCCAGTTCAGAACGGTGCGCATCAAAAACCAATTCATCATGTACCTGCAACAGCATGCGGGACTTGAGGTTTCGTTCTTTGAATGCTTTATGTATAGCGATCATCGCCAGTTTAATCATATCTGCAGCAGTACCCTGGATAGGCATGTTAATGGCGTTCCTTTCGGCAAAGCCACGTACCACCGCGTTAGAGGAGTTGATGTCCTTTAACCAGCGTTTGCGTCCCAGCAGGGTTTGAACATAACCATTTTCTGACGCAAATTTTATCTGGTCATCCATATATTTTTTGATAGATGGATACTGCGCAAAGTAGTTATCAATCAGCATTTTGGCCTCACTGCGGGGAATGCCCAGGTTTTCCGACAGGCCAAAGGCGCTTACGCCATAGATGATACCGAAGTTTACGCTTTTGGAATTGCGGCGCATATCGGACGTAACCTCTTCCAGGGGAACGTTATACACTTTTGCTGCCGTAGCCGCGTGGATGTCTATTCCCTGCTGGAACGCAGCCATCATTTCTTTGTCTTCGCTGATGGCGGCAATAATGCGCAGCTCAATCTGCGAATAATCGGCAGACAGCAACACAAATTCCTCGTTGCGCGGAATAAAGGCTTTCCTTATTTCGCGGCCCCTGTCTGTACGGATTGGGATATTCTGGAGGTTGGGGTTATTGGAGCTTAAACGGCCGGTTACCGCCACTGCCTGGTTATAGGAGGTGTGTATCCGGTTGGTGCGCCTATTCAGCAATAACGGCAACGAATCTACGTAAGTGGATTTCAGTTTACTAAGCTCTCTGAAAATAAGGATATCCTCTACTATTTTATGTTTGCTGGAAAGCTTTTGCAGTACATCTTCACCGGTGGCATACTGGCCGGTACGTGTTTTCTTTGCTTTGGGGTCCAGTTGTAATTTTTCAAACAGCACTTCTCCCAATTGCTTGGGCGACGCCAGTTTGAAACGAACGCCTGCCTGTTCGTACACACTTTCTTCTGCCCGTTTGATTTCTATTTCCAGCTCCTTTGAATAGTCTGCCAGCGCGGTGGTATCGAGGGCAATGCCTTCGTACTCCATGTCGGCAAGAACTTTCACGAGTGGGTTTTCAATATCGTAGAATACTTTGTCCACGGCCTTTTCAGGCAACAGCGGCGCAAATCTTTCTTTCAGCTGCAATGTTATGTCGGCATCTTCCGCAGCATATTCTTTGATCTTTTCTATTTCCACATCCCGCATGCTGCCCTGTCCTTTTCCTTTTTTGCCAATCAGGGATTCTATGGAAACCGGCTCATACTGAAGGTATTGCGCGCTCAGCACATCCATGCTCCTGCGGCCTTCCGGCTCAATCAGGTAGTGGGCCAGCATGGTGTCAAACAGGGTGGTGGTAATTTCCATGCCGTACCATTTCAGGATCAGCATATCATACTTGATATTCTGCCCGATGAGTACAATGGAGGGGTGCTGGAACAGCGGTGTAAATTCATGAATGATGGCACGTGCAGCGGTATTGTCTGCCGGCATGGGAATATAATACGCCGAACCTTTTTTAAAGGAAAAGCTCATACCTACAATTTCCGCATCATTGGCGTCCGTGCCGGTTGTTTCGGTATCAAAAGACACTTCTGACTGTTGCAGCAATTGCTGCAGCAGGGCCGTTCTTTTTTCCAGGGTATCAATTACCTCGTATTCATGCGGGGTGTTGTGAATATTTTTATCTGCCAGCAGGATGTTGCCGGTTTCCACTGTTTCTGTGGTGACAGTTACTTCTTCTGTAACAACCGTGCCGAAGAGATCTGTTTGTACCACCCGCGCTTTAGCTTCCACACTGGCGCTGCCGGCAAAACCATCTCCCAGTATTCTTTTACCAAGTGTTTTAAATTCCAGCTCCATGAAAATGTCGGTGAGCTTTCCTTTATCGCAATCTTTAATACAGAAATCTTCTTCATGGAAGGTAACCGGAACATTGGTGATGATAGTCGCCAGTTCTTTGGACATCAGGGCATTTTCACGACCCGCTTTGATCTTCTCTCCCATTTTACCACCAATGGTATCGGCGTTATCCAGCACATTTTCAAGGGTGTGATATTGTGCCAGTAATTTCATCGCTGTTTTTTCACCGATGCCTGCAATGCCGGGGATATTGTCCACTGCATCGCCCATAAGGCCGAGGATATCAATCACCTGGTGTACATCTTTGATCTGCCATTTTTCACACACTTCCTTTGGCCCCATAATCTCTTCCTTGTTGCCCATGTATGGCGGCTTGTAGATAAAGATATTATCACGTACCAGTTGCCCGTAATCTTTATCCGGGGTTACCATATAAACGGTGTAGCCTGCATCTGCGGCCTGCCATGCGAGTGTACCTATTACGTCGTCCGCTTCATAGCCATCCAGCTCTACTACGGGAATATTGAAGCCTTCAATGATCCGCTTGATATCCGGTAATGCATCCAGCAGGTCTTCCGGGGCATCTTCCCGGTTGGCTTTATAATCAGTATAAGTGGTATGACGCTCGGTAGGCGCGTGCGTGTCAAACGCAACGGCTATGTGGGTAGGCTTTTCTTTATTAATGAGGTCCAGTAAAGTAGTGGTAAAACCAAACTGCGCATTGGTATTTCGACCCGCACTGGTGATGCGGGGATTCCTGATCAGGGCGTAATAAGCCCTGTAAATCAGTGCCATGGCGTCCAGTAAAAATAATTTCTTTTCCATTGCTAAACCTACAAGATTTAATTTGAATCTGCAAAATTAAGATAGTACTACCATATACGGTGAGGATGTAACTTTACAAATAAAAAAAATCAAAAAAGAATGAATAAAATTTATCATTTGTCGACCTGCGGAACCTGTAAGAAAATCCTGGAAGAAACGAAGGCAAAGGAGCGTGGATTTATTTTGCAGGACATCAAAAAGGATAAGATCACGCCGGCACAGCTGGATGAAATGAAGGCACTTTCCGGCAGTTATGAATCTTTATTCAGCCGCAGATCGCAGCAGTACAGGCCGATGGGATTGCATGAAAAGAATTTAACGGAAGATGATTACCGCAGCCTGATATTACAGGAGTACTCTTTTCTGAAACGCCCGGTGGCTATTACCGGCGGAAAGATCTATACCGGTGCGGAGGTGAAAAATATTTAGCAGGAGAACATTTTACAGATACTGAAGAAAAAAGGGACGGCTGAATTCTGCCATCCCTTTTTTAATAATCTCAGAGGGATTGTACGAACTGTTGTACGACCTGTTTGTACTGGTTCATATCCTGTTCATGGTGAAAAGACCGGAAGGGGAAGCGGGCTGCTTCGTCCAGTGCCGTTTTCAGGTGAAAACGTTCCTGCGGAAGCGAATAGAAGTACCCTTTCTTCATCAGGTATTCACCCAGGTATACCTGCTCTGATTGTCCGGGTGTAGGGATAAGAATTGCTTTTTTGTTCAATTTGGCCAGATCCATGAGGGTGGTATACCCGGAGCGGCTTAATACCATATCTGATGCCAGCATGGCATCGTTTAATTCACTGGCATTGAGGTGATTAATTTGTGTAACACCGCGGGCCACCTGTTCATGTTGCGGTGTACCGGGTTTTCCGCTTACGATCAGTGCAGTGATGGACAAGGATTTGATCTGGTCCAGGATCAGTTTTTCCAGGTTGGTGCGTTGTGGCTCCGGTCCGGAGATCAGCACCAGCAGATCATACTTCTTTTCCACGCCTGGTTTTGGCTCAAACCGGCTAAGGCAGCCGATATAAGTGGTATGTGCGGGTAATTGGCCGGGATGCGCCAGTTCGCCGGAGAGATTGTTGCTGCCGGGATAATCGGGAATCCAGCAGGCGCTGTATTTGTTAATGAAACGATAATTTATTTTTTGCAGGGTCCGCTCTATCCAACCGCCAAAAGGTGTTTTAATCAGCAGCTGGTGGGTAATGAAAACAGTGGGGATATTTTCGTGATATAAACCGAAGCGGTTGTCTGAAATAACTGCATTGATTTGATACTCAGCGACTATCTTCTTCAGCCATCGTTGTTCATAGTTTACTGCACGGAAAATTTTAGGTATTTGCTGAATGATTTTCAGTCCAAAAAACTGTCCTTTTTGCGCATATTGGATACGGTAGCCGGGGAGCGGAAGTATGGTCAGTTGCGGGAATTCCTGCTGTAGCAGGGCAGCGTGTTTGCCTTCAGCCGCAATAAAAACCTGGCAACCTGCGTTTAGCATTTCACGGATGAGTGGAATGTCCCGGGTGGCGTGTCCAAGGCCCCAATCCAGGGGAACGATTAAAATTTTTCGGGACGAAATAATTGTGGACAAATATTTTAAAATTTTTTACGAATTTAGCTTAAATTACAAAAGGGCATTGTTAAGAAAAGGTAAACACTTCAGGAAGGTATTCAAAAATAGCCAGTATATAATTAGCAGTATGAAAAGTATAAAATGGATCGTAGTCTTTTTTCTTTGCGGATGCCTGGTGATGGAAGGGTGTAAAGTTTTTAAGAAAAACGATTGCGGTTGTCCTACCATGAATAAAAAAAGAATGCACTAATACGACGATCTGTTTGATAGCAACGACGACTTTGACAACGACTGACAACTAAACAATTTTTGCCTTATCTTTTTGAACTATCCTTTGATACCTGGCCAAACAATATTTCGGGGAACAGTCAAATTTTTTATTCATGAAACCTGTAGATAGAGATTTATTAATCCTGCTACATGAAGATAGGTACACGGAACAGCAGATTCAATCTGCGGTGAGACAAATCAGCGAAATGCTTTCGTTGATTGAGACGATGGATTATCTCTGTGCAGTTATGGAAGTTATGGATTGTAACAAAAGCCGGATTACCAGCAAACGAACCGTGCTGGAAAAAGCAATTTCACGTAAGTCGCATAAGCCTTTCGAATTTATTATTCACAAGAACTAGTAGCCTTACCTCTACAAATTCCCGTTATAGTAGCTTTGACCCGCTGCCCTTATCTGCCTGGTTTTGCTTTTTTTTAAATTCTTGTTGTACGTTTGCCATCAAATAAACGCAATTTACTGATGGCAGATTTTTCGCATCTGCAGGATTTCCTACATCCTGTTTCAAAGGCATTTTTAAACGAT
The DNA here is from genome assembly GCF_041360695.1 of Chitinophaga sp. RCC_12. Taxonomy (NCBI): domain Bacteria; kingdom Pseudomonadati; phylum Bacteroidota; class Chitinophagia; order Chitinophagales; family Chitinophagaceae; genus Chitinophaga; species Chitinophaga sp. RCC_12. Next base: position 655,469 of record NZ_JBFUPS010000002.1, read on the forward strand.
GACCAGGAATACGATCCATTCCAGGTGGGCGGTGTAATTGACGTATATGAAGATGATCACCATCCGGATATAGACGCAGCAGATATTATTCTGCTGGGTGTAGGAGAAGAAAGAGGCAGTGCATCCGGTAAAACGGATACACACGGTCCTGATGCCATCCGCCGCGAATTTTTCCGCTTGTACAACTGGCACCGCGATATTAAACTCGCGGATGTTGGCAATTTGCTGCCAGGTGCATTTCTTGCCGACGCATATGCCGCCATGAAAACTGTTGTTGCAGAATTATTAGCCGCTAATAAAACCGTGATCATCCTGGGCGGTTCACACGATCTTACCTACCCGCAATATAAGGCCTATGCGGCGCAGCAATTAATTATTGAAGCCACTGTTGCTGATGCGCTGATAGACCTGAAAGAAGACTCCAATATCCGCAGCGAACGCTTTTTAATGGACATACTCACGGAGCAACCCAACTACCTGCGTCACTACAATCACATCGGTTTCCAGAGTTATTTCGTACATCCGCGGATGTTAGAAACGCTGGATAAACTTCGCTTCGACTGCTACCGTCTTGGCCGCATCCGTGAAAACATGGAAGAAGCGGAACCGGTACTGCGTCATTCAGACCTGTTCAGTCTTGATATCAATATCATCCGGCACACCGATGCACCGGCCAACCAGCTTTCACCAAATGGATTCAGTGGTGAAGAAGCCTGTTCCCTGGCCAGGTACGCCGGCATGAGCAGCCGTCTCTCCTCTTTTGGTATTTACGGCTACCGGCCAGAAAAGGATAAAGAACACCTCACCGCCCGGCAAATTTCCCAGATGATGTGGTACTTTATGGACGGACGTGCCGTGAAAAATAAAGAAGCCCTGCTGGACGACCGCGATGCTTTCTGGGAATTTCATATAGCCTTCTCCGATATAGAAACAGTTTTTCTGAAGAGCAAGAAAACAGGCCGCTGGTGGATGCAGCTCCCCGACCGGGAATTTGTGCCGTGTGCGTATAACGACTACCTGATGGCCAGCAACAATGAAATGCCGGAACGCTGGTTGCGTCACCAGGAAAGACTCTGACCGTTGTTTTCTCCGTACAGGAATGTTCCCTGTACGGAGAAAACACTAAATATTGAGAAGGGTAGTTAATCTCTCTTTGATGAAAGCTGCTTTATGATCGGTAGAAATCATTTCATCATCCAATCCTTCCATCGTGCGTTTATGCATCTTCTCTACCCGCTCATCTATCTTCCTAAAATATTCTTCTTTCTTTGTTTCCCACGCCAGCTGTTCTACCTGCAGCTTTTGCTGCCGCCCGGCATTCAGGCTGGAATAGAGATGCCGGAGGGTGATATTCAGTAAACTATCCAGTTGTTTATAGTAGGTAACTGCACAGTTGTACATATCGTGGCTGTTGCCAAGGCATTGCTGGTAGCGGTTTTCAAGTGTGTCCAGCGCTGTTTGTTGTGATTGGGAATACGCTTTCGTGCACAGGAATACCGCGAGAAGGATGATCAGGTTTCGCATAGGGACTGTGTAATCATCAAATATACAAATTATATTTAATAATATACTAATGTCAGTAGTTCTTCTCAACCAGGGGGCTTATTAATTGCCCAGTTTATCACCGATAGAGCCGGTACAAATATCTCCCTGTGGCAGCCCGTTCAGCCAAACTCTCAGGGATTCGGTACGCTGATTCGTTAATTCGGTGAGGTAACCGGCGCGGCACATGGGAAATGCGCTGCCATAGCTTTTGGCTGCAGCGGGGTACATTGCCTGTACCTGCGCATCGCGGAATTGTATCCAGAGCCGCTGTGCGTCTTTCAGGTTTTTAATGAATGCTTTGTTGGCGGCATAGTCTTTCAGGATCAGCTGGTAAATATCATTCAGCTTCTTATCGGCCTCCTTATATTCCTGGCCGGCCTGTTTATTCAATTCTGACTGTGACTGTGAAAAGGCGGCCACGCTGCCTGTCATCAATAAAAGAAAAAGAATAAAAGATTTCATGTTATAAAGGTTTGAAGAATTTAAAAGCATATACCATTGGCAGTTTTCCTTCCATTCCCCGGATATAGAAACGGCCATCTTTTTCAATTGTGTTACTAAAACAGTTATAGGGAGAATAATCAAATTCCTGGAATACCTGCAACTGCAATCCCTGCGCGGTTAATGCCGTAACTATTTCACTCAGCGGATGGTTCCAGGAATAGGACGTGTTCCGGATGCCGCTGCCGCCATCGGTATAAGTCCCGGTTGTTTCTTCCACAATGGTTTGGGTGTTAAAATAGCTGTAGATGATCTCTTTAATGTTGTCGTCAAACATCCAAATAACAGGATGAAAATCCGCCATCACGAATGATCCGCCGGGCTTCAGAAAATGATTTACTACAGCGGCCCATTTGTCGAGGTCCGGCAGCCAGCCAATAGTGCCGTAAGAGGTGAATACGATGTCGAAAGCGCCTTCCAGGTGATGGGGTGCGCTATAAAGGTCGCAGCAAATGAAGCGGGCTTTTTTCTCCAATCCGGATTTAATAGCGAGTTCGTTTGCCAAAGTAATGGCTGCATCGGAAAGGTCCACTCCTGTTACCGTGGCGCCCATCCTGGCAAGCGATAAGGTATCTTGTCCGAAGTGGCATTGCAGATGAAGGATCTCCTTTTCCTGTACCGTTTCAAGTAAGCGCAATTCTATCTCTTTCAGTGAATTTTTTCCACTGAGGAAGCCGGGCAGGTCATAAAAATCAGACTTAACGTGAACGCCCGTACGTTTATTCCAGAGCTCTTTGTTTGTTGAAAGATAATCAGGCAATGGGTCCATGACCATAGTATTTAAAGGGTACCTTAAAAGTTCTTCGATTCGCGGTGGAAGGGATAATACAGGTTATCCAAAAATAAAAGGTTTCCGTTAATGGAAACCTTTTATTTTTTAGCGGGATATTTCTTTTTAAATCACTACCAGTTCATAAAAATCGCCTGGCGTAAAATATTGTTTGGCCAGCTGCTGCAATTCTTCAGCGGTAATGGTTTTGATTGTTTTGATGTTATTATAGAAGTAATTCTCGTCCAGGTCGTTCAGGATGAGGTTTTTCCAGCGTTGGATCAGCTGGAAAGCGCCATCCAGGTCGCCGAGAATGGAACCGATCATATAGTTACGAACGAGGTCCAGTTCCTCTTTGGGCACCGGTTCGTTCTGCAGGCGGAGCAGTTCCTTGTAAATTTCATCGATGGTAGCTTCGCAAACATCGCGGCCAGCCTCTGTTTGAATATTCAGGGCACTGGTTTGACGGAAGTTATACAGCTGTGAATAAATGCCGTAGGTATACCCTTTTTCTTCGCGGATGTTGCTCATCAGGCGGGAACCAAAGTAGCCGCCAAAGATGGTGTTTAACACCAGCATCTTCGGAAAATCGGGATGGTAGCGGTTCGGGAAATGACGGGCCACACGCACAGCGCCCTGTACCCCATTCTCGTCATTAAAGATCCTGAATTTTTTCTCTTCTGCCGGCTGTATTGGCAGATCGAGTTTAACGAGATGTGTATCCCCGTTCCACTGGGTGGTACCAAAATATTGGTTCAGCAACGGAATCATGTTGGCGGGCAGATTACCAGCCACAAAGATTTTACAGTTGTTGTAAGTATAGTGCTTTTTATAGAACGCCTGCAGTCCTTCAGATTGCAGTGCGTCATATGCCATCATGGAGCTTACGCGGCCATATGGATGGAATTCCCCGAACAGGTATTTATCAATGAAGCGGTTGCCAACAAAATCGCATTTAAGCAGGTTTACCGCCAGCTTTTGTTTCTGGTTCTGCTTATACAGGTTCAGCTCTTCTTCCGGGAATATTGGGTCCAGGATCACTTCCTGCAGCATGGGCAGCAGTACTTCCGTGTGCTTGGTGAGGCAGTGAAGCGTATAGGTTGCATTTTCATGGTATGCATTACGGTTTAGGTAAGCGCCGTGATAGTCGATGTTTTCATTGATTTGTTGCGACGTATGTTTGCTGGTACCATTTTTCATAAGAAAGTTGGTAGCTGTGGCTTCCAGGCTTTCGCTCTCATACCAGCTGCCGGCAGGGAATACCAGCTCCAGCTGTAATGTTTCCTGTTCGTCAGATTTCATTACGTATACAGGGATGCCATTGTCCAGGGTGAACTGTTCATATGGCTTCAGTTTTATATCGAAATCCACCGCATCTTTAATGGGAGGGGCAATCGTTCTGTTCATCGAGTCTTATTTAAAGGGTGAGGGCCGAAAACAAGCCACTGCACTAATTTGCAGCGTAATAGTAAATGGTATTTGAATTCTTCTCATCAAAAAGCAGTTTCGCTTCCTCATGTATTTCTGCTGCGGTTACCACTTCATAATTTTCAAATTCGTGGTTCATCAGTGCGGCATCGCCCAGCAGCTCATAAAATGCCAGGTTGTTGGCTCGGTTGAGTAAGCTCATGTCTTCAAAGGCCAGCAAGCTTTCCACGCGGTTTTTTACTTTTTGCAGTTCTCTTTCTGAGATGACTTCCTGTTGCAGTTTTTCCAGTTCCTGCTGAATAGCTTTTTCTGCATCTTTCATTTTTACTCCTTTTACCAGTTTACCTTCTATGGTCAGTAAGCCGGCATCGAGGCTGCCAAAATGATAGCATTCAATATTGCTGAATAGCTTTTTTTCTTTTACCAGTACCTGGTTCAGGCGGGAGGAGCTGCCACCACCAAGGATGTCGGAGATGAGATCCGCCGCGTAGTAACGTTTGTCGGTGCGGGCGTACATGTGGTAGCATTTATACAATGCATCCAGCGGCACATTGGCTTTTACTTCCAGTTTATGTGCTGCTGTTTGCGCGGGTTCAACCGGCAGGTTGCGATGATATTTTTCGCCGGAAGGGATATCGCCGAACCATTTTTCTGCGAGGGCTTTCACCTGCTCTACGGTGACGTTGCCGCCTACAGAGAGGATCGCGTTTGCCGGGCGGTAATACTTAAAGAAAAATGCTTTCACATCTTCCAGTTTAGCATTCTCAATATGTGATAATTCTTTACCGATGGTCATCCAGCGATAGGGATGGGTGCTGTACGATAGCTCGCGCATTTTGTGCCATACATCTCCATAAGGTTTATTGATATAATGTTCTTTAAACTCTTCCGATACAACTTTGCGTTGCACATCCAGGCTTTTTTCATCAAAGGCCAGGGAGAGCATGCGGTCACTTTCCAGCCAGAAACCGGTTTCAATATTTTCTGCCGGAAGCTGAATGTAGTAGTTGGTCAGATCGCTGGTGGTGTACGCGTTATTTTCGCCACCAGCCATTTGTAACGGCTCATCGTACGAGGGAATATTGATGGACCCACCAAACATCAGGTGTTCAAACAGGTGGGCGAAGCCCGTTTGTGCCGGATTTTCATCTCTCGCTCCCACATCATACAGCACATTTATTACCGCCATCGGCGTCGTATGGTCTTCGTGAACAATTACCCTCAGTCCGTTTGCCAGCGTAAACTTATTATAATGGATCATATCTTTTTATTGGTCAATATGGTAAAAATAGGGAATTACGGTAAGCTTTCAGCCCAAAGCGGCAAAAAGCTACTCCAGGTACAGTTCCTTCTTGTCGTAATTAATGGTAAGCGTATAGTCTTTCCAGATATCGTACCCAATGGAGCCGGCTACTTCTGTAAATACGCCGAGGTCGTCTATATCCTTGCTGTAGCTCACCGGTACATTGGGGATACTGCGGCCGCCCATTTCCAGTGAGGGCACTGAACTATTGATGTAGTACAATACCTTCAGCATATCCTGTACGCGGTCTGTATTGATGGTGGGGAGCAGGGTGTTGAGTTTGTATTTATCTACATAAGGCCAGTTAAAAAGGATGCCATAGTCGCCGCCGGTGGTGATGTGATAGTGGCCGGGTAACCGGCGTCCATCGGGCAACTGGATGGAGGCATCAATAACCGGGGTGCTGAAATTAAGCTGAAAATGCAGCAGTCTGCCGGTATTGCCGGTGGGGGTTTTGCCGGCCTTGTACAGTACGAGTTGTTTGGCGCGGTAGTCTATTTTAACGATGTATAGCTTTAGCAAAGCGATTCCTATGATGCCGTCCACCGGCCCCAGGGTGCTGAGGTTTTCCAGGTATACTTTCACATAGGGTAACCGGAGTTCTTTGAGATAAAGGGCATTTAGTGTAGCCAGTTCTGTTTTGGCCATCGCATTGTTGGTGCCGGTTAAAAAGGCGTTGCCGGCATTTCTCAGCTGTAGTTTAGCGGCGGTAGCGAGATTCATTACCGTTACTTCTGCCCCGCTGTCGAAAATAAAATGCAGGGTATCCGTACTACCGGAAACGGTAACAGGAATGATCAACTGGCGGTTTACCAGTTCAAAGGGAATGACGGCTACCGGTTTGCTGTTATCTGTTGCTGCTGCTGATGAGCCTCTGCGCTGGGCATGGGCAGGCATTAGGGCATAGCTGAATACGATGGTTACTGTCAATAAAAAGCGCCACATGACACAAATAACGTCAAAGAATACTTTTTATTGGCAATTTTTTAATGAGGAGTTCTTTATCCCGGCTTACCAGGCAGGTAGCGCGGGTGCCGATGTTTTTCAGTAATTCACGGAACAGCTGAAGGTTTGGGCCCAGGTTATTATTGATACCCATGATAATATCGCCTGTCCGGAAGCCGGCTTTTTCCGCAGGTGATCCCTTGATAATATCGGTTACTTCTACCTTTCCGTCGATCAGGTAGATGATCAAACCGGTGTAGGAATAGTCGAACATATCACGGAAATGCGTGTTGGGCAGCATGTATATTTCCTTTTTGCTGTAGTTGAGGGTGATATTGAAGCGGCGAAGCAAATCGTTTCCTATCATTCCGCCAAGAAAAGGATAAGCGGTAACGTTACTTTTATCGTCAAACACATAAGTAGGCACATTCCGGAAACTATAGTTGCCGATGCGGAATTCATTTACCGTGGTGAGCGACATGGTCATCTTCCCTCCCAGGCCCTGTGCTTCTGTTTGTATGATCTTTTTGGTGCGGCGTTTTTTGCCTTGTAATACGCTGCTGTCGTTTACAAACTGGGACGACAGCAACAGGCACATGCCGGCGCCGGTGTCGAAATAATAGCGGTTGGTGATGGTGCGCACAGCATTCTTCAGCGGAGCGGATATCAAGGGGATCTGTGTAAGAGAAGGGCGCAGCAGTTGACCTCCCCTGGGATAAGTATATTTTCCTTTGGAGTAAATAATAATTTCTTCCGTGTCGTAGTCTATTGTAACGATATACCGGCTGAGTAAGCTATACCCGATGATGCCGTCTACCTGTATGCCGTACACCTGGCTGATCAGTTCATAATCGTTAATGTGGAAATCAAGGCTGTCTACCTTTAATCCCGGGAGCTTCAGGGAGTGGCGCCGTGCAAAGGATACCGGTTTGGAACTGCCCAGTCCTTTAATGATCCGGTCGGAAGGTTCCATGCTTATACCCAGCCTGAGGCAGGTGGTGGTATCAAGTGAAATGCCTGCGCTGCCGGTGTCGAGAATGAATTGAAGTGTGTCAGGATAATTGCTGACCAGTGCCTGGATGACTACTACTCCCCCGTAATATTGCTTGAAGTGAAAGCGCGTGAGCAGCACGGCATCGCGAGTACTATCGTTTTCAGGCGTGGCATTTCCGGCTTGGGTGCTCATCGATATACCGGCGGCTGCCAGAAGCAGCATAACGTGTAACAGAATTGGTCTAAGCATACTTGGTTGATGCAGGGGATGTGTATACCTATAAATTTAACATTAAATAGTGTTCGTATAAAATATTTTTATTACAGGCGGTTAATTGCCTAAATACTACCTTTGTCAAAGTTATTCAGGGTTAGAAATATAGCACATGGAACTTCAGGATTTATACAAAAAGGCGCAGAACTTTGAGTTTCTGACAGCAGCAGAGGGCGTTTACCTGTTTGAAAATGCTCCGCTGGCAGAATTGATGGAAATAGCGAATGAGTTACGCAAGCAGCAGGTTCCGCATGGAAAGGTAACCTGGCAGATCGACAGGAACGTAAATACCACCAATGTATGCACGGCCAACTGCAAGTTTTGTAACTTTTACCGCATTCCCGGCCATAAAGAGGCCTATATTACGCCAATTGAAGAGTACAAAAAGAAGATCGAGGAAACCCTTAAGTATGGCGGCGATCAGCTGCTGTTACAGGGCGGGCACCACCCGGAACTGGGTCTCAGCTTCTACGTAAATCTCTTCAGGGAACTGAAACAATTATATCCTGCATTAAAATTACATACCCTCGGGCCCCCCGAAGTAGCACATATCACCAAACTGGAAAAAAGCACCCATATAGAAGTGCTCCGTGCCCTGCAGGAAGCGGGTATGGATAGTCTTCCCGGTGCTGGCGCTGAAATACTGAACGACCGTGTACGCCGCCTGATCTCCAAAGGAAAGTGCGGTGCGCAGGAGTGGCTGGATGTAATGCGTGCGGCACACAAGCTGAACATTGCCTCTTCGGCAACCATGATGTTTGGTCACGTGGAAACCGTGCTGGAACGTTTTGAGCACCTGGTGGATATCCGGCAGGTACAAAGCGAAAAGCCGGAAGGACACTATGGCTTTACCGCGTTTATTCCCTGGACTTTCCAGGACGTGGATACCCTGCTGGCAAGGATCCGTGGCGTACACAACATGACTACCTCGGAAGAATATATCCGCATGATCGCCATGAGCCGCATCATGCTGCCGAATATTAAAAATATCCAGGCATCCTGGTTAACCGTGGGTAAACAGGTGGCGCAGCTTTGCCTGCATGCCGGCGCCAACGATTTTGGCTCTATCATGATCGAGGAAAACGTGGTAAGCGCTGCCGGCGCCCCGCATCGCTTCACCTACCTGTCTATGCAGGAGGCGATCCGCGAAGCCGGTTTTGAACCGCAGCTGCGCACGCAATTGTACAAATTCAGAGAGCTGCCTGCCGCTATTGAGGAGCAGGTGATCAACTACTAATGCAGCGGAGGTTGTCTTACTCAGGATTACGCTGATTAGCTTTTGGAGATTTGGGGAGAATTTAGCGGAGGTTGTCCTTCTCAGGATTACGCTGATTAGCTTTTGGAGATTTGGGGAGAATTTAGCGTAGGTTGTCCTTCTCAGGATTACGCTGATTTTATGATTAGATTTTTGGGATTTTGGAAGATTGGTTGGGATAACAGGGTTGGATAAAGATTGCTTAAAGATGGACGGTGAAATGCTTTGTGTATACTTTGTTTATGCTTAGTATATGCTTAGCGCATGCTTAATACATGCAGTTAACACGGAGGTGATGTGAAGGTGACGTGGACTTGATGCCAGGATCGTTTACCACAGGGCTTTACAGGCGGAATTTTTTCGGGCGTTATACACAATACTACCCTATAAGAGAAACGGCATGCTAATATACCGGTGAAAGTGAGTGAACGGCATTCAATAAATCCTGGTTGTTAAATGCCGCTCAGCTTTTTAAATTATTTAAGAAATAGCAACAGGGAAAGCCGTTTAAATTCACTAAATTTTCCGGAAATCCTGTAAAAGGCTAAAAATATACCAATATTCCATAGAAAATACCGGATACCAAATTAATTAAAATCCGGCCAGTGCCTTCATCTTCCAAAATCCTTCTAAAATCAAAATAGTATCAGCAAAATCAGCGTAATCAGTGTCCAAGACAACCTCCTCTCCCATCTCCGCAAATCCCAAAAATCTAATCATAAAATCAGTGTAATCCTGAGAAAGACAACCTACGCTAAATTCTCCCCAAATTTCCAAAAGCTAATCAGCGTAATCCTGAGAAAGACAACCTACGCTAAATTCTCCCCCAAATTTCCAAAAGCTAATCAGCGTAATCCTGAGTAAGACAACCTCCGCTGTGCATAAACTATTCATTAGCAAATTATTAACAAGTCTCAAAGATTTGTTAAAACTGCGGGGGTGATGTTACAAATCGCTCTGTTCCACGTCTAACAGATACAAACTAACTAATCAAACTAAAGGAGGGAATATGAAAAAGCTGGGTCTTATCATGGCAGGATTTGCAATCATCGCCATGGCAGCCTGTTCAAGCACCAAAGTAACGTCTTCCTGGCGTTCCAATGATGCACAGCAACTGCAAAAGGATAACAAAATAATGGTAATGGCGCTGGTACCTCAGAGAGATCGTACCCTGCGCAGCCAGATGGAAAATTACACCGTATCGGAACTGAGAAGAAAGGGATATAATGCCATGTCTGCACTGCAGACCTATGGCCCCAACGACATGGCTAAAATGACGGAAAAGCAGGTGTTGAAGCAATTACAGGGCAGTGATGTAAACCAGATCATGACCATTGTAATGCTGGATAAAGGCAGGGAAAGAAACTTTGTCCCCAGTTACTCACCTTACGGTTATTATGGCTTCTGGCCTTATTACTCTATGTGGTCATCCAGGATGTATGCTCCCGGATATTATACTTACAACACCAAGTATCAATGGGAAGCCAACCTGTATGATATGAAAAGCGGGCAAATGTTGTACTCTGTACAGTCACAGTCTTTCGATCCGCCAACAACAGAAAGAATGGCCGTATTATATGCACAACAGGTAGTAAAAGATATGGCTAAACAACAGTTGTTAGCAAAACAGTAACGGTAATAAATAGAGAATAAACAGCCGCTGGCTCTTAGTTTTTATACAATAAAGCTAAAGGTCAGCGGCTATTTACTGCCCGCAGGTTGGATTTTACGGGAAATCGGTGTAAGTTTAACGCCCTTTTAAATCCAGTTATGTTCGAAATAACCGTTAATGAAAACATATACCTCCGGCAGCTCCAGGTCCAGGATGCTCCTTTGGTATATAAACAACTGGATGCATCCCGTAAAAGCCTGCGCAGATTTTTACCCTGGGTAGATTATAATACCAACGAAGAACATTCCCTCCGCTTTATACAGTTGATGTTACGCAAAGCTGAAGAACAGGAAGCCATTGCGCTGGGCGTATGGTACAAGGAGCAGTTTTGCGGGGTCATTGATCTCCACGGATGGGATCACCAATTGCAGAAAGCAGAAATAGGATATTGGATAGGAGAAAGTTTTCAGCGGAAAGGCATTGCTACCGCCGCGTGCAAAGGACTTATTTCTTTTGCCTTCAAAAAACTCCACCTGAATAAGATAGAGATCCGCTTTGTATTGCAGAACGAACGTAGCGGGCAAATCCCAATCAGACTGGGATTTGCCAAAGAAGGAATATTGCGCCACAGCGCCAAACTGCACGGGCAGTATGTGGATATGGTGGTAATGGGTGTGTTGCGGCAGGACTGGAAATATTAGCTTTTCAGCTGCTTACGCACTTTACTGTGCTTCTTACCATAAAATTCATAGATCACCATACCTATCGCCATCCATACAATGAGGCGTAACCAGGTGTCCCAGGGCAGAAAAGCCATCATAACGGCACAGGTGATAATGCCCATTAATGGCACAAAGGGAACCCACGGTGTTTTAAATGCGCGCGGTGCATCCGGCATAGAATACCGCATTATCCAAACCCCTGCGCATACGATCACAAATGCGAGCAGGGTACCAATGCTGGTCATCTCCCCTACTACCCTTACCGGTACCAGTGCGGCAAACAAACTTACAAACACACAGAAAAGGATATTCGATTTCCAGGGAGTACGGTAACGGGGATGAACATCCGAAAATATCTTTGGCAGCAGCCCATCTTTAGCCATACTGTAAAACACCCTCGATTGTCCCCAGAGATCCACCAGGATCACGGAGGTATAACCCACTATGATGGCGAGGATAATCATTTGCCCAAGCCATTTGTAGGGTGTGTGCGCAATGGCAATAGCTACCGGTGCTGCGCTGTTTTTGAACTCTTTATAAGGCGCCAGTCCGGTGAGTACGTGGGAAAAGAGAATGAACAGGACCGTACATACCGCCAGTGATCCAAGAATGCCGATGGGCATATTACGCCGTGGATTTTTGGTTTCCTGGGCGGCGGTACTCACAATATCAAAACCGAGATATACAAAGAAGATGACACCTGCTCCGCGCAAAATACCGGATATGCCATATTCTCCAAAGGTGCCTGTGTTTTTAGGAATATATGGGGTGAGATTAGCCGGCTGTATATACTTCCAGCCCAGGGCGATAAAAACAAGTACTACGCCTACTTTAAGCGACACCACTACTGCGTTCCATATGGCCGAGCCTTTGGTGCCACGCATGAGGATCGCCGACATCAGGATAATGACCAATGCTGCAGGGAGATTGAAATAGCCGTGGGTGGTTACGCCGTTTGCCAGCGTGATGGTTTCAAACGGGGAGTGTGAAAACTGTGCGGGAATGTAAATTTTATATCCTGCAAGGAATGCGACCAGGTAATTGGACCAGCTGATAGCCACGGTGGCGGCTCCCACGGAAAATTCGAGCACCAGGTCCCAGCCTATTATCCAGGCAAGCCGCTCTCCCATTGTCGTGTAGGCGTAGGTGTATGCGCTGCCAGCCACCGGGATCATGGAGGCAAATTCGGCATAGCAAAGACCGGCAAAAGCGCAGCCAACACCAGCCACTATAAAGGAGAGTGTAACTGCCGGCCCGGCGTTATTGCCGGCTGCAGGTCCCGTAAGGGAAAATAATCCTGCACCGATAATAACGCCCAGGCCCAGCATCAGCAGCTGAAAGCCATTCAGCGTGCGTTTGAGGGTATCTTTACTTTCACTGGCCGACTCGTTGAGCAGCCATGATAAAGGCTTTTTGTAATTTTGGTTCATGTTATATACCCTACTGTTTTAGTAGACTGGTCCGCGAAAGTAGGATATATTTATGAATTTAAGCCAGATCGCAGATTCCTACTGCCTGGCGGAGCGATGCGATCTGGTCTTTATGGGCAGGAATAAACTCCTGGGCCACGTGGCCTTTAAAGCCGGTTTCGTAGATCGCTTTCATGATAGCCGGATAATACAGCTCCTGGGTTTCATCAATTTCATGACGGCCCGGTACACCGCCGGTGTGATAATGCGCAATATAATCGTGGTGGTCGCGGATATTACGGATTACATCCCCTTCCATGATCTGCATATGGTAAATGTCGTATAACAGCTTAAAATTGGGAGAACCCACTGATTTACACAGCTCTACACCCCAGGCGGTATGATCGCACTGGTAGTCGTGGTGATCTACTTTGCTGTTCAGCAGTTCCATTACCAGCGTTACCTTTTTCTTTTCTGCATAGCCGGTAATGCGTTGCAGGCCTTTGGTGCAGTTTTCAAGGCCCTGCTGATCACTCATGCCGTTACGGTTGCCGGAAAAGCAGATCAGGTTGGTGAAACCGGCTTTCGCGGTTTCATCTATATAATGTTTAAAATATTCTTCCAGTTTATCGTGGTGGGCTACGGTGTTAAATCCTTTGCCGATATTCCAATCCGGGCCGTTACTGGCCACCATAGCGGTGATCATGTCATTTTTCTTCAGGATGTCGAAGTCTTTCGGATCAACGAGGTCGATGGAATGAATGCCTATTTGTTTAGCAGCTTTACACAGTTCATCCAGTGGAATGTTATAACACCAGGCACATACCGAGTGGTTGATTTTGCCTTTTAGTTTTTCATCTACTGCCAGATCGTGTGCAGATACCCTGCTGGAGAGGGATGATAGCGCGGTGGATGCGAATGCCATTGTGGCTACTTTCTTAATCATATCGCGGCGTGAGTTTTCCTGATGCATAAAAAAGGTTTGCTTTAAAACTGCCATCAATGTAGGCGAAATTATGTTTACTTACAAGCTCCTGCCGCCTTTTTAACGGAAAAGAGCGTGGAAATACGGATTTTATTTTTTCCGTAGAACCAACCGCGCTCATCCCGCGTTTATATAGTAACTTACAGTTAGTTTAGAATTTGGTAAGTAATTTGTTTATGTATTGAAAAGCGGAGGTTGATATGGAAAAAAAATATACTCCCAGTTTATGGCTTTGCATCCTGATGGACGTGTTAGGATGCGCCAGTTACGCAGTTCCGGTATTAGGAGACGTCAGTGACTTTATCTGGGCCCCGATTTCTGCCATCATTTTCTACCGTATGTTTGGTGGCACGATTGGTACTTTCGGTAGTGTTTTTAACTTCATGGAGGAATTATTTCCAGGTACGGATTTTATCCCCACGTTTACCCTTTCCTGGATACTGAAGCGGGTAACGGCTCCAAGAAGAACGATGTCTATTTAAATTATTCTCTAAATAACAAGGGCATTATTAATCATACGGATTAATAATGCCCTTTTTTATATAGATGGTCAACTTAGAAGCCTCTTGGTCTCATGCCGCCGCGGCCACCTCCCGGAGGAAAACCCATCATACGGTTGCCTCTTTCACCTTTGCCGCTATTACCGCCAAACTTATTCAGGAAATAGGTGAAGCTCACCATGAAGTATTGCTGTAATACATTGCTCTGTACGTCCTGGATGTAGTTGTCTGCCACGGTGCGGGATACACTGATATATTGTCTCAACAGGTCAAATCCCTGGATCTTGATCATCCCCTGTTTCTTCGGAAATACATACTTTGATACGTTGGCGTTCCACATGGTGGAGGTTAGGTTATAACCCGGCTGCCGGCCACGGTTCATGGTACAGGTGATATCGCTGCCGATCAGGAAACCGAGCGGGAGATTGACATTGAAATCCGTGTTGATATTGTAATCCAGGTAGCGGGTATCACTTGCACCGGCGCTGGCCTGGGAGTAGTTGGTGGCATTGAAATTAATGCTGCCGCCCAGTGAAATATCAAACAATTCCTTGTACATATAGCTTACGTTGGCCGACTGTGATAACTGCAACGAATTGGTGTTGCTGTTAATGCCATTGCTCACAATTACATCTTTATTATAACTCACGGAAGTTCCTGTGTTCAGGTTTTGTCCCGGTGTTTTGGATAAGGGAATGGAGTTGTGTACCATACCCGAAATATTGTAATTGCCATTTACGTTTACCGGTTTCACGGTTTGCCTGCCGGTTTCGGGATCCAATGTAGTGGAGTTGATAATTTTATTCACCGTATAACCACCGTTCAACCGGGCAAACATGCCCCGGAAAGTGATGTTGTTAAACGAATTGTAGTTAACGCTCAGGTTATTGGTAAAAGATGGTTTCAGGTCCGGGTTACCCAGCTGTATATACAACGGGTTACTGTTGTCCGGAACGGGCGCCAGCTGTTGTACAGACGGTTGTTGTGTATTGCCGTTGTAGTTTATGCGTAACCGTTTGTTCTTGGAAAATGTATAGTTAAAAGATGCCTGTGGGGAGAAGTTAACCGTGTTTTGTGTGATCAGGCTATCTTTCCCCTTCAGGAATGAATAAGTATTATTATCAAGGCTGTTAAACAGCACATTCAGTCCTATGGAATAATCATATTTCAGTTTGTTGGTGCGTATAGCAAAGCCGGTCTGCTGGTTCAGGGTACTGTTGGTAAAAGAATTACTCAGCGAGTCGTTCATAATATTGTACTGTCCTTTCGCATCATCATAGTCGTAAGTATATTTTGTGCTGGTGCTGTTGTATTTCGTGATACCATAATTCGCTTCGAGGAAGCGATCCCTTCCCAACGGTTCTGTGTAGGTAACATTCACGCCTTCGTTGCGGCTATTGGTATTTATTTGATTGCGCTGGTTGAAGTTAACGATGCTGTCGGCTGAAACGTAATTGATACTTGACTTTACATAGTTCTCCTGGTCATTATCGCTGTTGTTGTAATTAAAGTTAAGGCTCAGTGTGCGGCCTGCTTTTCTAAACCGTTTGCGGAACAGCAGTGAGCCGCCATAATTTTCATTGTTGCCCTGGCCATCATTGTAAGTGAGTCCCCTGTTCAATGTATCCTTGTTGGTGTTCAGCGACAGGTTTTCTGTAACGCTGTAGTTGTTGCCGTTTGTAAGGGAATAGGTTGGTGAAAAGATCAGTGAATGAAAGGAGTCGATGGTATATTCCACCCTGGCAGAAAAGCGGTTGTTACTGTTATCTGTTTGGGAGGTGGAATTGGTATTGTCGTAGTTGGTGGTGGCGTTGCCTTGTTTATCGGTACTGAATGTTTGCTTGGCTGTTTTTTGTTCTGTATTATTCTTGGTATCATTAAAAAAGTAGCTGCCGTTCACGATCAGGTTTTTGCTGAAGTCCTGGTTGAAGTTCAGACCGGTGTTCCAGTTGCGGGTGATACCGCTGTTGTTGCCGCCACCCATGATCTGTTGCATACCTCTTCCACCGCCGCGGCCACCTCCTCTTCCGCCACCGGCAGAACTGAAGCTCATGGCATCCTGTTGGGTATAGCCCATATTGTTTACGTTGTTACCGCCCCCGAGCAACGACATCTGCTGGTTTTCCCTGAAGCGGTTTAAGCTAAGGGATACGCCATAGCGGTCGTCCGTACCATAGCCGGCAGTGGCGCGGCCAAACAGCCCTTTCTTTTTATCTTTTTTAATGGTGATGTTGATCGTTTTTTCTGTTTGCCCGTCGTCGATTTGTGTGAATTGAGCCTGGTCTGATTTACGGTCTATCAGCTGTACTTTGTCGATAATATTGGCTGGCAGGTTTTTGGTGGCCAGTTTCGGGTCGTTGCCAAAAAACGGTTTGCCATCTACCAGTACCCTGGTAACGGTTTCTCCCTGTGCGGTGATAGCGCCGTCTTTATCTACTGTAACGCCCGGAAGTTTCTTTAAAAGGTCTTCTACCATTGCATTTTCGCGGGTTTTAAATGCATCGGCATTAAATTCAAGGGTATCTTTCTTAACTACAATGGGTGGTTTTTCGTCCAGTATTTCTACGGCATTCAGGTTTACTCCTTTTAATATCATGGGGATGTTACCGAGGGATATTTCCTTATGGTCCTGGTTAATCTGCAATGATTTATTGATAGGTTTATAGCCCAGGAAGCTTACGTACAGCCGGTATGCGCCATCGGCGATGTTGGTCAGTTCAAAATTGCCTTTGTTGTCGGTCATAGTGGTGGTAGCAACGCTGGAGTCTTTTGCATTCAGTAGCACTACCGTGGCAGCGGGCATGGCATCCCTGGAGGTAGAGTCAGTCAGTTGGCCTTTAATCTTTCCTTGTTGGGCCTGGGCCTGGACATGTATAATGCCCAAACCCAGTACCAGCAAGAGTTGTATAAGTTTCTTCATATATGAATTTAACAGGAAAGGGGGAAGTTAGGATGAAATTTATTTATTGTTGTTGCCGCTTACGTAATTTCTCCATTTCCTGTCTTCTGATTTCTCTCATTTGTTCGGGGCTCACTTTTTCTGCACCGGCAGGGATGCTGAGATCCGCATCTGTTACAGCTTTCAGGCTAATGTTTTTTGCGGTGAAAGCGCGTTTGCCGCCTTCTGCTGAAAGCACAACGGCATTGCTGTCGGGTAATAATCCGTTCACCGGGGAGAAGGTGAAGGGTAATTCGGTGGTGTACCAAACGGTGTACGTATCGTCTTTCAGCTGTATGGTGGCCTTTTTACAGGTATAGCCTGCAATTTTTTTTGTTTTGTCGGACGACTTGTTATTAGCGGTAAAGATGAAATCTTCTTCTGTGTAATAAGTTTTCTTATCATCACCAAAGGTGCTAAACACCTGTTCATACTTCTTATTGGCCAGGTCTACATACTGGGCGTTGCCACCCCGTCCCATGCCCATACCCATACCACCTGGACCTTGTCTGCGCCGGGTGCTGGTATCTCCGTCGGGGCGCTGCCTTCTGCCGCCGAAGCCGCCGCCTTCCGGGCGCTCGGTGGTGAGCTTACCGAGGTTATTGCTGAAAGTAAATACCTGTTTGAAGGTGATAACATCCGGAATTTCGGGTGCATCGTCGCCACCGCGCTGGAATCCGCGCATGCGTTCGGGATCTGTTTTGGCGGTTACTTCATATTCTATCACTCCTGATTGCTGCGCATATACCTGGCTGGTAGCAGATAGCAGCGTGGCTGCTGCGATGAATAAACGGATAGTTCGGTTCATACCTGATTGATTTTAGTACAAATGTGAATCTTCGTCTTCATTTTTTGGGTTAAAAAGCTTTATTTACTGTTATTTACTGTTAAGAGCTGTCTGTAAGCGTTAATCTTCCTTATTTACTGTTAATTACTGTTAAGGGATTGCCTTCTTTTCCCCGTGGAATGGATAGTTTTGTAAGGATCTTAAAATCTTTCATGCGACAAAGAATCAGAAATATTCTCATCCTCATGTCTGTCTGTATCCTCGGAATATTTCTGTTCCAGGGGTACTGGCTATACAATTCATACAAATTAAGAGAGGAACAGTTCAATAAAGAGATCAATGAATCGCTGCGGATGGCTGTGTTTAATAAGCAGTTTTCCGATGTGCGCCGCTATATCCGTTATTACGGTAAAGATAAAGATTCGTTGAAGTCGCCCATGCGCGGACTGGCTGATCAGCTGGAAGAAATAGGCATGCCTAAGGGCAGGCGCTTCAAGGGGCAGCATTTCGACCGCTACCCCGAGCGACCTCCGGCAGCCGCTTTCAAGGGCGATTCTTCCAGCAGGATATATGTGGATACACTGGCCAGGCAGATCTCCGAGTTCCTCATTACCAGCAACTTACACGACGATAGTACCAATCTTAAAAAACTGGACTCCGTATTCAAAGTGGAGCTGGCTAACCGCCAGATTGCCACACCCTATGAACTGGATACCTTTCATCTGAACTACAGTGGTTTTGAAAGGGAAACGTTCAGAGACAGCATCCGCCGGAGAGAGCCCAGGCAAACGGCTAAAATTCCTTTTAACCCCGCCAGCAACTTGTTCGTACAGGCCAGCTTCGATTCCCCCCTGCAATTTATTTTACAGAAGATGATCTGGACCCTGCTCAGCTCACTGGTATTACTGGTGCTTACCACCCTCAGTTTTATTTATATGCTCAGAACAATTCTCAAGCAGAAAAAGCTGTCGGAAGTAAAAAATGATTTTATCAACAACATGACGCATGAGCTGAAAACGCCTATTGCTACCGTATCTGCGGCAGTGGAAGCGTTACAGAACTTCAATGCACTGAACGACCAGCGTAAAACACAAACGTACCTGGATATATCAAAAAATGAATTGCAGCGCTTATCAGATCTCGTGGAAAAAGTACTGCATATTGCTGCCGAAGAAAAAGAGGATATTGAATTGTTCCGGGAGGAAACAGACCTGAATGAAGTAATTGACAACATCCTTTCCAACCATCAGCTTAAAGCAGGAAAGCAGCTACAGTTACGCTATGATAATAACCTGGCCGGCAAAGCCGTATTTGTTGATAAAACGCACCTGGCCAGCGCGATTAATAATCTCGTGGATAATGCGATTAAATATTCCGGCGAACACGTACAATTATACCTTCAAACCAGTATGGAAAACGGTATCTTAAAGATCCGGGTAAAAGATAGCGGTATTGGTATCCCGAAGGTATACCAGGGCAGCATCTTTGATAAGTTTTTCAGGGTGCCTACCGGCAACCTGCACAACGTAAAGGGTTTTGGCCTGGGATTAAGTTATGTGCGGAAAATAGTGGAAATGCATGGCGGCTCCATACATGTGCAAAGTGAACCGGACAAAGGCAGCGAATTTACCATTATCATCCCTTCTGCTTAACCATATAAAAGAGATTTATGCCCAAAGTATTATTGATAGAAGATGAAGTGCAGCTCGGACAAATTGTGAAAGACAGCCTTGAGATGCGGGGGTTTGAAATGCTGTACGCAGCCGATGGCAAAGAAGGGCTGCGTATATACCAGCAGGAACATCCCGATGTGGTGGTGCTGGACATCATGATGCCTAACATGGATGGATTTACGGTTACGGCAGAAATCCGTAAGCAGGATAAATTCACGCCTATCATTTTCCTAACCGCCAAATCGCAGACTGCTGATGTGGTGAAAGGTTTTGAACTGGGGGGAAACGACTACCTGAAAAAGCCTTTCAGCATGGACGAGCTGATTGTTCGTATTACGGCGCTGCTGAAACGTTTCGGCGATAACCCCGGCACCAGGGAAATGGAAGAAGGCGCTGTAACCATCGGGCAATATGTTTTTAACTACACCAAGCAAACCCTTGCCCGCAATAATTCCATCGAGTTCCTGTCGCACCGCGAGGCGGCTATTTTACGCCGGTTATACGATAACAAAAATGAGGTAATGGAGCGGAAAGCTGTATTGCTGGATCTTTGGGGAGATGATAACTTTTTCAATGCCCGCAGTATGGACGTATTTATCACAAAACTCCGCCGGTACCTGAAAGATGATTCCCGTGTACAGATCGTAAATATCCGGGGAGTGGGTTACAAACTGATTTTTTAATGAATCATAGCCGGATCGGATTCAAAAGTAATGTACACACGGGTGCCTTCTACGGTGTTCTCCGCTCCCGGCAGATCGGAGATTTCAATGTTAAATTGTTTATGGTACATGGCGCGGTAAAGGGTGGCCCTTTCCATACATATTTCCATGCCCCTGGAATGGTGGTTGTTACTTTTTAGCCCGTCGTGATGATATTGCAGTGCCTGTACCCTTCCGATACCGTTGTCTGTTACCTCACAGGCATACAGGTCCGGGCCCAGCTGCATCCACTGAACATGTAGCTGCCTGTTTGTACGCTTGTGCATCAGCCCATGCCAGATTGCATTTTCCACAAATGGTTGTACCAGCATACAGGGTACATACAGGGCTGCCGCAGAAATTTGCGGATCGGTATAGAGCGTATACTCAAACCCGTTATTGGTGCGTAATTGTTCCAGTTTAAGGTAGTGCTCCAGCATATCAGCTTCTTCCTGCAGGGGGATAAAATCTTTATCAGCCAGCATTAACACTTTCCGGAGCAGGCCGGCAAAACGGGAAATATATTCCTGTGCCAGCGTCGTTTCGCCGGTCATGAGAGCGGTGTATATGCCGTTGAGGCAATTAAACTGGAAATGCGGGTTCACCTGTGATTTCAGGTTTACCAGTTTTAGTTCTGTGATTTGTGTGCGGAGAAGGAGCATTGCGGCATCCTGCTGGTGGCTGCTTTGGATCAAAGCTTCGCTGCTGCCTTTGAGAAGAAGGTAACGGGAACGGTAATGCAGACAAAGGAGAAAAAAGATGACAATGCCGGCTGCAGCCAGTATCAGCATAACAGTGTATGTAGTGACAGGCATAACCCCCTCGATTTGCTCATGAAAATATACGTCATTTCCGTGAAAAAAGGAGCAATGGCTAAACCTCTTCAGTTTACACCTAAACGCTTATCTTTGTTGTTTATGGAACAGTTAGTACAGCAAATAGCAGCCTACAAAGAAGAAATAGCGGCTTTTACGCCTGCCGGCGCAGCGGATCTGGAACAGTACCGCATAAAATTCCTGGGTACAAAAGGTATCGTGAAAGCTCTTTTCGGGGAGATGAAACAGGTACCGAATGACCGTAAGAAAGAATTCGGGCAGATATTAAACGAGTTTAAACAACTCGCGGAATCCCGCTACGAGCAGTTCAGCGACCTGAAAGATGCTGGTGGCGCCGATGCCGGCGATATAGATTATACTTTACCGGCCGCACCTCACCGGCTGGGCACCAGGCACCCTATCAGCCTGGTAAGGAATAAGATCATCCGCATTTTTGAGCGGCTGGGCTTTACCATTGCCGAAGGACCGGAAATTGAAGACGACTGGCACAACTTCACGGCATTGAACCTTCCGGAAAATCATCCGGCCCGCGACATGCAGGATACTTTCTTTATCAGCAAAAATCCCGACTGGCTGCTGCGCACCCAAACTTCCTCTGCCCAGGTAAGGGTAATGGAAGAAGGCAAGCTGCCTATCCGCATCATCAGCCCGGGAAGAGTATACCGTAATGAAACCATTTCAGCCCGTGCACACTGCTTCTTCCACCAGGTAGAAGGATTGTACATAGACGAAAATGTTTCTTTCGCAGACCTCAAACAAACGCTGTATCACTTTGTTCAGGAAATGTTTGGAGAGAACACGGGCATCCGTTTCCGTCCCTCCTATTTCCCGTTCACAGAGCCCAGCGCGGAAATGGACATTGTATGCTTCATTTGCGGAGGTACCGGCTGTAATGTATGTAAACAAACCGGCTGGGTGGAAATACTCGGTTGCGGAATGGTACATCCGAAAGTACTGGCCAACTGTGGCATCGACCCGGAAAAATATTCCGGCTTTGCCTTCGGTATGGGAATAGAACGTATTACCATGCTGAAATACCAGATCAAAGATCTGCGCCTGTTCTCTGAAAACGATACCCGTTTCCTGGAACAATTTGAAGGAGCAGTATAAATATTATTACCAGGCTATTTGGCTATTGCATAAATGCAGCGGAACTTCCCGCTGCATTTATGCAATAGCCGGATGAAAAACCTCAAAAAAGTGATTCAAACTATTGCCGTATGCGGCGCAGGTACTATGGGCGCCGGAATAGCACAGATAGCAGCCTACAGCGGATTTACTACTTTGTTGTTTGATATCCGGCAGGACGGCCTGGACAGGGCAAAAGCACAGATTGAGAAAAGCCTGACGGTAGCCGTGGAAAAAGGAAAGCTGGCTCCTGCAGATAAAGACAGCATCCTGCAACGGATCCGTTTCACCGCAGCTATCGAAGACTGTGTAGCCGATGTGATCATAGAGGCTATTGTAGAAAGAATCACCGCCAAAACAGCACTCTTCAACCAGCTGGCCGCCATCAATACCGCAGAAACCATTTTTGCTTCCAATACCTCTTCCCTGTCTGTTTCTGAAATAGCCTCGGCTGTAAGCGTTCATCCATCAAGAGTGGTGGGTATGCACTTTTTTAACCCCGCCCACCTGATGAAACTGGTGGAAGTGGTAAGCGGAAAGGAAACAGCACCAGCAGTAGCAGACACCGTTTATGAACTGGCGGAAAAGATGGGTAAAGTGCCGGTAAGGGTAAAAGATGCTCCCGGTTTTATTGTGAACAGGGTGGCCAGGCATTATTACCTGGAAGCCATGCATATTGCGGAACAGGGTCAGGCAGATTTCAGCACCATTGACCAGTTGCTGGAAGCAGCCGGGTTTAAAATGGGTCCTTTTGCATTAATGGACCTGATAGGTAACGATATCAACCTGGCGGTAACGCAATCCCTGTATGATGCTTTTGAGCAGGCGCCCCGCTTCAAACCTAATGCGCTGCAGGAACAAAGGGTGAAGGATGGTAAGCTGGGACGTAAAACAGGATTGGGTTTTTACAGGTACGAACAATAACAGGTTTTAGTTATTTTTGAACCTCTTTTTGGAAAAAAGAATTTTAGTCTTCATGATTTTAGTCACCGGCGGTACAGGTTTTTTGGGTAGTCATTTAATCCGGGCATTGGTTGCCGCAGGGAAACCTGTGAGAGCCTTGTACCGTAAACAACCTTCACCCCGGTTGCAGGATATTTCAGATAAAATAGAATGGGTACCAGGCGACATCCTGGACGTGTGCTCGCTGGAAGATGCCATGACGGATGTAACACAGGTATATCACTGTGCTGCAGTTGTTTCCTTTCAGGCAGCGGATAAAGACCGCCTGCTGAAAATTAACGCCGAAGGCACTGCCAACGTAGTGAATATGGCATTGGATGCAGGTGTTAAAAAGCTCCTGTATGTAAGCTCTGTAGCCGCTATCGGAAGAGCAAAGCCAGGTGCGGCCATAAACGAGGAATGTGAATGGGAAGACAGTAAGAATAATTCCCGCTACAGCATCAGTAAGTTCCAGGGAGAAATGGAAGTATGGAGAGGTATTGCAGAAGGACTGGATGCGGTAATTGTGAACCCCTCCATTATCCTGGGTGCAGGCTTCTGGGATGAAGGTTCCGGCACCCTGATAAAAAATGCCTGGAAAGAATTTCCTTATTACACACAGGGCGTAAATGGATTTGTGGATGTGGAGGATGTGGTAATTGCCATGATCCGGTTAATGGACAGCGACATCAACGAAGAGCGGTTTATCTTGTCGGCCGATAACTGGAGTTATCGGCAGCTATTCACCCATATGGCGCAGGCGCTCGGTAAAAAGCCGCCGCATATTGCGGCAAAGCCCTGGATGGCCGAAGCAGTGTGGCGCCTCGAAAAGGTGAAGGGAATGCTTACGGGCAAACACCCGCTTATCACTAAAGAAACGGCCCGTACTGCCCAGCTCAAAGTATACTACGAAAACAACAAGATCTTAAATGCTTTACCGGGGTTCCGGTTCCGGCCACTGGAAGAAACAATCCAGCATATTTCCGCCGCCTACCTCCGGGAGCGCGGAGCTGGTCTTTCGCGGGATTAACGCGGATGTTGTCTTTCTCGCTGATTACGCTGATTATACTGATTTAGGGGATTGATCATTTGGATTTAAAAGGATTCGGGGAGATATAAGCGGATATATTCGCTTATATCTCCCCGAATCCTTTTAAATCCTTATAAAATCCAACAAGTAAAATCAAACAAATCAGTATAATCAGTGTAATCAGCGGGAAAGACAACATCCGCGTACTCCACTCAAAAAAGGAACGCCGCTATAGCTGCTGCCAGTGTTTTGGAGAGTTCGGGAGGGGCGTCCCTGCTCATCCATACCCGGGGTTTTTCGCCTGGTATTACTGCTGCGATGGGTTGCCCGCGGTATTGAAACTCGTAGCACACACTTTCATAGGAATTCACCTTACCAAAGCGGTTATGGGCGGTAATGCGTATATCTGTATCCGTAGACCGTAACACGCCTGCCGGTTTGTTCTCATTCAGCTCCAGGTAATGCGGGCTTTTAATGATCATTTCCCAGCGTTTTAACGGCTCATTCCTGGTGCCGTTGATCAATGTATAGCGAAGGTCCGTGGCTCCCGGCAAACTACTTAAATAAGCCGGTAAGTCGCGGTTGGAGAACACAATGGCTGTAGTGTTCATGGTTTGTATCAACAGGTGTTCTTCATTGCCGTTCAGATAAAAATTAAAGGCGTTTTTTGGGTCTTTGACGAAGGTGGCTTCCGCTACGCCGTTTTTACGGGAAGTAGTGGAATAAAGGCCAAAAGAAATGGTTTTAGCGCTAAGCCAGCCGTCTTTCACCTTTACGGCCCATTCCTGGTCGCTGGTGTATAGGGATGATTTAACGGCGGTGGGTTTGGTGGTGCTGCAACTCCAAAGTAGCAGGGAGAGTAAGGCGGCGAACAAATACTTCATGAAGCGGGTGGTTTTGAATATGCTGAAACGCCGGGAACTGGTGATGTAGTTTCCCGGCGTTGATGATTACCTGGTTTCTTTGAGTTTCTCCCACATTTCGGGGATGCGTTTGATCCAGGCAAGTTCTTTCATTTTTACCCTGGCATCTTCTACCGGGGAACCAAAATATGTTTTACCTCCTTCCACGGAAGCCGGCACCCCGCTTTGTGCAAGTACAACAGCGCCTTTCCCGATGGTAAGATCTTTATTAACGCCTACCTGTCCCCACAGGATCACATTGTCTTCGATTTTAGCTTTACCGGCAATACCTACCTGCGCAGCAATGAGGCAATTTCTGCCGATAACGGTACCATGACCTACATGGATCATGTTATCCAGTTTGGTGCCACGGCCAATGATGGTATCGCCGCTTACGCCTTTATCGATGGTACAGCCGGCGCCAAGTTCCACATCGCTTTCAATGATCACTCTTCCGCAACTTTCCAGCTTATCATAGATCACTTCACGCTCCGCCCTTTTCTTAAAGTAAAAAGCATCTGCCCCGAGTACCGTTCCTGCGTGGATAATTACGTTGTCACCGATCTCACAGTAGTCGTAAATGGTTACGTTGGGATGAATGAGACAGTTGCGGCCAATGCGCACATGATTGCCAATGAATACGTTGGGTTGAATAACAGTGCCTTCTCCTATCACGGCACTGTCGCTGATGGCTTTGGTTGCCGCCTCAAAAGGTCTGAATCTTTTAACCAGTTTTACATACGCACTGAACGGGTCGTCCAGTACCAAAATCGCCTTGCCTTCCGGACAATCTACCTTTTTGTTTATGATAATGATGGTTGCTGCCGACTGTAGACTGGCGTTATAGTATTTCTCAAAGTCAACAAAGGAAATATCTCCCGGTGTAACCTTATGTATTTCATTGATGCCAGTGGCCATCAGGTGGCTGTTGCCAACCAGCTCTGCGCCTATATATGCTGCTATTTCCGTTACTGCAACAGGTGCTTCGAACTTCATATACTCTGAATTATTGAATAATGTTTAAGAGCAACAAAGGTAGTAAATCGGCAATTGCAACCATCAAAATATGAAGGCATGATAACGATGATCGGAAAGTTTCGATCTGCTGTTATCCACAATTATTTTAGTAGTGTGAATAAAATTTTTTGTAAATTTTTTCTTTTGTGATGAAATTCTTTTTAATATTGTGTAGGGAATTTTGTTTCCCTGTACTTACTAACCCATTCACATAACAAGAAAGTCTGATTGTTCCAACGGTCAGACTTTTTTTATTGCCTCTGAAACCCGCATGAATAAAGCGTTACAGCAGATCACATTTTTATCGCACTAAAATTCATCACTACATCTTCTTCTTTCTCATCCCCATTTACCGGTAAATGGATAACCCGGTAGAGGACCCCGTTTTTTCAAATTTTGGGTTTTTCTGGCCTAAAAGCGAAAAAAAAACGCGGATTTTGTCTTTCTCGCTGATTACGCTGATTATACTGATTACTTTGATTTTACTTTTTGGGATTTATAAAAGATTCGGGGAGATGGAAGCGGGTATATTCGCTTATATCTTTCTAAATCTTTTCAATCCTTTATAGAATCCAAAAAGTAAAATCAAAGTAATCAGTATAATCAGCGGGAAAGACAAATTATATAGCGCGGCTAAACAATTGTGAATGTGGTACTTGTCGCCACAGCCGGGCATCAAAAGCCATACAAATGTTGCGGATAAAAGGCCTTCCTGCTGGCGTTACCACCACCTTCTGAGGCAGTACCTGCACCAGCCCGTCGCGCTCCAGCTCCTGCAATCGCTGCAGGCCATCGATGATCGCATCACACTGCGTGTCTGCCTTGTTCCAGGTAGTTTCAAATCCACACATCAGCTCATGAATATGCTTCCGTAGCAACCCGTCTTCTTCGTTCAGGATATGACCGCGTACAACCGGAAACGCCCCTTTGTTCACCAGGTCCTGGTAAACATCCACCTTCTTCTCATTTTGTGCATAAGCATACCAGCTGTCGCCAATGGAGGAAGCACCCAAACCCACCAGCAACGATGTGGGAGAATCAGTATAGCCCATGAAGTTCCGGTGCAGCCGCCCTTGCAGGAAAGCTTTATGCAATGCCTCTTCCGGCAGCGCGAAATGATCCATACCAATCTCTGTATAACCATTGCTGTCGAACAGTAACTTACCCAGTTCATACAACTGCCGCTTCTCTTCATCTTTTGGCAGATCTGCTTCTGTATAACGACGCTGACCGGTTCCCTTTATCCAGGGCACATGTGCATAACTGTAAAAAGAGATCCTGTCGGGGCGTAACCGGACAACCTTATCAATCGTATGCTGCATACTTGTAAGCGTTTGCAGCGGTAAACCATAGATCAGGTCGAAGTTGATGGAGGTAAATCCAATCTTCCTGGCGTTCTCTACTACGGATGCCACCATTCCAAAAGGTTGCAAACGGTTAATGATTTCCTGTACCCGCATATCAAAGTCCTGTATGCCTAAACTGATCCTGCGGAAGCCGAGGTTATACAACGACTGAAGATGCTCCGGTGTGGTATTGCCCGGATGACCTTCGAAGCTTAAACTGGCATCAGGCAGCAGCTCCGCAGTGCGGTAAATGCCATTCAGCAACATCGCCAGATGCGCTGCACTGAAAAAGGTAGGCGTGCCTCCGCCAAGATGTATTTCCCGGATGTGCGGACGCCCACCGAAAGTATCCACATACAGCTGCCACTCTTTCAGCAGGGTTTCAATATAAGGCCCCTCCACCCCGTGGTTAACGGTGATGTGTTTATTACAACCGCAATACGTACACATACTCTCACAGAAAGGCAGGTGAATGTATAAGCTGATCCCATCTTTACCGTTCGATCCGAGGAATGATTTCTTCAACAGCGTTTTCCACTTCTCCGGATGAAAAGTTTGCTCTTCCCAATAGGGAACAGTAGGGTAACTGGTGTACCGCGGTGCAGCCACGTTATATTTACTGATGAGGCTCATGATGTAATGGTTTATGACAACAATTTTCAACTACATGTTCACTATTGGGCGTCAGCACCGGGCTGATGTAAGGAATGCCCAGGTTCAGTCCCCGGAGGATCAGCAGCACGCCCATGATGCTGATCGCCACCGGTATCATACTGCGCATCCGGTTGCGCACCTGCATATTGATCAGGTGACTGAACCAGGTAACACCCACCATTGCAGGTAAAGTACCTGCACCAAAGGCAGCCATGAACAACATTCCTTTCAGCACATCACCGGAGGCAACGGCGCCGGCAATACCGAGGTACACGAGTCCACATGGAAGGAGTCCGTTCAGAAAGCCAATGGCATATAAAGTATGGAAACGCTGTTGCCTTAACAGGCTGCCCAGCCGGGATTTTATTTTTGAAGTAAAAATATCCGGGAGATGCCTGCCTTTTGTTAATCTTATGCCGGCGTATTTCAATATTACCAGCCCAAGCAATAAGCTGCCAGTGATGATCGACAACCATTGCTGTAACCCACCCAGGTATAACTGTTTGCCCAGCCAGCCAAAAAGCAATCCGAGGATGGCATAAGCACTGATGCGGCCCGCGTTGTATAACAGTATGCCCCCTAATTTGCGGCTGCCGTTAAGATGTTGTACCGGCAGTGTTAATGCAATAGGACCACACATACCTATGCAGTGAAAGCTGCCCACAAAACCAAGTATAAATGAAGCGATCATAGTGCGTATATCTTTTGTAATTTTTTAAATAACTATCCTGCTTCGTTATATCAATTAATATTTACCAATTGTTCCTGGTAGTATGGCTGGTTGTTCATCGTCCATGCTATCTTCACTTTATAGGGTCCCCTGACGAATAATTGCCGGCTCACTAACTGTCGTCCCGATTGATCCGGTTGAAGCGGCATCAATACATCCTTGCCGGAATCAGAAGGCCGGTAAAAGGTTACTTTACCGTTGAGCGCTTTGTTCCGCAGCTCAGATGGAAGAGAGATCATTACACCTGTATCTTCCTGGGATATAGTAACAGGTGCAGATAATCTTCCGGCATTTTCTTTTCCATCAATTACCTGCTGGTATTTCAATTCTTCGCCGTAGTAATCAGGCGTTACCATATCAATCCTGGTACGCATGCTTTTGGTAACCAGCGTGAGAATGCCGGCGGCAAATACAACAAACACTATAATGATCTTATGTCCCCAGTTCATGGCAATAATTTTTTAAGATGTGAACGCGCTGTCTTGTTATTGTACCGGTCCTAAAAACGTGGTGCGTAAACGAGTAATCCTTTCGTTGTGTTCATACAGCCCGATATATAAAGTTGACTTACGCTGATGCACGGAAGCTTTGGGCAATACAATAAAGAAAGTACCCTCCCCCTGCCCTTCGGCCTTTACATGAATTACGGCATTGCCTATCATGGACACCACGCCGTTTTCATTTTCCAGTTTCAACCCGAGTGGGATATCCCGGCCGGTTTTATTGAGGAGCTTAATACGGTACAGGTTTGATAAGCTATCAGCGCCTCTTTCCTGGTACAACATACCTGCTGTACGCATAATAGTGCCGCTCACCGGTTTCCGGCTGCCCAGCATAAAGCTGATAGTAGCGAGTAATACCACCAATACCCCGGAGTATACTTTGAGCCGCGGCGTAAACCGCAGCTTTTGTTTGCTGGCGATGCCGTTTTCGGAAGCATACCGGATCAGTCCTTTAGGCCGGCCGGTTTGCTCCATCATGAAATCGCATGCGTCAATACAGGCGGTGCAGTTCACACACTCCAGCTGGGTACCGTTCCGTATATCTATTCCCGTAGGACAAACCTTCACGCACTGCATACAGTCGATGCAATCGCCGTGTGCCCTGGAATCGTCTTTACGGAACTTTCCACGGGGCTCTCCCCTTTCGTAATCGTACGCCACCAAAATGGAGTTTTTGTCCAGCAATACCCCCTGCAAACGGCCATACGGACATACAATTGTGCAGATCTGCTCCCTCATAAAGGCAAATACGCCATAGAACACGCCTGAAAACACGATGATGGCGATAAAGCCGCCGGTGTGTGCAGATAACGGCTCGGTGATAATCTTACCCAGCGCTTTAGCCCCGATGATATAGGCGAGGAATATATTGGCAATGAGAAATGACAGGGCATAGAAGGCAATGTGCTTCCCTGTTTTCCGCATGATTTTATTGGTATTCCAGGGCGATTGCTGCAGCATTTTTTGCGCAGCGGCATCTCCCTCTATCCAGTATTCCAGGCGGCGGAATAACAGCTCCATAAAAATGGTTTGTGGACACATCCACCCACAGAAGAGCCTTCCAAAGGCCATCGTAAACACTACAATAAAAAGAATGAATGCCAGCATAGCCAAACCGAAAATGAAGAAGTCCTGCGGCCAGAAGATGGCGCCAAAAAGGATAAACTTTCCCTCCACCACATTCAGCATAAATAAAGGCCTGCCATTTATAGAAATAAACGGCAGGCTGAAGAAAACACTAAAATACAGGAGACTCACCCAACTGCGGATATTATACCAGCGGCCTTTTGGCTGCTTTGCGTATATCCAGTTGCGTTTGCCTTGCCCGTCAACGGTAGCTATTGTATCTCTGAAGGTGCTGTTAGCCATAACTGCTGCTTTATTCTTTCTGTCCCTGTGGTTCTTTGGCATTCGGCGGATTAGTGCCGCGTAACGTTTTGATGTAGCAGGCTACCTGCGCCAGTTGTTTCGGCGAAAAGTCTTCCTGCCAGGATTTCATTCCTTTATCGGCCACGCCGTATTTTATTGTTTTAAACACTTCATTGAGTTTGCCGCCGTGCAGCCAGTAGTCGTCGGTGAGATTGGGTCCTACCACACCCTGTCCCTGCGGGCCATGACAAGGCGCGCAGTTGGAAACGAACATCTTTTGCCCGGCAGCGATATCAGCCGGATCGGTGAGCATCACTACATTGTTTTCATCGATGTTATTGGCGGCTTTTTTCAGGTATTCCTGTTTGGCAACAGCCGCTTTTTCTTCTTCTGCCGCCAGCTCTTCCAGCTGGCCGGGTGCAGAGTGAGTAACTTCTGTACGCCAGAAGTATACGATGCCAAAGCAAACAGTGAATACAAATCCCCATTTCCACCAGGGAGGTGTAGGGTTATTGAGTTCATGGATGCCATCAAAATCATGGCCCATGTCTTCCTCTGCTTCTGCTACTGCATCCACGGTCCGGGTTTTATTGATTTTTTCGAGCCATGATACCCTGGGTTTACCAGGGGCCACTGCTTTCGGGGGGTTACGTTTTCTTTTGATGCCCACGAGGTAGCGCAACAGGAATAAAAGACTGATGATCACCGCCAGTTCCAGTATAATAACAGATATCAGCAGGTAGAAAGAAGTTTGCGACAGCCTCGTAAAATAAGGACTGGCAACAGTAGCTGCGTCCTGCGCAAAAGCGCTGCTACTCAGGAGTGACAGCATAACAACACCACCAGTCATTAAAGCTTTACCGGCATCTTTCTTCATCTTTTCCCTGAAAATATCCATAGCGCCCAGCACCGCATTGGCCAGGATACCGATAGCCAGTAATAGTCCTCCGGCTACCACCAGTAATACCAGGGCTACCGGGTCAGATAATTCTGATGGCGTCCCCGCTCCGCTATCCGCAAAGGCGGGGATACTGCATAATAAAGCACCGGTGAGTAGCTGTATAAACTGTTTATTCATTGTTTTTCTTTTATTGGGCATTTGTGTCGTCATTATCTAAAGGAATACGGCTGATATGATCCACCATTTTCTTATCGGCTTTAAAAGCCCATAGTGAGGCCGCCACAAAAAAAGTGGTAAACAACAGCAGCGATGCCATCGGGTAAATACTGATGCCAGCTATAGATCCCAGGTAATTAATGAACTTCATGACGTTGCGGTTTAGAATTCAGCGTTATTGGCTACGGGCGCAGGCTTTGGGGCCGACTTGATATCTTTCCCCATCCTTTGCAGGTAGGCTATTAATGCAATAATTTCACGGTCTGCTTTAATGGGTAGTTTATCCTTTTGAAGGGATGCGGCAATGCCCTGGGCCTGTTTCTCCAGGTCGGCAATAGCCTGTTGTTCGTAGCCAGCTGCATAAGGTACCCCCAGTTTCCGCATCACGTTGATCATGGCAGGCGTTTTACTTTTATCCACTCTTTCTTCAAAGAGCCAGGGATAAGCAGGCATAATAGAACCCGGCGACATCGACGTAGGATCGAGCATGTGATTAAAGTGCCAGGAGTCCGGATACTTGCCACCAATACGCGCCAGATCGGGACCGGTGCGTTTGGATCCCCATTGGAACGGATGGTCATATACAAATTCGCCGGCTTTGGAGTATTCGCCATAGCGGGCCACTTCATCCCGGAAAGGACGGATCATCTGTGAGTGGCAGTTGTAGCAACCTTCTCTCAGGTAAATATCACGACCGTGTAGTTCCAGCGGCGTATATGGTTTTACACTGCTGATAGTAGGAATATTGCTGCGGATCAGGAAGGTAGGCATCATTTCCAGCAGGCCGCCAATGGCTACTACTACCAAACTGAATACCACCAGTTGTATAGGGCGGCGCTCTATCCAGTTGTGCCAGTGCGCTTTACCATGTGTAACAATTTCTTTTGGTAATGCAGGTGCTTCTGCTGCTTCGTTGGCAATAAATGCACCTTTGCGGATCGTTTTGGTAAGGTTAACAATCATCAGTATCAGGCCGCTGATATATAACATACCACCTACCGCGCGCAGCGCATACATCGGAACAATGGTGGTAACTGTTTCCATGAACTGGTACTTCAGTTGTCCTTCTTCGGTAAACTGTTTCCACATCATACTCTGTGTAAAGGCTGCCCAGTAAAGCGGGATTACATAAAAGATAATGCCCAGTGTGCCGATCCAGAAGTGCGTATTGGCCCATTTGCGGGAGAAAAGCTGCGTACCAAAAATGCGGGGGATCATCCAATAAAGGATACCAAATGTGAGGAACCCATTCCAGCCCAATGCGCCAACGTGAACGTGCGCAATGGTCCAGTCGGTATAATGACTAATGGCATTCACATTTTTCAGCGACAGCATCGGTCCTTCAAAAGTGGCCATACCGTAACAGGTAAGCGCTACCACAAAAAATTTAAGGATAGCATCCTCCCTCACCCGGTCCCAGGCGCCGCGCAGGGTAAGCAGGCCGTTGAGCATACCACCCCAGGATGGAGCGATCAGCATAATGCTGAAAGCTGTTCCCAATGATTGGGCCCATTCGGGTAAAGCAGTGTACAGCAGGTGATGCGGGCCGGCCCAGATATAAATAAATATCAGCGACCAGAAGTGGATGATGGACCAGCGATACGAGTACACCGGCCTGTTGGTGGCCTTAGGTACAAAATAGTACATCAGCCCAAGGTAAGGCGTGGTGAGAAAAAACGCCACCGCATTATGTCCGTACCACCACTGTACCAGCGCATCCTGTACGCCCGCATACCAGCTGTAACTTTTGAACAGGGATAAAGGGAATTCAAAAGAGTTGATAATATGTAACATGGCAATAGCTACCCAGGTGCCGATGTAGAACCAGATAGCTACGTATAAATGTGACTCGCGCCTGCGCAGGATAGTACCCAGCATGTTGGCGCCAAACACTACCCAGATAAGGGTGATGGCAATATCAAAGGGCCATTCCAGCTCTGCATATTCTTTGCCGGTAGTGTAGCCCAGGAACAGGGTAAGGGCGCCGCCGGCGATGATGGCCTGCCAGCCCCAGAAATGTACTTTACTCAGCAGATCACTGAACATACGGGCTTTACAAAGCCGTTGCAGGGAATAATATACTCCCATGAAAATACCATTGCCTACAAATGCAAAGATGACGGCGTTAGTATGTACGGGTCTTAACCTGCCAAAAGTAATGGGGGCAAATCCCATGTTAAGGCCGGGGATCACCAGCTCCAGCGCTGCCCACAACCCGGCCAGCATGCCTATCAGCCCCCAGAACATACAAGCGTAGGCAAACCATTTCACCGTGCGGTTGTCGTAATAAAATTTTTCGAGTGACATAGTGGTATTTAAAGGTGTTGATAAATGCGTTTATTCAGGCTTATCCTCGAAGAGGATGCGGTGCGCCGGTGAAAAATCATCTTCAAACTGCCCGTTTTTTACTGACCAGATAAATGCTGCCAGGAACCCTATGGCTACCAGTAAACTAACACCGAGTAAAATGATGATAACGCTCATGGCTATTTATTTAATGAGAACAAACCTGGCTGTTTCCAATGCCTGCAGGGCATGTATTTCGTTGGCGCCAAAGGAAAAAACATCGCCGGATTCCAGGATGGTTATTTCTTCGTTGAGCATAAATGCGATCCTCCCTTCCAGTATAAGGATCATGGCATGGGCCGGCGATGTATGCGGCGGAATCTGTTGCCCCTGTTGCATAATGAGCAGGGTGGCATCAAAGCGTTTTGTTTTCAGGATAGCACAACTCTTCACTTTTTCATTTCCCGCTATCTGCATTACGTTCATTCCTTTCATGGATGGTGTATTGTGATGTAATACCATACTTCTTTTCCGGCATGCCTCACCCGTTGCGTGTAAACAGCCTTTTCAGCGGCTGTTTACACGCCCATTTCATCCGGGCTTATCTGAGGTTGGGCTTAGATTTACTGTGTATGTTTCGTGTGATAGCAAAGGTAACAGTAGTATACCTTTACTACTATGACTTTACTCAATCAGGAATATGACTTTTATCATTCATTTGCTGTAGTGCTTTGCTGTAAAGCTTTTTACCCTGCCATTCGCTGCAACCGAAAGTGATCAGGATAATGCTGATAGAACTGGCAGGCATCAGTACGGCGGCTACCAGCGGCGATAAAATTCCCTGCACCGCAAAGTATAAACCGGTAATGTTATAGAGGAGTGACAATACAAAACTAAAGAGGATAATACGCTTGTTGGCTTTGCACAAGCGGATGAAAGACAGCAGCAGAGGCAGTTGACCCGCATGCAGTATGCCATCGCTGGCAGGCGTAAAGTTGTTGCTGTCTTCTGTTAATGAAATACCAATATCACTTTGTTTCAGCGCACCGGCATCGTTTAATCCATCACCAATCATCATTACCTTTTCGTTCTTTTTTTGGAGGGAGATGATATAAGCGAGTTTATCTGCCGGTTGTTGCTCAAAAAGAAGGGTGGCATCGTTGCCCATCAACTGACCTAATTGCGGGAGCGTATGATTATTATCTCCTGACAGTACAGATAGTGGATAGGAGGTTTGCAGTTGCTGCATCAGTTGCCGTAAACCATTCCGGTAGCTGCTGCGGATAGTAAATAACCCGTACAGCTTTTCGTTGATAGATACATACACCACACTTCCTTCCTGCTCACTTTTGTGGTGTGCGCCCGTGAAGCCTGCATTGCCCAGCCGGATAAAAAATCCGTCTACCCATCCGCATACACCTTTGCCGGTAAAGTGCTGGAAGTCGTGGATATGCCGCGATGCAGGATCTCCGCAATACTGCACAATGGCCCGGCTTAAAGGATGAGTGGATTGTGCTGCCAGGGTAGCTATCATCACTTCCTGTATTGGTGTAAGCGCATTGCCGTAATAGATAACGGAGCTGCCTGTTTTGCCGGTGAGTGTACCGGTTTTGTCGAATACAATATGTGTGGCGTTGGCCATGTTTTCAATGGCTTGTGCATTACGCAGGTAAAACCGGTGCCGGCTGAGGATTCTTAAAATATGTCCGTTGGTAAATGAAGATGCCAGCAGCAAGGCACAGGGGCAGGCAATGATCAGGATGGCGGTAACAGCAGGCCATATACGTGCGGGGTCATTTACCCACCAGTAAGCGGCGGTAGCAGCTGCAATCAACAACACTGCCCAGGTAAAATAACGGCTCAGCAGGTGAACAAATGACACCTGTTTTTCTGCTTTATTTTTCAATTCATCACGGTTCCATAAACTGGTCAGGTAACTCTGCGCTACCTCTTTAATGGTAAGTATTTCGAGGTTACCATTAAGCTGTCTGCCGCCGGCATAAATAATTTCCCCGATCGACTTGCTGACCGGTACCGATTCTCCGGTTACAAAGCTGTAATCTATCAGGGCTTTTCCTCTTACAATAATGCCATCTGCGGGTACCAGTTCATTGTTGTGAATACGGATGGTATCGCCGGTTTTCAGCTCAGGAAGTGTGGTAGGAATTTCTTTATCTTCCTTTATAACGCTTACGGCTATTGGAAAATAGGCGGTATAATCCCGGTCAAACGAAAGCCCCAGGTAAGTTTTATCTTGCAATATTCTTCCTATCAGCATAAAAAATACGATGCCTGTCATGGAATCAAAATATCCCGGCTGACCGTTGATTACTTCCACAAAGCTGCGTATAAAAGTAACGAAGATGGCAAGCACAATAGGTACGTCTATATTAAGGAATCCATGCTTTAACCCGTTCCAGGCCGGTTTATAAAATGCCTGTGCGCTGTAAAGCAATACCGGCAATGCCAGTACCAGGTTCATATACCGGAACAGGCGGTTAAATATTTCATCAAGACCACCGGCGCCGGCAAAATAATCGGGAAAACTCAGCAACATGATATTGCCGAAGCAAAAGCCGGCCACACCCAGCTGGTATACCAGCTGCCGGTTAACCGCCGGTTTTTTGCGTTGCAGATCCTGCAGGCTGATGTACGGTTCATACCCGATGGCGGTTAATATTTCTGCCACCCTTCTTAAAGAGTTGCCGGTATGTGAGTAGATGATTAATACTTCTTTCTTACTGAAATTAACGGTGACCCGCTGTACTCCTTTCTCTAGCCGGTGCAGGTTTTCAAGTAGCCATAAACAGGAGCTGCAATGGATTTGCGGGATATAAAAGGAAACATGCGTGTGGGTATCGTCCCTGAAGAGATAGAGTTGTTGCGCAATTTTTTCGTCGTCGAGGAAAGCAAACTTATCGCTTCGCATGGCTACCCGCTGACTGATACCTGGTTTGCTGTTAAGATGGTAGTATTCACAGAGGTCGTACTGGTTCAGTATTTCGTATACCGTTTTACATCCTATACAGCAGAATACTTTCTCCTGCAGGGTGATATCGTTGTCAGTACAGTTTTCCCCGCAGTGATAGCAGGAGGTGTTGGTTTGAACATGCGAAGAAACGGCCATCAGTCAATAGTTGTGTTATTGCAAAAGTACCGGTCGCGGCAGAGGGGCGCAATGATATGCGTCAAGCGGGAATATGATATTTGTCAGGATTGGGGCTACTCCTGCAGGTTTGCAGTTCTGATAATTTCGGCGAGGTCAAGCAGGCGGATCTTTTTGCCTTCCAGTTCTATCATGCCGTCTTTTTTGAATTCAGAAAGCAGCCTGATAGCGGATTCTGTGGCTGTGCCTACGAGGTTGGCAATT
The DNA here is from genome assembly GCF_041360695.1 of Chitinophaga sp. RCC_12. Lineage (NCBI taxonomy): Bacteria > Pseudomonadati > Bacteroidota > Chitinophagia > Chitinophagales > Chitinophagaceae > Chitinophaga > Chitinophaga sp. RCC_12. Next base: position 693,038 of record NZ_JBFUPS010000002.1, read on the forward strand.
TCTTCACGGGAGAGGCGTACGCTGAGGGTGTGGCCATCTGCTTCCAGTCCGTAAGTTTCTTTGATAAAAAGCAGGGTTTCTGCGAGGCGTTCCCGTACCGGCTTTTGTGCCAGGTGGGTTATTTTCAGCTCGGCTTTGCGCAGTTCGCTCGATAAGATGCGCATCATTTCAAATGACAGGGATGCATCTTTCTGCAGAATATTGAGAAACAGGTCTTTAGGTATAAAGCAGATAGAAGAATCTTCGAGGGCTGTGGCGGTAGCAGTGTACCTTTCGTTGCTCAGCAGGGCTTTGTAACCCATGATATCGCCGTCTCTGACCAGGCGTATAATTTGTTCCCGGCCGTCATCACCACTGTGCGAGAGCTTTATTTTGCCATCATTTACGCAGTACACACCGAAGGGATAGGCTCCTTCGTGGAAGATAACCTGTCCTTTCCTGTATACGGAGCATACTTTGGCTTCTGCAATCTGATCGAGATTGCATTGTTCCGCCTTGCAGAATATTGATGAGAAGCGATCCTTGCAATGATGACATGAAGGATTGTGGAACGATGTAGCCATAATCAATTTGCAAAAGTACTAATTTACGGCTCCTTAACCAAAGCAAAAGCATTCGTGTCTCTTTATTATTATATTATATATAAACCATATGAAGTGTTAACCCGGTTTACACCGGAAGGTAACAAGGCCTGCCTGGCGGATTATTTTAAGGTGCCTTCGGATGTGTATCCCGTAGGGCGCCTGGATTATGACAGCGAAGGGCTGCTGATCCTTACAAACGATAAGACATTGAACCAGCAACTGCTGTTACCGCAGCATGCACATGAACGGGAGTACTGGGTACAGGTAGATGGCGCCGTAACTGCGGAGGCGGTGCAGCAGCTGGCAGCGGGGGTGCAGATCAATGTAGATGGTAAGATGTACCGTACCAAACGGTGCCGGGCAGAAATATTTGAGGAAGAGCCGTTGTTGCCGCCACGGAACCCGCCCATCCGTTTCCGTAAAAGTATCCCCGCACCCTGGATCAGGATGGTGCTGCAGGAAGGCAAAAACAGGCAGGTGCGACGGATGACTGCCGCTGTTGGCTTTCCTACGTTGAGGCTTGTCCGTTACCGCATGGAAGATATCACCATTGCAGGCATGCAATCAGGAGAGATGGTGGAGATGAGCAAAGAAGAGATCTACAGGAAGTTAAAGCTAAGGGCAAAGTAGTGATGGCGGCTCTCAGCGCACTATTGGCATAGTCGCGCCTCTGAGGTGGGGCTGCAGCTCCCGTCCTCCTGCACCCGCTTTTTGCTTTAAGCTTTATGCTTTCAGCTTTTTTAACTAGGTTTGTCACCTACAAATTTCTATTATGCTGAAATCAATGACCGGCTTCGGAAGGGCAGAAAGCGCAAGAGGCGAAACTAGTATCGTAGTGGAGATCAAATCGCTGAATGGAAAGCAGTTTGAGGTGAATCTGAAGTTTTCTCCTTTGTTAAGACCCTATGAATTTGACATCCGTACCCTAATGCAGCAAACGTTGCAGCGCGGCACCCTTGATGCAACGATCAATATCCGCCAGAATGGCGCCACCCGCCCGGTTGTGATCAATACAGACCTTGCAAAATATTATTACCAGTCTATTACCATGCTGGCCAACCAGCTGGAACTCCCCCAGGGAGATATGCTCAACGTGCTGATGAAATTACCGGAAGTGGTAAGTCCGGCTTCAGAGCAAATGACCGAAGAAGAATGGAAAGATGTGGAAGATACACTGCGTGAAGCCCTGATCGACCTGGATACACATCGCCAGGATGAAGGCCTCATGCTGGAAGCCGATCTGAAGTTACGCATAGAAAACATCGATAGCTATATGCAAAAGGTCCGCGAACTGGACCCGCTCCGTAAAGACCGTATCCGTCAGCGCCTCGAAGGATTGCTGGCCGAGCATGTAGGAAAAGAAAATGTAGATGGCAACCGCCTGGAACAGGAACTGATCTTCTATCTGGAAAAACTGGATATCTCTGAAGAACTCTCCCGCCTGGAAAATCACCTCCGTTATTTCACGGAAATACTGAAAGACAATGACTCTGCCAAGGGCAAGAAACTGGGTTTTGTGTTACAGGAAATAGGCCGTGAAATCAACACTACCGGTTCCAAAGCCAATGATGCCGGTATCCAGCAATGGGTGGTGCTGATGAAAGATGAACTGGAAAAAGCCAAAGAACAAGTATTAAACGTTTTATAGTAAGGCGAATACCGTATGAACAAACTTTTCCTGGCCACAGCAGGCTTGTTACTTTTGGCTGCCGCCTGCATGCCGCCTAAAATGGACACTTACGAGAAAAACCTGGAGATCCCCAGGCATGAGTGGGCATATGATTATAAACCGTCTTTTGAAGTAAAAATACAACCGGAAGATACTGCGTACCTTTACAATATCTGCGTGAACGTAAGACATACGGATGCTTATCCATACAGTAATATCTGGTTACTGGTAGGCACACAGTATCCCGGTGACAGTACCGTAAAGGAACAGCGGGTGGAACTGCCACTCGCAGATGTAACAGGCAAATGGTCCGGTACCGGACTGGATGATATTTATGAACACCGTATCTTCATTCAGCAACGGGCTGTTTTTAATAAACCAGGGACCTATAAATTTACCTTTGAACAAAATATGCGGCAAAATCCGCTCCCCCATGTAATGAATGTTGGCTTGCGGATTGAGAAAGCCGGCACAAGGCCATGATGAAAAGAATTTCCAATAAAATGCAGGAAGGGAAATCCGTTTCCTTCGTTTATTTTTTAGTAATGGCGTACACAATTGCCGCACTGGTTTGGTGGGGCATTTTGCTGTTCAGACAAAGTGAACAGATCCGCCGCTTTGAACAACAGAATCTTTCTTTGCGGGTAGACAGCCTCGCACAACCGGTAGAACATCAGCTACAACTGGAGCGGATCAACAAAGAAGAGCGTATGCGCTCTTTTAAATACCTGGGCGAAGGCCTCATCTTTTTAGGGATCATTTTACTCGGCGCACTCTTTGTATACCGGGCCGTATGGAAATATATGAAGCTCAGCAGGCAGCAACAGAATTTTATGATGGCGGTAACACATGAATTGAAATCACCCATCGCTGCCGCCAAACTGAACCTCGAAACCATCCGTAAACATAAACTCGACGAAGAAAAACAACTGAAGCTGATCAATAATACGATCCGTGAAACCAACCGCCTCGACCAGCTGTGCAACAACATCCTGCTGGCGGCGCAACTGGAAACACACAAATACGAGGTGTTTAAAGAACCGCTGGATTTTTCAGCCCTGATAGAAAACAGTATCAAAGACCTCGATGGCCGCATTGGTACCCATCAGATCATCGCGGATATTTTACCGGACGTATGGATGGATGGCGATAAGCTGACTTTACAAATTGTACTGAGCAACCTGGTGGAGAATGCCGCGAAATATGCCCCGAAAAATACCACCATCTCTGTAAAACTATTTGAAAGTAACCAGCAACTGAAATTACAGGTGATCGACGAAGGCCCGGGCATCCCGGAAGAAGAGAAAAGCAGGATCTTCCTGAAATTTTACCGCGTGGGTAACGAAAATACCCGCAAAGCTAAAGGCTCCGGACTGGGCCTGTTCCTGACCGCCAAAATCGTGGAACAGCACCACGGACGCATTGAAGTAAAAGACAATGTACCTGCCGGCAGCTGCTTTGAAATATCATGGCCTGAATATTCCGTTCAAACGGCGTAAATTAGATGACGGATTGATGAATACCGGAATCCGGATTCGATGTAAAAATCAAACAATAACACATGAAGGAAGCGACAAAGGCATCAATACTGCTGGTGGAGGATGAAGAAAATCTCCAGGAAGCCCTGAAGCTGAACCTGGAGCTGGAAGGTTACGAGGTCACCGCAGTGGACAACGGCACTGCTGCTCTCAAAGCAGTAAAAAACGAATATTTCGATCTCATTATACTGGACATTATGCTGCCTGAAATGGATGGTATCGCGGTATGCGAAAACATCCGTATTCAGAATAATGAAATCCCCATCCTTTTCCTGAGCGCCAAAAACAGCAGCGCCGATCGCGTGCTGGGCCTCAAAAAAGGCGGCGATGACTATATGACCAAACCCTTTAACCTGGAAGAACTCCTGTTAAGGGTGGAAAAGCTCATCGTAAAAAATAAAAAGATCCAGGACAAAGACAGCGTACCCAACGTATACCGCTTCGGCGATAATGTAATCGACTTTGCCGCGCAGGAATGCGTTGGTAAAGATGGAAAACACTACGAACTGAGTAAGAAAGAAGCCATGCTGCTGAAACTGCTCATCGAAAATAAGGGCGAAGTAGTTACCCGCGAAAAAATCCTCCAGGTGGTTTGGGGTTATAACGTATATCCTACTACCAGGACCATCGACAACTTTATCCTCAATTTCCGTAAGTATTTTGAAGAAGATAGCCGGAATTCCCGCTATTTCCACTCCGTAAGGGGAGTGGGCTATAAGTTTACGGAAGCCTAAATACCAGCCGTTTGGCAAATGCAGCAGTAGATAAGTATAACCATCTTTGCTGTATTTGCTAAAGGCTAAATACCTGTAGCAAACAGCCACTTTTCACCTCATTCTCCCCAGTTTCCTTTAAAATCCGACCTCGTAGTAAATCCCACTTTACCGTGGAGATTAATTAGCCGATATTTATTGAGCTTATAAGCGTAGAGAAGTACTTCCTATAAACCTAGTTAGTGGCACATTATACTGATATTATCTTTGCTGCGGAGTGGCCCTTCTGGCTGTTTTTTTTGTTAAGTCTCGTTACCCTAATAGTATTTTTTACCCTGCGGGAAAGAAGAATCAGGAGAGCCTCAGCGAAAGAAATCACCAAGAACCATGCGTTGATTAACCTGGAGCTACATGCTTTCCAGGCGCAGATGGACCCTCATTTTATTTTTAATAGCCTCAATGCTATTCACCACTATATCCTTACCACCAGTACGGACATGGCCTCCCTTTATCTCACCCGCTTTTCGCGCCTCATGCGCCTCATGATAGGCAATTTCAATAAAGAATGGATTTCCCTGCAGGATGAACTGGATGCCCTGGAACTGTATATACAGCTGGAACAGCTGCGCTTTGATGAACAGTTCGATTACCAGCTCATCGTAATGCCGGAAGTAAACCGGCAGTTTACCCTCATCCCTCCCCTGATCATCCAACCCTATGTGCAATATGCCATCTGGCACAGGATCCTGCTGCGCCCCGAAAAATCAGGTGGATTGCTCCGGATCACCATCTCCAAAGAAAATGACCGGCTCCAGATCCAGCTGGAAGATAATGGGATACTGATCACTGAAATGCTCGACAGCACGGGCGAACGGCAGGCCTCCGGCATTGATATCGCTTCGGAGAGGCTGTACATGATGAGCGAGAAATATCACATGCAGGCCAGCATCAAATCCCTGCAGATGTATGACGAAGAACGTGAACCCTCCGGTAACCGCCTTATTATCAGCATGCAACATGTTGCCGCCCGGCAGTCCCTGGCAGGATAGCCTGAATTGGAAATGTCCGGCAAATTGCTTAATTTCTACATGGATTAATAGAATCAATGACCATATACTTTCCACAACAGTAAATCTGAAACCACCTTTCATTAATCTGATCTCAAATGCGTACCATTATCGTGGACGACGAGAAGCATAGTCGGGATGCGCTGCACATGATGCTGGAGAGGTATTGCCCGCAAGTTTCTGTACAAGCCGTTTGCAGCAGTGGTCCTGAAGCCCTGACTGCCATTCATGAACTACATCCCGAACTGGTATTCCTGGATATCGAAATGCCGGGAATGGATGGTTTCCAGGTGCTGGAAGCCAGTGAATATCACTCTTTTGCCGTTATTTTCATCACTGCCTATGATCAATATGCCCTGCAGGCTATTCATCACAGCGCGTTAGATTACCTCCTCAAACCCATCGATAGCCAGGAATTAAAAGACGCAGTGGAAAAAGCCAGCACCCAATCCACCGTTATTACTGCCGGAAAAGTAGAAGACCTCCTCCGCTTTCTGCAACAACACCTCAACCAGGACGAACGGCTGGCATTGCCCACGTCAGACGGACTGCGCATGGTAGTTGCAAAGAATATTATTTATTGCAAAGGCGCAGGCATGCAAACCCGGTTGCATTTACAGGAGCCGGAAAAGCCCGTAATGGTATGCCGTACGCTCGTGGAAATGGAGCAATGGCTCACAGATAAAGGATTTTTCCGCGTACACAGCAGCTTCCTTATCAACCTGTCTTTTATGGAGAAATATATTAAAGGAGATGGCGGGGAGATCATTATGTCTGATGGCTACAGCGTTCCGCTGGCACGGGACAAGAAACAGGACTTCCTGCAACGGATCGAAAGACTATAACCGCCTGATATAGTTACAACTGATCCAGCCGTTTTTTCCATCAGCCAGTTCAATCTTACAGAAGTCGCGCGTAGCATCGGTGATACGCACTTTCATGCCCTCTCCTACTTCAAAGGCATCCTTGCTGTTTTCATCAGGCGACGTTTTGGCCCTGATGTTACCGTTCATTACAACACCCGCTTCATGGTTGTTGGACCACAGGTAAGTATCTACAGACATGATCAGGTATAAGGCACACAATACTCCCAACACATAAGTGCCCCAGCGCAAAAATTTATTTCTCCATCCGGGGATATATACATTGAGCATAATGGAGGCAATAAACAACCAGAAAAAGAGGATGGTGCCTGTAGCCCAGCCGTTGGCTTTATGAAGATGTTGCAATTGCAGCCACCATTGCTGGAAAAATACCATCGGCAGCTCTTCCACAAAACCATTTACTTTCTGATTGGCAATAGCGAGGTTATGTTTCACCGCAGCATCGTTGGGCGACAACTGCAATGCTTTCTCATAGTTATAAACAGCCTGCCCGGTTTTACCTGCTTTGTACCAGGCATTGCCGGCATTAAAGTAAAGTGCTTTCTGCGTATGACCTTCATCCAGCAACTGCTGATAAACCCTGGCGGCTTCTGTAAACTTGCTCTGGTTAAAGAGTTTGTTCGCTTCTTCAAACCGTTGTTGCTGATTCTGTGGCGGCGTTTGTGCGCGGCTCCCGGTGAAAGAGAGCAGGCATATAACAGCCAATAATACCGGTTTAATTTTTCTGTAGTTCAGCATTTCGCCTTTCGTTAAGTAGTTAGTTCTTCAACGCATCTTCCAGGTTGGTGATAATGCTCACCGCCTGTTCATATGTACCCTGCATTTTACGGTTATCCTGCCCGGGTGCATATAAAGCCACTTCGCAATTATCGATCAGGTTAAACAGGTCGTGCGTATTGCTGCCGTTGATATGACGGGCGCTCAGCTTATCCTGTATCAGTTGTTTACTCAGATCGGCCATTGGTATTTTCAGTTTGGAACTGAGATAACCCCAAACGGCGCGGGAGGTTTCTTCATAAAATGCCTTGTCCTTGCCTTCTTTCAGATAACGCGCAGCCAGTTCCAGTCGCTTCAGGGCTACCTTATTGGCGTAGCGGTGTTTCAGCACTGCGGCGTTGGTGGTGTTGTAGTCCTTGCGGCGTTTGTAGAAAATAATACCTGCAGCTATCAGCAGCGGTAATAACAACAGGATATAGAACCACGGGCTGAGAATAAACCAGCTGTGATTTCTGGTCCAGTCGAGGATACCGGTTTCGTTTTTCACCAGTTCATTTTTACCGGCGCCATAATCCTGTTTATCCTGCTTAATATGTTTGCCCTGTTCGATATGGATATCGAAAGGTTGGGAACGCAATGTTTTATAGCTGTTGGCTGCTGGGTCAAAGTAAGAGAATTCTACTGCTGGTATAGTATGATCACCGGCTTCCTGCGGCATCAGCACATATTCAAAAGTACGGCTGCCGGAAAGCGGGTTGCTGTTCTTTTCAATGTCGTCTGTTACTTTCGGATCATATTTTTCAAAGCCGGTAGGCGTTTCCACCTTCGGAGAGTTCAGGAGGTTTACGTTTCCTTGTCCGCTAACGGTTACTTTCAGCGTGAGGGCATCATCTGTAGTAAGCTTCTTCTTATCCACTACCGCGGTCATGTTAAAGTTACCGACTGCGCCGTTGTAGCTGAGCGGGCGCCCGTCGACCGGAACGGGTTTAACATTGATCTTTATCGGGTTGCTTTGAATTTTGTAAGGAACATCCTGGTATTCCACTTCCGGGCGGTTAAAGAAATCATCAAAGAACGGATCCCTGAATGCAGGATCGTTGAAGAAATCTTCAAACGGATCCCTGCCCCTGCTGCCGCCTTTTTTGCTCACCATTTTAACGAGGCGCACCTGGTTGTCCACCTCTACAGGGTCCAGTTCCAGGGTGCCCGACTGTAGCGGGAAAAGCAATGTTTTGCGGATGGTAAACACTTTGTACGGAATGCCGTTAACCCTTTCCTCGGTAGCCTGCGGCGGGTTAGGCAGCTCAATATCTTTGGCAGAAAATCCTTTGAATGCCGGTACTTTGGTTACACTGGAATTGGTTGGAAGGCGTGTAAAAAGTTTATACGTGGCCGTTAGTTGTTCTCCTTCGTATAAATTGGTTTTATCTACTTCTACTTTCAGGAAAATATTTTTCTTCAGCTTTTCGTTGATGTCTTCTCCTTTCTTCAAAATACCTTCCTGGATATCTTCGTTACCACCGGGGGAGCCGCGATGCGGCGGGTAACCGGCAGCAGGAGGTGCGACCTGTTGCTGTTGTTGCGCATTGCCTTTTCTGACTTCAATTAAAACCGGGTTTGATTTTACGATATTCCCGTTTACACGGGCCTGGGCGCCGGCGATGGTAAAACTGCCCACATGCTTTGGTTGCAGCAGGTAGCTCAGTGCAATGTATTCAGACCGTTTTCCATTGAAAATAGATTGACCCTGCATTTGAGAGGGACCCTGTAATACTTCAAAATCCTTGAAACTGGGTGGTGTAAAGCTGGAGACGTTTACGCCGTTTTCCAGCATAAACTGGATCTGGAATGGTTCATCCTGCGTCACGGCATTATTGCTCACAGTGGTAGTAAAGCGGAAATCCTGTGCGTGGGCACAAGCTACCAGTCCTATACAAATCAAAATGGCGTAAATACACTTCCTTATGCAAAATCTGTACATCATAATTATGTCAACAAATTTAACCAAAGCCGCGCCGGAAGCGCTGTAAGGCCCCGTTAAAAGTTAGTTAAAACATTTTAATATGTTCTTATTTAGTTATCCGGAGAAAGAACAATTACCATCCACTAAAAAGCCAATATAATAAGATGTTTAAATATCTCCCAACATAGGTCTCAGTACAATTTCCTCTACAACGGTTTGTTTGGCCATTGTCCATGCGGCCCATATTACGCTGGCTATATCTTCGGGGGGCATCATTCTGTCGGGAGGGGCGTCAAAGCCTTCCCAGGAAGCGGTTAAGGTTGGGCCCGGGCTTACCGCCGAAACCCCGATGTAGTGTGCCTTTAGCTCCTCCCTCAGGTTTTTGGTGAAGCCAAGCAAGGCATATTTGGTAATGCTGTAAGCGCCGCCATTGGGGTATGCGCGGTAGCTGGCAGTGGAACACATGTTAAAAATATATCCTTTACGCCGGGTGATCATGGCGGGTAATAATGCCCTGGTAAGATGATAAGCGCTGTATACATTTACCGCCATCATCTTTTCGAGTAACCCTTCTTCTTCCTGGTGAAGGGCGCCAGGTACAAAAATACCGGCATTGTTCACCAGTATATCCACCTGCGGAAATGTCGTATTAACTTTATCTGCAAAAGCCAGTACCTGTGCTTTATCTCCCATATCCACCACTTCCGCCAGCACCGTTACCGCCGGGTTTTTCCGCAGAATATCCGCTTTGGCCAAAGCCAGCGTGTCGGCATGTCTTGCACAAATAGCCACATTAAATCCTTCCAGCGCCAGTTTTTCTGCTATAGCCTTTCCAATCCCCTTGCTGGCGCCCGTAATTACTGCATTCATAGTTTCTTTCATTGATGCAGTAAAATAAGGAATTTACTTTGAATACACCGGCGCCTTCCACCCATCTCTGAGGTATTTTGTACCTTTGCGCCGTCATGAAATACAAACATCTTTTCTTTGACCTGGACCATACCCTCTGGGACTTTGAAACAAATGAACAGGAAACCTTGCTGGAGCTTTATAACAGGCATGGTTTGGAGAGCAGGGGAATACCATCTTTTGAGGCGTTTTCCGTTTCTTATGTGGATCATAACGAGCGCCTGTGGGATCGCTTCCGTAAAGGGTTCATCACCCGCCGCGAATTGCGTGACAAGCGCTTCCGCCTTACATTGATCGACTTTAAAATAGGAGATGAAAAACTGACCCAGAAAATCAGCGAAGAATTCCTGGAAATACTGCCATATAAAAAAGCACTATTCCCGGAAGCAAAGGAAACGCTGGAATACCTGGCAGCAAAGGAGTACCCTATGCATATGATCACCAACGGTTTCGAGGAAACACAGTTGCTGAAAATGAAGAACGCCGGGATTGACCACTATTTCACGCACATCGTTACATCGGAAGTGGCGGGCAGCTTAAAGCCGTACCGGGAAATTTTTGACTATGCCATCGGCAAGGCCAATACCAGCGCTACAGAGAGTATTATGATCGGAGATGCCATGGAGCTGGATATCAAGGGCGCCCATGGTGTGGGAATGGACCAGGTATATTTTAATCCGGCTAAACCACCGGTTGATTTTCAACCTACATATGTGATCGGGCACCTTCGGGAGCTGAGAAATATTCTGTAAAAAAGAAGGAGATGTGGGTAACCACATCTCCTTCTTTTTTTATTGTGCTTTCGCTTTTGTTTTGGTAGCGGCAGCCATTCTCAGGCTGGCGGTTTTAGACGGCTGCTGACAACAGCTTTTACCTTTTGCGGTAGTTTTACACGAGGCAGCCGAACAATCCTTTTTAGATTTAGCGGCTGTTTTGGTTTTCTCCTGCGCCAGCGCTATGCCTGCTATCAGCAGTAAGGCAGCCAGGCCGGTAAAAGCTTTCTTTATCATAAAAATGCCGTTTAGCTACTAAAGATAACTAGATTTTAGCAATAACCGTAATGCCACCCTGCACTACCTGTTCCAGCTGTACCGCTACTTCTGTACCGATAGGCAGGTAAAGGTCTACACGGGAGCCAAACTTGATAAAGCCCATTTCCTCATTCTGATTTACTTCCATGCCTGGTTTCAGGTAGTTCACAATCCTGCGGGCGAGTGCACCGGCAATTTGTCTTACCAGGATATCCGTTTTACCATTACCGATTACCACGGAATGCCTTTCGTTTTCAGTGGAAGACTTTGGATGCCAGGCCACCAGGTATTTGCCGGCGTGGTATTGCGATAATTTTACCGTACCCCTGATAGGGTTCCGGTTTACATGAACATTAGCAGGACTCATAAAAATAGACACCTGCAAACGCTTATCCTTGAAATATTCCGGCTCATATACTTCTTCAATTACCACTACTTTACCATCGCAGGGAGAAACAACCAGCGAATCACCTGTTGTATATTGACGGGAGGGAATACGGAAGAATGAAACGATGAACAGGAAGAACGCAAGGGAGATAATGGATACCGTCCAGCATAGCGCCGGCGCGTTACCGAACCAATAAAATACTGCTCCGTTTATTAACGCCAGTACCAGGAATACAAGGGAAATAGTAGCAAATCCTTCACGATGGATCTTCATTGTTTTTTTATTAGATGTTTGATTTATGTGTTTAATCTGGGTGCAAAGTTACTTTAATTCAATTTTTTTAGAATACGAATATTTTGTTAACGTATTACATCATAAAAAACTGAACATAGATCCAGGCGAAAGGAGCCGCCAGCAACAGGGAATCGAACCGGTCCATAAAGCCGCCATGGCCGGGCATGATCCGGCCGGAATCCTTTACGCCGGCCATCCTTTTGAGTTTCGATTCAATCAGGTCGCCAATGGTGCCAAATATAGCGGCGATGAGCGCCAGCGCTATCCAGTGTTGTAACGCCAGGTACCGGTAGCCCCAGAAATGGCCATAAATGCCGGCAGTGGCTACTGCAAGGATCATTCCTCCTACCGTCCCTTCAATGGTTTTTTTCGGAGAAATAGCCGGGGCAAAAGGGGTACGCCCAATCAGCGACCCCACTATATAAGCCATGGTATCATTGATCCAGATGAATATGATCAGCAGTAAGGGAATGAGCCAGCCGGGAGCGGTACCCACGTTTTCGGGTGTATAGTGAATGTTGATGGCATTCATCCGGATATGGATCAGCAACCCAAACGGAATGATCACATACAACAACCCGATAGCCGAATACCCGATATTCTTTAAAGAAAAATCTTTACTCATCAATACTTCTCCCAAAGGCATTACCAGCAGGAAAATAACGGCCGTCCACCAGCCAATCAGCCCGGTGGGCATGCCGCCTATCTGAAAATTATCTCCGGTAAAAGTAAGCAGGATGGCGGCTCCCGCGATGGTAGCGCCCCATTTATGCCAGGGCGAAACGCCGGCATAGTCAGCATCGATCCCACGCAGCAGCCTGAAGTATTCCTGGAGGGCAAAACAGCCTATCAGAAAGAAAAGCAGGAAAAAAGTATAGTCGGCCCATAGGATCCCTCCCAGCATTACTGCCACAAACACAAGCGCAGAGGCAGTGCGGGTGAAAAATGTCTTCATTATGGTTGTATCTGTTGATTAAGTTCTACCCGCAAAAGTGGATAAAAATAGCCTACGGAGCAAATCCCGTTCTCGAACTGTCCGGAGGACGCCATTCCACGGGAGCTGTCACTTATTCTTCGCCATCTATTTCATTAGGATCGCCGGTAGGCAGGTTGTTGTGATTGTGTACAAGATCCCTGGCTAATTGTTCCTTTGATTCATGTACATACAGTTCCACCTGTCCCGGCAGCGTGATATTGTAGGACGACGACTGACGGTTGAGTAAAACCGCTTCAATGTCGTTGTCCAGTAACATACCCTTTACAATTTCGGCTTCAAATGGCCTGTCGCTCGAAAAAATTTTAATCCAGTCCTTTTCCATAATGATTGTTTTAGTGTCTTTTATTTAAAAATTTTCGTCTGTTCCAATTTCATCCACCTCTTCCCCTTCTTTTTTATCCACGGGATCTGTCATCAGGATGGGGGTAGATTTTTTACTTAACGCCCAAAACAGCCCAATGGTTACGGGAACGCTTAAAGCGACATAATACCATTCCACGGGAGTGTTTTTCATCGGATCGTCTTTTATCATGCCATGCTGGAACAGGTACAGCAGCGTTACCTGCAGCCCGTTGTTCAGGATATGGGCAAAGATGCTTAACCACAGGTTACCACTGATCACGTAGATGGCTCCCAGCGCAAAACCCATTAACACGCGGGGCAGAAAACCCAGCATTTCGCCATGGATGGCGCTGAATAAGATTGCTGTGATAAATACACTCAGCCATACTTTCCCGGTGGCTTTAATAATGAGCCGCTGTAAAACGCCGCGGAAAAACAGTTCTTCTGCGATAGCCGGTACAATGGCTACCAGTATCATGTTAATGAAAAGATCTTTCAGGGTAGGCATCTTCAGCATAATGCCGAGCAGCTTTTCCGCCATATCCTGGAGGTCGCGGGCCGATTGGGAAATAGGCCACGTTTCGTTCCACTCACCCAGCAGGCTGGCCAATGGTAAACTGCCGTACATAGCCAGCAGCGCCAGTATAACCTGTAAACCGGTGGGCGTTTTAAGCCCCAGGTATTTCATCGGATAAGGCTGCCAGAGGTAGGCAAAAATTGCCGCCGGCACAAAGAAGGCGACCACGGTATAAAGGAATTGTGTTATTTTCAGATAGCCGATCGAGTTAGGGTCGGTAAGCGTGCCGGTTTGAAGCGCTTCCAGCGTTTGACCGGTAACACCCGGCGTAATTGCCTGAAGCGCATAAAGGTACAGGGCAAAGAACCCAAAGGAAAAGCCCAGGAAAGAGACAAACTGCAATGAAACGGGAGACTGCTTCAGATAACCGGACATAAGAAGATACTGTATTTTTTTGCGTAAATTTACAGCGCGAAATTAAGTTTTTGCAGATGCTTACCGCTTACCGCAACTGCTGAACGATAGCCGTTACTGCAAAGAAATCCTGCTTGTAAAAGAAATAGTATATAAAATATTAAAATAATAACTCCGGCAAAAGCTGCTGTGGTTATATAAATTATGGTGAAGATAGGAAATATTGAATTGGGAGAATTCCCTTTATTACTGGCGCCCATGGAAGATGTGAGCGATCCGCCTTTTCGTGCGGTGTGCAAGGATAATGGGGCCGATCTCATGTATACGGAGTTCATTTCTTCGGAAGGACTGATACGTGATGCCATCAAAAGCCGCAAAAAACTGGACATTTTCGACTACGAACGTCCGGTAGGAATCCAGATTTTCGGTGGAGATGAAGAATCCCTGTCGCTGGCTGCACAAATTGTGGAAGCCACCAATCCCGATCTGCTGGATATTAACTTCGGCTGCCCGGTTAAAAAGGTAGCCTGTAAAGGCGCCGGCGCCGGTATCCTGAAGGATATCCCTAAAATGGTAAAACTTACGGCTGCCGTAGTAAAGGCAACCAGGTTGCCGGTAACCATTAAAACCCGCCTGGGTTGGGACGACGACACCAAAAATATTGAAGATGTAGCGGAAAGGCTCCAGGACGTAGGCATCAAAGCCCTTACTATTCATGGCCGCACCCGTACACAGATGTATAAAGGCAGTGCCGACTGGACCCTCATCGGAAAAGTAAAAAACAATCCCCGCATACAAATTCCTATCTTTGGTAACGGTGATATATGTACGCCGGAACAGGCAATCGCCGCCAGGCAGAAATATGGCGTGGATGGCGTTATGATCGGGAGAGCCGCAATCGGCTATCCATGGATTTTCAGGGAGATCAAGCATTTTATGAAGACAGGCGAACATTTACCCCTGCCAACTGTTTTGGAAAGAGTAGAAGTTTGCAAAAAACACCTTCACCAGTCAGTTTCCTGGAAAGGTGAAGTAGTAGGCATACTGGAAATGCGCCGGCATTATACAAATTACCTCAAAGGTTTGCCGCATATCAAGGAATTCAGACAACAATTAGTAACTTACAATACATTAGCTGAGATTGAGGAAGTACTAGACGCGGTTGTGTTACAATACAAGGACCATATATTCGAGCGGGCCGCTCCCCAATTAGCTGCACACGATTTTCTGCCGGCTGATAATGAAATGGCCGGTTGTAACGTTTACGGATAAACGGATAAACCCCAGGATATAAAAAAAATAAAAAATACTTTCACATGACCACAATTAAAAATCTGAAAAATGAAGTCTGGAAAGACTTACAGATTAAAAACAAATCTGCCCTGCGTAAAAAATACGCCGTTTCAAACATGGGGAGAGTGATCAGTTATCATGAAAGTACCGAAGATGGTAAGCTGCTCACGGGGTCTACCGTAGAAGGCTATACGGTATTAAACGTAAAGCCCGCAGACAGCTACCAGTCACTGTACCTCCACAGGGAAGTGGCCAAACTTTTCAGCAAAAAAGGAGGACGGGCACATAAATATGTGATACACCTGGACTACGATAAAAAAAATAATAAAGCCTCCAACCTCCAATGGGCTACCAAAGAGGAAATGGAAGAACATCAGCAAAAAAGCCCCGCCAAGCTTGCCTACAAAGAAAAGCAACGCAACCGCGTGAAAGGACTTAAACTGAATGTTACCAAAGTAAAGAGCATCAAACGCCTGCTGAATAAACCCGGCAAGAAAACAATGAAGCAAATCGCTGAACAGTTCGATATCAGTGAAATGCAGCTCTACCGCATTAAAAGCGGCGAAAACTGGGGGCACGTTACACTGGATTAAAGCCTGGTTTACCAGGACTGATCATATATGATGTTGTCTGACGATGGCCATACTAACCGTATGGCCATTGTTACTTGGAGCCGCAACGTAGAGTACCTCCCGTTAGAGCACGCCTCTGCTCATCTCCCCTAACACCTTCCGGTAATGAGCGCTATCCTGCAACACTGGCTCATATCCCAGCAATATCACCTGTTTTCGTGCACGCGACAACGTTACCAGCAACTTCCGGTCTACCTCTATCTCCTCTTCCTCCCAGTTAAACTGCCCCAGGCACTGCAACGTTTGCACCTGCGCCGCATGATATACCGCCAGCGACACAATGATAATATCGTTTTCAGAACCCTGGAACCGCTCCACGGTATCAATATTAATGTCCTGCAACGCTTCATCATCCGCAATCAACTCCCGGATCAAGCTGATCTGCGTTCGCCATGGCGTTACCACCCCTACGGTATCTTTACTGAAACCCGCACCATAACGGTTCTTCAGGTGATGCAGCAGCGACACTACCCACGCCGCCTCCGTCCTGTTCATCTTGGAACTCGGCTCATACGGGCTGCCAATAAATACTTTTCTTCCTAAAGATAAAACCCGCTCCCAACCTAAATTTTCATGACCGCCATATAAATCGAAGCCGGCTTTTTGTTCCTCTCTTCCGGAAGATAACTGACCTGCGTAGTAATGATTTACCAATGCCGCAATGCTGTCATGCATCCGGAAGTGGGTATTCAACATGCCCCAGGCATGCCGCCACTGGCTGGTTTTACAACGTTGTATCAGCCGCTCGAAAATAGAGGTCCGTAAATCCAGGATACCCAGCTCCTGTAAACAGGGCGCTTTCACCTGGCAGAAATGTGCTTCCTGCGCCACTACCGGCGGCAACTGGTTCTGGTCGCCTATCAGGATAAATTTACGGAACGGCATCAGCAGCCCCAGTAGCTGTGGCTCGGTTAACTGGGAGGCTTCATCCACAATTAAAGTATCGGTAGGAATCCCCATCATCGTAAGCTGCTCCAGCCGGGTGGCCATAGTAGCCACTGTGGCTACAAACACACGGTGACTGGTAATATAATTCCGCGCCTCATCCAGGGAGCCTTCCAGGCAATATTGCCGGAGCGTGAGTGAAGCGGAGGAGTTGCGCCCGCCCATACGCAGGTGCGTAATATTTTTAGCCGTCAGCTTATGACATATTTCTTCCACCGCCTTGTTGGTAAACGCAACAATGATCACATGGTGGTCCTGTTTTACCATCTCCCCTACAATAGTAGTAAGCATGGAAGATGTTTTACCGGTGCCCGGGGGGCCTTGTAACAGGTAATAATCCTGCGCCTCCAGGGCATGCTTTACCAGTTGTTCCTGGTTAGGATTAAACATGGCGGGAGTAGTGTGCTGCAAAGGATACCAACGGGGTGTGGTAAGCCCCAGCAGCATATTGGTGCGCTCACGGTAAAGCGGGGAAATCACATGAAAAAGCGACGCCGTTGCTATCCAGTAATTGGATTCATAAATATCATGCTCTATGATCCATTCATCAAATTGCCGGAAAAAGTCGAGCGTCATCTGCCGGTTATTCAGGGAAAAGCTCAACTGGTTTTTCCCGAGATCCTCTATCCTGCCCTTCAGCAGCTGTTGCTGCAACGGCTGTAGTTCTGTACTGGTACGCGGATAAATAATAGCGGTATCCCCCTTGCGGAAATTATGGCTAACGGGAACGACTATATCAAATAATACAGAGCTGTTAACAGTATCAAATTCCCGGAAGCGTAGCCCCGGTATAATATTGAAGCGGGAAAGTTTGTCTTTTTCCTGTTGTAGCCATAGCGCTGCAAAGCCGTCTGCATCTTCCTCCCGGTTAATTTCTGAAAACATGCCGCACTTCGCCTGCAGGTATTCCCGCAGCATAAAGGCGAGGAACTCGTGATAATAGGCCTTTGCCACAGGAGGCGCCGTTTGCCAGGCCTGTTCAAAAGTGGTGAAATGCGCAGCACTGAAAGAAGGCAGCCCCAGGGCGGCCGCGGTGGTGATGGAGGACAGTATTTCAAACTCGCCGCCCGCGAGCCGCAGCAACATACCCACGACTTCATTGCGCAATAGCAGCAGATCATTTTCGGTGTGATGTGTACTGCTCACGTTTCGCAGAGGATTGGTGGCGGCGGCAGAATACAGGATGGCGGATCCTCCCTTTCGTTGACGGCCAAAAGCAGAGCGCAGCAGGAGATTATACCCCACTACCTGCATTTCGTGGTTTTTCCAGGTATTGAAGTCGGGGCATTTCCCGCTTTTCAGCTCAAAAATTTCCTTCCGGTATTCATCGGTATCATCTTCTGCCATGAGGTCCAGTCGCCCCTGCAAACCGTACTGGGCGGACAAAAAGGTGGGTTCTATCTTCACTGGTTTATCCTGCAGTTCTTTTACGGTATTATGCAGGTTGCCCCAGTGTTGCTGCCGGATATCGCGAAACATGTCGTTGATCTTTTCCCGGCCGTAGGCGGCCGCCTGTAGCACGTTTTCTGCCACGGCTTCCACAAAAGAACTTTTGAAATCTATGTCCCGGTTGCGGAGCATTTCATCCAGGAGGGCATTTACCAGGTTTCCCTTAAATGCCGCCGGGCTGGATTGCTGGGGAGTAAGTTTTTTAACAAGATATAATAACCGGTTAGGTCCTTTATGGGTAAAACATTCTGCCAGGTCGCTGATATCTATCAGCAAATCCGGCTCCAGTACAACCTGGCTTTCGCTGGTGGTAGTGTATTCGTGTCCGTTGGTTCCCTGGCGGCAGTGGAGTACGTGAATGGTGTCGTAAGGGCGCAGCAGTCCATGCAGGGATATTACTGCTTCAGGGTCCATATGTTCCAGCAGCAGCTGGAAATCTCCCTGCTCGTCATTTTTTACATCCAGCAGCAGGGTATATTTTCCGAGCGTGGTGGTGGTGAGCGTGCCTACTGTGGTAACCATACATTTCAGCAATGCCAGGCTGCCGGGGCGGTGTTGCCATGCAAGCGACAGTTTATGTGAGCCTGCGGAGGCGTATAGTGCGGTGAGTTCTGCAGGCGGCGCTATTTGGTAGCACCAGGCCACAGATTCCGTAAGGGCTTTGATGCACAGGAGGTGTTCGGCGTCCTGCAGGGGAAACATTCCCCGTGTAGCCTTATTAGTTAGTATGCGGAGCGCCGTCAGCTGCTGATGGATATCCGGTGGCACGGATTGCCGGTCGAAATAAAACTGCATGCGTGCAAACAGGTTTCCGAAAGAGCGGGTTTCTTTGCGGGTCAGCTCCCGGAAAAGGATTTCCAGTATCTGTTTATAGTGACGGGTTTTATCTTCCGTATCAGGAATATTGTGGGCTTCTTTTATTCTGGCGTAAAACGCAGTTGCTGTGTGTAATGCCTGCATATCCGCAAGTTAATGAATCGTTGCCGTTTGCATGGATGCAGCATTTGTTATACCTTTCTTACGATTTATAATGTAATCTTCATTTTTTATGTCAGCCAAAAAAATAGCCATTATAGGTGGAGGAAATCTGGGATCGGCCATCGCCCAGGGATTGCTGAAGAGCGGGTTTTCAAAGGCCGGCGATATCATTGTTACCAAGCGTAACACCAGTACCCTTACGGATCTGCGTGACGCAGGTGTGCGGATAGAAACGGACAATGATATTGCCATCCGCGAAGCGGAAATTATTGTGGTAGCTTTGAAACCGTACAATGTGCGGGAAGTATTGCAGGAGTTCAAAGGGTCCTTTAGCCCGGCAAAACATATACTGATCAGCGTGGTTACCGGCGTAAGCATCGACGACCTGGAACATGTGGTACCCGGCATGCCGGTAGTACGGGCCATGCCTAATACAGCCATCGCCATACAGGAGTCTATTACCTGTATTTCCCATAAACACGCCACCGAAGAGCAGATCCGGTATGTAAAAACCATGTTCGATCAGCTCGGAGCTACCGTAACGATCGATGAGAAACTGATGGATGCCGCTACAGTGCTGGGCGCCTGTGGTATCGCCTTTGCGCTGCGTTATATCCGGGCAAATATCCAGGGGGGTATTGAAATTGGATTTGATGTGCGCACGGCCAGTTTAATTGCCGCTCAAACGGTAAAAGGGGCTGCAGAGCTACTGATCCGCGAAAACCGTCATCCGGAAGAGGAAATCGACAAGGTAACCACTCCGAAAGGCTGCACTATTGCCGGTCTTAACGAAATGGAACACCAGGGCTTCAGTTCTTCCCTGATCAAGGGAATTACCGCTTCTTACAATAAAATTGTGAAAGACTAATCTTTACGGGGATACTCGAAGAAGAGGAACTTTTTCTTTGCCAGGTCAAAATCTTTCCAACTATCGGTGTCTGCCTGGATACCAAAGATACCGGTAGTGGGTACATTATCTATCCTGATTTCTTCGGTGAGATAATTGGCAAAATCGGTGATGCCGGGGTTATGGGCAAAAATGGCTACGGCGCCAAAGTCGTCATCAATTTTGGTGATTACCTTCAGGAAGGTGGCGGCATAGCAGAGATACAGTTCTTCTTCCAGCAGGATTGCCTGTTTGGGATAACTCCACTCATTCGCCATTATTTTAGCAGTGGTTCTGGCTCTTTTGGCCGGGCTGGAAATAATTAATTCCGGCACCATGCCGCGGGTAATGAGGCGTTGTGCCATTTCGGGCGCATTCGCTTTTCCCCGTTTATTGAGGGGCCGGTCAAAGTCATCCATATCCGGATCGGTCCAGCTGGATTTAGCATGACGTATAAGTAGTAATGTTTTCATGGGCTGAAAACCTATAATTAACTATTACGAAAATACAGATTTTACAGGAAGTTAACTTGTTAGACTTATACAGTCAGGAGGAAGGGGGTTATTTAAGATAAAATTAACATGAAAACAAATAGTCATTTAAAAAATCAGAGATCTGATTATTCAGCTCAAAAGAAGAATTTCTTCTGATAACCAAATGACCAGATCTCTGATTATTTATACGATTAATATCCTCTTTCGTTTTTGCCTTCCATATAGTTCATGAATGCTTTATTCACTACACGGTTGCCGCCCGGAGTAGGGTAATTACCGGTAAAGTACCAGTCCCCAAGGTTGTTCGGGCAAGCCAGATGGAGGCTTTCGATAGATTGATAGATCACTTCTATTTCTGCTTTAATACCGCCCGGGTTGAGGATTTCTGCGATCTTGGCAGAGATCTGTTCCGGGGTAAACGGCTTATAGATGTTTTTCACTACGTTTTGTGCGTGAAGAGTATTGGTGCGTTGCAATTCCTTGCAGAGGCCGTAGGCTTCGTTCAGGATATGTTCCTTGCCATGGTCTTTCAGGAGGGCAATAGCGGCCTGGAAGGCTACGAAATCGCCCATCTTGCTCATATCAATACCGTAGCAGTCGGGGTAGCGGATCTGCGGCGCAGAAGATACGATGATAATCTTTTTGGGTCCTAAGCGGTCCAGCATCTTAACGATACTTTCTTTCAGGGTGGTACCACGTACAATTGAATCATCGATCACCACCAGCGAGTCAATACCGGGTCTTACCTTACCGTAGGTGATGTCGTACACGTGTTGTACCATTTCATTACGGCTGGAGTCTTCGGTGATGAACGTACGCATTTTCACGTCCTTGGTGGCTATTTTATCGATGCGGATACGGCGGTTCACCATTTCGGTGAGCTTTTCCTCATCAAAATCGTTACCCCAGGAAAGGATGCGTTCTACTTTTATTTTGTTGAGATATTCTTCCAGCCCTTTTAACAGGCCATAGAAGGCTACTTCAGCAGTATTTGGTATAAAAGAGAAAATGGTATTGCGGAGGTCATTGTCGATCGCCTTTAATACGGTGCCGGACAGGTGGCGGCCGAGATCAGTGCGTTCCTTGTATATTTTTTCGTCGTTACCACGGGAGAAGTAAATCCTTTCAAAGCTGCAGGCCTTACGTTCTTTAGGTTCGAGAATTTGTTCTATGGAGTAGTCGCCGTTGTTTTTAACAATCAGCGCATTTCCTGGCATCAGTTCCAGTACTTCATTTTCGCCTACATTGAAAGTAGTGCGGATAGCAGCCCTTTCAGAGGCGGCTACAATCACATCTTCATTAATATAGTAGTAGGAAGGGCGGATACCGTGTGCATCGCGGATCACGAAAGCATCGCCGGAGCCGATCAGGCCGCAGGTATGATAACCACCATCAAACATGGAAAATGCCTGTTGCAGGATCTTTTTGATATCCAGGTCGTTGCTGCCTTCATTGTCCTCTTTAGCGAGGAAATGGTGTACAACTTCCAGCATGGCGGCAAGGTCACTGTTTTTGTGTACTTCGCCGGGTTGTGCCTTGGAAAACTCGAACAGTTCGTCTGTGTTAATCAGGTTAAAGTTACCGGCCATGGCGAGGTTGCGGGCAGGAATGGTATTGTAGCGTACGAAGGGATGGCAGAGTTCCACGTTGTTTTTACCCTGGGTGGCATAACGGATATGTCCCATCATGAGTTCACCAAGAAAACGAACATGGCCTTTCATCAGGCCGGGGTATTTGGTGATTTCCGGCTGATATTTTTCTATCTCCTGTATCTCATCACGTACTTTCGCGAAAATATCTCCGATGGCTTGTGGAGCAGCACTGCGGATACGGTGCATGAAGGGAACGCCTGGTTCGGTATTCAGTTTCACGGTAGCCAAACCAGCGCCATCCTGGCCTCTGTTGTGTTGTTTTTCCATGAGCAGGTACAGTTTGTTCAGCCCATAGAAAACGCTCCCATATTTTTGTTGGTAGTAGGAAAACGGCTTTCTTAATCTTATAAATGCCAGACCGCATTCATGTTTGATCGCATCACTCATGGCAGAAAATTGAAGTCGCAAAGGTACGCCAAAAAAGGAGAAAACCAGAAAGCGATTGTAAAGCTATCAGCCTTTGCCTATTCAGTATCAGGGCATAAAAAAGCGGAGATAAGAGCTTCCGCTCCTATCTCCGCTTTATATAAATAGTATTGTTATTGCTTGGCCAGGGCAGCCATCCACTGGCTGATATGGTTACAGTCTTTGTATTGATCATCTACGTGAACGTAGAAGGTCGGGATCTTTTCGATGAGCCACTTGTTGATGGCTTCCGCGCGTTTGATATCCAGTGTTCTTTGCTGGATGCGGGAATAATCATCTGTAAGGTTCTCCCGGTGTGGCTGGGTACGTGTTTTCAGGTATACGATCCGTACTGCTGCACGGCCGTTTTCGTCTGTATACTGTACGGGGGCGGAAATCTGACCTGCTTTCAGGGTGTCGAGCATCATTACGATATCCCTTTCGGTTGGATCATCCAGCTGATCAATAGTGATCAGGGTGCTTCCGTCGCCGGTTTTGGACTGCATCATACCGCCATCAAATTTGGCGCTTGGTGCGTCGCTGTATTTGGCTACGGCTTCTGAGAAAGTGATTTTGCCTGCTACGATGCTTTTACGGATGGAATCCAGTTTGGCAGTGTTGCTGGCCAGGTCGGATTTGGTTACTGCGGCTCTTACGAGGATGTGTTGAACAGTAACGTTATCGCCGGAGCGTTTCAGCATCATGATCAGGTGGTATCCGTGTTGCGACTTCACCGGGGAGGAAATCTCCCCTTCTTTCAAACGGAAGGCAGATGCAAGGAAGTCCGGATCCCAGGTATTTTTATCATTACGGTTCAGGGTATACACACCTTTGTTATCCTTTACGCCCGGATCTTCGGAGTACAGGATAGCGAGGGAGCCGAAATCCGATTCTTTATTCTGAACACGTTTTTTAAAATCGAGGAGGCGGTCAATGGCGTATTGGTCCATTTCGCGGGTAGCTTTGGGCTGCAGCACGAGGGTACCTATTTCCAGTTCTGACTCGTAAAAGTGGAGGCTATCTTTTGGGATAGCGTCAAAGAAGCGTTTCACTTCTGAGGGTGTTACTTTTACCGGTTCAATGATTTTGTTACGCATTGCCTGGGCCAGCAAACCTTCTTTGATAGGCTGACGGAAGCGTTCGCGAAGCTGGTAAATGGAGTAGCCGGTAACTTCTTTCATTTTCTCCTTACTGCCGTACATGGATTCAAAGTAGCGGATACGGTTTTCCATCTGCGCTTCCACGTCGCCGTCACTTACCGGTAAACTGTCTCTTTCCGCCTGTAACACCATTACTTTCTGGGAAATCAGCATTTCCAGTGTTTTGCAAGCAGCATCAGGCGCCAGATTGCCATCGGGTGAGTTGTGTTGCTGATCGCTGAGTGCTCCGTCCATATCGGATTTGAGGATAATTTTATCCCCTACAACGCCGATAATCTTGTCTGCCACCAGTTTCTGGGCCGTAGAAGCCTGCCATAGCAGCAAGGCACCTGCGGATAATGCTAAAAGTTTCTTCATACAAAAGCGGTAAAAACCAAAAATAACCATTTAAAAGTCAGTAGCATAGGGAATGTCGATGGATTTAACAAAAGTTTAGATAAGCTGCCGCCTTTTAGCCATAAGCATCTTAGCCAAAAAAACAGCGAAGAAAATAACGATGATAGATTTTACACTACGGATCGTTCTTTTCTTCGCTGTATGCTATTTTAAAGCGGGTAGTTTTTGGCTACAGGCTTCTTATAAAGTTCTCTTCACTTCTACTTCTTCAAACCCTTCGATGTTATCGTTAGGTCTCAGATCGCTGTATCCGCGGACACTCAAACCACACTCCATGTTAGCGGCCACTTCTTTCACGTCATCTTTATAACGTTTCAGGGAGCCGAGTTCGCCGGTGTGAACCACGATACCGTCGCGCACCACGTTGATACGGGTGTTTCTTGTCAGCTTGCCATCGATAACGAAGCAACCTGCCACGGTAACCTTCTCGAATTTGTAAGTTTCGCGCACCTGAACGTTGCACACCACTTTCTTCTCGATTTTTGGTTCCAGCATACCTTCCATGGCGCTCTTGATTTCGTCGATCGCGTCATAGATGATGGAGTAGTTACGGATTTCGATATTTTCTTTCTCCGCGAGCTTGGCAGCCTGGGAGGAAGGTCGTACCTGGAATCCGAGGATGATGGCGTCAGAAGCGGTTGCCAGCAATACGTCGGATTCTGTAATCTGACCTACTGCTTTGTGAACGATGCTGATCACGATTTCTTCGGTAGACAGTTTCTGCAGGGAGTCACTCAACGCTTCTACGGAACCATCAAAGTCGGCTTTGATGATGAGGTTCAGCTGTTTAAAGTTACCCAGTGCCAAACGGCGGCCGATTTCATCCAGGGTGATATGTTTCTTGGTACGGATACCTTGTTCACGAACGATTTGTGCTCTGCGGTTAGCCACTTCTTTGGCTTCGGATTCTTCGGAGTACATCTTGAACTTCTCACCTGCCTGTGGTGCACCATTCAGGCCGAGTACCTGTACCGGCATGGATGGTCCTGCTTCTTCCATTTTCTGGCCGCGTTCGTTGAACATGGCTTTGATTTTTCCGAAGAAGGAGCCGGATACGATGGTATCGCCCTGACGGAGGGTACCATTTTGTACCAGGAGGGAGGCAACGTAACCGCGACCTTTATCCAGGGTAGCTTCCACGATACTTCCGGAGGCTTCGCGGTCGGGATTGGCTTTCAATTCCAGCAGTTCCGCTTCCAGTAATATTTTTTCGAGGAGCACATCAATATTTAACCCGCTTTTGGCAGATATTTCCTGGCTCTGGTATTTACCGCCCCAATCTTCTACCAGGAGGTTCATGCCGGCCAGTTGTTCTTTGATTTTCTCAGGGTTGGAGCCTTCTTTATCCACTTTATTGATAGCGAACACCATTGGTAGTCCGGCTGCCTGTGAGTGGGAGATGGCTTCTTTTGTTTGCGGCATGATAGCATCATCAGCAGCGATCACGATTACAGCGATATCCGCTGCTTTGGCACCACGGGCACGCATCGCGGTAAACGCTTCGTGACCTGGGGTATCGAGGAAGGTGATCTTTTTGCCGCTGGCAGTTGTTACCTGGTACGCACCGATGTGCTGGGTGATACCACCGGCTTCACCGGCTACCACGTTTGCACTACGGATGTAATCGAGCAGGGAGGTTTTACCGTGATCGACGTGACCCATGATGGTTACGATCGGTGCACGTGGAACCAGATCTGCAGGATCATCTACTTCATCTTCATCATCGGTTTCTTCTGCATCTTCCAGACCAATGAATTCAACTTCGTATCCGAATTCGCCGGCCACCAGTTCTATTACTTCCGCATCGAGGCGTTGGTTGATAGATACCATGATACCGAGGCCCATACATTTAGAGATTACTTCCGCGAAGCTTACATCCATCAGGTTAGCCAGTTCGGATACAGAAACGAATTCTGTTACCTGGAGTTTGTTGTCTCCGTCGCCCTGGTTAATTTTCTGGTTGGCTCTTTCCTCACGTTTTTCTCTACGGTGTTTAGCTTTCACGTTTTTACCGCGACCGCCGCCACCGAGCTTGGCCATTGTTTCCTTGATCTTATTCTGGATCTCGTTCTTATCGATTTCTTTTTCTTCGGTAGTACGTTTATCCTCACCGCGGTGTTGACCTGGTCTGTTGTAGCCGCCACCCTGGCCTGGCCTGTTATAGCCACCGCCTTGTCCGGGTCTGTTGCCGCCACCACCTGGTCCGCCGCCTGGACGGTTGTAACCGCCACCTTGTCCGGCTGGTCTGTTACCTCCGCCGCCTGGACCGCCTTGTCCGGCGGGCCTGTTATAGCCTCCGCCCTGACCCTGGCCTTGTCCGGCAGGTCTGTTGTAGTTACCACCGCCGCCGGTACCTGTGTTGGTGCCGCCTGGACGGTTATGGGTACGGTTATCGCCTTGCGGACGATTTCCGCCGCCCTGGCCCTGATGTCCACCTCCGCGGTTATCGTGGTGAGGGCGATTCCCGCCTTGTCCACCATGCTGATGCGGGCGATGTTCGCCTGGGGCGCCGCCTTCTTTGCGGTCACCTTCTTTAAAGTCTTTAGGCTGAACGGGTTCAGGTTTCTTTTCCACGATGATACGCTTGCGTTTGCGTTTCTCGTCCCGGCTAAAGTTGCTGTTCTTGTTATTATCGCGTCTGTCAGACTGAACTGGCAGGTCAATTTTGCCGATCACTTTCGGGCCGGTTAGTTTTTCGGCCTGAATGTTTTCGATCACCGCAGAGCCAGCAGCCTCGTCCTGTGCCTGTGGGGCCGCGGGGGGAGGTGTTGGTGGGGTGTTTTCGGCAGTAGAGGGTTTGCGATTTTCCGTTTTTACGACATGTTTAACAGGAACGTGCGCCGGTTCTTTGACTGCAGCCGGTTTTGCGGCTTGTAATACTTCTTCCACTTTTTTAACTACAGGTTTATCTTCAACCGGTGCGGCTTTTTCCGTTTTGTCTGTCGTATCGGTCTTTTCTGTTTTCGCTACTTTCTCTGCTGATGGAGAGGTTTCGGCTTTAGGGGCCTGTTCCACTTTTTCAGCTTTATCAGCTTTCTCAACTGGTTTTTCAGTTGGCGCTGTAGTTGCTTCCTGTACGGGAGGGGCAGGAACGGGTTTAGGTTCCGGTTTTTCAGCAACTGGGGGAGCGGGTGTAACGGGAGCCGGTTTTTCTTCTTTTACCGGTGGTTTCACTGCTTCTGGTTGCGGAGCCGGAGTTTCTTCCTGGTCTGCTTTTTTAGCAACTGGTTTTTTATTGCGGTTTAATGCGTCCAGATCGATAGTGGTGATCACTTTAGGGCCGTTGATTTTCGGCGAATCCGTTTTCTTCACCGCGTCTGGTTCTGCCGGAGGAGGCGTTGCCGGTGCTTTGGGAACTTCCGCAACAGGGGGAGCTGTAACAACGGGTGGTTCAGGCTTCGGTTCAGCTTTTTCCTTTGCGGGAGGCGGAGTTGCCTGGGCAACATTCGCCTGTGGTTGCGGTTCCGGTTTAGGGGTTTCCTTAACTGGTTCCGGTTTGGGTTCAGGTTTTGCTTCCTGTTTAGCAGCAGGAGCAGCCTCTTCTTTTTCTTTGGTGGTATTCTTTTTAGCCGCCGCTTCCGCTTCCTCCTTCTCTTTCTTCTTCATCGTTTCTAACACGCTTCCTTTAGGCAGGGCTATCTGGTCGCTTTTGCGCTTGTTAGCCTTGTCCTGCTGGAACTCCGACTGCAGTGCTGTGTACATAACAGCCGTAAGACGGGCATTGGGAGAACCAAAGCCGTCCATATCAAAGCCTTTATTGCCAAGGAAATCGATGAGGGTTTCCTTACCAATATTAAACTCTTTGGCTGCAGCCAGCAATCGTGGTGTGTTGTTTGTTGTTTCAGGCATATCGTATTTCGGGCCTCCCCTGTTTCCCGTTTCTTCAAAACGGGATGTTTTTTTACGTTTAAACAATAACTCGAAAAAATCAATTCCCTTTCTAATAAGGCCTTTACCTGGGAAGGGTTGTGGCTCGGCTTTATTCTTTGTCAAACTCTTCCTGTAATATTCTTCTTACATCCTGCACTGTCTCTTCTTCCAGATCCGAACGGCGAACCAGTTCTTCAACGGTCAGCTCCAATACGCTGCGGGCAGTGTCACAACCTATTCGTTTAAGCTCATCTATTATCCATTCTTCGATTTCATCCGAGAATTCTTCCAGATCGATATCAAATTCAGACTGTTCCTGCGCTTCATCACGGAATACATCAATCTCGAAACCAGTCAGTTCACAAGCCAGCTTAATGTTTACTCCTTTTTTACCGATAGCCAGTGATACCTGGTCAGGGTTGAGGTAAACGGAAGCGTATTTGTTTTCGTTATCCACTTCCATGCGGCTGATCCTGGCGGGTGTTAAAGAACGCTGGATCAACAATTGAATGTTGGTGGTAAAGTTAATGATATCTATATTTTCATTTCTCAATTCGCGCACGATGCCATGTATACGGCTTCCTTTCATACCCACACAGGCTCCTACCGGATCTATACGGTCATCGTAGGATTCAACAGCCACTTTGGCTCTTTCTCCCGGTTCACGAACAATTTTCTTGATCACTATAAGCCCGTCAAAGATCTCAGGCACCTCAATTTCCAGCAATTTAGCCAGGAAGGATGGATGTGTGCGGGAGAGAATGATGAGTGGGGCATTGTTTTTCATTTCAACCTTCTTCACCACCGCTCTTACGTTCTCCCCTTTTTTGAAATAATCTGTGGGGATTTGTTCAGATTTAGGCAAAATTAACTCATTCCCTTCATCATCAAGCAATAAAACTTCTTTTTTCCAAACCTGGTATACTTCGCCGTTTACAATTTCACCTGCTTTGTCGGCATATTTCTTTACCAGGATGTTCTTTTTCAGATCGCCGATACGGGCAGATAAAGTTTGTTTTGCCGCCAGGATAGCCCTGCGGCCAAAATCCATGATCTCTACCTCTTCATATAAATCCTCACCGACCTGATAATCCGGTTCTACCTTAATAGCTTCGGAATATGCGATCTGTGCATTATCATCTTCTACTTCCCCATCCGTTACGATGGTTCGACGGCGTAATATTTCAAGGTCACCTTTTTCGGTATTTACAATCACGTCAAAATTCTCATCTGAGCCATATTTTTTCCGCAGAAGCGTTTTGAACACATCCTCCAGGACCTTCATCAATGTAGGACGGTCAATGTTTTCCGCCTCCTTGAACTCGGTAAATGACTCAATCAAGTTAATACTAGCCATGTTTAGTTGTTATATTTTAAAACACGATGCACACCTTTATGTGCTTTATTTCATTAAGTTTTAAATCAGTTGACTTCTTTTCTTTTTTCTTGCCAATCAGTTCCTCGATGTTAATAGCATCTTCGGTTACCGTTTGCAGGGTGCCCTCTTTTACAGAGCCATCCAGCAGGGTAACTTCCACTTTGCGTCCAATATTTTTAAGGTATTGTCTGTGCAGTTTGAGCGGTTCATCCAGGCCTGCGGACGAAACTTCCAGGGAGAAATCGTTATTTGGGAACAGTTCAGCCGCTTCCAGCAAAGGATATAACTGACGGTTGAATGACACCAGTGTAGCCACCGGCACCCCTTTATCCCCGTCCAGAAAGAGCTTGATATTGTTAGTGGGCTTAATTCTGATGTCTACCAAAAAATTGTCGGGATTATTCGCCAGCAGTCCTTCTGCCATTTCCCGGATAGTTTTTATCACGTGTTCGTTTGCCATACAAAAAGCGCGAAGGGGACAATATCTCGTCCCCTTCGTTTGAATCATTTTTCCTTATACAAAATTAGGATTTTATTTTGATTGAAAAACTATTTCTTTAACTTGTATGTAAATATTTATGTAAGATGCTCTGCCATCATTCATATGTGTTTTTAAAATATCTGACGTGGCGACCGCTTTCTGGCGAAAAATAAATATCGAACTGCTGGCATGGCCCCTGGGCCTGACCCTCCTGTATATGATGCCGCCCGACGAAAATGCCGGCAGCCTGTGTTTCTTTAAAAATATAGGTCTTCCTATTTGCCCCGGCTGCGGATTAGGTCATGGTATCCACTATTTTTTACACGGACAATGGACTGCCTCCATTCAACATCACTGGCTTGCTCCCCTGGTAGTAGCCGTGCTGCTGTACCGCACCGTGCAACTGGCCCGGTATCAATATGCTGATTTCAAACAATCATAAACCCAACACTATGAACGACTTTTCATTTGCGATGCTCCCCGGAATTGAAGCCGAGGAAATGATGTGGCTACAGGAACTGACCAAGAGCTATTCTGCCGAAAACAAGCAGCGGTTCCTGGCCGTATACCAGGGCAGACGTAAAGATCCGCAAACAATCCTTATCTGCAGCCTCATAGGTTTCCTGGGCGTGGCTGGCGTGCAACGCTTCCTGGTAGACCAGATCGCCATGGGAATTGTATATTTTATCACCCTTGGTTTCTGCGGCATCGGTACCATTATTGACGCCATCAACGCCCGCAAAATGGCCTGGCAGTTCAATAAAAAAGAATCCCTGGCATCAGCCGCTTTACTTGGACTTTAAATGCTCCCTGAAAGTTAAAAAAACCTTAAAATGAGGTGATTTTCAGGAGGTCGAAAAGGATATTCCGCTACCTTCGTGTCATTATGTTAAGATTTTTTGTTTCTATAATTCTGGCCTGGCTGCTGTACAAACTGGTATTCGACCTGATCATACCAGGCTACAGGGTTACCAAGCAAGTGCGCAGACAAATGAGCGATATGCAGGATCATATGCGTCAGCAGTATGAACAGCAAAATGGCGGACCAAAAGGTCCACAACCTCCTCCCACCCCACAACCTAAAAATGTGGACAAAGGAGATTACCTCGATTTTGAAGATGTTAAATAGAAAAAGGCCGGTGCATCACCGGCCTTTTTTATAACGCCTTTTTAGGCTGAAAAATATCCATAATCGTTCGGGGCGCCTGCAGATGAATGGTTTGCAACCCTACCGCCTTTGCTCCCTCTATATTCGGCAACGTATCATCTATAAACAACGTTTCCTCCGGCAATAACCCGTTTTCCTCCATCACCATCAGGTACGACTCCTTGTCCGGCTTGCGGTGTCCCATCAGGTGCGAATAGTAAGCCCTGTCGAAAAAGCTGCCCAGCGAAGGAATTCCCCTGCTCTCCTGCAACAACCGGTTGAAAGCCTCCAGGTGTATCGCATTGGTATTACTCAGCAAATACAGGTTATAATGCTGCCGCAACTGCTGTAATAACTGCAGCCGCTGCAAAGGAAAATCCAGCAACATCGCATTCCACGCCGCTGTTATCTGCTCACCCGTAACTCCCTCCGGCACATGGCGCTGCATTTCCGCCAGGAACTCCTCCACGGAAACATGCCCCGTTTCCAGGCCGTTAAATAAGCTGGAACCATGAAACTGCGAATACAACTCATTGAAGTTCTTCACGCCAAGCGCAATAAATGCCTCGTTGGTAAGCTGGTAGTTGATGTTCAGAATAACGCCACCCAGGTCGAAAATAATGTTCTTTATGCCTTGCATGCCGCAAATTTATTAAGTATATGCGTAAGCGTTGGGATTAAAAAAAAATTTAGGTTAATTCAATAAAATAATTAATTTTGCCGTCCCCTGAAAAGGGGAATTCGTTCTTCGGAACAGGTCCTATAGCTCAGTTGGTTAGAGCACCTGACTCATAATCAGGGGGTCCCTGGATCATGCCCAGGTGGGACCACTTACTACAAAAGGCTTTCAGCGGATTAACGCGGAAAGCCTTTTTTCATTTGATACATGTTTTGATACATGTTTTTGAAAATTGGACTATTTCATTTTTGACGATTACTTGACAGTTTGTATAGTGAAAATAATTTTAGACTTGATTATAATTTAGCTGAAATAAAAGCAATAAGAAATATATACGCCCCAATCATACAAACTATTTTGGCGTAATAGAAAAAGTAAATGGGCTTATTTAAATATTCAGGAGCTTTTATATCGACATCATTGCTAGCAGCTACTTTTTCATTTTTTCTAAAAAAGCAGATCCAGGTAAGCCCTCCAACTACATACTGAAGTAGATCAAATATTAGCCCCAGAGAAAGGAATAGCAAAGGGAAAATTAGAAATTTTCCCAAAATAGGTTGATTAATGCCAGTGTTTTTAAACAACCAAATGATTGCGATCCCAGCTAGGGTTAGTTGTCTGGTTATTTCACTAGCTTTCTCAGTATATTTTTTGGATGTTTCTTTGTATTCGCTCAGTTTCATATTATTTTTTTGTTTTCATAGGTCCTGTATCATCTGTACCCCCTCCTATTTTACTTTGGAGTTGTTTTCCTGCTTTAAATTTTGCCACTTTTTTCGCTCCAATCTTGATTATTTTGCCAGTTTGTGGATTTTGTCCGGTTCTCGCTGCTCTTTTTGAAATTGAAAATGTTCCAAAACCTACTAAAGTCACCTTTTCTCCTTTTCCTAAAGTCGAATTAATTGATTTAATAAGGGAGTTTACTACAATCAATGCTTGCGGTTTGCTAATTCCAGCATCTCTTGATATTCTTTCTAATAGATCGGCTTTATTCATTTGTGAAATTTATTGTGATGAATATTATTTTAGTACTAAGATTTAAAATTTGTTGGTAGGCCCTCATTTTAATATGTTATGGTGTCTCTACCGCATGACATTCTTTCTCATTTCAAGCATTCTTATACAAAAGAAGATTTTCTGTTCCCGTAATTAGTTAACTGGACGTTAATGAAAATTGACTTATTAAAAAATATCATATTGCATTAAGAAACATAGTGTTATAAAATATAATAGATATGGAGATTTAAAAAATGATTTGGTAAATATTTTTAAATAAATAAAATTTAGAGAGTACACAGTATGACAAACCATAATTTTTCACTTAACATAAGATTATATGAAAGGTCATATTAAAGTTAGTTACCCAACAAAATTCTTATCCAATCATCATTACTTAAATGAAGTTCCTGTCGAAGGAAAAACAACTAGTAAGTTTAACTTTAGAATTGGTTGGTATGACTTATATGCTGCACAAATAATAAGAACCGGTAACTGCATAACCCTACTTAGCAACCCCTACTCTATCACAGTAGACTCGTTCTGGAATATTAACTACTTCGAAGATATAGCCAAGTATATTTTTTGGACTTTTAATAAGAGCTTCAGATTAAAGCTTATCCAGCAGGTTCCGGTATTATCTTATACAGTACTACGTCATTGTTTACAGCTTTTGACAGAGAACTATCTCCCATATGATAATGCCAGGCTTCCAGAGGCAGATGAGGAGCTGCAATTTTGCTTCCTGAAGGATAAATCTTTGCGGGAATCAAAGAAATATGAGGATATGTATCGCCTTGACCAGGAGAACAGAGAGGCGATTAAATTAGCCCTGGAAGAAAGGGCTATTACACCTACTCTACCTGAGCCGGATAGCTTAGTTCAAGGGGCTAGTTCAGCTCCTACCCTCTTGGATATGATTGTTCCCACAAATGGTAGCTCACTCGAAACGCTACAATTTATTAAGGACAAGTTACTGGAAGCAGAATTTAGGTTTGATATATTTGCACCTGTCAAGAAATCAAAAGACAACAGGAACCCACATGGTTTTAACGGCTGTATTGCTGCCATGATTGATTTCTTCTACCAACGTAATTATTTCGTACAAGCCTATTCGTTAGATCAGGTTTTCGAGGCTTATTTCACTTACAGCGGCAATAGTATTGCGAAATTCAACTCATTTCTCTCAGAATTTAGGCAGGATAATAGTTTTATCAAATATTCTGACCGGCTTAACAAATTGAAAATAAATAAGTTAAAATGATAAATCAGGAATTTCCCTGATTCCCTGATTTCATTCCCCAATCTCCCTGATTAAAGCAGCATTCCGACTCAAATTGCATTCAGTTAGTAACAATTAAAAACGACTGTGATGCAAACGATTAACCCATTTGAGCTGATTCTCACCAAAATTGAACAGTTACAGACAACTGTAAACACATTATCAGAAAATTCAAAAAAATCAACAAAGCCCCAGAATGAAAGCCCGGATAGGTTATTAGATCTTCCAGAGGCCGCAGGTATTGTAAGAAAGCCGGTTGGGACAGTCCGGTATTACATACATCACCGCAATCTACCTGCTATTAAAGTGGGCAAAAGCTATGTCGTGAAATTATCCGCACTGCTTTTATGGGTGGAGGAATTTAGTCGAAAAGGAAGTGCGGAGACAACTCCCGGAAATCTTATGTTGGCCAGCAGAAAGCGCTATAGGAAGCCGTAGCCTATCTTTTATAATCCAGTATTTCCCTTCTCTTCAACAGTAATAGCATGACCCAGGATACAAATAAAAAGCAGCAAGAGCATATCCGTCTGGAAAAGTACTTGTCGGAACAATTCTACTTTCGGCTAAACGAGATTACCGGGAGTATTGAATTCAAAAAGCAATTATCCACCAGTTGGGAAGAACTTAATGAGTTTAATATTTACCGTCAATTGAACCTGGAAGGCTTTAAGATTAACCTAAACGAGCTTATCTACCTGCTTAAATCTGATTATGTAGACAGGTATAACCCATTTATCAATTACTTCGAAAATTTGCCTGTTTGGAGCGCAGAGAACGGGGATTTCATCGGGCAATTAAGCAGCTATATTAAAGCCCGGAATCCGTCTCGTTTTGAGCGGCATTTTAAGAAATGGATGGTCAGGGCTATTAAATGCGCATTGGAAGATCAGTATTGTAATAAGAATGCTATTATTCTGGTGCATGAGATGCAGAATTCTGGCAAGACGACTTTTATCCGTTATTTATGTCCGCCGGCCCTTAAAAACTATATGGCGGAAAATATCTCCTTTGATAAAGATAGCCTCATTGCACTAATTGAAAACTTCCTCATCAACCTGGACGAGCTGGCCACCTTTACCCGCGTGGAGATCAACGCACTGAAAAGTATTCTAAGCAAATCCTTTGTAAAGGAACGACATCCCTATGAGCGGAAAGCAAAGAAACTATCCCGCCGCGCCAGCTTTATAGGATCTACCAATATGACGGAGTTTTTGACAGATCCCACCGGAAATGTTCGATGGATACCTTTTGAGATATCGGGCATAGACTGGAACTATTCTCAGGAAGTGAATATAGACGATGTCTGGTCCCAGGCGTACGCGTTATATAAAACGGGTTTTGCCTGCGATATCACTGCCGAGGAGGTCAGAGAAAACGAGGAGGAGAACCGACAGTTTACAATGGTCACCCCGGAAATGGAATTACTTATGAAATTCTATAGACCCGGAATGAAGGAAGATTATGACTTGTTCCTTACCACGGGAGAAATTGAGGTGGCTTTGAGGAAAGAAACAGATGGCTTGTTAAAGATTTCCAGCCAACAACTGGGAAAGGCGCTGCGGATGCTTGAATATGTACGGGATAACCGCTACTCAAAAGAAAAGGATTATCCCATTAAAGCCTATTATCTCAAAAACTATAATAAAAATTAACCCACCAGGTACTTGCTTACTTCAGGATTGGAACCAGCCAGGATAAAGGATTTTCATAAGTAAGCACTGATTACTTATACCTACTTATGGTTACTTCTCCTACTTGAAGCCCAACTATTTAAGTAAGGAAGTAAGGGCAGTAAACTACTTTCTTAAATCACGACTCTTTTGATTTAATAAAAAAGAATGATGAATATTCAATATGGATCAATAAAGGAATTCAAGCAGCGGGACATGGTGCAATACCTGGCTCAGTTGGGACATGAACCCCAGAGGATAAGCAACCAGGATTATTGGTATTTGTCACCGCTAAGGGAGGAAAAGACCCCCTCCTTCAAGGTAAACAGACAGTTGAATGTTTGGTATGATCACGGAATAGGTAAGGGAGGAAATTTGATAGACTTTGGGCTGCTTTATTTCAATTGTAGCATTCGAGATTTACTGGATCGGTTATCTCTGCAACCCCTCTCCCCTGCTCTTTCTTTTCACCCGCCTTCTTTGGCTGTTGAAAAGAAAGATAGATCAGACGGTAAGGTTCTGATTCTCGAAAGCCGCTCATTGTCAGATAAATCTTTATTGACTTACCTGGATCGGAGAACTATTCCGCTGAATATTGCTGATCGATTTTGCCGGGAGGTAGATTTCCTTTTGTACGGTAGAAAATATACAGTTATTGGTTTCCCAAATAAGGCCGGAGGCTATGAACTACGCAGCCAACATTTTAAAGGCAGTAGCTCACCTAAAGACATTTCTTTTATAGATAACTCCACTGATGAGGTAGTAGTGTTTGAGGGCTTTTTCAATTTTTTATCTTTTCAAACTATAAACAATAGTAAGCAGGCTCCTTTGACAAATTGCCTTGTGCTTAATTCCCTTTCCTTTTTTGAGAAAAGCCGGTCTTTAATGGAGAAGCATAAACAAATCCACCTTGTATTAGATAATGACAATGCTGGTAGAAAGTTTACCGCCCAGGCATTACAGTGGAGTAACCGGTACATTGATAGAAGTGATTTCTATAAAGGCAGCAAAGATTTAAACGATTGGCTTATCCATGATCATAACAAGGTCAGAAAAGGTCTGCGAACAAAAGGGCCTTGAAAAAATGTGAGGAGCAAGCCATGTTTTCGCTACGCTACAACGGCTTGCCCACAGTTTGTCGGCGGAGATAAAATTTTCACTTCGTTCAAAATTTTAATAATTATGGCAAGACCCAAAGCAAAGGAGGAAGAAAAAAGGATTGTACAGGTTAATATCAGGCTTACTAAAATCGAGCATGAAAAGGTGTGTGTGCTGGCCAGATCCTGCTGTTTAAGCCCGGCGAATTTGATACGACAGAAGATGTTTAGCGGTAAGTTTCCAGAGCTAAAGCAGTCTCCCATTGAAGCCGATTTATACCGAGAACTACATAGAATCGGTGTCAATTTAAATCAGGCTACCCATAGAATTAACCAGCAAGAGATGCCCGGAGACTATCTAACTATACTAACGCATCTATCATTAACGGTCAAAAAAACTATAAAAATTCTTCTCGATGACGGCAGATCAGGTGAAAGGTAAAGGCTTCCGTGGAGCATTGCGCTACAATCTTGAGAAGGTAAACAACGGCGTTGCAGAGATTTTGGAAAGTAATTTTTCCCGATTATCTGAGAAAAGTATCATGAAAGAAGTAGCCATGATAAAAGCTCTTCGCCCCAATTTGCAAAAATATTTTTATCATACTTCTCTAAATTTCCCCCCGGAAGAAGATTTGTCCAATGAAAAAATGTTGGCAATTGCAAACGATTACCTACAAGAAAACGGCTTCACACAGCATCAGTACATCATTTTTCGCCACCGGGATGCCGATCATCCGCACCTTCATATCCTTGTAAATCGTATCGGTTTTGATGGTAAAGCTTTATCAGATAGTCAGGATTTTGCCCGGAGCGAAAGAGTTATAAGGCAACTTGAAATTAAGTACAACTTAACCAAAGTACAGTCCAGTAACCAGGCAAAGGAGCGTGCTATGACTAAGAACGAGCTTGAGATGATGAAACGCACGGGAGAAATTTCGACTAAAATGAAGCTCCAGGTAATATTGAAAAGTACCTTAGAACATCGTTTGACAACAGTGGATTTTATAGAAACACTGCGAAAAAGAGGCGTTAATGTTTTATTTAATCAAGCTAAAACGGGCTTCGTAAGTGGGATTAGCTATAGCTACGAGGGAATGATTTTTAAAGGCGCGACATTAGGAAATGATTATAAATGGTCAAGTGTAAAAAATGTAATCCACTATGAACAAGAAAGAGATAATTCAGCAATTTACCAGGCAAACATTAGAACAAAATCCAGCGACTCAGCTAATAGACTGGGAGAAAATTCTCTCGCTTACAAAGGAAATTCAGGCCTGGCATCAGTCCAGTCAGACGCAATACAGAGAGGAACAACAAAAGCACCTAACCAGATTGAACAAGGAGTATCAAAGTTTATTTCAGCGCTCACAGGATATTCACTTTCAGTTAGAAAGCCTGGAACATTTAGTAATTGGCTTGCGCAACCAGACCTTAGCGAGGTACGCGCAGCAACGCAAACGGGAATTTGGATTAGCAATATTATTAGGGATTTGCTCAGCCCTGTTTACATTAATTATGGTGAAGATTTGGCCCTATTGAACCAGTTTAAGAAGAAGAAAAAGAAGAAGCGCTATCGGGGTATATGAAAGATCGTCACGGAAATTTTTTATTGCTCAAGGTTTTGTGATCCTATTTTGTGTATTGACATTGATTATGAGGTTATCTATTTTGAAAATGAGGAAATACTGAAAATCATCTCATTATTATAAATGATTGATTATTAAATAAATATTATAGCGCTCCTCCTGTCCTTTTTTAAATTTCTCACTCCCGATACCTTCGTTGAAATAAATTTTTTATATATGAAAGTATTGATTGAGATTAAATTTTTTGGTGTAAAATTCAATTTTATTAATCCCACTTGGAAGTCCATTATTATAATGGCAATGGCATGTTTTCTTGCACTATTAATGGTGATAATTCCTGCTATTATTCCTTATGTTTTTAGCAATTGGCGATAATGATACTTGATATTATGACAACATTGATGACAAGTAACTGAGCAGGAATGGTAAATGCTGTCAATTTTATGGCTATTATTTGGCCATTTAATCGACAGCATTTATACGTTGTATTATTCAGATAGGAGTTCGTTTATCTCAATATCAGCTTGAGAATAAACTTCGTTCATAAGCTGAATGATGGTCTTTCTTTCAGCATTACTTAAAGCTGGAACGACTTTACCATCACGTTCCGCGTCCCGCGTCCTCATTTTTCTATAGAATGTTGGTAAACTCCAATTGCATTCCTCGCAAACCCTTTCTCTGAAGGTAATTGGGAGTTTAGAGAATAAGGTATGTATCTGTAATAAAGCATTTATTGACATATTCATAATTGTGTTCTATGTAGTTAGGAGATGATTAGTATTATTAATAGACTAAGAGTTTTAGCCCCTAGTAATTGAATTTATTGAGAGGTTCTAACTTTCTTGGTACTCTTTCTCAATAGGAAATGATTGGCTTCGATTAGCCTTTCAAGATCTTGAACAAATTCGATAGTTTCTAAAAGTTCGGGATCTGCATCGGGAAAGCTATTGAGTAATTTACCAATGTGGTCATTGACATTCAGGAGATCATAGGTATTAAAAAATCCCTTTAAAACAGATAGAGGATTCTTCATTTCACCAACAGTTAGCCTAAATGGTTTCTCTAACCACGCCTTCTTTGGTGAAAGGTGATTTTGTTTTTTTTGCATAAGAGATAAGGTTTTATTATTAATGTGTTTTGGGACAAAACCATTCCTATACGGCCTGAGAAGGTCGTTTAACTCCAAACTGAAACGTTTAATTGTGAATTCTGAGAAGGGCCTAAAATGAAAAAGACGCAGGACCCAACTTAACGCCCTGGAGGTACTGGTATACCTGGCGACGATTAAGTGAGCCCATGCGTCATAGCATGGGCTACCCACTTTTCTCCTCGTCGCCTTTCAAATTACCAGTTTTACCAGGACGAGATCTAAAGCAAGAAGCTTGAAATATCTTTAGATCGCTAAAATAGTACTTTGATTTTCTTTAACCTGATGGCTTGATCATATTGTTAGGTTTTTAAGCAAATTAATAAAAAGAACTGAATTTAGCTACTTATGTGTAGTTGTTTATTAGTGGTTTCTTATTAATAGTAACATATAAATGGTTACTTATGTGTAAACTATTCATTTATTTTAGTATATGGATAGTAAAAAGAAAAACACTGAAAAAGTGCAACTTGATCCAGATGACCAGCTCACAAAATTGGGGGCGAGGATTAAAGATTTGCGTATAAAGGCGGGGTATACCAGTTATGAGTATTTTGCATATGAGCATAATATTCCACGGGCGCAGTTTGGGAGGTATGAGCAAGGGAAGGATTTGAGATTTAGTAGTTTAGTGAAGGTAGTTAGTGCTTTTGGAATGACGATGGAGGAGTTTTTTAAAGAAGGTTTTGTCTGATCTAAATTCACTGATAACATTATTGAATTACATAGATATATAAAGATAAAAAATAGACATGTGATATAAAAGAAGTCCCAGTAATACCTATTTGTGCTATATTGAAGTTTTTTTGATTAATTAATGGCAACACCCCCCTTTATAACAAGTTTACATAGACCGTTCAATCAGCCTTTAAAAGTTACTAGGCTGGTTTGCGATTTTATTAATGAACAAAAAAAGCCATTGGCCAGTTCAGTAATAAACATTGAATTCTATTTTCATCTTCTTGATGAGCTTTCAAATTTGTACGCAAAAAACGCGATTAAGGATTTTACGGGTTTACCAAGTAAGGAGGCAATTGTAGA
Organism: Chitinophaga sp. RCC_12; assembly: GCF_041360695.1. NCBI lineage: Bacteria > Pseudomonadati > Bacteroidota > Chitinophagia > Chitinophagales > Chitinophagaceae > Chitinophaga > Chitinophaga sp. RCC_12. Next base: position 733,729 of record NZ_JBFUPS010000002.1, read on the forward strand.
GGTTATAAAAGCATTTGAACTGCTCAAGAAACCAGAGAGGATTGAGTTCATTAAAGATGCAGTAAGAAAGAAAAACAAGTCTGCACTTGAGAAACAAATTTATTCTACTTATAAAAGTGCCTCATACTATGTGAATTTTACCAAAGATAAATTGGGGCTAGTTGATAAAAACAATACTCTTACAGAGGATGGCAAGACCCTTTTAGCAATTGAATCGTCATTTACAAACTATAAGCAAGAAGAAAAAGATTTTTACTATAAGAAATTATTGGAGGTTGATTTTTTACTTCTTATTACGTTGTGTCTATTTAAGAGATTGAGTTACGAGTATAAATTTTCCGACTATATCGAAAATCAATTTGATTTTTTGGACGATTTTTATGGGATTAGACATTTTAATTTTACAAAATCAAGCTTAGAAAACTATAATACTGTTCGCAACTTTTGGTTGAGTACTCTTGATCTTTTGGATAAAAGAATGATAATAAGAAAAAACTATCAAGATGTTATTCACTCAAATGAAAGTTATTCTCAATGGTACAAAGATCTAATAGGAAAATTCAATTTATACGTAGGTGATAAGTTTAAGAAGGAGCAATTATATAATAGCCAAAGAAGTGTATTGGAGGAAAGATACTGTGACTGCATAAAAGAAGGAAAAGGCGAACTTGGGTTTGTTAATCTATATGATTTAAAGGAAGGATTTAGAATGTCCTTTGAAACATTTCAGAGCTTTGTAAATAAGTATTACGAAAACGAAAAAAGGAAGAAACATATTTTCTTTAGTAATATAGTAAGTTCAATTGATCGACGGAAGCGATTTGATATTCGTGGCATTCCTGTTCTTAAAATGAAAATTAAATAGTCTTATGAATATTAATGGATTATGGGATAAACTGGAGCCCCGTCCAGAGACAATTGATATTGTAAGAATGGATTTGAAGGAGGGTAAAGTTCCTGAATTGCCTTTTTTTATCATTGATCAAAATGAAGTAAAGGCAGCTTTAGCTGATAAACTACGGGATATCGATGGTGAAAGAATGCAAACTAATCTAATAATTGGACAGTATGGAAATGGTAAAACTAACCTTCTAAAGTATTTACAATTATTTTTTGAAGAGAATGTTGGTCCAAAGGTAATTTATTCAAGGGCTGATATCGAACAACCAGATATCGTGTTGTTTTTGCTGAAAATAATTCAAGATCACGCCACTCCTTTACTTGAGCAGTCGATTTCAAAATTACATGGGCAAGGTGTAAATTATTCTGACCTTGCAAATCAATATAGAGATGATTTTTCCGGAATTAGAGAATATACGGAGAAGTTATTTTCTAGTGAAATTGTGGGAAGTAGCGAAGACTTAAGAAGATTGATTTATCTGGGGACAGGTAGATTATACACAAAAGGACACTATACTCATTTTGGTCTTCAGCAATTGCAAAGCTTTAATAAACGTGAAGTATTGGTTTTGTTTCTTAATATTCTAGCTGCATCAGGGAATTATTTCATTTTTGCAATTGATGAAGTTGAAAAGATTCAAGAAAAATCAAAATTGAGATTTAATCGCTTTCTAACATCATATCGTGAGTTGATAGATTTGTTTAATAAGATTAAGGGGCATCTACTGATAACATGTTTAACTGATGCTGCTGGCACCAAAATTATCCAGGAAGCTAATGAAGCTTTTTTTACAAGAATTCAACCTGATATTAAATCTTTGCCTGTAATTAGTGAAAATGCAGATTTACTCGAATTGATAACATATTTGAATGATTTCTTTTCTGCAGGTAAAGAAGATGCTTTAGGCCCGATGGTTATTCAGCTTGAGAAAAAAAGACATCAGAGGAATAGAGATTTACTTAGAAATGCTATTGAATTGTTGCTCAATGAAACTGAAACAATTTCACTGCAAGAATTATTGACTCGTGAACAAGGACTCAAGGCCATTTTTGAAGAAACGCGTAGTAGACTTGAATTAGAAGGTGCATTTAAATCGCTACACCAGAAATTTTTCGATCCGTTAAATTACTACCTGGAGGCCAACTTTGGAGAGGTCAAACTGGATAGGCGTGATAACCAATCATTTATTGATTTGAGAAATAATAAGACTCATTTTTTTCTATTTAATGAGGAACAAGACATCGACGGCATTAATAGGAAGTTAAATACATTGATAGGTAAGTATGAAAATGATGTCATAATATACGCTCCATTTAAACTGGAATTGCGCAAAAGTTCTATTAGGCTGAGTTCTGATATCTATCAAATTGAGATTATCGATTATGATCCAGAGGAACTTTTCATAATGCTGAATATATATAAAGATAATTTTGAATATCAGGAACAAGTTAGCAAACTAATTGCAACCTATACAAAGAATAATTTATAGTGTATGTTTGATAATGTAAGTAATATCGAGTGCTATAAATATGATGTGGATTTAAGTACTTCAATTGAATTTTTCTGCACTTTGCTCTACGATTTGGGGGCAAACATGGAAAAAGATTTCCATGTTTCAAAATTGTTTAAAGACGAGTTTTTAGAAAGGATTGGCTATAGGTTTTCTGCTGATGAGAATATCGACCAACCTGCAATATTGTTGGAAATTGCGGCTGCTATTTCTGACTATGTTAGTGCTGATATTATAAATCAAATAGATTTAAACAGAACCGGCATACTATTTTTATATAAGCCAAAGAAATTAATTTATTGCCTTAATAGCGTTGCCGATAAGGGTAAAGCAATAAAAACGAGCATCACTAACTTAATAAAAGAAAAGCAATTTTTTAATTTCTTAATAGATAATGTTGCTTTTGAAAGTTTGAAAGGGATATTAGGGAGACTTGTAGTTCTTAAATTCAACGAGCATCTTTCTAATATAGTGAAATTAACAGAATCCAAGGGAGGGGTGCTGCCTTACGTTCCAATTGAGTTTTTAATAGAGGATTTAATACAACAAGATGTTATCGAGAGCGAAGACGTTTGGATTAGCCATTCGAAATTTCAGAGTGTATTTGAAATTCAGATAGACCCCTCACAGGAGCCTAGTATAAGTTTAGTACTGGATGCCAGTAAAGAAAATGAAAATGAAATTGGAGTAAAATATAATTCACTGATTTTTTTGACTGCTAGTTCTGTAGATGATTTAAAGCCACTGATAAAGCCGGAATTTTTTCTTGATTATTTTTGGTTTCAAATGCATTTTTTGTTTACCAAAAGACTTCCTAGGAAGTCTGGTGGAGACAGCAAAGAATTGAGAGAGTTTAAGGCATTTATTAAAGAAGCCGAACTGAATAAGTTACTATCATTTATTCAGAAGAACCACTATATACAAGGTATAGTTGTACCTGCACAATTTTCACATTTTTTCGAAGAGGTTAGCGTTGTTAAGAAATTGGATCATATTAAAGATTACGATTTCTATATTTCATCTGCCAAAGGGAAAACCGCACTTGGTATTTATACTAATACGAAAATTGGAAAAAGCTTTAATTTACTTCATTGGATCAAAGACGATGATACAGAAAAAGGATTTGAATTTTTCAGAAGTGATGCAAGCCCTACGAAACAGCCTCAAGAAAAGGTATTGGTTTTAAAGCCGGAGATTGCCTTTTACTTTATGTCAAGTTACTTTGAAGATTTTTTAGAAACTGCGGTGGAGGAATTAAAGCTTAATTATATTACTAATTTTGAAGTGTTTTACAATACCGATTCATTAGGGGAGATCGATTGCGTAATAAAAACAGACAAGAAAATTTGTTTTATTGAGGCTAAGACCAAGTTAACAAATGATTATATAGAGGGGTACTTGGTTAAATGTAGTAAAATACTTGATGCCTTAAAACCTATCGAAGGTATTTTACCAATTGAGTTTTACATCGTATCGCCTTATAGTGATGATAGTTGTAAGCTAAAACAATATTTTATTAATCTTAATCAAGTTCCAGGTTATAATGTTGAAAGAGAAGGTGTGAGAACTGTTCCTTATTATTTTCAAGTACCCATTGCACAACATAATAATGCTCTTCTAACTTGTATCGCAGAACCGGAGTATGAAACTCTCAAGTCACTTATAGAAAAAATATGTCAGAAATAAATTTGCCAGTTACAAGGTATTATGGGTCTAAGAGGAAATTAATTGTAAGTATATGGAAGGAGTTGGAATCTTTGCAATTGGAATTTAACTCTGTACTAGATCTCTTCGGAGGATCAGCAATTTTCTCATATTATGCTAAAGCAAAGAATAAGCGAGTAATTTATAATGACATATTTAGCTTTAATTCTATTATTGGAAAGGCACTGATTCAAAATGATACTAATAAGCTAAACAAGGATGACATTAATAATCTTTTAAAAGCAAAAAGGGGGATAAAATATAAGAAGATAATAGAAAAGAATTTTGAGGATATCTATTTTACCCCAAAGGAGAATAAACAAATTGATATTATTGTACAGAATATTGAACTGCTTGATGACAATGAAAAAAAAGCAAGCGCTTATTATCTTTTGTTTCAAGCCTGCCTAATAAAAAGGCCCTATAATTTATTTCATAGAAAGAATCTAAATCTGCGGGTTAATTTTAATGGAGGTGGATTTGGGAATAAAGTTACCTGGGAGCGGTCATTTGAAGAATTATTTTCAAAATTTTTAAATGAACTGGATACACTGGTATTTAGCAATGGGAAGAAAAATCTTTCTTTGAACACATCTGCACTTAGTTGTAAGAAAACTGCCGACCTAGTTTATATTGATCCTCCATATTTTAGAAATGATGATCACGTATCTTATCATGCAAAATACCATTTTTTAGAAGGCCTAGTTCACTATCATGATATCGAGAAGTTCATAAACCCCTTATCAAGGAATAAGGAGATTTTGATCAATAAAAATCATGAATTTGAGTCTAAAATTAATTTTTTAAATGACCTAGACTCTTTAATAAATAAGCATAAGGATTCTATAATAGTTGTTTCATATAGGAGTAATGGAATTCCCTCAATAGATGATATAATTAGTACTGTAAGAGCATATAAGAGAAATGTGAAATCAATAAATTTGGGGAAATACAATTATGCACTAAATAGGAACAATAATGAAAATTTTGAATTTTTGATTGTTGGTATTTGACATATTATCATTTTTTTATCTTCGATTCTCTTAATAAAAAGCTTGCGTACGATTCTGCAACTTCTGCAAGATATTCATTTAGCATTTCCTTAGAAATGGGAGTGCCCTCAGGGTGTCTTTTTAAAGTTTTGTCTGCTGCGATCTGAGATAATTTTCCAATTACCACATCATTATGCAGTTTGTGAATTATAGTTGCTAATCGGTTCAATTTATTAGTAACGGATTCATTATCATTAAGTATTTCATTTTTACTTAATATCGAATGGATTTGTTTCTTTGAGAAATTAAGAAAGATTGGTTTTGAAACTTCCTTTCTTTTTAAAATGTCATATGCGTATGTGTTAGAAAAAGATTGGCCGGTATAGTTATCAGAAAGTAAGACAAGAAATGAAAATGAGCTGAACAAATCAATATAGCAATATAGTATTTTATTGATATTATCGCCTACAAGGTGCAGTAGATGACAGACCTCATTATCTTCTAACGGATAAAGTTTTTCATTCGGATTATAATGAAAAGTGATCTCTGCATCGACATCTGTCTTAAGATATTCTATAACTTTTGAAATTTGTTCACATTCATTTTGAGTATGTACATAGTAATTGGCGGCAATTTTAGTTATTGCTTTAAATGCCTGAGAATCTCCAATTCCAAAATTTAATTGAATAGGTTTAGCTAAATACTCTTTGCTTATTTGAACGCGTTTCATTGCCTCTTCGGCATTAAAACCTGGATTTTTTCTAGCTAACCCCGATAGAATTTTTTTCATTTCGGTTAAATCTCTTGCCGTAATCTCTATTTTTGTTTTTCCAGGTTCAATCTCCTTTTTATTAAATATGGGATGAGCAATAGCGGGTTTGTAACCACTGTGAATGGTATAATCTCCATCTTCATTTTTCCCACCTTTAATTGGTTGAATTTCACCCCTGTCTCTTTCAATCATCAATAAGCTAGCGATATGAGAGAATTGTTTAGAAAGATGTGCATCACAGGTTTCCCCAAACATTGAATTACAAGATTTACACAGTAATTCTTTTGATTTTAAGGAGCCACCTAAACTATTTGGGATTATGTGCTCCAAACTTATGTTTCCTTCACTTAATTCAGTTTTGGGGACAAATGATTTTTTACAGACGTAGCATATGTTCATATGTAGCTTTAACATGAAAACAGGAAAAGTGATAAATTGGGGGAGAGGAAAAATAGATTTAATAAAATTTTTTTAGAGACAATGTAATTCAAAAGATAATAAATAGAATTAAATGAGTATTCGTTATTTAGAGCAGAATTCATTACAGGGTATATTTTGTGTCAAAAATCTATAAGTGCCTTTGCATACTGTGCTTGAGTAGATAGCTCAAACCCTGCAAAATACCGCTCTGTCGTAATCAAACTCTGGTGCCCCAAATTCGCACTAGCCAGCTTCAGCGGCGCTCCACTCTGCACTAGTATAGTCGCATACGAATGCCTAGCCACATAAGTCGTCACGGGCATTTCAAACTCCAGTGCCTCTCCTATCCTCTTCATCCATTTATTAGTCACCTTAGTAAACTGCTTCACCTTAGTCCGTATCAGCGCCGGAGAATCCCCTTTTTCCGCAATATCAAAAACGAAATCATCTCCATTGGCAGGCCCATGCCCCCATTTTGCCAAGATCCTATTTATATAAATGTTCCTGGTAGCCGTTATGGTAATAGGATTCCCTTTGGTAGTTCTTTTGGTCTTCTCCCGGATGAAGGTGATATAGGACGTGAAAATGTCCTTCTGATTCAAAATGGCAATATCCATCATATTGATACCATTGCAGAGATAACTGAAGATCCAGAAGTCTTTAGCCTTCTCCATCCCGGAGCCTGGCTCGGTTTCGTAATCAAAGATTTGTTTAATCTGCGCCTTGGTCAAGGACTTTTTGATGTTCCTGCCAGTCGGGATGATGTATTTACGCTTCCCGAAAGGATAAGCTTCTGGTTTGATAATACCGTTTTCTTTGGCAATATTCATAATGGTCCGGAGCGGGCGTAGGTATATGCCCACGGTAGTAACGGACTTACCGGCAGCCAGCATCCAGGTTTCAAAGCTATGAAGAAACTCCTTAGTTACCTGCTCAAAGTGAAGCTTACTTTTAAACCGTTTCAGAGAATTGAGCGAAGTAGTATAGGAATCCGCGGTTCCGAACTGCTCATTGGCCTTTAACTTCGCTATGTAGTCCTTGTATGCTGATTCTACATTCTCAAACTGTATCTTTTCACCAAAGAATGCTTTCTCAAACTGAAAAAAAGAAAACGGGGTAATGTCGTCACAGCATTTTTGCGCGTCCTTTTCTATGATGCCGATCTCCTGTTTTATCTTTCTGAGGGAAGCTTTAGCGTCTGCGCTGTTGATCATATCCCATTCTTCTTCGGTGGAATCATAACCGGTGGCGTAATACTTCCGAACGCCTTTATATGTAATCCGTAGTTTAAGGGGAAATCGTTTGTCATTTTTAGACCGTCGTTCATCTGGGACCACCTTCACATTAACCCTATCTTTCTTCATGATAATTTTGGCTTAAAAAATTTGATACATAATTTGATACATGTTTTCGAAAAACAAGCCGAATTGACTGAATATAAATTTAAGTATTAAATTCCTTAAAACCTGTAGGGATGGGCGTTTTGGACGTAATTAGCAACAACTGAAAGTAACTGAAAATATGCTTTTTAGAGACTCATAATCAGGGGGTCCCTGGATCATGCCCAGGTGGGACCACGCAGTAGAAAAGGCTTTCAGCGGTTTGACGCGGAAAGCCTTTTTTCATTTGGGGCATGTTTTGATACATGTTTTTGAAAACTGTTGGTTGATTTATTTGACGAGAGTTTCCTCCTCATTAATCTGGCCTTTATCCGTGTGGAGATCAACGCGCTGAAAAGTATTCTCAGCCAATCTTTTATATTGGCTGATATCACCGCTGAAGGGGTCAAAGAAAATGAGGGAGAACCAACAGTTTACTACAGTCGTCCCGGAATAGATTTTATACAAATTGAGAACGATGCGTCTATTGTATTAATCACTTTTTTATATAAATAAGGACCCTTGAATCGGTTTATTATTTTGAGGAGGAAGTGTGGGATGAAAAGTACCAATTATAATAAACGGATTGTGGGATGTATAATGATGTAGTTGCGTTGTTCCTAAATAAAAAAACAGATCTTTTGTTAAGGCAAAATCATCGAAATATTTTTTCTTTACGTCTGCAATTGCTTTTGCCTCCCGATCATGTCCTTCATACTTTTTTAGGCAGTTCCAGTATAATTGCCCTATTTCCCAATCTTCAATCATCATGGTACTTTCAACTTCTTGTTTATCATTAAACTTATAAGAAAATTTATATGGCAATTTGGGTACTGCTTTGAATGGGTCTTCTGGTTGTGTAAATAAGTTGCCCTGTTTCCTTTCCTCTTCCAGTTTGGCCAGTTTTGCTTTATCCCACTCTCTTTCAACTGGCTTAACTACAAAATCAATGATTTGAGTAGGTTTAAAAACTGCGAGGGACGTACATATTTTTTTGTTTTTTGCTTCTGCTATTAGTTCCGATAGGTTATAATAGATTTTCCCTAAGACATATTTCTTTCTTTCGTCCCAATGGTTACGTGTATCAATATGTCCTACAATACTAATTTGTGTATCGTGTGAGAATGGCCTGTAGCTCTCGGGGCGGAAGTCACTCTTATTCTTAACAATGTCAATTTCAATCCATTCGTACTTTTTATATTGTTGAGAGTACTCTTTCTTTCTAAATTGGATTGGGTAAATTCTGATGAAAGTTCCATCTTCCAGAAATCCAGCGGTACAAACTAATTCTTCATACTTTGAAGATATTGTTGGGTACGTCTTTACTGTGACTAAAACCTTTGTTAAGGGCATGCTTTAAATATGTTTTATTTCATAAATGAATCCAGGAAGCCGCCCAATGGCTTCTGCCAAATGTTTTCTATGACACTGGCAGATGTTGGCTTCAAAACAAGTCAGCGCTATTCTTTTTCCCTGTTTTATATGGTCAAAAATTTTACTCTGCGTAGGCTTAGTTTTTGTCAAATTCACTTTACAATAAGCACTAAATAGGTTGTCATAGTCTGACTGACTGTTAAGTTGTTGACGCTGGTCAGACTGAATCCCCACTTCAGGATAATGCAAATATTCAATTCCTAAGCTTGCGCAGTATTTGCGCAACATGTTTTTACTAAAACCGAATTTCATGCTTAACGGGTTATTCCTAACGTCAATTAAAATGTGGATATTATTTTTTATAAGCCTATTCAAATAGGCTTCTAGAGAAATACCTTCATAACCGATTGTAAATAATCCAGGTTCAATAAGGCTAATTGAACGACTCAGCTCAATATTTACCAATTCTTCCGGGGATAAGATACTTTTTGCTTTTACACTATTGATTGCCCAGTATGGATAGTTGATATATGTATGCTTCATTAACGCATTGCTATTCATTTCTCCATATAGTCTTTTAATATCTAGGACTATTTTTTTATCCTCTTCTTTTAGTGTCTTAAAATATTCTTGTTTGTCTTTTTTAATAAAGTGACTTTCAGTTTCACTCAAAATATTTTTACTAACCATTGCTGTTAAATCAGCAGTTAATGAAAATGAAAAACATCCAAATTTATACGGAACAAAATCGTATTCCGGTTCTTTTTGTCTTTGGCACAATAGAAACGATAATTTTTGAAGACTAATTTTATCTAATTGATCTTCAAATATTTGTAGCAGGCTCAATATTACTTTTCTTCTATAAAACATAATGCAAAGCTAAAGCTAAATGAATTATAATAGTACTTATTTAGTATCTAATATCTACATACCGCACTTAATAAATTTGTGGTGTAAACTTTCTTTTAAAATCAATCAACGCCTTCGCGTACTGTGCCTGCGGAGACAACCCAACCCGGGCAAAGTATCTTTCAGTCGAAATCAGCTCTGATGCCCCAAGCTTGCACTGGCCATACTGCTTAAAAAGAATCGTAAAATACCCGTTTCAGTCATATATTCACCGGATATTCAGTCAGCTTTACCGTTTGCTAAGTGGATGTAACCCGGGCTTCTGATAAAGATAGCTTTGGTACAATAAAATTATTGTATCATGAAAAGAACAGTTTATCTATGGTTGCTGCTTTGCCTGCCCTACCTGCTGCCCGCACAGGACAAGCCCGGCTACTTTGTCCTGAAACCGGGCGACTGGTTTGATATGCAGATCACGAAGCACAAGGATAATAATTACTATCCGGTAATGGAGCCGTTATTACAGTTTCAACGCCGGTATGTGCTGCGGTACCGGTTACAGAACCAGTTGCCTAATGGCAACCAGCAATACAGCATCACCCAGGAAAGAGTGGTGGCATATACTCCTCACAGTCAGAAATTCGGCTGGATGGGGTATGATAGTTATTATCCGCCTTATAAACAGGGGTTAGATAAAAAGCCGCCCAAAGGGATGTTCCGGCTGGAAATTACAGCCAACGGCGAAATCGTATCACTTACCACCGACAAAGATCAACCACCGTTGCCGGTGCTGATGACGAGTTATAGTCCTCAGAAGCAGGTCGGCATATCCATCCGTTCAACTTTCTCACCTATGCCGCCGGAGGAGTTGCGCCCCGCGATAGAAGCGATGCTGAAATTACGCAGCGCCAACAACGGCATACCTGGCCTCATTCCTGCCAAAACCGAATATCAATACGCCCAGTTGCTTACCGGTGCGTCCTTTCCGGTTGCAGGCAATGCATTGATAAAAGGCACGCTGGCACACGCTCACAAAAAGCAAGTGGAAATTGAACTGGGAGACAGCACTCTCAGCTTTCCTGTTAATAGCCGGGGAGAATTTTATTGTCCGTTGCTGTTAACAAAACCGGAACGCCGGTATATTGCTATGGAAAATAACGGAGGGTATGCTTTCTTAGCACCAGGCGATACGCTGATCATTGAAGCGGATGCTGATACTTCCCTGCGGCCCAGAAAGCTATCGGGCAGTGCCAAATGGAGTTCCATGCTGGCAGACGAGATGGATGACATCTTTTACGGTGACGAAGGCATGAATACCATGTACAGAAACAAAACGTTACCCGAAGTGCTGGCCGCACAGGAAAACGCAAATGCCAGATTCAAAGCTGTGCTGCAAAGCTATGAGGGAAAGGCATCTCCCGAAAGTATCGACTACTATAAAACCAACTGGCAATACCGTATTGCGGATGACTGGCTGGTTTTTCTGTACAATCATGGCTACCGGGTAGCCCCGGAAAAACGGCCATTTGAGGGCATACCGGAAATGATTACCACCGGTATTGATACAATGCCGGTGGCAATGAATTCTTATCACGACAATCATTTCTCCTTTTATCATCAATACCTCGATTGGCTCCTGATTTATCAACAATCACGCATCGGCCTCTCTGCTGGCGGCAGCTCAGAAGAATCTTCCTTTTACAGTAATTACTTTGTCCTGCTTTCTATGTTGAAAGGATACCCATTGTACTATAAATTATCAAAAGGGATCAGTGAAAGTATGAAAGCAAATAGCTTTGTAAAAAATCAGCGGCTGAAACCTTATTTCGAAGACTTTATTCGTAATTGCGACGACAGCAGCATCATTAAACCCATTATAAAGGATTGGAAGCTCATGGAACACTGGGCGCCGGGTAATACAGCGCCATACCCGATTCTGTCGCTGGCCAATGGCAAAACGTATGATTTGAAATCTCAGCATGGTAAAACTACCTGTCTCATATTTGACCATGCCAGCTACTTTCAGGATAGTGCGTTGGTTAAAATGGTTAAAAGGCATCCCGAAGTAACCTTTGTGTTCGCATGGATCAATGAGCCTGGCCTTAACCGCCAACATGATCCGGAACTCGCAACACTGCCCAACTTTAGCAGTATTGAAATAAAAAGCCAGGGAGATAAAAACTATGAAGTATACGGGATATCCGAAATGGGAAAGAAAAATGTTGTAGTACTGGATCAATGGGGAAAAATAATATCAGATCATATCTATTCCGACGACAACTTATGGGATGACCTGAATACGGCCATCGATGATGCAGCAAAAGCACCGCGCTTTTCGGCGCTGCAAAAATCCGGCGTGATGAATATTATTGGATGGAGCCTTGGCTCCATCCTCTTTACTGTGCTGGTGGGCATCTGGATTTACCGGGTGCGCATTCAGCGGATTAAGCGGGCGGAGGCCGTGAAAACCGCGATCCGGGAACTGGAAATTAAAGCCATCCGCTCGCAGATGAATCCGCATTTTATTTTTAATGCGCTGAACTCCATTCAATCGTTGATCAACACCAGCCAATATAAAGCTGCCAATACCTATCTTGTAAAATTTTCGTTGTTACTGAGAAGCGTATTGCATAATGCGGAAAAAAATATGATCACGCTGGCAGATGAACTGGCCACTATACGCCTTTACTGCGAGCTTGAACAACTGCGTTTTGATTTCTCCTTTGAAATGGATATCCCCGAAGAACTGGCTACTGACCTGGTAGATATCCCCGGCATGATTTTACAACCGCTGGTGGAAAATGCGATCCTGCACGGTATTTCTTCCAAAGGAAAAGCAGGCTTACTCCGCATTACAGCCGGGAAACAAGGCGCGGCACTACTGATTGCAGTGTACGACAATGGCCCGGGATATCATCCGGAAGCTGGCAACGGCGCGCACAAAAGTGTAGGACTAAAACTGGTACAGGAAAGACTGCAGCTTTTTAGTATCGCCGGACAAACCGCTAGTTTGCATATCAGTAACGGAAACGGCACAACGGCATTACTCACTATTCCAATTGAAAGTGTATGAAGATAAAGAGTATTCTTGTAGACGACGAGGCAAAAAGCAGGGATAACCTGCGCGTACTCCTGGGCGAATACTGCCAGGCTATTGACATCGTCGGAGAAGCTGATTCTGCGGCGAGTGCGCTCAGGCTCATCAAACAACTGGAACCAGACCTTCTTTTCCTCGATATTGAAATGCCCGGAGGTTCAGGGTTTCAGCTGCTGCAATCACTTCCTGCCAACAGGCGCTTTGAAGTTATTTTTGTAACAGCCTATGACCACTATGGTATTGCGGCAGTAAAAGCCTGCGCTATCGACTATGTGCTGAAACCTATAGATATACTGGAACTTTCCGGCGCGGTGGAAAAAGCGATTGCACAGATTCTTCCCCAGCAGGAAAACAGCCGTTTGCGGGAGCTGGTGGCCAATATGGGCAAGCCCATGGCAGAAAACCGTATTGCATTCCCGCTTGCGGATAAAATTGTTTTTGCCCTGCCGGAAGATATTGTACGCCTAGAAGCGGCAGGAAACTACACGCATGTATACATCTCCGGTCAAAAAAAACTGATCGTTTGTAAAACCCTTAAAGAATACAACGACCTGCTGGCAGATAAACATTTTATACGCACCCACCAGTCCCACCTGGTGAACAGCCACAAAATTACAGCCTGGATAAAAACAGAAGGTGGCGCCATTTCCATGGAAGATGGCAGCCAGGTACCTGTTTCCCGTCAACGCAAAGAAGAAGTATTAAAATTGCTGATGAAATAACTCCTGTTAAGTGATTTTGATCAAGTCCACCTTTAAGCCGTACTTAAGCACGGTATGATCCGTCCCTAAAGCGTTATCGCCTTCTTTATTTTCTCCGTTTCTGCGGAAGTGTCTTTTACCCGCAACGACAGGTAATAATGCCATAATACCATCGTGGCAACAGTCCGGTAAGGCTGCCATGCTGCCGATATTCCCAGTAGCTTCTCTGGAGGAGTGTCTTTAGGTAATTTCTTCACCTGCTTGAGTGCATTCACAGCCGCCAGGTCTCCGATGGGAAAAATATCCGCGCGCTGCAATACAAACATCAGGTACACATCCGCTGTCCAGTTACCGATCCCTTTCAGCGCTACCAGCGCTTTCCTTACCTCTTCGTCCGGTAGCTTTTCCATGGCTTTAGGGTTGAATGCTTTGCTTTGAATGGCCTGGGCTAAAAACCGGGCATACGACATCTTCTGCCGGCTGAAATAACAGGCTTTTAATTCTTCGTCCGTGAGTTCCAGCAGTTTGGCGGGTGTAATTTTGGTGAGTTTCTCTCTTAATTTATTGAGCGCCGCTAAGGCGGAAGCCAGCGATACCTGCTGTTCCAGGATAATGTGTATCAGGCTTTCAAATGTATTTGGTCTTGTCCACATCGGCGGATAGCCGTATGTTTTCACAATGAGGGCTAACTCCGGATCCTGGGTACATAGTTGATCACAAATGGAGTGAAAGTTTTCTGTTGAAAAGGTATGCAACACTTATTTCAGGTTTGTGGAAAGATAGTATAAACTCCCCACGTCAGCAAGTGCCTAAAACAACGTGGGACTAACACTATTTTCTAATTGAAGTAAGCGGCTTTTATTGGCGATACCACCTGCAAATCCAACTAGTTTTCCGGAAGCGCCTATCACCCGGTGACAGGGAGCAATAATAGAAATGGGATTTTTATTGGCTGCACCACCAACAGCACGTACTGCTTTCGGATCACCAATTTGTTTGGCGATCTGGCCATAGGTCCTTGTTTCACCAAAAGGAATCGTCAGTAGTGCTTTCCATATCTTCTTTTGAAATTCAGTTCCCACAAAATCCAGTGCTACGGTAAAAGAAGTTCGCTTTTTGGCAAAGTATTCATTGAGTTGTTCTTCTGCCTGGCAAAGGATAGGATGATGTATATCGTTTGCACCGGCGCTTATTGGTACGCGGTCTGCAACTTCATTTTCCCACAGCACTGCGGCCAAACCTTTGTCACTCGCTATCAGCGTAAGCTGCCCTACGGGAGAAGTCATTATTTTATGATAGTATGTCATCTTTTTATTTTTTTATGATGATACAAATTTACCATCCACGCACATCTGAAAGAACCCGTTTCTTGCCCTTAATCCTATTAAATGGCCATTTGAGGAACATAGCCTGCCCTGAAGGCATTCACCACAGAGGCCGGCGTTAAAACAGGTAATTTACCGCTTCCCGGCAAAGGGATGCCTTTTGCATAACCACCGGGCGACCATAAATATAGCAGCCCTTTATTAAGAAGATAAGGCTCCTCCCCGATGCGCACAAATGTGCCGTCGGGCAGGTTTTCCGGACGTTCCCTGAATGTAATTTTTGAATTATGCTCATCTATCCTTTCTGCATGGAGGATGTTATCTATCTCTTTAATAAGTGTTTTTTCGTTAAACCCTTTATCCGGATTACCTTTCAACCAAAGGGATTTAAATTGATGCGCTTCTGCTTTGCGGCATTCAAAACAAGGCCGGTGGCCGGCAGCAAAGGAAGTTGCTTCATCCATAAAAAAGAGTTCTGTATACCGGTTAGGAGCCATTACGGGTCTTCTCCTGTTTTTAAATGCCAGCACACAGGTAATCCAGGTCTTGATCTTATAAGGCCTAACAATTTCTTTGTTGTCGTTATGTAAAACACCCCGGTTGCCCATAAATAGCCCCCTCGCTTCTGTCCGGATAATATTACCGGATGGATCAACTCTGTTCTGTAACATGCCGATGCACTTTAAATTATGCTGACCACAAGTTACATATATCCGGAAAGAATATTGATGAAATACTAATTTATTTAGTATTATTGCTAAATAAATTAGTCGTGAGTATTTAAACCAGCTGTCAACTATGCCCGCAGATAAAGCAGCTATTATTGCCGGCTTGCAAAGGGATATTCTCCTTTTGCAGGGCTTTAAACAAGCCAGTAATACGAGTGTGGATATGGGACTTGGGCGGGTTACAGCTGCTTTTCCGAATGCAACATTTCCAACCGGAGCAATACATGAGTTTATGAGTGCCGCAGCAGAACATACTGCTGCCGCCACCGGGTTTATCGGAGGCTTATTGAATGCGTTAATGCAGGGCGGCGGCGCCTGTATATGGATCAGCACCTGCCGCACGCTTTTTCCTCCTGCCCTGAAAACCTTTGGTATCGAGCCTGAACGGATCATTTTTGTAGACCTGAAACGGGAGAAAGATGTACTCTGGGCAATGGAAGAAGCATTGAAGTGTGAAGGACTCGCCGCAGTTATCGGGGAAGTAAGAGATATCGGTTTTACCGCCTCCCGCCGCCTGCAACTCGCTGTAGAACAAAGCAGGGTAACAGGGTTTATTATTCGCCGGGAATCCACTGCTGTTAATACCACTGCCTGTGTTTCCCGCTGGCGCATTACACCATTAGCCAGCGAACCGGAAGATGGGTTGCCTGGTGTTGGCTATCCCCGCTGGAATGTTGAACTGCTGAAGATCCGGAATGGTAAGCCTGGCACCTGGCAAATAGAATGGTCTGCCGGCAGGTTCAGGTTGATGGATGAGCAATTGTCTTCCGCGCCGCCGGAACTGATTCGTAAAATCGGGTAGTATGGCCAGGCGTTTTGTTTCCATATGGTTTCCTCATCTGATGACCGACTGGTTAATCCGTTGCCGCCCGGCGTTGCAACAGGAAGCGTTTGTGATGGCTACTCCCGATCATGGCCGGATGATTGTAACAGCAGCCAGCAGAGCCGCGCAGTTGCAAGGCATCACAAAGGGAATGGCCGTGGCCGATGCACGCGCGCTCATCGGCGCACTGCAGGTAATTGATGATAAGCCCGGGCAGTTGAACCGCATATTAAACGCACTCGGGGAATGGGCTATCCGCTTTACACCTGTAACCGCAACAGATCCCCCCGATGGCCTGCTGCTGGAAGTTACCGGCTGTGCACACCTTTGGGGCAGCGAAGAATTATATCTGAAAGATATAGTGACCAAACTTACGCATATTGGATACCAGGTGCGTGCAGGCATGGCCGATACGATTGGCGCAGCATGGGCCATACCGCGGTTCAGTCAAACATTGGCTGTGATTCCCAACGGTGAGCAGTCTGCTGCATTAATGGATATGCCTCCGGCTGCATTACGACTGGAACCCGCTATCTGCGAAAGGTTAATGAAATTAGGCCTGCGCGAGGCAGGAAGCTTTATAGGGATGCCCAGAACAGTGCTCCGCAGGCGCTTTGGCCAGGAGCTGCTACTCCGGCTTGATCAGTTCACCGGACAGGAAGATGAAGTAATTCAACCCCTGCTGCCGGTTGAACCCTACCAGGAACGGCTGCCATGCCTGGAGCCTATTGTAACGGGTACCGGTATTGAAATTGCGCTCAGGCGATTGCTGGAAGCCCTTTGCCACCGCCTTTCCCAAGAAGAAAAAGGACTCCGGAACGCTGTGCTGAAATGCTATAAGGTAGATGGAGCGGTAGAGCAACTGGAGATCGGCACCGGGCATCCATCACATAATGTCAACCACCTGTTCAAATTGTTTGAGTCGAAAATACCAACGATCAAACCGGATCTGGGGATTGAATTATTTGTACTGGAAGCACCTAAAGTGGAAGAGGTGCGCCCCTTGCAGGAAACATTCTGGAATGCAGCAGGGGGACTGGAAGATGTGAGTATCGCGGAGTTGATCGACCGGCTGGAAGGTAGGACTGGCAAAGGAACTGTTCGCCGCTATCTGCCTGCTGAACATCACTGGCCGGAGTGGTCCGTTAAACCTGTTGCCAGTCTTATTGAAAAAACAGCTACTTCATGGAAAACAGACAGGCCCCGTCCCATTCAACTGCTTTCCAAACCTGAACCTATAGAGGTAGCGGCGCCCATACCCGATTATCCACCAATGCATTTCCGTTATAAAGGGAAAGTGCATAAAGTAAAGAAAGCGGATGGCCCTGAACGGATTGAAAGTGAATGGTGGCTGCAACAAGGACAGCACCGGGATTATTATGTAGTGGAAGATGATGTTGGCAGCCGCTACTGGTTGTTCAGGCTGGGGCATTATACCGGTGATAAACCCCACGCCTGGTTTATTCATGGTTTTTTTGCGTGAGAAAAAGAGGAGATATGAGCTACACAGAATTACAGGTCACTACCAACTTTAGCTTTTTAAGAGGCGCGTCACACCCGGGGGAACTGGTAGAACAGGCTGCAGCCCTGGGTTATAAAGAAATAGCGATTACAGACCGAAATAGTCTCGCCGGTATTGTCCGCGGACATGCAGCTGCAAAAACCAGCGGTATACGCATCATACCCGCCTGCCGGATCGATCTGCTGGACGGACCTTCCTTACTTGCTTATCCCACTGATACACAGGCATACGGACGCCTTTCTGCATTGCTCACCAAAGGCAATCTGAGAGCAGAAAAAGGACAATGTCACTTATACAAAACAGATGTATTTGAACATGCCACCGGTATGAAATTTATTGCATTATCACCCGCATCCCTGAATTCAAGATTTGAATTTGATGCCACCTTCAGCCTAGCCATGAAGGAGTACCGGGAGGCGCTGGGAGCAAACCTCTATCTTGCTGCCACCCGCTCTTATCAGGGAGATGATTTTAAAAAGTTACACCGTCTTTCACAGTTATCTTCTCAATATAATATTCCTTTAGTGGCTACCGGCGATGTACATTATCATATCCCCGAACGCCGGCAGCTGCAGGATATCGTAACCTGTATCAGGGAGAAATGTACTATTTATACCGCGGGTTATCGTTTACATGAAAACGCCGAAAGATACTTAAAGCCACAACAGGAAATGTTACGCCTCTTCCGGCAATATCCTGATGCGATCCTGCGTACAAAAGAGATTGCAGAAAGCTGCTGTTTTTCTCTTGATACACTTAAATATGTATACCCCGAAGAAATTACCAGCAACGGCCGCACACCCCTGGAAGAACTTACGCATTTAGCATGGGAAGGCGCCAGGGAGTACTTCGGAGATGATATCCCTGAAAAAATTACTACTGCGATTCACTATGAACTCTCTTTTATAAAAGAGATGAATTACGCATCTTATTTCCTCACCGTATATGACATCGTCCGTTTTGCGAGGCAGCAGGGAATCCTTTGCCAGGGCCGCGGCTCAGCAGCAAATTCCACGGTTTGTTATTGCCTGGGCATCACTGCTGTAGATCCTACAAAAATCGACCTGCTGTTTGAACGGTTTATTTCCTCCGCCCGTAACGAGCCCCCTGATATTGATGTGGATTTTGAACATGAACGCAGGGAAGAAGTGATTCAATACATTTATGAAAAGTATGGTCGCCACCGCGCGGCGATTGTAGCCACTGTTACCCAACAAAGACAAAAGGGGGCTATCCGCGATGTAGGAAAAGCAATGGGCTTATCTGTTGATACTATCAATCGTCTTTCTGCTTCCGTATGGGATTTTACCGCCGAATGGCTGGAAGGGGAAGGGCTTGCAGAACAGGGATTTGATCCCCGTGATGCGCATCTGCGGAAGATGCTGGAACTCACGCAGCAGTTCATCGGTTTTCCTCGTCAGTTGGGGCAGCATACCGGCGGCTTTGTTATCACACAGGGCGCCCTCTCCGATCTGTGTCCTATTCTGAATGCACGCATGGAAAACAGAACCTGTATTGAATGGAATAAAGATGATATCGATGTTCTTGGATTTCTTAAGATAGATGTGCTCGCCCTCGGCATGCTTACCTGTATCCGCAAAGCCTTCGACCTGGCAAAAACACATCACAATCGTCCTCTTACCCTGGCAAGTGTTCCGCAGGATGATGCGAAGGTATATGAAATGATAGGCCATGCCGATACGATCGGCGTATTCCAGATCGAAAGCCGTGCGCAACAATCCATGCTGCCACGGCTAAAGCCCACCTGCTTTTATGACCTCGTTATTGAAGTCGCTATCGTAAGGCCTGGACCCATCCAGGGCGATATGGTGCATCCTTATCTGCGCCGTCGTAATAAAGAAGAAGACGTTACATATCCCTCGGCGGAACTGGAAGACATCCTGGGTAAAACGTTAGGTGTTCCGCTGTTCCAGGAACAGGCGATGAGAATTGCCATGGTGGCCGCCGGCTTCACGGCATCGGAAGCAGATGAACTCCGGAGAAGTATGGCCACATTCAAGGCAGCCGGACAGGTAAGCCGGTTCCGGGAAAAACTGGTAAAGGGCATGGTAAAAAATGGATACGACGCCGAATTCGCCCTGCGTGTTTTTAAGCAGCTGGAAGGGTTTGGAAGTTATGGGTTTCCCGAAAGTCATGCCGCCAGCTTCGCCTTGCTGGTGTACGTTTCCAGCTGGCTCAAATGTCATTACCCGGATGTTTTTGCCTGCGCTTTATTAAACAGTTTGCCCATGGGCTTTTATCAGCCGGCACAAATTGTTATTGATGCCCGTAAACATGGTGTGGAAGTAAGACCGGCAGATGTAAATCTTTCTCTCTGGGATAATATACTGGAAGAAAAAACAGGTAAATTATGCGCACTGCGCCTCGGCTTTCGCCAGATAAAAGGCATTGGCCAGGAAGATGTACAGTCATTAATTGACTGCCGGGATACAGGCTATATCACCATCCATGCACTGCGGGATGCAGGTGTTACACTGATCACGCTGGAGAAACTGGCAGATGCAGATGCCTTCCGGTCGATGGGACTTGACCGCCGTCAGGCGCTCTGGGAGGTCTCCGCACTTCACGACCGACCCGTTGGTATTTTCACAGGCCAGCCATCTGAAAGCGCTGCAGAAACCCAGGTACAGCTCCCTGAAATGACAGTATCAGAACATGTAGTGCACGATTACAGCGCCACCACTTTATCTTTAAAAGCACATCCTGTATGCTTTGTCCGGGAAAAATTACAGCTGCTGCATATCCTCTCCGCAAAAGAACTGGATGGCGTAAAAAATGGCGCAGCAGTGAAGGTAGCGGGTCTTGTACTGGTACGCCAAAGACCAGGCACCGCTAAAGGTGTTTGCTTTATCACTATTGAAGATGAAACAGGTTGCAGTAACCTGGTGGTCTTTCAACAACTGTTTGATAAGTATCGTAAAGAAATCCTGCAGGCCAGGTTGCTGATGGTGGAGGGGACCCTGCAACGCGAAGGTGAGGTGGTTCACATTATTGTATCTTGTTGTTACGACTTATCCAAATTCTTACGTCAGCTACTTCCTTCAAAAACAACAACTCCGCTAATGCAACCACCGTCAAAAACGGATGAAATATCCGCGACGTTATTTTCCGAAGCCAGGAATTTTAAATAGATGCTTATATCCCTTCCACACCCAGTCTGTGCCGGAATATTCCGCGCGGGTCCCACTTTCCTTTTACACGCTGCAGCCGCTCATAATTATCCTGGTAGTAAAACACGTGCCACGGCACACCTGATTTATTAAATTGTTCATCCGCCATATCAGCATCCGGATGCGCAATCAAACATCCGCCTGTTTGCTCTCCGGGTACAGGTGCTCCGCCTGTTGCTGCAAACAGCTCCTTGTAGATATTACGCGTCCATGCAACAGACTTTTCTTCGTCTGCCGCATCTAACCAGCCGGATGTACAGGCAGTGGCTAAAATCGAGTCCCGCTGTGGGAATGCGGTAGCATCCGCCGCTACAGCATTCATCTTGCCACCAAAAAAAGCGACGCCAACAGATCCCCCCGGCACATCATTATGCTCCGTCAGATGCCGGTATATGGTTCCGATTTGTGCGGCTGTATAGGGCGCACGTAACAAGGCATCTTTTACTTTGAAAGCAACCCGCATGTCTATGAAAATATCCGGAAAAGGCTGTAATGCAAATTCCACCCAACGCATCGGCTTTCGTATGGCTCTTCCTGTTATACCCATGCCTGCAGAAACAGCGGCTGCAAATTCTTCTGCTATTTCTTCCGGACAATCGGATAACACAGCCTTCAACATAATTTTACCAGTCGCCTTATTGGAGAGGTAAAGCGTGGCAAACAGCCTGCCGGCTTCCGTGTCCGTACTGCTGTGCATCTTACCCCATTCTCCGAAATTGTCCAGCAATTGTTTAAATACCCGCTCATCTATCTGATCCCAATCCCATTCCATCTCCATTGTTTCCAGTACTTCCGGCGACTTGGGTAGTAACAGGGAAGGATCACGCGCTGTTACACCGGGTGCCCGGAACCAATAACGGGTAACAATCCCGAAATTGCCGGTACCACCTCCTGTATGCGCCCACCAGAGTTCACGGTTGCTATCTGTTTCTTCCCTTGTAGCAATCACCTTTTCCACCTGCCGCTCATTATTTACCCAAAGCACTTCTACTGCATACAGGTAATCGGCTCCCAGCCCATGATGGCGATGCAGAAAACCAAAAGCCCCTCCGGATATATGCCCTCCTATCCCGATGGCGGGATGCTGTCCGGCCGGGAGTAAAACACCCCACTCGCGGTCCAGTGTTTCAAACACCTCTCCCAATGTTGCACCCGCCATCACTTCAATCGCGTTCATTCCTTCATCATAGCGGATTCCCTTTATGGCGGAAATATCAATCACTATTTCTACAGCAGGATCACCCACAAAATTTTCAAGACAATGACCGCCACCGCGTACCACTACCCGTTTGCTATTGTCCACTGCATATTGCAGCGCGTCTTTCAGTTCATCGACAGTAGTTACAGGAATGATCCCCGAAGGATGCCCCTTCCATCTCAGGTTCGCACCACGATCGTTCCACTGATCATATGCTGCATCTGCCGGAGTGATAATACTAAAGTTCATATTGACGGCTTTAAGGTGAAAGTGAAGGTAAGGGCGCAGGACATCCCAAATATAATAGTAAAAAGCGGTAGCAAACAAGCGCTATTTTTTATTTACCGGCATCATTTTATATACCTGCACCAAAGCGGAACTATCGGTGCTGAGCGTATCTATTTTGCTGCCATTCCAGGTTAAATGATAGTAGTCATACGATGCTACGGCAACGGTATCTTCAGGAACCCCATACTGACTGGAGTTAAAATTTTCCAGGATCGCCTGCCAGCTACTGTCCGGGGAATGATACAGCCAGGACTTTTTTATCAGCACATCACCGGCGTCGCCAAATTCTTCTGCCAGCTCAGTTTCAAAAGTGATGGTTTTGGTTTTCTTATGATAAGCAAACAGTTTAACGGAAGAAGATTCGTATTCAGAAGGGGACCAGGTAACCAGTCCAATTGTATTGGCATCCAGGTTGAATTTATAGCAGGCGTAAAAAAGATAATCTTCATTATACCTGCGATCGCTCAGTAACGGCTGTAACTGGCTGTCGATGGCAGTACCCTTAAAATGCCAGGTGTCAGGATCACCAAAAGCGCCGGGTAAAATTTCCAGGGTGTCCTGTTCAAATGCTTTGTAAAGATGGATTAGAGAGTCTATATCAGAAGGGATGGTATCATCTGCAATCGTAACCGTTGTACTATGCTGACGGGCGCTATATATACAGGCTGAAAAGAACAGCAACAGCAGAAAAGGCAAGTATTTCATGCCCAAATATAAAGAAGACCCCCCGGAAAATCCAGGAGGCCGTTCTTATTATTACAAATCCACGTTAATTAGCTGATTACCATTATCAAAGATTGCCTGCTGTACAGTGCAACGCTCTGCGGGAATCGAGGATCCTTGCGGATCAAAGCGTGATATAGGTGAAAGGAAAGAATAACCAGTTGACACTAACGATAGCGGACTACCATTAACGGTTATACTTTTTTGGTCCCCAAATCCGTGGAGTAATAATTTAATGTAGTGAAATTTCGAGGCATAACTACCACTTACTTTTTCCAGGATAATTTTTTTATCCGCGGGATGATAAGCGATAGTCCGTTGATAATACACTCCTTTCTCGTTATCAAAAGTTTCTCCATCATCTTCATAATAAACAAAGGTATTTTGTTTATCACCTTTGTAGATGTGCAGGAAAAGCGTATCTGAAGGCTTTTCGGATGTATTTTGTATCAACGATTGCATCGGGATGATACTGCTTTCTTTTACATATACCGGCAGGGATTTTATATTCAGCGAGGTAATAACTTCCTGCTTCCCGGCAGTGATGGTGTCGTTATAAAGGTTATACCATTTTCCCTCCGGGAAATAGATGGAGCCGAATTCTTTTGTGCTTTCAAAAGGCGCTATCATAAAGGCATTTCCATAACCATACTGGTTCTGGAAACGGGTGTCGTAAACATTGGCGTCAAAGGTATTGGTGAGCGCCAGCGTACGCATAACAGGCATGCCGGTACGTGTTGCTTCAAACATGGAACTGTAGAGGTAAGGAAGCAAGCGGTAACGCAGGTTTACATAATTGCGGGAAATTTCCAGCACCTCTTCGCCATATGCCCATGGTTCGGACGACTTGGTATTTACCCCTGTGTGGTTACGGTAATAAGGAATGAAGGCGCCGATCTGCATCCAGCGGGCATACAGGCTCACGGTAGCGTTGCCGGTAAAACCGCCTATGTCCATACCTGAGAAAGGCATGCCGCTAACACCCAAACTGTTCATCAGGCGAACTCCCAGCAGCATATGATCTTCTTCCGCGCGGTTGTCGCCGGTCCAGATAGCACTGTAGCGCTGTGAGCCTGCGTAAGCGGCTCTGGTTAACAGGAACGGACGTTTCTTTAATTCCTCCCTGGAGCCTTCATAGCTGGCGCGAACCATTTCAAGACCATATATATTGTGCGCCTGCTGGTGGGTTACCGGGTGCCCTTCGTAATCAAAGATCACGTTGTTAGGCATCTTTTGGCCCCAGGTGGCAATTTCATTCATGTCGTTCCATATACCGCGCACACCCTCACGCATATACGATTTTATCTGCTCTTTCCACCAGTCGCGGCCCTTTCCACTGGTAAAGTCCGGGAAGTGGCACCAGCCGGGCCATACCTGCCCCGTATAATTTTGTCCATCGCTGTATTTGATAAAGATGTTTTCTTTTTTTCCGCTCTCATAAGCAGCATAACCTTCTTCTACTTTTATGCCCGGATCTACAATTACGGTAAGTTTAAATCCCATATCATTCAACTGCTTACTGAGCTGTTGGGGATTGGGGAAACGGTCTTTATTCCAGGTAAACAGTTTGTAGGCGTCCATGTAATGGATGTCGAGGGTAATACCATCTGACGGGATTTTTTTCTCCCGCAGGGTTTGCGCAATCCGCAATACTTCGGTATCGGGGTAGTAACTGTAGCGGTTCTGCTGGTATCCGAGACTCCACAGCGGCGGCATGGGCATGCGGCCGGTAAGATTGGTATAAGACGTAATGATATCCGCCATTTGTGGGTGATAGATGAAATAGTAATTCATCTCTCCTCCCCTTGCGCCAAAAGAAGAAAAGCGGTTATTGCTGGCGCCGAAGTTAAAATCGCTCTGGAAGGTATTGTCAAAGAAAATACCGTAGTTGAGATGATGATGTATACCCACGTAAAAAGGGATGGTGGCGTATATGGGATCCTGGTTGGCAGCATAGCCAAACTTATCGGAGTTCCAGTTCGTATAGCCTTCCCCTTTACGGTCGAGATTACCGGTTTTTTCACCCAGACCAATAAACCGTTCCCCTTCCTGCATTTTCTTGTAGGTAGTTACTTCATCACCTATCCAGGAAGTAGTTAATCCTTCTTCATCCTCATTAATCACTTCTCCCGAAGGGGTAAGAAAGCGGATGGCAAACGGATTTTTGGAAATACGCAGTTGCAGGGAATCCGTGGTTACATTGATTTCACTGTTGTTTTGTGTAGTCTGTAACCGGGTGGTAGCTGGTTTGGCAATTACCGCATAAGAAAAATCTGCTGCAAGCGGATGCTGATCCATTCTTACACGGATCACGGAAGGACTGTACACGGTGATTTCCGCGAACGCATTTTCTGCACTGATTTTTATCTGTTGCCCTGAGATGCTGACCGTATTTATTTTACCGATCTTTTTTACCTGGTTTTGTGCCTGGGCCGACAGGCAGGAAAGCAGTAAAATCCATCCTGAGCGCCTTAGCAGAGCTTTTGTATACATAAGAATAATTGAATTGCTACGCAAAAAACTCCCCTGTCGCATTAGCTGTGTAATGCGTAGCAGGTATAAAATATATTTTGGGAGAAGGATTTGCTGCGGTGGCAGGGCCGGATAGCCCTGCCCGCAACAAAAGAATAATTATCAGTAGCCCGGGTTTTGTACCAGGTTTGGATTTACAGCAAGATCACTGGTTGGAATCGGGAACAGCAGGTATTTTGGATCACTTACAGTTTTCAGCTGCCATGCATCCAGGTATTTACCAAAGCGGATCAGATCCATTCTTCTCCAGCCTTCCCAATATAATTCGCGGCCTCTTTCAGCAAGCATTTTAGTGAGATCAATGCTGGTGAACTGCGTAGCGCCGCGTTTCGAACGCAGGTCATTTACAATCAGGAGCGCTGCCGCTGTATTGCCGGTTCTGATCAGCGCCTCAGCTTTCATCAGCACCACATCTGCATAACGGAAAAATACAAAGTCGTTGGTGGCATTGCTACCGCTGGAACCCATGTCAGGAGGATATTTCACTACCCTGATACCAGACATTTCCACTTGTGTGCCGGTGGCTCTCAATTCCACTTCGCGGGTGAAGATAAGCGGGCGGTTGCTTCTGTCCAGGATCTTCTTACCGGTCTGATCATATTGCTGCCCCAAAAGGAAACCCACTTTCAAACCGGAAACATTTGTAACGCCTGGGTAGTCACCGCCTCTGCGGGTATCCGTTGCTTCGAATGAATCGTAGAAATCAGATAAAGTGGTAAACCCGTTCCATCCGCTGGGGTTCTGGCTGTAGTGCAGGGTACACATCCAACGGCAGTAAACGTTATTGCCGCTACGGTTATTACTAACCCCGGGGCCATTCAGTTGGGTAAAGATATTTTCGGTGGATTTTGCATCGTTATCCCTTGCGAAAGTGTCGAAATATTTCGCCTGGAGGGTATAACCACTGGTGGTTATCTGATCGGCCAGGGCAATCACCTTTTGCATATCTGCCGCATCGAAGGTGGGTGCTTTTCTGTTGAGGAAAGCGCCTTTATTCAGATATATCTTCATCAGCAGGAAGCGGGCCGCATCCTGGCTGGCTACATAAGCATCCTTGGCTGTAACCCTGTCTGGCAGGTTGGGCAGGATGGCATTCAGTTCAGAGACAATGAAGTCCAATCCTTCGGCAGCCTTGAAAACTTTTGGCGCCTTCAGCAGGTTTTCGCCCGGCTCACGGTAGGGTACCTGACCGTACAGGTCAATCACCGCAAACATTGAGAAGGCGCGCAGAAAACGTGCTTCTGCTTCCTGTCTTGGTGAAGGATGGAAATTCAATACATTGGTAGCGCTGAACTGTTCCAGCAACAGGGCGCTGAAGGTATTCTGAATATGTGAGTGATCCGGTGTCCACTGGTGTTGGTGAAGGGCGCGCCATACACCGTTATCATCCCAGTCGCCGCCACGTGTGGGTCCGAGCGCTTCATCGGTACTGATTTCAGACATGCCCCATGTCTGCGAAAAATCCTGGTAGGCATTCTGCAGGTTATCGTAAGCAGATCCCAGCAGCTGGGATGCTTTGATCAGTGAATCGGCCTGCTGCTGATTCAGGTTGCTCCCCAGGTCTTCATTTAAACTACAAGCCGTGAAACCAATGGCACTGGCTATTACTATGGCTGTTTTAATTATATGTTGAGTCGTCATTGTGGTCTTTTTTTAGAAGTAGATTATAAGGTAAACTGTACACCAAGCATAAAGGTTCTTGCAGTTGGGTATGGAGAGTACTCTATACCAAATGAGCTTACACCATTTATGTTTTTATCGGTATTTACTTCCGGATCAAATCCAGTATACTTTGTAATTACAAACAGGTTCTGACCAGTCAGGGATACGGCAGCAGCTTTGAAAACCTTACCCACAGGACCTAGGTTATAGGAGATGGTCAGGTTATCCAGTTTCAGGAAGTTACCGTTTTCCAGGTAGCGGGAAGAAGCGGCGGGAGAGTTCGTTTGTGCTTCGCCGTTACCAACCAGTGCTTTGGCGATGTTCCTGGAGCCAAGGTTACCGATGGGTAATACCGTGTTGGCAGTGTTGTTATACACCTGGAAACCAAAGGCGCCGTGAGAGCTGGCAGAAAGGCTCCATTTTTTATAGGCTACTTCTGTGTTGATACCCAGTAATACTTTCGGATTCGGGTTTGTCATGTAATAAAGGGTGTTGCCGTTATCGGAATAAATGCTCACCCCTTTATCGTCGAAGCCTTCAAATCTGCGGAGATAGAATGTATTTAACGGGTAGCCGTTCGCCAGGCGCTGTGAGGTTACACCGGATACGCCTTGTCCGTCGATGGAACCGGTATTAACCGTAGGACCGGAATAACCAGACATTTCATTTTTCAGCCAGGTGCCGTTTACACCCAGGTTCCATAACCAGTTTTTAGACTGGATGATATTTCCTTTAAGAGACAGTTCCACACCGGTATTCATTACTTTACCCGGTAAGTTGATCCAGTAACTGGAGGCCGGCGCCGGTTGAATAGCCGGGAAGCTGAACAACAGGTTGGTGGTGTTTTTCAGGAAGTAATCCACAGTACCGCTAATCCTGCCTTTGAGGAATCCGAAATCAACGCCAACGTTCAGTTGTTTGGATTCTTCCCATTTCAGGTCCGGATTTGGTACGTTGATGAGACTGGCTTTGCCGCCGGTAGTTAAACCGTACTGAGCTTGTGCTGCACCGGCAGGAAATTCCTGGTTACCAGTGATACCATAACCGGCTCTTAATCCCAGGTTGCTGAAGAAGGTGTTATCCTTCATGAACCCTTCGTTGGAAATATTCCATTTGGCTGCAAAGGAAGGGAAGTATCCATAACGGTTGTTGGAGCCAAACTTGCTGGAACCATCTGCCCTCATTGTCGCAGTGAGGAGATATTTATCTTTTGCATTTATAGTTACCCTGCCAAAGAAAGACTGCAGCTCTGAGCTTGGATTACGGAAAGAGTTGATGTTGGTATTCACCTGTTCTGGTGTCTGGAAGATGTCCGTGTAATCTACCGCGTTAGTAGGAAAACCTCTCGCGCCGATACCTACACCGGAGTAAGCAAATTTCTGGTATTCATAGCCCACCATTGCACCGAGGTTCCAGCCACCGGAAAACTCTTTGGTGTAGTTCAGGGTATTATTGAATAACTGGGTAGTCAGCTCTGCGGTATTATAAGCGGCAATACCTTCTCCCAGTACCTGGTCGATGTTAATGGAAGAATCCAGGGAAGCCCTTCTTTGTCCAACCTGGTGGTTTACGCTGTACATCATGCGGTATTCCCAGTTGTCATTGAATTTGAAATACGGGGAAATACTTGCCAGGATATAGCTGATGTTGGCTTTATCGTTATAACCCTGCGACATGTTCATTGGGTTGATCGCCTGGTTTTTAGCAAGGATGTTCAGGGATCCGTCGGGTTTGGTCAATGGAACTGTTGGATTCCATTGTAATGCCTGACCGATCAGACTTCCGGTGAAACCGGCGTTATTGGAAATAGGCGCCAATTGTTCACTCGTTTGTGCCGCCATGATGCCGTAGTCAATTCCCAGTTGTTTGCTTTCCAGGAATTTGTTCTGGCCACTGAGAGATGCGGTGTATTTCTTCATGCCTGTTTTCTTCACAATACCCTGCTGGTCCTGTAAACCAAAGGATGCCCTGTAGCGGCTGGTTTCACTTCCACCGCTCATCGCTACCTGTACATTTTGGGTAACGCCGGTTCTGAGGATAGAGCCAAGTCCGTCGGAGCTGCCGCCGCCGTCACCGGTAAGATCGTATTCTTTTAAGGCAGCACGGTATTCATCTGCATTGAGTACATCAAGCTTTCTCATGATGTTGCTCATACCTACAGAGTAGTTTACGTCTACTACCGTAGGACCGGCTACTCCTTTTTTGGTATTGATAATGATTACGCCGTTTGAACCACGGGAACCATATATCGCGGTGGCAGAAGCATCTTTCAATACTTCCATGGTCGCAATATCATTACTGTTGATAAAGTTGAGTGGGTTGGCGTCCGGTGTTTGTCCCAATCCAGTGAGGTTCAGGGAAGGGCGGGCCACACGGCCATCCAGGGGTACTCCATCCACCACATAAAGCGGCTGGTTACCAGTACGGACAGAAGACACACCCCTGATCCTTACTGTGGCGGAGGCGCCCGGAGCACCGTTATTATTCAGTATCATCAATCCGGATACTTTACCCTGGATCAGCTGATCGGGAGCGGAGGTGATACCCTTATTAAAATCGGCGGCTTTCACCTGGGCAATAGCGCCGGTAATGTCCTTTTTACGGGAGGTACCATAACCTACTACCACCACATCGGTGAGGGTTGTATTTTCCTGTGCCAGCTGTACGTTTATAGTTGTTTTACCAGCAATGCTCACTTCCTGGGTGGCATATCCTATAAAAGTGATGATCAGCGCGGAGGCTTCAGGTGGTGCAGTTACTTTAAAAACCCCATCGGCATCGGCGGATGTTCCGCTTTTGGTACCTTTTATCTGAACAGTAGCGCCTGGGATAGCAACGCCGTTCCTGTCAGTGACCTTACCGGTAATGGTCTTGTTCTGTGCACCTACTATACCTTGTATTGCCAAAAGCAATGAGCACAAAAAAAGATTCTTGATGGATCTTGTTTTAAACATAAAGTGGATTTTTTGAGCAGTTATGTAATACTGCTTCCGTGGATTAAATGTTTTTCATTAAATTTTAATAATGGAAATAAGGCGTTGTTTGCCGGGGATGCCCGCAATTTGTCAACGTGGATAATGTTTGTTTTTTTAAATCGACCTTGGTCGTTCTGTCTTCTTTAGTGGTTTTTAGTTCTCCTGTTAGAATTTAGAGTTTTGGTATTATCATTCTACTGATTCAAAGTAAAAAATCAATCAGCAGGGTAACAAGTTTTACAGTTAAAATATAGAAAATAAAGCCGAATAAACCAAAATTATCTCACAGATAATTTTGATAATCAAATGGTTATGATTATATATAAATAATTACCATATTAATGGCATGAGACGGTTTTTCCCGCTTTTTACAGGGCTTTAATGCTCATAATATGGGTTTCGAACTCTTCGCTTGGAATCAGCGCGCGCTTTTTGATCCTGGTTTTATAGGCATAAATAGTGTTCACAGAATACTCCAGAATACGGGCAATTTTTTCGTTGTCGTTGATACCGATACGGATCAGCGCAAAAATCCGGATGTCTGTATTCAGCAGTTCGTTTTCTTTCAGGATCACCTGGTTCTCTTTGTCAAAAAGTGCATTGAACTCAGCCACAAAATGTGGGAATATTTTAAGGAATACCCGGTCGAAGCTGGTAAAAAGCTCCTCTCTCTCCTGGCGGATATTGATATTATTTACAAGGAACCTTAGCTCTGAAGGCTTATTATCCGTTAATTTTTGCTCAAGATTCTGTTTTAGCTTTTCTATTTTGCCGATGTAGGAAGCATTGATGTTAAAGCAATACCCCACGTACTCCTCTTTGATTTTATTGGCTTCGAGCAACTGGTTGTTGATTTCCTGTTGTTTAAGATTGGCTGCGGTAATAATGCGCTGCGCGGTTTTTAATTTTTGTACCTGCCGGAACACCGTAATGGCCAGTATCACCAACGCAACCAGCAACAGGGTCACAATAGCGGCATAGATCAGCAGCGACTTGGTTCTTTCTTCTGCCGTAATGATCCGTTCATGCTCAATTATTGGTAAAATACTACTTACCATTACCTTTCTTTGCCTTGCACCATAAAACACCGCTTCCGAAATAGCCCGCTCAATACAATGGGATGCATTTTTTACATCGCCCCTTTCAAAAAGCAGGGTAGCCAGGCTGTAGGCGGCCATCGTTTCTTTGGTGGAAGTCTGCAGATCCGCAATGGCCGACCTGGCCATCAGGCTGATGGCGGTATCTTTATTACCGGCTGCATCATAAATAGAGCCCAGGGTGCAGGCCAATATGGCTAGTTGCCGTCCTGAAATACCAGGCTGGTTCAGATCCGGGAAAATGTCCAGCGCTGCCGGAATGTTACCCAGCTTGAATAGCTGCAATCCTTTGTTGTATCGGTACTCAACAGAGTTGGGCCTCATCAGGTGGAGGGCAGAATCCACAAATGTACTGGCCACTTTAATATAGGCGGGGGTATAATACTTATCCTGGTTATAGTCTGCCAGGTCGAAATACAACCGGCTCTTCATCAGGAAAAACTCCACCCGGATGCTATCCGGGGCGCCGGTAGGGTCAATGGTATTAATAAAAGCAGCGGTTTCTGTAAACATGCCCGATGACAATAAAACATATCCCAGCTTAATCCGGGCATCGGTTAACAATACCGGATCATGCAACTGGCCGGCCAATACCTGCAGCTGCTGGGCATATGTAAATGCGGAATCGAAATTAAATACCTTGTAAGCATTATATAGCTGCCGGCAAATCAGGTACTGGCGCGCAGGATCATTGCCAGCCGCCTGCCGGGTACGTTTTATGCTGTCAATCCCACGGATTTTAATGGAATCATAAGCAGCCGATTTCGCCATCACCTTGTTCAGCTCCTTCAGAAGACTGTCTACCGGCGCTTTGGCATAGGTATGTATAGAGAAGAATAAACATAAAATCAGATAGCCCCGAATTCGATTCATAATAAGTTAGAATGATAAAAGGTCACAGGTCACCGCTAAATTTAAGCGACTTTTTTGATATAATGCGGGGAGCTGGTTTATTTTAAACCGGCTCCCCATCTTCCTTCTATCTTCCTTTAATATTAAAGTACCTTTTTCAGGGTATAATTAAGGCTGGTTTGTATAGTTTTCTGGTCGGCGCCCAGTAACAACAGTTCGTTTTCATTCACCTGCTGGTAATAGCGCTGGAGGTTTCTGTCTTTATTGGGATTGAGGTGAATCACGGTAGCTCCCGGGTCAACAGCGGTACCATGCACAATGGTATAAATGCCTTCACTGGCAAAGGTCTGGTTCTTTCCCTTGTAGGTTTCTCTTAACGTGAAATGATCATCCGGTTGCCTTTGGAGGGTCAGCTCTGTAACAATGCCCTCACAATCAGCACAAGGCAACATTCCTGAATAAGTAACGCCGGAGGCAGTGTCTGAAGGAGAGTTTACTGCTATACTATCCGGCTGGCCGGTTTTGGCGCCGGAATGCTGACAGGCAGCCAGGACTACCAGCAGCAACAATAGTGGCAAGTGTTTCATATCGGGGGTTTTCTGATTATAAACAACCAGTGGTCATTATTGTTTTACGGGATAACTTCGAACAGGAAAAACTGGTTTTCTTCCTTATCAGAAAAATTATTATCTGCTACAAACACCAGGCTCCGATGCCCGTTAGGCAAAACAGGACCATAAGTAACGCCTTCAATGTTATCTATATATTTTCCAAGACGCACAAAATCCAGCAGTAACGTTTTGGTCGCCGGTTTAAAACGGGTATCCGCCTGCAGGGAATTAATACCACTGATATCGGTAGCATTGCTAAGATCGGTGATAAACACTTTAATGGTACAATCCTTTACGCCACTGGAAAATGACCTTTCAATGGTTAATATTTTATTATTGTCCAACACCATGATATCTGAAATGCCATTCACTTTGAACGCATTTTCAGGAATGGCGGGAAACGCCACCGGCTCCAGTTTATACGCATATTGCGCCACCGGCTGCCGGGTGTTGTTGTCAAATTTAAGGATACGGGTATAGGCGCCCTGCCCTACTTCGGCTCTCGGACCATCTTCATAACGGGGTTCTTCCAGGCTCACATACAGGTATTTATAACCGGGGGTAAATCCCAGTCCTTCAAATACACCGTTTCGGCGTGGCCCGGTCTCTGTGGCCTGCATCCTGAATTGCGATGGCAGTGTAAATGAATCCAGGTATTGTCCGTTCATACGGATCTCATAAATACCCGGATTAGTAAGAATGGTATCTTTTTCGTTTACAATGCGTTCACCTTCGCTGCTCCACACCAGTCGTTGCTTTTTACTATTATACCGCATCGCTTCCGGGTCGGGCGTAAGCGAGGGATTGGTTTTGGTATCGGGATATGGCTGTCCGTTGGGCTGCAATAAAGGGGTAACACCTGTGAACTTTATACTGTCGAATGATTTATCGGAAAAGTAAAGCCGGGCGGTATAAAAACGCGCCGGGTTCAGTGCGGAGCGGTCATCACAAATAAGATAATATTGCCCGGTAGAAGGGGCGTAATCGATACCGGATAAACCACCGGTTACCGTACCATTGAAAGGAAGGTTATATGGAACAATATATTCACCGATAAATTTTAGCTGGCCGATGGTATTGACAGCGGTAGCCGCTTTACGGGTAGTGTTACAGCTGAAGATGCCCACCAGTATAGGAAGGATCAGAAAAAGCAGGTATTTTTTCATGACGGCAAGTTAGGAAATCTCCTGCATTCAGATCGCCGCGCTGCATGAAGGATTTGTTATGTGCACGGAAAGGCCGGCCCGAAAGAGCCAGCCTTTTCTACATCTGACCAACTATATAGCGTACTTAAGATTTTATAAATAAAGAAGCAATGGGTAATACCTGCGCCATCGACAATGGTTCATCAAATGCTTCTGATGCGCTGTTAGCCCCGATGTTACCACCCAATGCGGCAATGTCCACCCCTGCCTGCATGGTTAACTCCTCTCCCGCATAGGAAGGATTTACCGCGGCAGTAGCAATGCCGCTCTGGTTCAGCGTAATCCAGGGTTTAAGTGCAGGGGAAGCACCCAGCGTACCCAATGCCCTGCGCATCATCCGGATATGGGCTGCATGGCGTGCTTCCACAGAATGTATGTTCAGTGCCGCTGTGAGCACCGTATTATTTCCTGATAAATTTCCTGCCTGGCCTTTATAGGCGCGAACGCCGGTATCTTCAAATGTTTGTGCGATAGCGAGGAAGAAATTGTAATCGGTAAAAACGGCCGGGAAGGTGCCACCGGCGGTGAAGTCGAACACAGGACTGGCAGGCGCGCCACCCATGTTGCTGAGCACAGTTTTCAAAAAAATAACGTGAGCGGTTTCATGGTTCCTGATGGTGGTAAGGGCGGCAGTTGCAGCCGCAGTAGGTATCAGGCCGGGCGTGGCTACCCCTTTTACATAAAAAGCCTCTTCAAGATATTCCAGTGTAAGGGCGTATTTCAATACGTCTGCTACCGAAGTGCCGGTAGATTGCGCATATGTTTTATTAAACATGCTGCCCAGTGCAAACGGGATAGCTGCCAGTGCAATTTTACCGCTGATATTGGTAAATTGTTTCATGGCATTGCGGCGGGAATCCAGCCGGTCGTATACATCAGGATCGATTTTTTCGATTTCCTTGAAAATATTGAACAGGTCCATATAATCAGATTTAAACAGATGAAATAATAACAGCAGTTGCTTACTTAGGTAATGTGTTTGTATTGATCCTGGTTTTGATATACGTTTTGGCAATGTTGTAAACGTCTATCGGCGTCCTGCTTTTATCCAGTCCGTTTGCATCTATTACATCGCCGGCAGCAAATGATCCTGGCTCAATCAGGTCCCGGATATAGGCTGCATGACGAGCTTCTACCGACACTATTTTGCCGGCCAGTCCGAGATACACTAGTCCTGTTGAAGAGGATGAAATATACTGCCCTGCGCCGTTGTAGGCGGAAACACCCAGGTCTTCAAATGCTTTGGCTGTTGCCAGTACGCTGGCCCTTTTGGTGAAATCAATGGAACTGAAGTCCACCTCCAGGCCAGCGATGGCATTGGTTGATAAAGCGGCTTTGAAAAATTCACGATGCCCTATTTCATGATTCCTGATATCTTTGAAAAAATCAAGTTCCGTGTCGGAAATACCTGCATAGGGTGTAAGCACCACCTGTGTGTAGAAGGCCGCCTCCAGCTGCTCAAGGGCATAAGCATAGTTTAGCACGGCTACGTCACCTGAACCCAGGCTCACACCGGATCCTCCCATATTGTTATC
The DNA here is from genome assembly GCF_041360695.1 of Chitinophaga sp. RCC_12. Taxonomy (NCBI): domain Bacteria; kingdom Pseudomonadati; phylum Bacteroidota; class Chitinophagia; order Chitinophagales; family Chitinophagaceae; genus Chitinophaga; species Chitinophaga sp. RCC_12. The sequence continues at coordinate 769,695 of NZ_JBFUPS010000002.1, forward strand.
ATCTTTTTTATTACAACTGGCGGCAATGGTAGCAGCAGTAACAAATGCAGAGCCCATGCCGAGGTATTTCAGAAAGTTGCGGCGCTGCAGATTAGGCATAACTTCCTTACCCTCCTCCTGAGAGGGGTTCTTGAGAATGTGCATAAGAGAAAGTTTTACGTGAATAGATAATACATGATCACAATGCCCTGTTGCTTAACAGTAGCGGGTTTTAAAGATGCCTGAAGGTATGCTCGCACAGGCACCTGACGACCATATACGGGGTGCGACAAAAAGCGGTTTTAAAAAGGGTAAAATATTTTCAGCACGACGGAAATGGAAGGGATAACAAAAAAAATCCCCGTCCAATTGGTAACGAATCACCAATTAGACAGGGAAGAATAACGTGCAGCGTAATCCTATAAGGCCCTGCCTCTGATTATATTTACAAGGATGGCAATAATAGCCAGCACAAGTAAGGCATGTATTAAACCACCGGCTGAATAAACAAAGAATCCAAGTATCCATCCTATAATGAGAATTACGGCAATTAAATAAAGAAGGCTGTTCATGTCTTAAGGATTTAGTTCGCTTATTATACTAGAAAATTTATGCCAATAAGATAATCGCTTTGTATACAGCTATTTCCCATTGCTGACACCGCTCCATTGTGGAACCTTCTCCACCATCCGAGAAAAAAAAGGACGGGAAATAGCAGGCTCTCCATCCGGAAATACTTTGTGCTAAAGGGTTTTACAGTATGGACACATTTTTGGAAATAAAATGGTTATATTATCAGACTATTTTTTTAACCATAAATTTTTGATCATGTTACAAGAGGAAAAGTTGGTCACACTTTTAAGCGATCTCGTAAAAATCAACAATGACCGGATAGAAGGATATAAGCAAGCACAGGACGCCAGTGATGACGCAGATGTGAAGGCGTTATTTCAACATATGATCAACGACAGTTTAAAATATGTAGCAGAACTAAACCTGTTATTGAGAGCGCAGGGCGCAGATGCGGAAACTGATACTACTGTCAGCGGGAAACTATACCGCACGTGGATGGCCATAAAAACTACTTTTACAGGAAGGGACCGGTATTCCCTTTTTTCCTCCTGTGAATATGGGGAAGATGCCGTACAGCGCGCCTACGCCGATGCGCTTAGTATGGATGTAGCCATGCCCTATAGTATGAGGGAAATCATTGGCAATCAACAGGCAAACCTCAAGGAAGCACACGATACTATCAAGAGCTACCGCGACGTAGTAAGTCAATAACATGCTGTGCAGACAGCTACCGTCTGTTCTTTTTGTTCAAATCAACCCGTTAAGCGGTTGTTCAGGATAGCCATATTACTTTTAGATTCATGAAATTCCAATCATACTTATATTAATAAGTAATATGGCAACTACGGGATTTTCGGTACAGGGCTGCTTCCTCATCGTTTGAAGCAGCCCTTTTTTTATATTGGATATGGGAGATTTTTTGTGAAATAAGCCCATGAAAACAGCAAACAGGAACCGGTTCTGTTCAATGGCAGTATTGCTGTTCATTTTGTTCAGTTTAGCCAGGGGCTTTTGGAATTCAAAGTCCTATACTATCTTTGAAATGATTGAGAGAAGTATCTCTTGTATTACTTTTAACCTCCCCATGAAAAACAACAATAATAACTACCAGGTGGTCTAACCAACCACCTTTTTTATTTCCCCTGAGAAGGCAGGATCCCAATCTTTCCAAACCGGTTCAAATCCTTGTTTCCGTAGCATGCCGGCAATAGCGGCGGCGCTCCGGTCGTCAGATATTTCAAATTGCTCCAGCGACTGCTGATCCACCACATAGCCACCAGGATTGGTTTTTGACGCGGCGCTCATGGCTGTCACGCCCAGATGCACAATGTTATTCCGGAATTTTTCCTCTTCCCGGGTAGAAATACTAAGCTCCACTTCCTGGTTGAAGAGCCGGTAGGCGCAGATTAGCTGTACCAACTCCCGGTCATTCATTACTACTTTCGGTGTTAGCCCGCCTGAAAATGGCCGCAGCCGCGGAAAGGAGATACTGTATTTTGTTTGCCAGTATTTTTTTTCAAGGTAGGCCAGGTGCAGCGCGGTAAAGAAACTGTCGGTACGCCAGTCCTCCAGCCCTATCAGCACGCCAAGCCCCATTTTGTGAATGCCGGCCCGCCCCAGCCGGTCGGGCGTTTCCAGGCGGTAGTCGAAGTTCGACTTTCGTCCTTTGGGGTGATGTTTTTTATAGTCGTCCTGGTGGTACGTTTCCTGGTACACCAACACCGCATGCAATCCCAGTTCCGCGAGTTCCCGGTAATCCTGTTCGTCCATCGGCTGCACTTCCATCGAAATATTGGCAAAATGCGGCCGGAGCAGTTGCAAGGTCTTTTTAAAATAGTCGGTGCTTACCAGCTGGTTAGCTTCTCCAGTTACCAGCAAAACATGCTCAAACCCCATTTCTTTGATAGCAGCTGTTTCCAGCAGGATTTCCGCAGGGCTGAGGGTTTTCCGCCTTATTTTGTTATCGAGACTAAATCCGCAATAGGTGCAGATGTTCTGGCATTCGTTCGATAAATACATCGGGATATACAACTGCATGGTATTCCCAAACCGCTGGCGGGTAAGCGCCTGGCTGATAGCCGCCATTTGGGAGAGGTAAGGCGCCGCCGCCGGGGAAATAAGTGCCGCAAAATCTTCCAGTGAACGGCGCTGGTTATGCAGGGCCTGTTCCACATCCCCGGCTGTTTTAGCATAGATGCCGGCCTTTACCTCGTTCCAGTCATACTGATCAAATATGCTTTTAAACATACGGAAGGATTAATAAGATGATAAAATAGTTATGCTTCATCGAGAAATGCGATCAACGGACTGGAGGCCACTGCATGCTGGCTGCTGGCAGGTAAGCCAGCTTCGTAGGCCATGCGCCCCGCTTCCACTCCTGCTTTAAATGCGGCGGCCATCTCCACCGGGTTACGGGCCACGGCTATCGCGGTGTTTACCAGCACGGCGCTGGCGCCCATTTCCATTGCCTGCGCGGCATGGGAAGGACTGCCAATACCTGCGTCCACAATTACCGGTATATTACTTTGTGCAATAATGATTTCCAGGAAATCGAAGGTTTTCAATCCCTTATTGCTGCCAATGGGAGCGCCAAGCGGCATCACCGCCGCCGTGCCCACATCTTCCAGCCGCTTGCATAATACCGGGTCCGCATGCACATAAGGAAGTACCACGAAACCCAGTTTCACCAGCTCTTCCGCCGCTAGCAAAGTTTCTATCGGATCGGGCATGAGGTAGCGGGGATCAGGATGTATTTCCAGTTTTATCCAGTTTGTTTCCAACGCTTCACGGGCTAACTGTGCCGCATATACGGCTTCTTTGGCCGTACGCACGCCGGAGGTATTGGGAAGCAGGTGTATTCTTGAATGCGACAGGTGCCGTAGCATATCATCTGCCTTATTATCCATTTCTACCCGTTTCAGCGCCACGGTAACCAGCTCACTGCCAGAGGCCAGCAGCGCACTTTCCATCACCTGGGGAGAAGAAAATTTACCGGTACCGGTAAACAAACGGGAATGAAATTCCCTGCCGGCAATAATTAATGGCTCCATGTGGATAATTCTTTTAACTGGTGATGAATCTGGTTCACAACGGCCCGTTTATCTGTTGCATGTGTAATCACTCCGCTGACGGCAATACCGTGAATACCGGTTTCCATCAATGCCGGGATATCTTCCGGCAGGATACCGCCAATGGCAATAACGGGAATGCCTATATTTTTTTCTTTTAAAGATTGCAGGATAGATTGATAACCGCTCAGTCCCAATATGGGGCTGAGATTTTGCTTGGTGGTAGTGAACCGGAACGGACCAACACCTACGTAGTTGGCGCCATCCTGCACATGCTGCAGGATATCTTCAAGGGTATTAGCCGTGCCGCCAACAATCATGTTGCTGCCGGTAATGGCACGGGCCGCGGCAACGGTCATATCCAGTTTGCCTACGTGTACGCCCGCTGCATCTACCGCTACCGCGATCTCCGGGTAGTCGTTGATAATGAGAGACGCCTGGTAACGATCGCAGATTTTTTTTGCCAGCTCTGCCAGCGGCAATACGGTGGCCGGGGACTCGTTTTTGATACGAAGCTGGATCCATTTGCAGCCGGCGTCACAGGCGGCGAGTATATTATCGGTATGCGATGGTTGCGATATGTAATGTAAGTTGCTGATCATATGTGATGGTATCCTGTTAATGATGAATGACTGGCCAATAATTTTTCCGTATATACCTTACCGTTAGCACATGCCTCTGGTAGTGAAACGCCGCGTGCTAAACCCGCAGTGATAGCGGCCGATAGTACACAGCCAGAGCCATGTTTTGGAAATACTTCTTTCTGTACAGGAGGAAAGGTATGGATCACATCACCGGTATAAAGTATATCGTATCCCGGTTTGTTTTTATGATGACCTCCCTTTAGCAGTACCGCACAGCCAGCAGACAATTGCCTCGCTGCAGCTTCCCCATCCGTAAGGCCTGTTAACAACAATGCTTCGTCGTAATTAGGTGTTAACAGGTAAATTTCCGCCAGCAGTTCTTTCCAGGCCTGCTGGTGAATGCTGCCGTGGAAAGAGAAGCCTGCCGACGCTTTTAATACCGGGTCCACGATGATACGTATACCGGGCGATAATTGTTTTACCTGTCTTACCAGCTCCAGTAAAGACTGTATATCCGGCATGATGCCAATTTTGCAATACTGCAGCCGGGTATTACATAGCAGCGGTTTTGCCTGCGCCAGTATATGCGTTACCGGTATCCACTCTACTGATATAAATTGTTCGGGTGTTTGCACCGTGATGGCAGTACAAACGCCCATTCCGTTTACCATGTGTTGTTCAAATGTTTTGATATCTGCCAGTAAACCTGCGCCCCCGCTGGGATCCAGACCGGCAAAGCTCATCACGTAAGGTCGCTCTTGTTCCATAGCTGTTGAATACGGCAGTAATTTTCCACGGCTTGCACCGGTGTTTTCCAGATGGCTCCCAGCAAAGCTGCGCCATCAAATTGCCATGGTTTTAATAAATGTATATTGCTGTGATCCACACCTCCCAACGCAAGTACCCGCCGGTTGTTTTTATCAGGCAGCACCCCTTCCATCCGGCCGTGATAGCCAGGTTTGGAGATACTGTTAAATACCGGGCTCAGTAACAATGTTTGAAAGCGTTTGTCCGTTAGCGTTATATCTTCCATTGAATGAATACCTGTGCTGTTTTCCTTAAAATCTTCCGGAGATAGATAACGGGTTAGTGGTTCCGTTTTACGGGCAGCCAGCGCCGTTTCTTCATTACTGATCACAGCATCTGCTATTAACTGTTGTATCCCCTCCCCGCTCCAGTGTACGCCTGCGAGGCCATACCTGGCGGCGAGCGCACCATGATCGCGGATAAGAACGCGGTTGTAACACTCCGGCGGTAGCTTATCCAGTAAGGCGGAATACTGCCCGGCCGACCAGCCGGGCTTTCTTAACAGTACCCGCTCCACTCCTGCTGCTAGTAAGCTTGCAAGGATATCCACTTCTTCGTGTATACGTTCAGGTGATGTGATGATCCAGATCAAATATTTTGTATTTAAATGGCGTATCTACAGGTAGATTTCGCCGCCCTGTTCTGCAAAAGCTGCGGCTTTTTCCTTCATACCGGCAGTCATGGCATCCTCTTCTTCCAAACCTTTTTGCGCGGCGAAGTCACGTACTTCCTGCGTGATTTTCATGGAGCAGAAGTTGGGGCCGCACATAGAGCAGAAATGAGCCACCTTGGCGCCGTCTGCAGGCAGTGTTTCGTCGTGATACGAGCGGGCCGTTTCCGGATCCAGGGCCAGGTTGAACTGGTCTTCCCAGCGGAATTCAAAGCGGGCCTTGCTGAGCGCATTGTCCCTGTGTTGCGCACCCGGGTGGCCTTTCGCCAGGTCGGCAGCATGCGCAGCGATCTTATAGGTGATCACACCCTGCCGTACATCTTCTTTATTTGGTAACCCAAGATGTTCCTTTGGCGTTACATAACACAACATGGCGCAGCCAAACCAGCCTATCATGGCGGCGCCTATTCCTGAAGTGATATGATCGTAGCCAGGTGCGATGTCGGTGGTTAAAGGGCCAAGTGTGTAGAAAGGCGCTTCATGACAGTGCTCCAGTTGCTTATCCATATTGGTTTTGATGAGGTGCATGGGTACATGGCCCGGGCCTTCAATCATTACCTGTACTGAGTGCTTCCATGCTATTTTGGTAAGTTCCCCCAGTGTTTCAAGTTCTGCAAACTGCGCTGCATCGTTGGCATCGGCGATACTGCCAGGGCGTAATCCATCTCCCAGTGAAAATGAAACGTCGTATGCTTTCATGATTTCGCAAATCTCTTCGAAATGTGTATACAGGAAATTTTCCTTGTGATGCGCCAGGCACCATTTAGCCATGATGGAGCCTCCACGGGAAACAATACCGGTTACACGTTTTGCCGTTAACGGTATATATCTCAGTAGCACGCCGGCATGGATAGTGAAGTAGTCCACACCTTGTTCTGCCTGTTCAATCAATGTGTCGCGGAAAATTTCCCAGGTAAGGGCTTCCGCTTTTCCGTTCACTTTTTCCAGTGCCTGGTAAATGGGTACGGTGCCAATGGGCACGGGCGAATTACGGATAATCCATTCCCTGGTTTCGTGGATATTTTTGCCGGTGCTAAGATCCATAATGGTATCTGCACCCCAGCGGCAAGACCATACTGCTTTTTCCACTTCTTCTTCTATACTGGAAGTAACCGCGGAGTTGCCGATGTTGGCATTTATTTTCACAAGAAAGTTGCGGCCGATGATCATGGGTTCACTTTCCGGGTGGTTAATATTGGCGGGGATGATGGCCCTGCCGGCGGCAATTTCCTGGCGTACAAATTCAGGGGTGATAAACTTTACAGGTGTGTTGGCGCCAAAGCTCTGGCCTTTATGCTGGTCCCAGAGGGGATTGTTTTGCTCAAACAGTTTGTCGGCGCATTGATTTTCCCGGATAGCAATGTATTCCATTTCGGGTGTAATGATGCCTTGTTGTGCGTAGTACAACTGGGTTACATTTTGACCTGGTCTGGCGCGCAACGGTTTATGCGTGTGGCTCATCAAAGGCATCTTGCCTCCTTCTTTCATCAGTTCTCTTACAAAGGGACTGGTATACTCTGCGAGTTGCTCCACATCTTTCCGGCTGCTGATCCATGTTTCACGGATGCGCGGAATACCGGTGGCCACATCAATATGGATATTGGGGTCGGAAAAGGCGCCGCTGGTATCGTATACAACAACGGGTGCATTAGGAACGGCATCCCCGTTTTTCCCATGAATGCGTGTACCCGTGAGCGTTATTTTGCGCATGGCTACTTTTACCGGGTGGATAGTTCCGTCCACGTATATTTTTTCTGAAGCAGGAAAGGGTGTGCGGCTGAGTGCCACAGGCTGATTATTCATGATGTCTGGTTTTTTTAGAGATAGAAATGCCGGTCCGTAATGATGCATCACGGAAAAGACTATACGAAAAATGAAATGCAGGGTTTAGCCGCCCTGGGTAGCCCTGATAATAGTAATATTATCGGCTGCAGATAGTGGTTGGTTTTCCCAGGAGGTTTTCGGTATCACCTGGTTGTTGACGGCCACTGCAATGCCTTTTTGAGCAGAGATCTGAATAAACTGTAAGAGTGCAGCGATGGTTGTTCCCGGCTGCACCGCATAAAGTTTATTGTTTACATGCACTTCCATGTTAATTGGAATTTAAGTGAAACAATAAACTTTAAGGATGTGGAAAGATGAGAAAGGTTCAGTTACTTTTCCCTACGGCAGTATGAACTGCTTCAGGTACTGAGGGTATCATCTCAGTTTATCCTTCATATTGGATAAACACCCCTAAAGTGTAGATGTAAAAGTAATGGAAATATTTAAAAATTACATTACAAATGATGAATTGTGTATTTTTAAATTATGGTACGATTCAGTTTAATGTGTTTATTGATACTGGCGGTTGCCTGTAAAGGGAGTAAGAAGGAGGCGGAGCAGGAAGAATTACAGGATGACAGTAGCCTGGTTAGTATAATCGCAGACAGCAGTAATGCCGGCATTACTGACAGCATTGCTGCTGTTGCGGATACGCTGCATATTGACGCAGCTAAGCTCATAGGAAAGTGGATACAGCCCGTAGCGGGCCTGGATAAGGAAACGCAGGGTTTTCAGCTTAGAAAGAACGGAACTGCCAGATCCATTAACATGTACACACTGGTATACGAAAAATGGTTACTGACACACGACACCCTGCTGTTGTGGAATCATTCTGAAGGCGTAAAAGATACCTCCACGATCGTGGATACAACTATTATAAAAGAACTGTCAGACACCTCACTGGTATTGTTTCCTGTAAAAGCCGCCGAAGGCTACGTGGAAAAATACCATAGAAGCAATTAATTATATAGCTGCCAGAGTCCTACCAGGCAGGCTACTACCGCCATAAATACGCCGGCAGCAGCGAGCTGCATATCGTCAATATTTTTTCTTCCTATATACAGGGAAAGAAGACCAACTACTATAGCTACTGAGCCTGCGGTAACTGCATAGGAAGGCGTGTGTGTACTGAAAGCGAATGCTGCCGATAGTACACCGATAATGAGCGCTGATATACAGGCTGTTTTTGTTAATGCTGTTGAGTGTTGCATATATTCGAATTTTAAAGAACAGGTGAAGGAATAATTGTTTGCAAAACAGGTATTTTATTTATGCTGACTACTGACCTTTTCCTTCATCACGGGATTATCGTGTTCCCAGGGCACTTTTAACAGGGATCCTATTTCCTGGTAGCGGGCGTCCTGGTATTCATCCAGTCCGTATCTGATCGCCAGTGTATCCGGTACTTTTACAAAAGTGCCGAAGAGGCGATCCCATATAGAAAATATATTGGCATAATTAGCGTCTGTTTCGGGCTGGTAATGACTATGATGTACCTTATGCATATCCGGTGATACAATGATCCAGCTAAGCGCGTTATCCAGCCATTTGGGCAGATGGATATTAGCGTGATTGAACTGCGACATTAAGGCCGATATGGTCTGGTATAACATAATCATCCAGAAGGGCACTCCGAGAATCATAATAGCGGCAAAAAGGGCTATTACTCTCCATAGGCTTTCCACCGGGTGGTGTCTGAGGGCGGTGGTGGCGTCTATCTGTGTATCTATGTGGTGAATTTTATGAAACTGCCACATCCAGGCCGTTTTATGCTGTACCCAATGTATGAGCCAGGCCCCAATAAAATCCAGCAGTAATAATGCCAGTATGGTGTGTAGCCATAGCGGCAGTTGCGTCAGGTACAGGATGCCGAACTGCTGGGCGCTGGTCCACCGGGAAGCCTTTACAATAAGAAATGCCAGCCCTGTATTTACAATCACCGTGGTTAATGTAAAAAAGAGATTGGTGCCGGCATGGCGGTAGCGGTTGCTGCTAAAACGGAACCGGGGCGCCATGCCCTCAATGATCCATAACAGCAATAGTCCGCTCACCAGGATAGCAGTACGGTATACTGACGGAATATTTTCAAAAAAACTTACCATATCATGGTAAAATATATATAACGGTCTTTTTACGCTATGCTGTGGTTCTCCTTAACCAGGCCAACAAAATCTCTGCAGTGGATATGGGGGATGTGATCTTGTAATACGCAGTAAACATATATCCGTTACTGTTATTACCCTTGCGTTACTGTCCTGAATCCTCGGGTGTGTTCCAACCACTGATTCCGGAGAAAAATTACAACTATTTGGGGAATATAAAAAGGCCTCTTTTAGGCCACAGGCAAAGAAAAAAGCAACCTCTTTGTCAGAGATTGCTTTATGTATAAGTTTTTAGCTATAAGTATTTATCTTTTTAGCATTTAGCTAACAACCGCAGTTTAGTTGTTCAGCATGAGCGGCATTACCAGCATAAGGAGGTCCTCATTCTCTTCTTTTTCGGATGGTCTGAGGATACCTGCTTTGGTGGCAGTGGCCAGGTCGATGGAGATTTCGTCTCCTTCCGCTGCATTCAGCATTTCGATGAGGAATTTCGCATTAAAAGCAATCTGCATATCATCACCGGTATACTGGCAGTTCATGCGTTCGTTACCTTCAAAGGAGAAGTCCACATCCTGGGCAGACAACTGAAGTTCGCTGCCGGTGATGCTTAAAGCAACCTGGTTGGTGCTTTTATTGGCGAACACACCCACACGTTTTAACGCGTTCTGGAAATCGCTTTTTACCACGGTGAGGCGGTAAGGATTATCTTTTGGTATTACTACCTTATAGTCAGGGAAACGGGCATCGATGAGGCGGCAGATCATCTGTGCGCCTTCGTGTTGCACGAAGAAGTGGTTCTGGCTATAAGCTACTTTAATTTCAGTTTCGTTATCAGGCAGGGCTGATTTCAGCAGGTTCAGCGGTTTTTTAGGCACAATGAAGGTGTCTGCCTGCGGGCATTTTACGTCTGTTCTTACATATTTCACCAGGCGATGTGCATCGGTGGCAACAAAAGTAAGACTGTCAGGAGCCAGCTCGAAGAATACGCCTGTCATAGCAGGTCGCAGGTCATCGTTGCTCACCGCAAACAGGGTTTTATTGATGGCGGTAACAAGACCTGTAGCAGCCATGGTAAAGGAGGTGGTATCATCCGCAGCGGGTTCTTTCGGGAAGTTCTCCGGATTTTCCCCCATCACTTTATATTTACCATTGTCTGAAGTGATTTCTACTGCGTAGGAGTTCAGGTCAATGTGGAAAGTCAGTGGCTGGTCGGGCAGATTTTTGAGGGAATCCATCAGGATCTTTGCCGGGATACAGATCCGACCGCTTTCCTTGGCTTCCACCTCCAGCTTCACCCGCATAACAGTTTCCAGGTCAGTTGCAACTACAGTCAGTTCGTTTTTGTCAATCAGGAACATAAAATCCTCCAGTATAGGCAATACTGTGTTTGAATTGATAACCCCGCTGATCTGTTGTAATTGTTTTAATAAAGTAGAGGAAGAAACAATAAATTTCATGGTTTATATAAGTTTGCTTATCATTTTTTGTTGAAGGGTAACCTTTAGGGCATGCCGCCCTGATTTTCTCCTGGCACCTCACATAAAAGGTCAAATGTACTGTAAACAAAGATAGAAAGTTTTGTCGTTCTCCCTAATTTCATCACATCTTATACACTAAGATAACGTGGTTTTACACAACGATTTGCAGTCATCCATATATTTCTTTTTAGTATAATACTAGATAGAAAGAATAAAAATACCCCTTCTGGTTAGATGAGATGCAATAACTATGGCCATTTATTAATGGAAGTGAAAAGAATTTACCTATTCTTTTAAATTATCTTCAAATCGGTTACTTTTGCCGCGCTGAAAAATTATTACAAACCAACAAAAAAAAGCAGGTTATGAAACTGTCTCATTTAGCCGAAACGTTGATTGGATCCGAAATCATTAAGTTAGCAGCTGAAATAAAGGAGAAACAGGCCAAGGGTGAGAAGATATACAACTTCACGATTGGCGATTTTGACCCGAAGGTATTTCCTATCCCGGTTGAATTTGAACAGGAAATCATAACAGCCTATAAGGAGCACCTGACCAATTATCCTCCTGCCGATGGTATCGCGGAGTTAAGACAGGCAGTAGGTGGTTTTATAGCTGAGCGTGAGGGCCTCTCCTACGATCCTGCAAAGGAAATCGTTATTTCCTGCGGCGGTCGTCCTATCATTTATGCTACTTTCAGAACCATCGTTGACCGTGGCGAGAAAATAGTATACGCTACACCATCATGGAATAATAATCACTATACCCACTTCCTGGAAGCGGAACACGTAGTGCTGGAAACCAAAGCAGAAAACTTCTTCATGCCTACGGCTGCTGAACTGAAGCCGCTCCTGAAAGGTGCTACCCTGCTGGCGCTCTGCTCTCCGCAGAACCCAACCGGTACCGCTTTCGGTAAGCAACAGCTGGAAGAGATCTGCGACCTGGTACTGGCCGAAAACAAAAGCAGAGGCGCTGATGAAAAGCCCCTGTATGTATTGTTCGACCAGATGTATTGGGTGCTCACCTTTGGTGAAACACACCACCACAATCCGGTTACCCTCCGCCCGGAAATGAGGGATTATACCATCTTCATCGACGGTATGAGTAAAGCGTTCGCTGCTACCGGCGTAAGAGTTGGCTGGGCGTTAGGACCCGCACACGTAATTGGTAAAATGAAATCCATCCTTTCCCACGTTGGCGCCTGGAGCCCGATGGCAGAACAAAAAGCTGCTGCCCGCTACCTGGTACAGAAAGAAAATGTGGATAAATACCTGCAACACTTTAAAGGCGAAATCGAAGAAAGACTGGTGAAAATCTACGAAGGCTTCGATAAACTGAAAAATGCAGGTCATAAAGTAGAAGCCATTGCTCCGCAGGCTGCTATCTATCTCACCGTTAAATTTGACCTGGTAGGCAAACAAACGGCTGATGGCACTGCGCTTGCAGATCAGGCTGCTGTTACCTCCTACATCCTGAATGAAGCTAAAATAGCCCTGGTGCCGTTCTATGCTTTCGGATCCGCTAAAAACTCTCCATGGTACCGCCTCAGCGTAGGTACCTGCGTGAAAGAAGAGATCCCGGCAATGTTTGAGAAACTGCAGGCTGCACTCGAAAAACTGAAATAGCGGATTGTTGCGGAGGTTGTCTTGAGCACTGATTACGCTGATTATACTGATTTTTCTTTTTTTGATTTATAGGTTTAAGGAGATATGAGTGGGTTCCGCTCATATCTCCTTTTTTGTTTCTAGGGAGATACAAGCGGATTTGTTCGCTTATATCTCCCTTAGATTTTTTAAAAGCTAAAAGAAAATCAAAAAAATCCAAAAAAGAAAAATCAGTATAATCAGCGTAATCAGTGCTCAAGACAACCTCCGCGGCGATTACTCGCTTATATCTCCCCACCCTGACTTTCTGACTTTTATCTTCGAAAAGTTAAATGGGTGTTAAAAGGTCAACTTTAGTTACTATTTCAAAAAAAGTCCCTAATTTTGACCTTGAAACTAAAAAAGTCAAAAAGTTAATGCACACAGAAGCTAAAGATGAAATGAGGGATAAGATCCTGGAGGCGGCTCTGAAGCGTTTTACTCATTATGGCGCTTCTAAAACAACGATGAACGAAATAGCAGATGATCTTCACTGCTCCAAAGCATCGCTGTATTACTATTTCCCCGATAAAAAGGCGATGCACATTGCCGTGTTGGAAAAAATTGCAGAAGCATATTTTCAGCAGATGGAGAAGGAAGCAGTTCAGGTGAAATCGGCTGCCGAAGCATTATATAATATCATTGATCTCCGGAAAGATTTTATCAGCAAATTCTGCCGGCTGGAAATATTTAAAATATTACAGGATAACTCGGCGCTCTTCCTCGAAGAAAAGAAGAAGGCAAAACAACGGGAATTTAATATCCATACCACCATCATTAAAGCAGGTATTGCCTCGGGAGAATTTAAAGTAAAAGATCCTGAAAAAACCGCGGAACTATTGGTACTGGCTGCTATGGGATTGCGCTTTTCTGTACCGGATCATATCCGGGAAGACACGGAGCTGGATGAAGAAATGATGGACCAGGTAATAGAAAAACAAAAACAGTTACTCGAAATTTTCATAAAAGGAATAAAAGCATAAACGGAAATCATGGTAGTGAGGGAAAGGATACTGGAAACTGCGCTGAAAATGTTCAGAACATACGGTGTGAAAGGGGTAACTATGTTTGATATCGCCCGCGACTGTGGGATTTCCAAGAAAACAGTATACGAGCACTTTGAAGACAAACAGGCGCTGATAGACGAAGGGATGCAACAACTGCTGACAAACCATATTAACTACTTCCATGAGTGTTTGCAAACCACAGACAATGCCATCGAAGAACTGGTGCGTAACATGAAGTACATCACCAATCTGGCTAAAACCCTGAACCCGGTAATGCTGCACGAAATCCAGAAGTATCATCCGGACACCTGGCGCAGTATTGAGAGTTTTAAGTCGGATAACATGCTTTGTAACATCAAAAAGAATTTAAAAAGAGGAATGGCGGAAGGCCTATACCGCCAGAACCTTCATATAGATATTGTAGCACGCATGCGCCAGCTGCAGCTGGAGGCAGCTTTTGACCCGGAGCAATACCCCGCAGATCAGTTTGAAATGCATGAGGTAATGGAACAGGTAACCGCCCACTTTATATTGGGAATTGCCACTATCCGGGGACATAAACTGGTAAACCAGTACCTGCAAATAAAAGAAGAAGAATAAAACTACTACGCTAAGATTTATTTTATGAAGCGATTAAAGTTAACGCTTGTCCTCCTCATGGGGATAGGGGTATATAACGGCTATGCCCAAACGCAACTGACCTTACAGGAAGCGCTGAGGTTTGCATTGAACAACAATAAACAATTGGCAAAAACCAAAATGGACGAAGAAATGGGGAAATACAAAACCCAGGAAGTCCGCTCCCAGGCCCTGCCACAACTGAATGGTAATGCTTCTTATACAGACAACCTGATGCTGCAGAAATCGCTCATCCCTGGTGCTGTATTTGGCAAACCGGATAGTTCCATACTGGTGGCTTTTGGTGTTAAATACAATGCTACCGTTGGCGCAGAACTCAGCCAGCAAATCTTTAATCAGGCCGTGTTTACCGGTTTGAAAGCTTCGAAGGCAGGAGAAGAATATTATAAGATACAAACGGAACAATCTGTTGAAAATGTGATCTATAATGTATCACAGCTCTACTACCAGCTGCTGGTAACACAGGAAAAGATCCTTACCATCAACAGCAATATTGAAAAGCTTACGCAGCTGGTAAGCGCCACCAAATCCCAATTTGATAACGGTCTCGCCAAAAAAATTGACCTGGACCGTATCAAGGTGAACCTCATCAATAATATGACGCAACGTACACAGTTGCTGAATCAATACGCAACGCAAACCAACAACCTGAAAAAGGTAATGGGTATGCCACTGCAGTCAACTTTCCTGTTGCCGCCGGCTTCACTGAAAGACATTGAAAACAAAGCTGCCGGCGTGCTGCAGTATGACGACATGAATCTCGCCAACAGAACGGAATACAAATTATTGAAGAAACAGGAAGAACTGCAGTTATTCCAGAAGAAAGCTTACCAGGCAGAAAATTATCCTTCGCTGTCGTTGTTCGGAAGATACTCTTACAACGGGATGAGTCAGCAATGGGCTTTTTCGAAAGATCCTACCAACTCTACCAGCTGGTTTGGTGCAGCAGCCATCGGCGTATCGCTGAAGGTACCCATCTTTGATGGCTTTGGCCGCCGCTCCAAAGTGAGTCAGGCCAACGTAACCCTGCGTCAGCTGGGCAAGCAACTGGAAGACACAGAACTGACCCTCAACACCGACTACGAAAACGCCAAGCTGATGGTACGTAGTAACTTATCTACCATCACCACGCAAAAAGAGAACGTGGACCTCGCCAATGAAGTGTATTATTCTACTCAGAATAACTACAAACTGGGCCTGGCGGGCCTGACGGATCTGCTGAACGCAGAAACTTCGCTGGCAGATGCACAAAACAGTTATAACGAAGCCCTGCTGCAATACAAACTGGCAGAGCTGGAGATAATAAAAAGCAAAGGAAGTTTGAAAGACCTCCTGAACTAAACGTATAAACGAAAAACAACGATAGAACACACAAACTATTTTGCAGATGAAAAAGTTTATAATCTGGGGCTTGGTGGCAGTAGGTGCAGTAGTACTGATCATGTGGAAACTCAGCGCTAACAAAAAAGCGAACGAGGCTAAAACAGAATTCGTAAAACAAAGCAATATCGGCGACATCCCGGTGCTGGTACAGAAAGTATCCCGCAATGATTTCTCCCAGGGATTTCTGGCCAATGGTAACTTTCAGCCGGTACGCGAACTGACGTACCTCGCCGAAACCGCCGGCCGTATTACCAAACTGCTGGTGGATGAAGGCAGCGTGGTAAGACAGGGACAACCCATTGCTTACATTGATGGTCAGCTTTTAAATACCGACCTCGAATCTGCAAAAGCTAACCTCAACCAGCTGAAAGTAGATAAGGAAAGATACGAAAGTGCGTTCCAGACCGGAGGCGTTACGCAGAAACAAATGGATGATGCGCGCCTGCAGTACGACATTGCGAAAACGCGCTATGAGGCTGCCAGCCGTCGCGTAAGCGATACTTATGTGAAAGCGCCTATCTCCGGAATTATCAATAAAAAATATATAGAACAGGGTGCTTACCTCTCTGTAGGCAATAAAATGTTCGACATCGTGGATGTATCCAGGCTGAAACTGTCCGTATCTGTACCGGAAGGACAAGTGGTAACACTCAAAACCGGCCAGAAAGTACAGGTTACTTCCAACGTATTCCCTGAAACCCAGTATGAAGGCACTATTACCTTTATTGCTGCAAAAGGTGATAACTCCCTCAACTACCCGGTGGAGATGGAAGTCCGCAATATTGATGGAAAAGACCTGAAAGCAGGTATGTATGGTACTGCACATTTCGTAGATCCGAATGCGGCTAAAACAATTTTCATTGCACGCACCGCATTTGTAGGTGGCGTAAACAGCAATACCATTTATGTAATGGATGGTAATGTGGCAAAGAAACGCAAAGTAGTGGCCGGCCGCATTGTTGGCGACCAGGTGGAAATACGGGAAGGGCTGAACGAAGGTGACACTGTGATCACCAGCGGTCAGATTAACCTGACTGAAGGTGCTGTTGTAGTGGCTCAGAACGGCAAAAAGTAAGCGAGGAAAATGTATCTGGTGTTTGACCAAATTTTTGCAACATGAAGATTACTGAAGTATCAATTAAGCGACCTACGATCGTAGTGGTGGTGTTCACCATCCTCACCCTCCTGGGCGTGATGAGTTATAAATCGCTGAACTACGAGCTGTTGCCAAAGTTCAGCTCCCCTATCGTAACCATTTCTACGGTATATCCCGGCGCCTCTCCCAATGAAGTGGAAAGTACGATTACCAAGAAGATTGAAGATGCGGTAGCATCTATGGAAAAGATCAAAAAGATCATTTCCAAATCTTCTGAAAGTTTGTCTGTTATTACCGTTGAGCTGAACAACGATGCGGATGTGGATATTGCCCTGCAGGATGCACAACGCAAGGTAAACGCTATCCTGGCAGATCTGCCGGGTGATGCCAAGCCGCCATCGCTCAACAAATTTTCCCTGGATGACCTTCCGATCATGACGCTGTCTGCCACCGCTAAAATGGATGACAAACAGTTTTACGACCTGGTAGATAAGAAGCTGCAACCATTATTATCCCGGTTACCGGGTGTAGCCCAGGTATCACTGATTGGTGGCCAGGAGCGCGAAATCCAGGTAAACGTAGATCCAAAAAAATTACAGGCTTTCAACTTATCCATCCTGCAATTGCGTCAGCTGATCACCAACGCCAACCTTGACTTTCCAACCGGTAAGGTGAAAACAGCCAACGAACAGATCCTGATCCGTTTGGCCGGTAAATATAAAAACGTAGACCAGCTGCGTAACCTCGTGCTGAAAACAACTGAGGATGGCACACAGGTGCGGTTGACCGACGTTGCCGATGTACAGGATGCCCAGAAAGATGCGGATCGTATTGCCCGCGTAGATGGTGTTA
Source organism: Chitinophaga sp. RCC_12 (assembly GCF_041360695.1). Lineage (NCBI taxonomy): Bacteria > Pseudomonadati > Bacteroidota > Chitinophagia > Chitinophagales > Chitinophagaceae > Chitinophaga > Chitinophaga sp. RCC_12. The sequence continues at coordinate 787,400 of NZ_JBFUPS010000002.1, forward strand.
GTGCGATTGCCCTGCAAGTGCAGAAACAAACGGATGCCAACGCGGTAACCGTGAGTGAAGAAATGAAAAAGGCTATCAGCAAAATTGAAAAAGACTATGCTGCGAACGACCTGAAAATGCTGGTAGCAAACGATTCCTCCGACTTTACGCTGGAATCTGCCGACTCGGTAATACATGACCTTATCCTCGCAGTAGTGCTGGTGGCTGTTGTGATGCTGTTGTTCCTGCACAGTATCCGTAGTGCGCTGTTTGTAATGATTTCCATTCCGGCTTCCCTCATTGCTACGTTCATCGGTATGAAGCTAATGGGCTTCTCGCTCAACCTCATGTCGTTATTGGGCTTGTCGCTGGTAGTAGGTATTCTCGTGGATGATGCGATTGTGGTGCTGGAAAATATTTACCGGCATATGGAAATGGGTAAGAACCGTGTCCGTGCTGCATTTGATGGTGTAAAAGAGATAGGCTTCACCGTTACCTCCATTACGCTGGTAATTGTGGTGGTGTTCCTGCCCATCTCTTTAACTAATGAGCTGGTATCAAAGATTCTGCGTGAGTTTTGCGTGGTGGTAATGATTTCCACGATGCTTAGCTTGTTGTCGTCCTTTATGATTGTGCCGCTGTTATCATCCCGCTTTGGTAAGCTGGAACATATTACCGGTAAGAACATTTTTGAGAAATTCATTCTCTGGTTTGAAGCACAGCTGCAGAAGTTCACCAACTGGATGACCAGTATCCTGAAGTGGGCGCTGGGTCATAAAAGGATCACCATAGCCGTGGCGGTTGGTTTGTTGGTAGCTTCTTTCATGCTGGTAGGTAAAGGCTACATCGGTGGAGAGTTTATTCCCAAGGGCGACCGCGGACAGTTCATCGTAATGCTGGAAATGCCGAAGGATGCGTCTGTAGAACAAACTAACCTGGCTACACGTACAGCAGAAAAATATCTTAACAAGAAACAGGAAGTTACCCGTTTGATCACAACGGTAGGTCAAACCAGTGAAGATGGTTTTGGTAACGCGCAGTCAACCGCATATAAAGCAGAGATCACCGTAATGCTGGTGGGGCCGGAACATCGTTTGGATGCTTCAGATATCTATGCCGCCAAGATCAAAAAAGAACTGAAAAGTATCTTACCTGGTGTAAAGGTAAAAACCACGGATGTAAGTATCCTCGGTACCGCAGAGCGGGCGCCGGTAGAGCTGGTGGTAATGGGTACGGAGCTGGACAGCGTAATGAATTACGCTAAAAGAGCCATGGATACGCTCAAAACTATCAGTGGTGCTACAGAAGTAAAACTGTCGGTAGAAGATGGTAACCCGGAAATTAATGTGCAGGTAGACAGGGATAAGATGGCCGCACTGGGCCTCACGCTTGATGCCGTGGGTGGTACCATGCAAACCGCTTTCAGTGGTACAGCCGATGACTCTAAAGTAAAGTTCCGTCAGGGGGATTATGAGTACGATATCAACATCCGGTTTGATGATTTCAACCGTAAGAACCTGGAAGATGTATCCAATATACAGTTCATCAACGACAAGGGGCAACTGATCAAGCTGTCGCAGTTTGCTGTGATAACAGAAGGCTCAGGACCCAGTCACCTGGAAAGAAGGGATAAAAACACTTCTGTATCTGTGCAGGCGCAGGTAATGGGTCGTCCGTCAGGTACAGTTACCCAGGAGTTTTCCGACAAGCTGGCAAAAATGGACAAGCCCGCCGGCATAAACTACATTTTTGGCGGTGATGCAGAAAACCAGGGCGACTCCTTTGGTACCATGGGCGCGGCATTGCTGATCTCCATTGTGCTGGTATACCTGATCATGGTGGCGTTGTACGACAACTACATCTATCCTTTCGTGGTATTGTTCTCTATTCCGCTGGCGATCATCGGTGCATTACTGGCACTGGCACTCACCAACAATACGCTGAACATCTTTACCATCATGGGTATCATTATGTTGATCGGGTTGGTGGCGAAGAATGCGATCATCCTGGTGGATTTTACCAACCAGATGAAGGAGCAGGGCCAAAGTACTTACCAGGCGCTGATTCATGCCAACCACGCGCGTTTGCGTCCTATCCTGATGACCACCATCGCAATGGTGATCGGTATGTTGCCTATTGCATTGGCAACAGGTGGTGTGGGCTCCATTAAAAATGGATTGGCCTGGGCTATCATCGGAGGATTGATGAGCTCTATGTTCCTTACCCTGATTGTGGTGCCGGTGGTATACATGATTGTGGATATGGGTATGGCGAAGCTGGGAATGGGCAGGTTGTCCAGCAAACGTTACATCAGGCAACGTATGGTGGCTTCTTATGAAGAAGTGCCTTTAAATGAAATTCATTCGAATTAAAGATATGTTACTAACAGTGTAACAGTTGTAGGTTTAGGTAATAGCCGGAGTAATCATACTCCGGCTTTCTTTTTTTTGAGAGGTACGAAACCTGCCATTTGGTGTATTATTATTTTCACGCGACCCTCAATTTTGTTCTTTGTTCGCGATTTGCGAACAATGAACAAAAGTCGTATCTTTAAGATATGAGAGGTCATAATGGAATGCGTCCCCAGGACGTAGTAATCTTATTGAAGATATTAACAATGCAGGATAACTGGCAGTACAGGGATCTGTCAAATGCCTTGTCTATTAGTATTTCAGAAATATCGGAGTCTTTAAACCGCAGTTGTATCGCCGGTTTAATAGACGAGCCGAGGAGGAAAGTATTTCGTATCTCATTAATGGAGTTTATTCAATATGGACTGCATTATGTTTTTCCGCAGATACCTGGTCAGGTTGTTACAGGAACTCCTACTGCTCACTCACATCCGTTTTATAAAAATCATTTTGCCAGTGAATCCAATTATGTCTGGCCGGATGATCAAGGCTCAATGAGAGGGATGCTAATTGAACCATTACATAAGGGAGTAGTGAAAGCTGTAAAAGAAGACGCCCAGTTGTATAAAGCTTTGGCAAGTATCGACATAATCCGTGTGGGTAAATCCAGGGAAAAAAAGCTGGCTATAGAAGAGCTCAAAAAAATCATATTAATATGAGTCATAGGGAAAACATCACCAGGATAAAAGCAGTTTATAACGCTTTGGAGGAATTAAAACGGGAAGTTGTATTTGTGGGAGGCGCGACGGTCTCTTTATATGCCGATAGGAAGGGAGAGGAAGTAAGGCCGACAAATGATGTTGATATTTTGATTGAGTTGTTGAATTATAAAGGGTATCAACAATTGGAAGATAAACTTAGAGAAAAGGGATTTTCCAATGACCAGGAGTCGAAGATAATATGCCGTTATAAGGTACTCGGTATCGTTGTAGATGTGATGCCTACTTCAGATGAAATTCTTGGGTTCTCCAATAAGTGGTATAAGCAGGGATTTGCCACTGCAATGGATTATCAATTGGAGCCTGAAGGGAATGTAAACTATATCATCAGGATATTTAAGCCTGAATACTTCATTGCTACCAAGCTGGAGGCTTTTAAAAACCGAGGGAAAGCTGATGGAAGAACAAGTTCTGACTTTGAGGATATTGTTTATGTTCTTAACAATCGGACCACAATTTGGCAGGAATTAAACAATGCAGATAAAGATGTGAGAGATTATCTCCATAAATCTTTTACAGAATTAATAAATAATATTTATCTGGATGAATGGATAGATGCAAATATGGATTTTTCGGAAAAAGGACGAACTAAATTTATTATCGATAATATCAGGCAATTTGCATCATTATAGTAATTGTGGAATTCTTTGATTTTAACAATAAATTCTTTCCTTTTCACAACCCCATTTATCTCTCCACAGTTTATATTTGCAGCAAATACATTTATTCCTGACACTTCTCCCAAAAAACGATCAACAGACAGAAAATATGCTGGTGGCGGATAACCAGCCGAAAATAATTCCACTGAAAGACTATGGATTATGAGATGTACCGGAAAGTGATTTACAGCCACTTCCCGGTGACAGATTATTTTCTTGCTAAAAGCAGCATATGCGAAACAGGAAAAGGGATAGGTAAGGGTACACCATTTTTGCACGGGCGCATCAATTGTACCTTACCTTCCAGCCTGTTATTCACAATCCACTCGTTACGCCAGGTGGCAGACAAATTATCCAGCCGCAGGCCGGCTTCTTCCAGGGCAGCTTTCCAGTCTTCATAATTCCAGAAACAAAACGTTTCATGCATCTCACTGAGCCAGTTATCGTGATAATCTTTTTTGAACAGGAATTCACACGCATTTTGCATGGATAGCTGCGCATAGGTTTGTCCTGCTATGGTTATCCATTCATAGGGCAATTGAAAGCCTTCCTGACGGCGAAAGTCTTTCGCGAACTGGGTGAACAGCGCTTTGGTCGACAGCTTTCCCAGCCAGGCCGCCAGTTCATGTGTACCTGCATTTTCAGGCAATGCGATATCATTTTCCCCATCGGTTTCATTGAGCCAGAGCAAAATGATTTCGTCTTTGTTTTCCGGTCCTACTACATCGCGGTTTATCCATACTCCTCCAGGAACCAGTTCATTGCAACGGTTACGTATAAACGCGATCAGGTCTTCCCGGCTACCGTATGATTCTATTTCATGGGTGAGCGAGGAAGTATGAATGGTATTCATGCTGCCGGCTTCAAATACGAGGCTGGTCACCGCATTTTTTTGCGAGAAGAACACGGAGGGGTTGGCGAATTCACCATTATGTTTTCTTTGAAGACAGATATCATACAGATGACGGGATACCTCTATTCCGTAGAAGTCGCATTCATGCAGGCGATCATCCTCGCAGGCCATTTTTATCCACGAACCAACGGCGCAGCCGATATCGCCGATGTTGCCAGGCTGAATATAGGGAGCTGTTTCCCGGTATTTCTGGGCGGCGATGTCGTCCATTTGTTTTACGTATACGTTGTAGTCACGTGTGGCAGTGAGATCGCCGTCTGCGCCAATGATAGGGTCTTTCAGGATATGTTGCACCTTGTCCCCTACATTGTAGAGCGACCAGATTTTGAAAGAGGCTGGGTGCATCTGGTCGAGAATGGTTTTGTTTTTTCGCCAGTCGCCGGCTTGCGCTACCAGCTTTACAATATCCCAGGGCATGGGTTGTGTGAACTGGTTGCTTTCCGGGTCCCATTCTGCCGGCAGTATGGTGAAGCCATGTTTGATGTACATCTCCTTTACTGCAGTGGAGCAAATAACGAGGGTATTGGCCGGTGTGAGGGAATGAATCCCTTCACTGGAATGCCGTATAGTCTTTACCGTATATTCTGTAAAATCATTGATCACGCCTACATCGTCGATACCATACACGTATACCGGCACATCGAGGGAGTTGGAAAATTCCTGGATAATCATGGCGCGGAGGTAGAATGGCACCGGGTTCCGTTTGGTACCTAAATGATTGGCGGAGGTAACTGCGAAGATCACGCCTTCTATTTCCTGTGCGACTAACGGTTGGCCATATACGTCTTTTTCGCCTTCCAGTTTACATTTGATCAGGCGGTTCAGGTATTTGAACTGAAAATCTGTTAGCAGGTGATGCCGGCCGGGGATGAGTAAATACATGCCATGAAGTTAAGGAATGCGATGATTTTTTGTATACGTATTATGCAAAAATAACAGAGGGTGTATCGTAGATCTGATACACCCTCCTGAGGAAAACACTGTTGGAAGAAATAAGAATACTTTATAGTGTTGCGGTTTTTCTGACTTCATCAAAGGTGTAGCTGAGCGTTACTTCACCGTTTTCAAATACCGTATGTAACAGGTCGGCAGATGCAGGTGCATCTTCTTCAGACACGGTTTTGAAAGTATTGTTGTCTTTTATGAGTCTGAGTTTTCCGGCTTTTGATTTTTTGAAAGAAGTGCGTAACTGGCCGCTGGCATCCAGTTCCACGGGCATCTTCTGAACATTGATGGCTTTCCCGTTTACCACAGCGTAAGCGCATTTGAGGGCAAATTCCTGGGTGTCACGGTTTACACGTTGCAGTAAGGCGCCTCCCATACCCAACACCAGGTTTTCTGCGCTGATGCCGGCCTGCTTCAGGGCTTCCAGTATGCCGGGGATAGATGAGTAACTGATGCCGTCGCCCTGAATCACCCGTACCTGCGGAGGCAGTACTTTAAATCCTTTTTCGTTGGTACTATAGCCGAATTTGTCCATCAGGATGGTGAAGATGCGGAGCAGGGTTTGTACCGGGTCACCGCTATCAGGGCGGATTACCAGCGTGCCTTCTCTTTTGAGGATCTGTTCTTTTAAAGCAGTGCCCCAGTATTCTTCACAGGCCCTGAAAATGTTGTAGGAATCAGATACACAGGCGATGGTACCGGTAGGATAGCTATCCAATATATGTTTGAATATTTCCAGCTCTCCTTCTTCCCCAAGAAGCGTAACAACGGAGTGTTCGGTAGCCGGGATAGATAAACCGGGTGCGGCAGGGGCATCGTAATATTTCTTTGCAAATACGGAGCCGGGGATGGTGTCGCTGCCCGCAAAGCTTACCAGGTGGGCACTTCCGCCGATACCAGCGCTTTCAACAGAGCTGGCGCCACGGAATCCAAAGTCGTTCAGCACAAAGTCGATACCGCCGAAGGCAGCTGCACTGGCTGTTTCTTCATAATATTTCTTTACTACTTTTTTTATTTCCCTGGATACGGAAGCCACGGTGCAGGGATACCACACCTGCATCAGCAGTGTTTCAAGAAAGTTGGTGAGCCAGAAGCATTCCGGGTCGGTGTTTTCTATGGTCATCAGCACATTTCGTACAGGCACTACCGTGCCTTCTGCCACTGCTTTGATACGAACGGGGAGTTTACCGCCATATTTATCGATGATGTATTCAAAGCGGCTGCGGTCAAATACATCTTTCCGGCCAAACACTTCTGTGAGGATGGTTTCGGCCTCGTCCAGTTTTTCTTTGGTGAATACCACGCCACTCAGGTATTCTTTCAGAAAGTATTGTAGGCCATAGAAAACAGTTTCTTCAAATTTACCGCCGCGGCTTTCCAGGTAAGAGTAAATGAATTGTGTACCGGGAATGTACAGTTTATGGTGGGAATATTTATAAGCATCGGCCAGGAGGATGAGATTTTCCTTTGTCATGTCTCAAAAGTTTTAGTCTTAGTCAATATATTTTTCGGTCAGTTTTGCCAGCAGGGGGATATGTGTATCATTGATCTCTCCTTTGGCAATTAAACCAGGTATATCCGTTACCGTTATCCAGCGGATTTCCTGTAAGTCGTCGCCAGCGGTGGGTTCGCCATAAATAAGGTCCGTACTGAACAGTGTGGTGATGATTTTGTTTACTTCGCTGCGATAGCGCCAATCGTTTACCCTGAGGGAAGCTACATATTGCATGGGGCCGGTTTCCACGGCGCCGCATTCTTCCTGTAACTCCCTGGCGGCGGCCATTTCGAAGTTGTCGTCTGTTGGGTCGGAAAAACCTCCCGGGAGACGCCATACGTTTTCGTTTGGCTTGCGGCCCAGCAACAGTTCTTTCTTATCGTTCCTGAACAATGCAATATCTACGGTAGCATATACAGAAGGAAAGAGATTGTAAGTATTGTAGATGATACCGGCGCGGAATTCTTCCGTATCAAACACCTTGTCAGATATCGCTTCCCGCATGGCGGTGGCGTTATAATCCTGTACCGGAGGTAGGGCTTCTGTTTTATATTTGCCGGAGTAGGTATCCATAAAGCTGTTGCGGCTGCCGTACAGCAAAAAGCTTTCGTGCGGGAAGTTGTTGCTGAGCAGTTCATCCAGTTTCTGTGACCATACATCATCGCTTTTCTGATCACTCAGGGGCAGTACAATGATTTCCGGAAATTGCTGTTTGATCATCCGTTCACGGGTATAGTAATCCAGTGGGTTTTTGCGACTGCCTCTCACCGGGCTAACGCCGAGTATGATAAGTACGCGGTTGTGCTTTTGTTTCACCTGGCGGATAAGTTCCAGGTGCCCTTCATGGAGAGAAGGCGTTTGGAACCGGGCGATAATAACTCCTGTGGGCTTTGTGTTTTGCATATCCGAGCTATTTTGTGTAATTGTTACACAAATATAGAAACCGTTTCTGTATTTCCAAAATATTTCTTGTAAAAAATACACAAAATAGGAAATGCGGTCGCTACAGGATATTAATATAGGGATTATTGCAGGGAAAATGGCATGTAGGGGAAGTGTCCGGCAGTTCAATCCCTAATCGGTCAGCACGAAGCTCCGGGTCTATATTTCAAACGTCATTCCTTCTTTCTTCAGCTTAAAATACCTGGCTTCATCAAAGCTGAACAGCTTCGCGGGCCTACCCTGCGATACCTGTTTTTGTTTTTCGTTATGGGCAATCAATATCCCGAGATGATTAATCTTCTTCTGGAAATTGCGGCGGTCGATAGGCCGGTCCAGCAGGGTTTCGTAGAGTTTTTCCAGGTCGGCGATGGGGAATTTATTATCCAGCAGTTCAAAGCCGATAGGCTCGTAACGGATCTTGTTGCGGAGGCGTTGTACGGCAATATCAATAATGGCAGCGTGATCAAAAGCCAGCGTTGGCAGGTCTTTGATATTGAACCATTTGGCGTCTTCAGCATCGGAACTGGCCGCCAGTTTGAAATTGGTGGGATTTACCAGTCCGAAGTAAGCAATGGATACTACCCTTCCACGCGGATCGCGGCCGGGTAAACCAAAAGTATATAGCTGTTCGAGGTAGTTGATATTTACGCCGGCTTCTGTCAGCAGCTCACGGGTAACAGCTGCTTCCAGCGCTTCATCGTCCAGCACAAAGCCGCCGGGCAGCGCCCAGCTGTGCAGGTAGGGCTCAATGGTACGCTTGATCAGCAGCACCACGATGCCTTCTTTGGGAATATATCCAAATACGACTGCATCTACAGTTAGTCTGATGTTTTGTATGATCGGCAAACTCTTATCTGATTATTTTGCTTGAATGTAATGTTCCAGTTGGGCAGTGCCTTTGTGTAAATTTACGAACAAAGGATTTTTCTGCGGATCAAAAACAATGATGGTGCTTTGTTCCCAGATATCCTGCGGGGTGGGCAGCTCAATGATCACTTCCTGGCCGTTTTCGCGGTGGAAAAGCAAGCTGTCTTTTCCCGCCATATGTCTTTTATACTGGTGCTGATCCAGGTAATCCGTCAGCTCCTTTCTCAAGTGCAGTACGGAATCTGTCAGCGGGTTGGAGGCCGGCTTGAACTCGCGGTACACGTAGCATTTTTCGGTGATAACGTCATAGGCCGATCTGTCGGTGGTGCGCTCATCGTTACGGGTATGGTTACACGCAAACAGCAACAAAGCAACTCCCAGTAGTGATAATATTTTTTTCATAATCTCATAGCTTTAATGTTCGTAACAATCATAGTTGCGTTGCCGGTAAATTTTCCCGTCGCGGAATTCTATGATGGTGCAAATGAATGCTTTCATTATTTGTCCCCGGCGGAAATGCCCGGCATCCACGCCTATTTCCCCTGTCCATTTGGCTTCTACCACCAGGGTATTTCCTGATTCCACTACTTTCAGCACACTGAAGTGCTGCGATTTCAAAATTATTTTATTGGTAACCATGCTTTCCAGCATGATCTCAAAGTTCCGTTGTTTAATTTCATTCGAGAGCTGGTTTGGATATTCAGTCTGAATAATATTTGGATGAAAGATCCTGGCAAATTCAACGGGATCTGCTGAAAAGCTCTCCAGCAGCTGGAAATACCGGTATATAAGCGCCAGTTTCTCGTCCATTTACAGGGATAAATTGAAATTTTACGAATGACGTATTTATGCGAAAATATACATTTCGCACTTATATGTAACCTGCAAATTTTGAAGCGATCCTAATTCGGGCACCTCACTGGATGCTGCTGAACGCGAGTTTATCCCTGTTATTTGTTTTGTCGATGATGTTGTACACCAGCTTTAGCACATGCAGGGTGCCATCGTAGTTCACCTTGTCTGCGGAGGTATTTTTGCAGAAATAGAGTACCGGTATATTTTTTTTGTAGAAAGATGCATGATCGGAGTTGCTGATACCGCTGGAATCATATACCAGTGGCAGCTCTTTGCCGGCAGCTTCCTGAACAATGGCCGACCATCCGGGCGATGTGCCGGTACCGCCGATCTGTAGTGCCGTACCCGGGTTCAGGGTGCCGACACCATCCATATTAATCATGTAGTTCACTTGCGAAAGATCTACGGTACTGTGGGACGCAAAGTAGGAAGAGCCGGAAAGTCCCTGTTCTTTCCCTGAAAAGGCGATAATAATATAATTGTTGTTATGAAGACGGGAACCTTTCAGTAAGCGGGCTATTTCCAGCATGGCGGCGGTGCCGCTGGCATTGTCTTCCGTTTTGTCGGTGATTTCCCAGCCGCGGTAATCGTAATGCGCGCCGATCACAATGGTTCTGGGAGCTTTATTGTTGATATAGCCGATTACGTTGGTACCATTACGTTTTATAGTTTTGAAGGCTACCTGCATGTGGATGGGAAATCCATCTGCATCATCAGCGCTCAGTTTTTTGCTGACGTCGGCATTGAGCCATACAGCCGGGATGCCGGCGGCTTTGGGACGTTCGGCCAGCCATTTCATTACTTCGGGAGCCGTTTCTTTGCCATTGTAAAATACCACGCCGGTGGCGCCGGATTTTTCGGCAGTCTGAGTTTGCTGTAAATACTGTTCTGCCATGCTTTTCCGGCCGTCGGTATCCAGTTCGGCTGCATTGATCAGCCAGATATTATCTGGTTCGTTCACCCCCGGAATAGCTTCTCCTTTAGCCGATTTGCCGGCACTGAAAGGTAGTGGCACAAATTGTTTACCTGCTTCCAGCTTGTTTCCGCCAATGCTCATCTGACAGTCTGCCGACGGTTCACGGGTTTCTTTTACCGTAAAAGCCTGTAAAAAACCATTCTCACCCATAGGGGTCAATCCAATTTTCTGCATTTGCGCAGAGATATAGGCGGCTGCCAGCTGTTCGCCGGGAGCACCGGTACTGCGGCCTTCCAGCTTGTCGCTGCTCAGGTAACTGATGTGTGTTTGCAGGTTACCAATTGTTTTGCGGTCTTCCTTTTTCTGGGCATGAACGTGTATGGTTACAACTACCAATGGTAACAGCCAGGTCTTCTTTTTCACAGCGAATCTGTTTTGGGTGTTGCAGCAAAATTACGAATTACAGACGGCCCAAAGCACATTGGCAGTTAATTCTTTTGACTATATCATTGTATTTTAAGTATTTATAATGTATGCCTTTCGTCTTAAAACAGTCATACGCCGTTTTATGTTGACCGTTCATAATTTCCAAATCGCTATTTTTGCCCCGTTTTAAAAACAAAGTATGAAAAACACGCCTTTTACAGAGAAACACATTGCGCTGGGCGCCAAAATGGCTGCCTTTGCGGGTTACAACATGCCTATTTCCTACACTGGTATTAACGATGAGCATCAGGCGGTACGTACCAACGCCGGTGTGTTTGATGTAAGCCATATGGGCGAATTTATTTTAAAGGGCGAAAATGCGCTGGACCTGATTCAGCGTGTTACCAGCAATGACGCTTCCAAGCTCACTGCCGGGAAAGCGCAGTACAGCTGCCTGCCAAACAACGAAGGCGGTATCGTAGATGACCTGCTCGTTTATTGTATCGAAGAAAATAAAGTATACATGCTGGTGGTAAACGCCAGTAATATTGAAAAAGACTGGAACTGGATTTCCCAGTTCAACACCAAAGGAGTGGAAATGCACAACATTTCCGATAAAACCTGCCTCCTCGCCATCCAGGGACCCAATGCTACCAGCATCCTCCAGCCGCTTACAGAAACCGACCTGGTAAACATGAAGTACTACACTTTTACCAAAGGAACCTTTGCAGGCGTACCAAATGTAGTGATCAGCGCCACCGGGTACACCGGTGCAGGCGGCATCGAAATTTATTTTGAAGATACCGACGGAGCAGCCAATAAGATTTGGGATGCCATCTTCGCAGAAGGTACTCCTAAAGGCCTGAAGCCTATTGGTTTGGGCGCACGTGACACACTTCGCCTGGAAATGGGATTCTGCCTCTACGGAAATGATATCGACGATACCACTTCTCCAATGGAAGCAGGCTTGGGTTGGATTACCAAATTCACCAAACCATTTACCTCCAGCGAGTTATTCGCAAAACAGAAAGCAGAAGGTGTTAGCAAAAAACTGGTAGGCTTTGAAATGGTAGATAAAGGCATTCCCCGCCACGACTACGAAATCAGGGATGCAGCAGGTAATGTAATTGGCCGCGTAACTTCGGGCACTCAATCGCCCTCTATGCAGAAGGCTATCGGTCTCGGCTATGTGAAAACGGCTTTTGCAGCACAGGATACAGAAATTTTTATTGCGGTAAGAGACAAGGCCCTGAAAGCAAAAGTGGTAAAAGTGCCTTTCCTGAGCTAGGAATATGTATGAATAGCCGGTTAAAGTTGTTAATTTCGGTGCCTGGAAAGTTTTCGGTGCACCGGAATTTTTATATTTTATTACCATATCTATGCCTACTATTCATTTAACTACCGTTATCTATGCTCCCCTGGAGCGGGTCTACGACCTGAGCAGGAGCATTACGCTGCACAAGCGAAGTATGTCGCACCGGCAGGAAGATGCGATAAAAGGCCGCACCAACGGCCTGATATCCTATAATGAAACAGTGACCTGGAGAGCAAAGCACCTGGGAAAAATGAGGGAACTGACCACTAAAATCACCGCTATGCGTCAAAACGAGTTTTTTACCGATGAGATGACCGCCGGCGATTTTACCCATATGAATCATGAACATTACTTTAAACCAATAGAGAACGCCACGGTGATGATTGATATTATGGACTTTGGCGCCCCTTATGGCTGGTTCGGAAAAGTATTTGAGCGGCTCTACCTGCAAAAATATATGACCAGGCTCCTGCAGGAAAGAAATAATACCATTAAGGATTATGCAGAGAGCGAAAAGTGGCGGGTAATCCTTGATTAAAGCAAAACATAACTGAATGACAGATAGCAACAAACCCAGCCTGGAAGTATGTTTATCTCCGGCATTATTACATTTGTTTGATGTAAAAAACAGCATCGTAGTTATCATAGATGTACTGCGCGCTACCTCTACCATCTGCACCGCCCTGTACAACGGCGCTTCCCGGGTAATACCGGTTGCCAGTGTGGAGGAATGTGTGAACATCGGCCGCGCGATCAGCGGTATCACCGCCGGCGAAAGAGATGGCAGGATAGCAGAAGGACTGGCATACGGCAATTCTCCCTTTGAATATCCACGCGAGTTCGTAGAAAATAAAACGCTGGTACTTACCACCACCAACGGTACTAAGCTGCTCCACATGGCTAAAGATGCCATACAAATCATCACCGGTTCCTTCCCCAACATCAGCGCCGTTTGCGATTACCTGGTGGCACAAAACCAAAATGTCATCCTCGGATGCGCTGCCTGGAAAGACCGTGTAAACATGGAAGATACCCTGTTTGCCGGCGCCGTGGTAAGCCGTATCAAGGAACACTTTGATGTAAACTGCGACTCCGCCATTGCCGCGGAAACACTTTACCACTCCGCTAAACACGACATCTATACCTTCATGAAACAGGCCTCACACTACAAACGCCTTGCGCAGTACGGCCTGGAAAAAGATATTCACTACTGTCTTACTGCAGACGGCGCCAACGTGCTGCCACTGTTCAGGGATGGGGAACTCATTGCAGGGTGAGCGCGGATTTTGTCTTTCTCAGGATTACGCTGATTATACTGATTACCAAGATTTGATCATATTTGATTTTAAAGATTAAGGGAGACATAAGCGGATATTTTCGCTTATGTCTCCCTTAATCATTTTAAAAATCCAAAGGATAAAATCCCAGAAATCAGTATAATCAGCGTAATCCTGAGCCAAGACAAAACTCGCGCCCTACTCCTTTGGGGCGATACCTTTGTTCAGCGCGAAAGATATAGTTACCAGTAACATCGTCAGCGGATAGGAAATTTCGGCAAAGGGCGCGCCGCTGGTGATTTTAAACAGCGTTGCCACCACCATGGTAAGTAGTAGGGCGATTGCCGCCGGCCGTACAAAGAAGCCGGTGATCAGTGCAATGCCGCCAAGGAATTCCGCCATGGTAGCCAGAAAACCCCAAACCGCCGGCCAGAAAGTAATACCCACTATTTTCAGGGTGCCGCCAAGAAATTCCCAGGTACCGGCGCCGCCGGCAATTTTCATAATACCAAAAATTGCGAATAATACGCCAATGCCTATACGAAGAATAAGGAATGCCAGTTTGTTGTTGTTTGTCATAGAAAAGAGTTTAAAAATGTGATGCAAAAATAAGATGCGGGACGTGGGAAGTCGATGGATAAAATGTGTTTTGTATTGGACTTTTTTTTGCCTGCTTCGTTTCATGGGCTGGTCAGCCAGGTGGACTAGTTTTGGAGCATCCATGAAATAACAAATAGTTCTGTTATGCCGGGCTTGTTCGCTTTGACCAAAAAATCCTATATTCTGTTTTCTAAAGATGATGATATGACACACTATATCTGCAGCACCTGCGGGGTGCAATATGATGCCACAGAAAAGGCGCCGGCATGCTGCCCTATTTGTGAAGATGAACGGCAGTATGTAAATCCCGGTGGACAAGCCTGGACGACCCTGGAACAGGTGCGGCAAACCCACCGTAATATTATAGAAATGGTGGCGCCCGATCTTTATGCTATTTACACAACGCCGGATTTTGCCATCGGGCAGCGGGCGCATTTACTGATTACTCCATCGGGGAATATCCTCTGGGATTGCATAGCTAACCTCGACGCCTCTACGATTAATATTATTGAGAAACTGGGCGGCATCAAGGCTATTGCCCTCTCCCACCCGCATTATTTCTCCACCATTGTGGAATGGAGTCATGCCTTTGGCAACATTCCCGTTTATGTGCACGAACTGGATGCCCAATGGCTGCAGCGCCACGACGATGTGATTAAATTATGGGCGGGCAATGAATTGCCGCTGTGGGACGACATCCAGCTGATATTGTGCGGTGGTCATTTTGAGGGCGGCAATGTGTTGTACTCGCCGGCCGGAAAGGGATGTTTGCTTGTGGGTGATGTGGTACAGGTATCTTCCGACAGGAAGACTGTATCAGTGATGTACAGTTATCCGAATAATATTCCTTTATCTGCCAACGAAATTAATACCCTGCATGCCGCCATAAAACCGTTAAGCTATGATGCGATGTATGGCGCTTTTGGAAAATATATTAAAACCGGCGCCAGGGAGGCTGTCGACTTTTCACTGGAAAGATATCTGAAACGTATCCGGTAAACGATTGATAAACAAGCTTCTATATTTAAAAAAAATTATCTTGAAAAATACGCGTTACACCGCCATAGTAAACGGAGAGCGGTTAACGGGTTCTTAATGAGTGACCCGCGGGTTATTAGAAATTTTCTGCTTACTTTTGTGGATTGCCTTTTTATCAGCTGTTAAGTTTTTTTGATATATCTAGTAACCCTTTTGCTGATAATAAAAAGCGGGCAACAACGTATAGTATGTCGCTACCCCATTTGCTAAAATATGTTTACAACAACGGCACTGATGAAGTGATCCGCAGGGGGAAGCGTATTTTTTCGGCCGGGGGCGTTGAGCTCATCGAGGCAGACCCGGTGCTGAAAACAGCTACCTTCCGCGTTAAGAGCGACACACATGCCAATTATTACCGTGTTTCCATCAATAAGTATGGAGAAACTACCGGTATGTCCATCCGGTGCCAATGCCCTTACAACCTGGGCGACATCTGCCGGCACGAGGCGGCAGCACTGTTCCAGCTCCAGGAAATGCTGGACAAAAATCATTTCGAGAGCTTCGACACACAGTTTGATCAGCAGCATACGCTGATTAAAATGAAGTCTATCGATATCAAATCTATTAAACTGCTTACCTCCGGTACTATACTGGCAGAAGCAGAGGAAATTGCCAAGAAACATCCCGCCAAAATAAGCCTGGCCAAAGATGAAAAGGTAGAAGCCCTGCTGAAAGTCAATGGAGAAGAGTTCCCGCTGATCATTCAACGGAACGAAGAACGGTTTTTTGATACGCATTGCACCTGCGATGAAACAGAACATGCACTGTGTGTACATAAAACAGCCCTCTTCCTGCAACTCCTGCAGAAAAACGGCCCGTTTTATTTCGATACCCTCCGCAACTGGGACAAGGAAAAGAACAAGCTGCTATCTTTATACGGCTATTCTCTTACCGACGACCTGGACGGAAAGTTTGCCTTCTCCTATATGGACGGCAAACCGTTTTTACGTGTACTGGACCCCACCATCAAGCGGGTAGATGGCGCCGCGGCAGGCAGCCGGCAACCGGTTACAGCTCCCCCGCCACCGGAAGAAACCATTACCATTACACAACGGTTGGCAGCGGTTTTCAACGCCAACGAAACATTATACCCTTATTTCAAGATAGACCTGGTAAGCGGCGAAATTAACGAAGAGCAAACTGCCTTCGTATCACTGGCCAGCAAACTGGATCTTACTAAATACGTTGACTTCTACCAGTTCAAGGAAAAAGACCGGGAACTGATAGCGCCTATACGAAAATTACAGGGCAGCGAAGTCAGCAAATTCCTCAGCAAAAATTCTCCGTTTGCCGGTATCTGGGAAAATATAACGCACGAAAATGCAGAAGAACTTCCCACGGAAACAAAAGAACTGATGCTGGAATACCTGCATCCTAAACTCGCCAAACTGTTCCCACAGCTGGCAGAACATGGATTGGTATTTGAACTGCCCAACCGGCAGGCGTTTAAAACAAAGAACCTGCAACAACTGCAGATAGGCGCCGACAGGCTCAAACTGGTCATTAAAACCAACACCGGCGATACGCATGTAGACATCAACTGCTACGTGACCATCGAAGGTGAACTGGTGAATGTATCTGAAAACGAATGGGAAAGCCCGTTGCTGTTCCTGCACAAACAGATGATCTATCTGTTTGAAAGCCCGCAGGATGCCCTGCACGTGGAACTCTTCCGTCAAAACGGTCAGCTGCGCATCGCTAACAAAGACTGGCCCGCTTACCTGAAAGACTACCTGCTGCCGCTGAGCCGTCAGTACGATATCCAGTTCGATAAAGGACTGCTGGCAGAACTGAAAGATGTAATGCCCGAGCCACGGGTATTTCTGAAAGAATTGGGCGAAACCTTTATCATACAACCCGGATTCGCTTACCGCGGCCAGGAAGTAGAATGGAATGATGAGAGCAAGATCACAGTGCAGGAAGGAAATAAAGTACTCATTATCCACCGGAATAAAGAAGCCGAAGAAACTTTTGTAAATAAACTCCGCACTTTACATACCAACTTCGCGCAACACGATAACCACAATTATTTTTACCTGCGTGCTAAAGAAGCGCTGAAAAATAACTGGTTCTTCCTGTTCTTCGATGCACTGAAAGAAATGAATGTGCGGGTGTTCGGGTTCGATAACCTGCGCAACTTTAAATTCAGCTCGCATAAGCCGGTTACCAATTTACAAATCAGTTCCGGCATCGACTGGTTTGATGCACAGATTGAAGTATTGTATGGCGACCAGAAAGTAAGCATCAAGGATATTAAAAATGCGCTGGCCAACAAACAGAACTATGTTCAGCTGGCAGACGGCTCCCTGGGCCTGTTGCCGGAAGAATGGCTGCGCAAATACTCCCTCCTCTTCAAAGTTGGGGAAGAAAAAGATAAAGGACTTAAACTCAGCAAATATAACTTCAGCGTCATCGATGAACTCTACGAATTTATTGATGATGAAGCAGTAGTATTGGAACTTGAACAAAAGCGCCGGAAACTGCTGCAGTTTGATGAAATCCGCAATATTGCCCTGCCGGAAAACCTGCAAGCCACCCTGCGTCCCTACCAGGAAAGCGGTTTCCAGTGGCTGAACTACCTTGATGATATCAAATGGGGTGGTATCCTCGCGGACGACATGGGGTTGGGTAAAACCATCCAGGCGCTTACCTTCCTGCAGTATTACAAGAACAAGCACGGCGGTAAAACAATGGCGCTGATTGTTTGTCCTACTACACTGATCTATAACTGGGAAAATGAAATCAGGAAATTCACCCCTGATATCAGGCATCATATCCATCACGGGCCGGCACGATTGAAATCGTCTGAAGAGCTGAGTAAATTTGATGCCATCATTACCACTTATGGTACGCTTCGCAGCGATATTCAACTGCTGATGAAACTGGAGTTTGATTATGTCATCCTCGATGAATCACAGGCCATTAAAAATCCGCAGTCGAAAGTAACCAAAGCTGCACAGCTGCTCCAGACAAAGAACAGGCTGGCGCTGAGTGGTACCCCGATGCAGAATAATACCTTCGATATTTATGCCCAGATGAACTTCCTGAACCCGGGAATGCTCGGCAGCGTGGACTTTTTCCGTAACGAATTTGCTACGCCGATCGATAAATTCCAGGATGAAGAAAGAAAAGAACATCTGCGTAAGCTAATCTATCCGTTTATCCTTCGCCGTACCAAAGAACAGGTAGCGAAAGATCTCCCGGAAAAAATAGAAACCGTCATTTTCTGCGAAATGGATGCGGAACAACGGCATATTTATGATGCCTACCGGAATACCTATCGCTCCAAGATCCTCGGTGTTATTGAAGATCAGGGCATGGAACGCTCCCAGCTGACCATTCTGCAAGGTCTGATGAAGCTGCGGCAAATCTGTGACTCACCAGCTATCCTGAATGATACGGAACAGTATCCGAACCATTCTGTGAAGCTGCATGAACTCACCCGCGAAATTTCTGAAAACATCGGCAACCACAAAGTGCTGATCTTCTCGCAGTTCCTGGGTATGCTCGGATTGATCCGCGACCGGATGCAGCATCTCAAAATACCTTATGAGTATTTTGATGGGAGCACTTCCACCGTTGATCGTGAAAAGGCTATTCAGAACTTCCAGAACAACGACGAATGCCGCGTGTTCCTTATTTCACTGAAAGCCGGTGGAGTGGGTCTGAACCTTACTGCTGCCGACTATGTGTATATTGTAGATCCGTGGTGGAACCCGGCCGTAGAGCAACAAGCTATTGACCGTACCCACCGTATCGGACAAACGAAGAATATTTTTGCTTACCGCATGATCTGTAAAGACACCGTGGAAGAAAAGATATTGCAGCTGCAGGAACGTAAGAAATCACTGGTGAAGGAAATTATTTCCGACGACAGTGGTTTTGTGAAGAAGCTGACGAAAGAGGATGTATTGTACCTGTTCAGTTAGAACGGAATAAATTTATAGGGGAGCGATGTTGCATCGCTCCCTTTTTCATGCACAAAGCGCTATGATGATCTTCGGTAATCCAATGGCGACGAAGATGCCGTAAGCAAGATCCAGCCAAAAGAAGGAACCCAGGGCGCCGAGCAGAATAATGCCAGCTACTGGTACAGCAATGATTTTCAGCCACAGCGGCGTACTTTCACCATG
Source organism: Chitinophaga sp. RCC_12 (assembly GCF_041360695.1). Lineage (NCBI taxonomy): Bacteria > Pseudomonadati > Bacteroidota > Chitinophagia > Chitinophagales > Chitinophagaceae > Chitinophaga > Chitinophaga sp. RCC_12. Next base: position 806,890 of record NZ_JBFUPS010000002.1, read on the forward strand.
CCATAAAATAGACCACATACTTTTTGCATCGCCAATACTTGGGAAAGCATGCATGGCAATACTGATACCGAGATAAAGCAGCACATAATCGAACACGGTACCCGATTCGAAGGTTATTACCGGGATGGCTGCGGGGAATGCAATAATTAATCCCAGCAGACTGTTTACAATGAATGGGCCTATGCTGATCACGAGCTGGTGTAATGGGTTACGCGGTATTTCATGAATCACGTATCCAGCGGGATTGTCCACCTGGAAATATTTTACTTCAAATATAGCAACACCAAACAACCGGCAAAAAAGCTGATGCGCAAATTCATGCACAACAACACCTGGAAACGTAAGCGTGGTAATAAGAATACCTGGAACAAACATTTTTTTTATTTTTTAAGCTAAGGGAGATGATTAACGATAAGTGATTTTACCGTTGATGATACCGGTTATATCGGCAATGCTGCTGGAATCGCTTCCTGGCATGGATACTAGTACTTTAAGTAACCGGTCGCGTTCTTTAATATTGTCGTTAAAATGATTGGCAAGCGTCAACGTGCCTAATGTCATTACTTCATGCGGATTTAGTTCATAAGCCTGTTGTGCCCTTTGCAAGGCTTCTTTATTGCGTTGTTGCGCCAGCAAAATCTTTGCATAGCTGGCCAGTGCATAGTAAGATTCTGCATTTTGTTGCAGTACCTCTTCACACAATTGCAGTGCTTTTTCAAATTTTTTCTCTTTCCTGTAGCTATGAGAGAGCATGATCTTAGCGACTTGAAAATCGGGATTGCTTTTTAACAGCTTATTAAGTAAACTGTCGGCCCGGGAGAAATTATCATTATTGTATGTATGTTTAGCCAGGATATAGTTGGCACAGGCATCTTCAGGATGATTATTGCAATATTTCTCCAATGTCTGTTCATACAAAGGTGAGTCAATGGGTATGCGGCTTAGGGACGCAGCAAATGCAGTATCCGCAATCATATAATAACGGAAATCTGCTATAGCGTTGTTTGTCTTGTCAATTAACTCCACGTTGTCACTCTTTCTGCCGGCTACCAGTCTTATTACGCTATCTGCTTCCTCCAATTCCACGTTATTAAAAGCGGCTATAATATAATGCTCACTGGCCTCAAAATTGTCGGGGAACTGCTGTAATACCTTTTCTAACAATCTTTTTTCCGTTACATAATGATGAGTCGCTTCTGCTTTTATTGCCTTTTCATAGATAATGCCTGCTTTAAAATACTTTGGGAAGTTATAACCCGAAATTAAAAAAAGCACAAGTACTCCTGCGGCGGCAAGTTTTACACTGGTTAGTACAGGGTAACGGCTCAACTTTTTCCTGCAGTCCCGGCAAAGTGGCGCTTGATATCCGGGTTCTATTTCGGGGTTGGAACAATTATGACAACCATTTCTGGGAGCTTCTTCGTTTAGTTCATCCATTTATACACATGATTTAGGTAAGGGATTGGGTTATATGGTATATAAATTAAAGATATCAAAACTCTTTCATTTTTGCATACACCCTACCATTTCTGCATGGTTTGGCCAATGAACATCTTCTCCCTATCTCCCCTGAAAATTATTTAATACACTGATTAATAACCGTTTATTCCCTTTTAAAGCACTCATTCCCAATGATGGCACTCCGCTGGCATTACCCCATTTGTATCAAAACAATTGATTCATATGCTACCAGACTCAAAAATCTCTCAACTGATAGGTTTACAGATTCCGGGGTTAACATTTCCCGCAGCACAACAACAGCCTGTAAAGGGTTCCATCAGTAAAGTGATCCACACTTTTGCTGATTATACCGGCAGGATGATCCGGAGTGAACAACTTCATGAGGTGAAACGTTGTTTTAACGTGGCCGCTGTATTGTATCACAATGGGAGCAATGCCCTGCGTAACGCCATCGAAAGCGCGTTTATGTATACCCTCTCTCCCCTGCTCTGCGGAAAGCATAAGGAACTGCTTCCTATATCACTGAAGAACGTAAGGATTCAACATTTACAAACTATAGCTATTTAAACACTTTTATGATGATGACTATTCTCCTCGTGCTGGCAGGATTAGCCTGCTTCGCCGTATTCTTTAAATCGGTCGACTATTTCGAAAAGATCTAACTAAAACACTTGTTATCATGACTGCATTATTTGTTTTGTCACTTTTCGTTTTCGGCTACATGATCTATGTACTGTTGAAACCTGAAAAATTCTGATTGGAGATATTACTCTCACGCCTATACGCAAAAAGCTTACTTAAATGACAACAGAAATCTTAGGCGTAATCGCCACCTACGGCATCACGCTTTTATTGGCCTGGCCCTTGTCCAGGTACATTGTAAAGGTATTCAGGGGCGACCGGACCTGGTCCGATTTTATGGCGCCGCTGGAACGCCTCTTCTTTAAAATTTCCGGTATCAATCCCAACGAGGAAATGAACTGGAAAGAGCATCTGAAGGCATTACTGACCATCAACCTGGTATGGTTTGTATATGCCTTTTTTGCGCTGTTCTTCCAGGATAAGCTGCCACTGAACCCGGATGGAAACCCCGGCCAGTCGGCCGACCTGGCGTTTAATACCGCCATCAGCTTCGTGGTAAACTGTAACCTGCAGCACTATTCCGGTGAAACAGGCGTTACTTATTTCACCCAATTATTTGTACTGGCCTTTCTGCAGTTTGTGAGCGCTGCTACCGGTATTGCAGCGCTGATCGTGGTGTTCAAAGCCATGAAAGAAAAAACAACCACTAAGCTGGGGAACTTCTGGGATATTTTCCTGAAAACAATTACCCGTATCCTGCTGCCAATAAGCATCGTGATTGCACTGATCTTTGTTTTCAATGGCATGCCTGCCAGTTACGCCGGCAAAGAGGCGATTGTTACCATGCAGGGCGACACAGTGAATGTGTCTCATGGCCCGGTAGCAGGGTTTGTGGCGATCAAGCACCTCGGCACCAATGGTGGTGGATGGTTTGGCGCCAACTCCGCACATCCGCTGGAAAATCCCAACTACGTTACCTGGATGACAGAAATGGTGGCGCAGGTACTCATTCCCATCGCAATGGTATTTGCACTGGGGATGTTTATACAACGGAAAAAATTTGCGATGGTCATCTTCGGGATCATGACCATCGGTATGATATGCCTGCTGATTCCTTCCATGCAGCAGGAAATGGCCGGTAATCCTGCCATTGCCCACATGGGTATCCAACAGGCTACGGGGGCCATGGAAGGCAAGGAAGTGCGGTTTGGAGCCGCCGCCACAGGGTACTGGAGTACGGTAACCACTATTATTTCTACCGGTTCTGTATGCGGCTGGCACGATAGCACCATGCCTATGACCGGGTTGATGCAGCTGCTGGGTATGATGCTGAACTGCTTCTATGGCGGTTGTGGCGTGGGTATCCTCAACTATTACATCTTTATCATTATCGCGGTGTTTATATCCGGACTTATGGTAGGTCGTACGCCTGAATTTATGGGGCATAAGCTGGAAGCGCGGGAAGTAAAGATCGCCGCTATCATTACGCTGTTGTCGCCGTTCCTGATACTGGCCGGTACTGCTTTATCATCGTGGGTATTGTCGCACCATCCGGATGCCAACTGGGCAGTGAAGCCATCGGCCTGGTTAAATAACCCCGGTTATCACGGCTTCTCCGAAATGCTGTACGAATATACTTCTGCCAATGCCAACAACGGTTCCGGTTTTGAAGGTTTGGGAGATGGAAATGTTTTCTGGAATGTATCTACCGGCTTTATACTGATCCTCGGCAGGTTCCTGCCTATCATAGGACCAGTGGCCATTGCGGGTTTGATGGCATCTAAAAAATATATACCTGAATCCGCCGGTACGCTGAAAACAGATTCACTCACTTTTGGCGCCATGACCTTCGCGGTGATCGTTATCCTCACTGCCTTGTCTTATTTCCCGGCGCTGGCACTGGGTCCGATCGCAGAGTATTTTTCCCTGTAATTTTTTTAATGACTGACTACCATGAAGCATGATAATAAATTGTTTCCGAAAGAATTGGTGATGGAGAGCCTGAAGCAGTCTTTCGTAAAACTGAATCCGAAATTAATGATCAAAAACCCGGTGATGTTCACCGTGGAAATAGGTACTGCCGTAATGCTGATAGTAGCGCTGTATGCACTCTTTACCGGTAATAAGGAACAGGGCAGTGCGGCGTATAATGTCGCCATCTTTATAGTACTCTTCCTTACCGTCTTGTTTGCCAACTTCGCGGAAGCCATTGCGGAAGCGCGTGGCAAAGCACAGGCCGAAAGTTTACGTAAAACAAGAGAAGAAACACCAGCAAAGAAAGTAGAACTGATAGGTGAAATCTTCACCAACGAAATCAAAATCGTCTCCTCTTCTTCCCTGCGCAAAGGCGATATCTTCGTATGTGAACCAGGCGATATTATTCCCGCCGACGGTGAAATAGTACAGGGCCTGGCCAGCATCGACGAATCTGCCATCACCGGTGAAAGTGCACCGGTTATCCGGGAAGCCGGCGGTGATAAATCCAGTGTAGTAGGCGGTACCAAGGTGTTGTCCGATCATATTAAAGTACGGGTAAGCACTGAACCAGGTGAATCTTTCCTGGATAAAATGATTGCCCTCGTAGAAGGCGCCAGCAGGCAGAAAACGCCTAATGAAATTGCGCTCACCATCCTGCTGGCCAGTTTCACCCTGGTATTTATCATTGTATGCGTAACGCTGAAACCATTTGCCGACTACGCACAAACACCGATCACCATTGCGGCCTTCATCTCCCTGTTTGTATGCCTCATCCCTACTACGATCGGTGGTTTATTATCGGCTATCGGTATTGCGGGAATGGACCGTGCCCTGCGTGCCAATGTGATCACCAAATCGGGTAAAGCCGTGGAAACTGCCGGCGATATTGATGTGCTGCTGCTGGATAAAACCGGTACCATCACCATCGGTAACCGCAAGGCCACTAACTTCTACGCTACCAATGGTATACCCACGGCGGATTTTATCCGTCTCTGCGCACTCAGTTCTTTATCTGATGAAACACCGGAAGGTAAATCCATCGTGGAGCTGGCGGGCAAAGATGTGGTGAGTAAATTATCGGTGAGTGGCGCCAGCCTGGTGAAGTTCACCGCCGAAACCCGTAGCAGTGGTATAGACCTGCCCGATGGCAGCCGTATCCGCAAAGGCGCCTATGATGCCATCAGGCGGCTCGCGGAAAAAGAAGGGTTTTCTTTCCCCGCAGAAACACTGGCGAAAGTAGAATCTATTTCCAACGACGGCGGTACACCGCTGGTAGTAGCGCTCAACAGCAAGGTGCAGGGCGTTATTGAATTGCAGGATATTATTAAGCCGGGTATCAGCGAGCGTTTCGACCGCCTGCGTAAAATGGGCGTAAAAACGGTGATGGTGACCGGTGATAACCCACTTACAGCCAAATATATTGCCACCAAAGCCGGTGTGGACGATTTCATCGCCGAAGCCAAACCGGAAGATAAAATGAGCTATATCCGCAAAGAGCAAAACGAAGGCCGCCTCGTAGCCATGATGGGCGATGGTACCAACGATGCGCCCGCCCTGGCACAGGCCGATGTAGGCGTAGCCATGAATAGCGGTACCCAGGCTGCAAAAGAAGCCGGTAACATGGTGGATCTCGATAATGACCCTACCAAGCTGATTGAAATTGTGGAAATCGGTAAGCAGCTGTTAATGACGCGCGGTACCCTTACCACCTTCTCCATCGCCAACGACGTGGCAAAATATTTTGCTATTGTGCCTGCGCTGTTTGTGGCTTCCATACCAGCCTTGCAGGGTATCAACATCATGAAACTGCACAGTCCTGAAACAGCGATCCTGAGTGCGGTTATTTTCAACGCCATCATTATCCCGATGCTGATACCGCTGGCCCTTCGTGGGGTGGCTTATAAGCCTATCGGCGCCAGCGCATTGCTTCGCCGCAACCTGCTGATCTACGGTGTAGGCGGTATTGTAGCGCCTTTCATTGGTATCAAGCTGATTGATATGCTGATAGCGCTTTTCATGTAATTGTAAACTGATAAATTTTTAAAGAGATGAAAAAATATCTTTGGCCTTCTGTAAAACTCACACTGTTACTGGTGGTATTATTAGGAGGAATATATCCGCTGTTCATTGCCGGTGTGGCTAAAATGGCTCCCGGTAAAGGCGATGGTATCAAAGTAATGCACAACGGGAAAGTAGTGGGCTATGAAAACATAGCACAGAAATTCAGTGATGATAAGTATTTCCAGCCACGCCCTTCTACGGTTGATTATAACGCTGCCGGTTCCGGTGGTTCCAATAAAGCAGCAGGTAACCCGGATTACCTGAAAACGGTACAGGAAAGAATTGATTCGTTTATGGTACACAACCCGGATGTAAAAAAAGAAAACATCCCCGCGGAACTGGTCACCGCTTCTGCCAGCGGTTTAGACCCGCACCTCACTCCCGCTGCGGCTTATGTACAGGTGCCGCGTGTGGCGAAGTTAAGAGGCATTCCTGCAGATAAACTGCAACAACTGATCGATGCCAATACCAAAGGCCCTTTGATGGGACTGTTTGGACTATCTACTGTTAATGTGTTAAAATTAAACATAGCGCTCGACGATATGAAGTAGCGCGCAGATCTACCAACACGAACCTATATATTTAAAATGAAGAAACTTTTATTACTGGCCGGTGCACTGGCAGCTGCTATTACTATGTTTGCGCAGGACGCACCGCCACAAGAGAAAGAAAAAGGAAAAGTAACCTTTTCCGGCTATGCAGAGGCGTATTACAGTTACGATCTGAACAACCCGGCCAATCATACCAAGCCCGGGTTCCTGTATAATTACAATCGCCACAATGAATTAAACCTCAACCTGGCGATGGTAAAAGCAAATTACACATCAAACCGTATCCGTGCTAACGTAGGACTGATGGCCGGTACCTATCCGCAATATAACCTGGCAGCAGAACCCACCCTGATGCAGTATGTATACGAGGCAAACGTCGGTATACGTGTAGGCAAGAACGTTTGGATCGATGCAGGGGTGATGCCGGCGCACATCGGTTTTGAAAGCGCCATCGGAAAAGATTGCCCTACGCTTACCCGGAGCATCCTCGCAGAAAATTCCCCCTATTATGAAACCGGCGCCAAAGTAACGTGGACGCCCAACGACAAATGGTCGTTTGCCGCTATGTATCTCAACGGATGGCAAAGGATTAAAAAAGTGGATGGCAATCAAACCCCTGCTTTTGGTACACAGATCACCTTTAAGCCAACAACAAAAATATTGCTCAACTGGAGTACTTATATCGGTAATGATCTCCCGGATAGTGTACGCCAGATGCGCTACTTTAATAATGTTTATGGTACCTTTAGCATAACGGATAAATTCAGTGTCATTGCAGGATTCGACTATGGATTACAGCAAAAAGCAAAAGGATCATCCGGTTTCAATAGCTGGTACAGCCCTGTTGTAATTGCCCGGTACGCCTTTACAGATAAATTTGCGATGGCAGGACGCGTGGAGCAGTACAACGATAAGAATGGCGTTATCATCAGCACCGGTACACCGGATGGCTTCCAAACCACCGGCTATTCGCTTAACCTGGATTTTACCCCGGTGAATAACGTGATGTTCCGGCTGGAAGGCAGAACGTTTAACGGGAAAGACAACACATTTATGAAAGGAACGGAATTGAAGAACACCAATACAGCGATTACAGCATCACTGGCCGTATGGTTCTAACTAAATAAATAATGACAGATAAAGAACACTCCGTACAGCAATTTCTTAACCTGGCTAACCGCGCCGGCAGAGGGAAGTTTAAGATCTACATCGGCATGAGCGCCGGCGTAGGAAAAACATACCGCATGTTGCAGGAAGCGCATGCCATGTTAAGAAATGGGGTGAATATCCAGATCGGTTACATCGAAACACATGGGCGTGCGGAAACGCATGCCCTGCTGGATGGATTACCGCAAATACCCCGCAGACAGGTATTTTACAAAGGGAAAATGCTGGAAGAGATGGATCTTTCCACCATCCTGCTCCTGTCGCCCGACTGGGTAGTGGTAGATGAACTGGCGCACAGCAATATCCCTGGCTCCAAGAATGAAAAGCGCTGGCAGGACGTGGTAGACCTCCTGAATGCAGGGATCAATGTTATTTCTGCCGTGAACATACAACACATCGAAAGCATTAACCAGGAGGTGAAATCCATTACCGGTGTGGAAGTACAGGAGCGCGTTCCCGACCTGGTGCTGCAAATGGCCGATGAAGTGGTGAACATCGACCTCACCGCGGATGAGCTGATCACCCGTTTGAAAGAAGGTAAAATTTATGATCGCTCTAAAGTGGAGAGCGCCCTGAGCAATTTTTTTCAGGCAGATAAAATCCTGCAACTGCGTGAGCTGGCACTGAAAGAAGTAACCACACAGGTGGAGCGGAAAGTGGAAATCCAGATCCCGCGTAACTTACAGATGCGCCATGAGAGCTTCCTGGCATGCATTTCTACCAACGATGAAGTGGCCCGGAAAGTAATCCGCAAAACAGCGCGACTGGCAGCCTATTATCACGCCGACTGGTTTGTATTGTATGTGCAAACCCCGGGCGAAAGTGCGGACAAAATTGCGCTCGCTGCCCAACGTCATCTTATTAATAACCTGAAACTGGCTACAGAACTCGGTGCGGAAGTTATACAGGAACATAACGCTAATGTATCGGAAGCTATCATTAACATTGCATTGGAAAAACATGTTACCACTATTTGTATGGGAAAACCGCATATCAGTCTTTTCCGTATCATTTTGCGCACCAACCTGTTTAACCAGTTGTTGAAAACGCTTTCTTCCAACGATATCGATATTATCATATTATCATGAGTACGTTCAGATTAAAAACAAAGATTACGCTTGGGGTATTGTTCCTGTACATCATGCTGCTGGTGGTGAGCATACTGGGCTATTACTATCTGAACCGCCTGAACGAAAAGGCGAAGTTCATACTCAAGGATAACTATGAATCACTGGAGTATTCGAAAAATATGCTGGTAGCTTTGGAAGATCTGCCGGCTCATCGTGTTACTGCGATGCAAACTTTTTCCGATAATCTCAAAAAGCAACAGGCCAACGTAACAGAAAGAGGCGAGAAAGATGCAACGGCAGCAGTGGCCCGCATTTTTGAACTGTTACAAAAAGATTCCACAGTAGAAACAGGCGCCATAAAGAAAAATATCTACACCATCATGGATCTCAATATGGCGGCTATCGTAGGAAAAAATGAAAGGGTAAAGAAAACCGCAGACAATGCACTGCTTTACATTGCCATCATCAGCGGGCTTTGCTTTGTACTGGGCTTTACTTTTGTGTATAATTTCCCCGGGTACATTGCCAACCCTATTGGTGCGCTTACCCAGGGGATTAAAGACATTGCCAATAAACAATACGGTAAAAGACTCTACTTTAAATCCGGCGACGAGTTTGGCGATCTGGCCACTGCCTTCAATACCATGGCCCAGCGGCTGGATGAATACGAGCACAGTAACCTGGCGCGCATTGTATTTGAAAAGCAACGGGCGGAAGCTGTGATCAGCAGCCTGAAAGATGCCACCATCGGGTTTGATGTAAATAATGTGATCCTGTTTGCCAACACCCCAGCGCTGCAGTTACTGAACATCCCCGAGAAGGATCTGATCGGGCAGCCGGCGGAAGAAATATCCAAACGCAACGACCTGCTGCGTTTCCTCGTGAATACAAAGGAAAATGCACCGCTTAAAATAGTGGTGGATGGAAAAGAATGTTTCTTTACCCGCGAAACAACAGATATCAGGCACGAGGAAAATCGTATAGGCTATGTAGTGATCCTCCGGAATATTACTACTTTCAAAGAGCAGGATATTGCCAAAACGCATTTTATTGCCACCATCTCCCATGAGCTGAAAACGCCGCTGGCGGCCTCTGATTTCAGTATTAAATTGCTGGAAGATGAAAGGACAGGCGTACTCAGTGCAGAACAAAAAGAGCTGCTCGACAGCCTGAAACAGGACAACCGGCGCATGATAAAAATTGTAAGCGAATTGCTGGATTTGTCGCAGGTAGAAAGCGGCAATATACAATTACAGCCGCAGCCGGTTACCGCCATGAGCATTGTACAATACGCCATGGATACGGTGCAGAAACAGGCTGCCCAACGCGAAATCACTATCCGCACACAGGTGCCGGACACCTTGCCAAAAGTATTGGCAGACGTGGAAAAAACCGCCTGGGTATTGGTGAACCTCTTAACCAATGCAATCCGCTACTCTGCCCACGGCGCCGCCATAGAACTAACGGTAACGCCTACAGGAACAGAAATGGTATCGTTTGTGGTACAGGACTACGGGAAAGGTATCCCGGAAGCTTTCCGTGGTAAAATTTTTGAAAGATTTTTCCAGGTGCCTGGTATGAAAGGCCAGGGAAACGGGCTCGGACTGGCCATTTCAAAGGAGTTTATTGAAGCCCAGGGCGGCATCATTGGCGTAAATAGCGAAGAAGGGAAAGGCAGCCAGTTTTATTTCACCTTACCCGAAGCATAGCGCTGTCAGGGTTGTTCAATGTGCGCTTTTACCAGGGGCACATGCTGATAATAGAAGGTAGTAAGTTCCTCCAGCCTGGCGGGAATACTGTCGAGGTTTTCCTCCAGCCGGGCATCTCTCTCAACAGACAAGGCTATATCCGATGCGTATTGCATCCCAACCATGTTCAGGTTAAATTTCATCTGATGCGCCAGCATATAAAGTGGTTGCCAGTTTTTTTCTGCCAGCAGCTGGTGCATTTCTGTAAGCTTTTGCGGGATGCTATCCAGCAGTTCCTCCAGCATTATTTTTACATGTTCTTTTTCGCCGGACATCATGCCATATGCGGCGGATAAATTTAGTTCGCTGTGGGGCATTTCAGTAGTTTTTTCTTTGTCAGTGGCTGCTTCCGGCACTTGTTCCCCGAGTCCTTTCAGGATTTTATGAAACAGGTCAGCGCGGTCAAATGGTTTGGACACATATTCGTTCATCCCGGCGGCCAGGCAGCGTTCTTTTTCTCCTTTCAGTGCGGAGGCGGTCATGGCAATCATATAGGTCCGGATGCCTTTCCGGCGTATGGCCTGTGTGGTTTGGTAGCCGTCCATTCCCGGCATCTGTATATCCATAATGATGCAATCGTACGTTTTGTAGTCCAGCATTTCAAGGGCCGATTTCCCGCTGTTAACCACATCTGTTCTGGCGCCGGCATTCCGCAGTGTATGAAATACCACCTGTTGATTGATGTCGTCGTCTTCTACCACCAATATCGTTTTTCCCTGTAGTGGTTTTTCCGCATGATGCAGGTGTCCTTTTTCTTCTTTACTGGTCATTTCTTTGTTATTGCGGGTAAAAGGCAGTTCAAAATAAAAAGTAGCGCCTTCGTTCAGGCGGCTGTTTACCCGGATGAATCCATGTTGTAGGGTGATGAGTTCTTTGGTGATGGCTAATCCCAGGCCGGTACCGCCAAATTTGCGGGCATTGTTTGCATGTGTTTGGGAGAAGCTTTTAAAGATCAGTTCATGTTGTTCCGGATCAATGCCTATGCCGGTATCCGTTATTTCAAAACCCAGCCGGAGGGAGGATTGTTCTTTATTTTCCTCCACCAGCGATACTTTCACGGTTACTTTCCCCGCGGGAGTAAATTTAATAGCGTTTTCCACGAGGTTGGTCAGGATCTGGTTGAGACGCACTTCATCTCCTAAAAGACAGGTTGGTATGGCGGTATCTATCTCATCAAAAAACAATAGTTCCTTTTGTTGTGCCTGTAGTTTCAGGGGAAAGAGGGCATTGTCTACTACTTCGTAAATATCCAGCGGTTCATGGAGGAGCAATAGTTTGCCGGCTTTTATTTTTGAGAAGTCGAGGATTTCGTTGATGATCACCAGCAGCCGGTTGGCGGATGTTTTGATGGCGCCGGTATACTCCATTTGTATGGGAGATAACTGGCTTTGCTGCATCAGGAGGTTGGTCATACCGATGATACCGTTCATGGGCGTACGAATTTCGTGGCTCATATTGGCGAGGAACATTTCCTGCGCGCTGACCGCTTCCTGTGCGAGGTTGTTTGCATTTTCAATGGCAGCGATATAGTTGTTTTTTTCGGTGAAGTCCTGTCCTATGCCGCAGATGCCGATCATTTCACCTTCCGCATTCCGGAGCGGGAATTTGGTAATGAGAAAGTGATAGGTCTTATCGTTCACGGCAAAGGTCTGTTCTGATTTTATCCTGGCGCCTGTTGCTCTTACCTCGCGATCCAGGCTGGTATAGCGTTGCACCCAGTCGTATGGCAACTCTGCATCTGTTTTGCCGATAATATCTTTTTTATCTGCGCCATGTATTTCGGTAAACCGGTTATTTACGAGCAGGTATTTCCCGGGCATATCTTTTATGAACATCATGGATGGCATAAAGTCGAGGATAGCGTCTAACCGTTCCTGGAGATACATTACCTGGTCTTCGTTCCTCTTTTTCTTATCAATATCCCTTACAACGCATTGAAATTCCTTCACGCGGCCATCTTCGCCATATACCAGTGCTACCATTTGTTCCACCCATTTTTTTGCGCCTGATTTGGTAATGATTTCAAATTCCTGGGAGGTATAGTCGTCGCCTGTTTTCACCTGGTTGGTGTAAAAAGCTTCGAGCCGTTTCCAGGTATCTTCTTCCAGGAACAGGGAGTAATGTTTGCCTACCAGTTCTGTATTGCTGTAGCCGGTCATTTCGGTGGCCCCTTTGCTCACGTAGGTGAAGGTGCCATCCAGCCGGGCTTTATAGAGGATAAGTTCTGTTTCTTCCGCCAGTCGCAGGAAGGATTGTTCCCGTTTATGCAGCTGGTTGGTTTTCTGCTTCAGTTTCCTGAACATCCGGTATAAGTACCGCGATTCGCCCAGCAGCAGCACCAGGGTGAACAGGCTGATGATAATGGTGGTCCAGAAGGAGTACAGGGTATAGCGATTGTCTTTATCGATCCGTGCAATCAGTTTACGCCGGTTTTCCTGCAGGAAATTATTCACGGCGGCTCTTACGTTTTCCCGGAACCGGGTGTTTTCGGGGGCGGTGATCAATTGTTTGGCCAACGCCGGTTGGGTGGCTGCTATTGCCAGTATCCGTTGATGATAACTGATTTTTTGTTGGAGAAGGGTACTGAAATTATCCAGTATTTTTTGAGAGAGCGTATCACCGGGCATGCTGGCGGCAACAGACTTCAGGATGTGCAGCATGCTGTCTGGCAGGGCATAATTGGCGGCGGGTATGGTGGATTGTCCCCTCAGCAGCATGTCGCGGATGCTGTTGGTATAGTTGTTATCCAGCATGGCTACGGATCTTACCTTATCTATCAGCAGGTTGGTTTGTATTATGTCTTCCGCTGCGCTCCTGCTCCTGTTTTTAACGATCCAGGCATAATAAACAAAGCCCATGAGCGCCATAAATACTGCCAGGATAAGTACCAGCACTGTATTCACAATTTTTTTCATGCGAAGTTTTTCAACGGCTCTTTAATAGCATTGGCAGGGGTTATGAGGTTGGTGATGGATTATTTATTCAAAATAGGATATTTTGCGGCAATATTGTTGTTCATCTTGTTCAATTCAACGTATGGACCAGGAAAAGATTATGGCGGTCTGTATTTCTTTTTCTGTTACTTTCGGCGTGCGAATGTAGGACCGGGTGAATGTTTTAGCAATACTTTAACGGATTGTCTTTACAATCATTCCATTATATTTGCCTAATATTCTTTTTCCTAAGTATGTATATTATATGAAGAAAATAATTTTTACCCTGGGTCTGATAGCTGTTTCTATTGGAGTTTTTGCACAGGATGGTGGCTCACCGATGAATAAGGCGGTTAATAAGGTTACCCATTCCAACGACTTTTTAATGGTACAGTTGTCATACGATGGCTGGGCGGGTGCGCCTGACAGTATTAAGAGCGGCCTTAACAGGGGTTTTAATATTGCCCTGATGTACGACTTCCCGTTCAAGAAATCCAAACTGAGTATGGCAGCGGGTTTAGGTATCAGCACCAGTGGTGTTTACCTGAAAGATCATACAATGGATATCCAGGGAAAACTGAATCCTAACCAGGTATCTTTCCCTACTTCTTCGGCTAAAAAGAATAAAGTAGCGACCACTTACCTGGAAATTCCGATTGAATTAAGGTACCGCAGTGTGCCGGACAATGCCAACAAAGGCTTCAAAGCAGCAATTGGCGTAAAAGTAGGCGCCCTGGTAGATGCTCATACCAAAGTAAAATATACCGGCGCCAATGGCAGCAAGGATATTGATAAAGATGCCAACAGGGGATTCTTTAACCCATGGCGCTTTGCAGCAACTGCCCGTGTAGGTTATGGTAACTTTGCCTTGTTTGGCGCATATTCCCTGAATCCGATGCTGAAAGACAACGCCAGCAATAACCTGGATATCAGACCTTACCAGATCGGTATTTGTTTAAGCGGATTGTAACAGCCTTCGGGCTTTTATATAGAGAAAACGGCCCGGGTTTACCACCTGGGCCGTTTTTTATTGGGAGATAATCAGCGCGATCTCTTGTCTTTTACCGGTTACTCACCTTTGAATACGGGCTTTCTTTTTTCGAGGAAAGCCTGGATCCCCTCCGCGTTATCGGCGGAGTTACCGGCAATTTCCTGGCAATAGGCTTCATACTCGAGCACTTCATCGAGGTTTTCCGTCATGCCTTTGGTGAGCATTTTTTTCATGAGTGCAATGGCTTTCGTAGGGGCGGCAGCGTAGTAAGCGGTTTCCGCCTGTATGGCGGCATCCAGTTCGGCAGCCGGCACCACTTTGTTTACCAGGCCCAGTTTTAATGCTTCCGCTGCGCTGATTTTACTGGCTTTGGTAGCCAGTTCAAACGCCCGGTGGTAGCCCACGGTGCGGGGCAGGAAATACGAGGAGCCGGAATCCAGCACCAGGGCGATGTTCACAAAAATTTCTATCATGGTGGCTTCTTCGCTGGCAATGATCACATCGCAGGCCAGTGCAATGGAACATCCGGCGCCGGCGGCCACGCCATTAAGCCGGCAGATAACCGGCTTTGGCATATTGCGGATGGCGCGTATGATCGGGTTATAGCGTTTGCGCAGCGATTCGCTCAGGTCGCGCTTTCCCGACTCCATAGAAGCCTTGAGGTCCTGCCCACTGCTGAAAGCCTTGCCGGCGCCTGTTAACACTATCACTCTCACTGCCGGATCTTTTTCTGCTTTCTTTAATGCGTCCTGCAGCTCATAGCTGAGCGGATCATTGAACGCGTTGTATACTTCAGGTCTGTTTAACGTGATGGTGGCAATACCATCCTGAATATCCAGTAATAAAGCAGCCATGATAATATGGTTAATAAGTGATTTACAGGGTTTCTTTCAGCCAGTTAAAAAACTCGCGCTGCCATACAATGGCGTTTTGCGGTTTCAGCACCCAGTGGTTTTCTTCCGGGAAATACAGCAGTTTGCTTTTAATTCCTTTCAGCTGTGCCAGCTGGAAGGCCTGCAGGCCCTGTTCAATAGGAACGCGGAAGTCGATACCACCCTGTATGATCAGAATGGGCGTATTCCATTTATTGGCGTATTCACTTGGGTTGAAATGTTTGTATCCGTTGGCGTTAGCGGCATCCCAGTAAGCACCGATATCCCAGTTGGCAAACCACAGTTCTTCAGTAGTACCGTACCAGCTTTTCAGGTCGAATAAGCCATCGTGGGCAATAAAGCTTTTGAAGCGGTTTTCGTGTACGCCTGCCAGCATGTACACGGAATAGCCGCCGTAACTGGCGCCTACAGCGCCTAAGCGGGCTTTATCCACATAGCTCTCCTTGCTCACATCATCAATGGCATTCAGGTAATCTTTGATCGGCTGCCCGCCCCAGTCCTTGCTGATAGACGCGTTCCATTCCACGCCGTGACCCGGCATCCCTCTTCTGTTGGGAGCCACCACGATGTAACCCTGGGATGCCATCAATTGGAAATTCCAGCGGTAGGAATAAAACTGTGATACGGCCGATTGTGGTCCTCCCTGGCAATACAGCAGGGTCGGATATTTTTTAGCAGGATCAAAATCCGGCGGGAAAATCACCCAGGTAAGCATATCCTTACCATCGGTGGTTTTAACCCAGCGCTTTTCAATTTTGCACATGCCTATTTTATCGTAAGCGGCTTTGTTTACGCTGGTAAGCGGGGTAACGGCGCCTTTCTGCAGGTCTACGGTAAACAGTTCCGCTGCATGGTTCATATCTGTGCGGGACACAACCAGGGTGTTACCGGATTGTGCCAGCATATCGTTGATATCGAAGTCGCCGGTGGTTACCTGGCGTATATGCTTTTCCGTTGTTTGGGCGATATTTTTCTGCAAGGTAATTTCCAGCAGTTGCTCTGTGCCTTTTATTACGGCCAGGAAGTATATTTTTTTACCGTCGTTGCTGAAGCGGGAGGAGGCAGCGGTGCCATCCCAGCCCTTGGTAAGGTTGGTGATAACGCCGGTAGCGCGATCCATGATGATCACATCATTTTTATCTGCTTCATAGCCATCGCGGGCCATGCTTAACCAGGTGAGGTATTTGCCGTCCTGGCTGAAGGTAGGCGCCACATCGTAGCCCATCATTCCTTCGGAAAGGTTGCGGGTGGCTTTGGTATCCAGGTTATATTCGTAGATATCCGTATTGGTGCTGATGGCGTAATCTTTTCCGAATTTTTTCTTACAAACATAAATCACACTTTTCCCATCATGGCTCCAGATCATGTCTTCAGGGCCACCGGAGGGCATTTGTGGGCAATCGTGAGGTTCTTCCGCCATAATATCTACGGGCGTACCTACTTCGCCATTATTGTAAGTGGCATAAAAAACGTGGGAGAAATTGCCATCTTCCCAGGTATCCCAATGGCGGTAGTTCAGGTTATCATAGATCTGCACATTGGATTTCGGAAGATCCGCGTAGTGATCGCTACCGGATATCTTCTTTATTTTTACTTCTTTCGAAAACAAGATATGCTTCCCGTCGGGAGAAATGCGGATGTTCTGCATTCCGCCGTCCACGTTGGTTTTTTGCACCGGGTCAGATCCATCGGCATTCATTTCATACCACTGTCCTTTGAGGGAGAAACCAATTTTGTTGCCGGGTAATACGGCTACATCTCCTTCTGCGCCGGGTGTTTGCGTGAGTTGCTTTGCGGCGCCGCCCGCCAGCGGGATAGCATAGAGGTTCTTCTCGCTTTTGTTCTCTGCCATATTGATCTGAGATACGCCATAGATAACGGTTTTGCCGTCAGCACTCAACGCCTCTCCACTCACCCGTCCAAGTTGCCATAGCAATTCGGGTGTCATCTTATCCTGGGCTACTGCCATAGTTGATATTAATAGTCCTGTCAGTAAAAAAGGTTTAAACATGATATCGAAAGGTTGTTTTGGATCGGGTAAATGTAGGAAGAAATGGCGTAGCGATTAAATTCTCTGTAAATTTGCTTCAAATTCTGAAATAACTTGATTGAGAAAAAACAAGTAGTACAAAAAGAGGAAAGAGCCGTCATAGTTGGTGTTATTACCAAAGACCAGACAGAGCGCCAGGTGAATGAGTTCCTGGATGAGCTGATGTTCCTGGCGGAAACTGCGGGGGCCACGGCTGTTAAGCGCTTTACCCAGCGACTGGCCCATCCCGACAGGGCCACCTTTGTTGGAAAAGGTAAGCTGGAAGAAATCCAGCAGTTTATTGCAGGCAGGGATATATCACTGGTTATATTTGATGATGAGCTTACCGGCTCACAGATCGCCAATATTGAAAAGGTGCTGAAAGTGAAAGTGATCGACCGCAGTGACCTGATATTGGATATCTTCGCCCACCGTGCCCGCACGGCGCAGGCAAGGGTGCAGGTAGAGCTGGCGCAGTACCAGTATATCCTGCCACGTTTGCGCGGTATGTGGAGTCACCTGGAAAGACAGGGAGGCGGTATTGGCAGCAGGGGCCCTGGTGAAACGGAAATTGAAACGGATCGTCGTATTGTAAAAGATAAAATATCGCTCCTGCGTAAACGCCTGGAGGATATCGACCGCCAATCCCTTACCCAGCGTAAGGAACGCGGCGAATTTATCCGTGTGGCGCTGGTGGGTTATACCAACGTTGGCAAAAGCACCCTCATGAACCTGCTCAGCAAAAGTGAGGTGTTTGCAGAAAACAAACTGTTTGCTACCCTGGATACCACCACCCGTAAGGTGGTATTCGATCAAACGCCTTTCCTGCTCAGCGATACGGTAGGGTTTATCCGTAAACTTCCCCATCACCTGGTGGAAAGCTTCAAATCCACGCTGGATGAGGTACGTGAAAGCGATATCCTGATCCATGTGGTAGATATTTCCCATCCGCAGTATGAAGAGCAGATTGAAGTGGTGAACCGCACGCTGCAGGAACTGAAAGCCTTTGAGAAGCCCACCATCATGATCTTTAACAAGATGGACCTGTACGAGGCTAACACCTTTGATAAATGGCTGGAGCCGGAAATCAAACAGGATATCCTGAACACCCTGAAACAGGACTGGGAAACAAAAACCCAGGGGAATTGTGTATTCATTTCCGCATTGGAAAAAAGGAACATCGAGGAACTGCGCAAAACCATCCTGGACAAGGTAACCCAATTGTACAAGGAGCGCTTCCCGTATAAAACCGAATTCTTCTACTAATGGCCAAAGAATATTCCTGGTATAAATTAGAAGAAGGCCGTTTGCCCTTTGCAGAGAAAGAGATCAGCGTAATGGAGGTAAATGGCAAGAAAATTTGCTGTACCCTGCACCAGGGGCAGCTTTTTGCCTTTGCATATAAATGTCCGCATGCCGGTGGCATTATGGCCGATGGAATGATAGATGCCGCCGGTAATGTGGTATGCCCGCTGCACCGTTATAAGTTCAGTCTTAAAAATGGTTACAATAGCAGCGGAGAAGGATACTACCTGAAAACGTATCCCATAGAGCAACGTGAAGACGGGCCATGGCTGGGCATGGAGAAAAGCGGGTGGTTCTGGTAAAATAATTATCTTTTTGTTAAGAGTGATCGTCGTATTTGAAGTAACCGGTATATGCCTGTAACTTTTCGTTATGCTGACTACAACTGTTACACGCTCATTTGTTCTCTCTGAAAAACAAGTATGGCTGCTCATCACCGCTATGCTGGTACTATTGCAGTTTAGTGCCCTTTTTGTACCCATCCTGGAACCCGACGGCGCGCTGTATGCCGGTATCGCCAAAACCATGGTGGTTAAACACGACTACTGGAATCTTTATGCCGATGGTCACGACTGGCTCGACAAGCCCCACTTCCCTTTCTGGATGGCCGCTATCAGCTTCCAGCTTTTTGGTATTCACACCTGGTCGTATAAATTGCCCGCCATCCTTTTTTTGCTGATGGGCGCCTGGTACACCTACCGTTTTGCACTTCATTTATATGATGAAAAAATAGCCCGCTGGGCCGTGTGTATCTTACTTACGGCCGAACATCTTGTTATTTCCAACAACGATGTACGGGCAGAGCCTTATCTCACCGGGCTGATTATTGCGGCAGTGTATCATTTCTACCGCCGTGGCATCTTCCTGGGCGCCCTTTTTACGGCCTTTGCCATCATGACGAAGGGGTTGTTCGCCCTGGTGCCGGTTTGCGCTGCTATTGGCGGCCATTTGCTGTTTACACGCAACTGGAAAGAGCTGTTCCCCTGGCGTTGGGCGCTGGCAGCACTACTGATAGCGCTTTTCATTACACCGGAGCTATACGCCCTGTACCAGCAATTCGACCAGCACCCGGAGAAAACTGTATTCGGCGCCACCGGCGTATCAGGCATCCGCTTTTTCTTCTGGGACAGCCAGTTCGGGCGCTTTATGAACACCGGTCCCATCAAGGGTTCCGGCGATCCATTCTTCTTTTTTCATACACTCCTGTGGGCTTTCCTTCCCTGGTCGGTGATGCTGTATGCAGCGGTCATCATCTTTATAAAAAAATGGAAACAGCAAAAGGAGTACTACTGTATTTGCGCAGCCCTGGCCACTTTTGCCTTGTTTTCACTCTCCCGCTTCCAGCTGCCGCACTACCTGAACATCATCTTTCCATTTTTTGCCATCCTTACCGCCCATTATATTTTATCGCTGCAAACAGAAAAAGGGCTGAAGTTTTTCCGGGTTACACAGTATACTATCATCATCCTGGTAGCCGTTGCAGGCGTAGTAATTGACCTCCTGTACAAGCCGGCCATGCATTATGCGTGGCTGCTGCTGGCCGCAGCCCTGCTTCTCCTCTACCTGCTGCTGCACTACTGGCTGGATAAATCTACCCGGCAGGCCGTATTTTACCGCACCATTTCCATCAGTATTCTGCTGAATCTTTACCTGAACACTATTTTATATCCCGATATGATGCAATACCAGAGCGGAAGTACAGCGGCAGCCTATGCTAATGCTCATCTTCCCGGTAAAAGCATCGGGCTATATCAGGCAAATTCCTATGCCTTTGACTTTTATTTGCAGGCGCCGGTATTACGTCCCGATTCCGCTACAGCACTCGTTTTTACCACTCCCGACGCCATGGCTTCCCTGCAACAGCAGGGATATACCTGCACGGTGATCCGGTCGTTCCCGCATTTTTATGTGAGCAAACTGGATTTGCCATTTGTCCGCAAGGCGACACGGGCGGGCGCTTTAGGGGAAAGGCTGCTGGTGGCAGTGAAAAAATAGGCTTGTTCAACCCGCTATGGCGGCTGGTTTCTAATTTTTTTCTAAAAAAAATGAAATAAGATTTTGCAAAAATGAAAATTTACCTATTTTTGCAATCCCAAATCGTGCAAACGATACGGGAAACACTCCTCCTTAGCTCAGTTGGTTAGAGCATCTGACTGTTAATCAGAGGGTCTCTGGTTCAAGTCCAGAAGGGGGAGCAAAAGAGAAAGGCTTGCAGTGATGCAGGCCTTTTTCGTTTTATACTTAGCGATTACACCACCATATATTTGGTGACTTCAATTTATCTTTTCCTTTTTACCATCTTCAAGGCGATCGTTTAATCCCCCATTTAAAACACTGAGCCCGCCTCATTACGGCTTACCGTAAAAGTTACTGGTAAGGACTTTTTATTTTAGCATTGAATACAACGTATTATTTTATTAACTCTCCAATCTATTTAACAATGGGAATAATGATTTCTTCGAATCCACCAGTTGCTTCGTTTATGGAGGATATTAATGGAATTGATTTTACGATGGTAAAACAGAAGTTGCAAGAACCCCCCTATGAGGGATATGGTTGGTCTGCATCACAAGCGGACATTGCAGAAATTGAGTATAAGAGATTTCTGGCGCTGAAAAGGAAATATCCAGAAAAAGATATTGTGCCGCACAGAGATGTTGATCTTTTTTGGCATCAGCACATTCTTGATACAGAGAAATATGCAGAAGATTGCAAGGCAGTATTTGGATTTTTGTTGCATCATTATCCTTATTTCGGAATGAATGGGCCGGAAGATGAACAAAATTTGATTAACGCATTTGAGGAAACAAAGCATCTCTATGCTGAAACCTTCCATGTCGAGTATCTGGCAAAGCCAGCAAAGCCCAAAAGATGTCTTGCCCCAAAATGTAGGACACAGTGTAAACCAGTAAAATGTAAATAGGTCATTGTTCAAGTATACTAAGGGATAATAAAGGATGATGCAAAGAGATTCCCCAGTTACTGAAATCAACATAAGTCAGTAGCATATCGGCGCAAAACTGGCTCTAGTTCATAAATGCGGCGTAAGTCCTCTAAAAATGTGTTCGAAATCCGTAAAGCAGGGGGAGCAAAAAGTAGAAGCCTTACTTAGTAAGGCTTCTGTCGTTATAGAAGTGGAGGTTGAAATTCTTACTGGATCAAGTTGATTATTCTTCAAAATAATCATTGTCCAGACGTTTAATATCATAAGATCTCTGCACCGATACGCCAAGATTGTAATCAATCATTAACTGTGCTAGTTGCACGCCATCTATCAATACAATCTTTGTTTCGTTTTTAGGGGCATAGTTCAGTGCATCCTTTGAGAAAGTAGAAGTAGTGATAAAGATCCCTTTCTTCGCTCCTTGTCCTGCTAAAGCCCCAACAAACTTGTGCAACTCCGGCCTGCCGACAACGTTGCCTGCCTGCCATCTTTTTGCCTGAATATAGATAATATCCAACCCTAATTTATCCTCCTTAATGGTCCCATCAATCCCCTCATCTCCAGTTTTTCCGATCGCCTTACCTGCGTCCTTCATAGAACCACCATAACCCATTTTCACTAATAACTCTACAACCAAACGCTCAAAGAAAGCCGGACTTAATCGACGAACTGTATCGATAAGTTCTTGTGCCAGGGATTGACGTATACTTTGGTAGGCTAAATCGATTGTTTCTTCAGGAGTTTGTTTTTCTACCTGAGTAAGATCGGTCTGCTCCAATGATCCGGACTCTTCTTTTTTTATGTTCTGGAACTCTACAAACTCAGGAAATTGTTTGAGTAAATTGTTGTCGATCTTCTTCGGATTTCCTATTAGTACCTGCAAGCCCCGCTCGGTTATACAAACCACTCCTCTTTTAGGAGCGTCTAACAAACCAGCCTTTTTCAAATAAGTTCTCGCCCAGCCAACCCGGTTCGCAAACAATAGGGATTGGCCGCTGGGAAGAAGTTCACTCATTTCTTCTTCAGTTAACTTGAATTGTTTGCCTAATAAAGCTATTACATCCTTAAACAAGTATTCTTTTCGATCAGATAACTGCTTCAATAGGGGCAACATTATTGTTTGATAGTCCGGTATTGGCATAACACTAGTTATTTTTTGCTCTTGGCCTTTTTTGTCAATTTACTAAACTCGCTTTGATTACTCCAATTATAAGAAGATTGAATCAATTTATTATCATTAATCTGAATAACTTGTTGCTGGAACAAAACAGTATTTGGTAATACTCTGCAATTTTTACCTTGTTTTTCTAAGGCTGTAAATTTTATATCCTTACAAGTAGGCCTTCACCTTTTCTTCAAATCGTTTTTTTTACAGCGTATTCATTGCGGGGCTTGTAAAAAATTTGTGTGAAAATCGGTTAATATCCGATTTAATAGCGTTTTTATGACATGTTTCTGTTAATTTTTTAGCCTATAATCGGAAATAATCCGATTTTTGCATCAAATTCTTACAATATGAGTTTCAGGGATGCAGTATATGAATACGCGGGAGAGCCACTCACCAGGCAAATCATGTTAGATCTGCTAAAGGATTTCAAGCGTCCAAACGATAAAATAAATGAGTTGATCAAAAAAGGAGAATTAACAAGCATAAAGAAAGGGCTGTATGTGACCGGACCTAAAATCAATATTGCCAAGCCTGAACCTTTTCTGATAGCCAATCACCTCTGGGGGCCAAGCTATGTATCCATGGATGCAGCCCTTTCATACTGGGGACTGATTCCCGAAAAGGTATTTGAAATTAGCTCCCTTACTACCAAAATATCGAAGACGTATAAAACTTCAATTGGTAGATTTAGTTACGCGAATGCCCCGTTACCTTATTACTCCTTCGGGATTAAAAGTGTTCAACTTACTCCCAAGCAGGTTGCTTTAATCGCCTCTCCGGAAAAAGCGATTTGTGATAAAATAATTACAACATCTGGTATAATTCTACGTAGCTCCAGGCAAGCACGGGAATATTTGGTTGATGATCTAAGAATAGATGATGAGAAATTGCGCGAACTTGACCTGGAGGCCATTAGTTCCTGGATCAAGGATGCTCCCAAGAAAGAAAGTTTATCTATGTTGGTAAAAATAATTAAGAGCTTATGATTAAGGAATGGATTCAGGAATATAATCCTCAAAATAAAGAACAAGCGGAATCCGCATTGCGGGAAATCATGCAGGAAGTTGCCCTGGCAGGTTTACAAAGAACAGGCTTTTTTGAGAAAGCAGCTTTTTATGGTGGTACAGCTCTCAGAATATTTTACGGTCTTAACAGGTTCTCTGAAGACCTGGATTTTTCCCTGCTTGAAGTGAACCCGGACTTTTCTCTTGAGGCATATTTTGAAGGGATCATTAAGGAGTTTGAGGCTATTGGAATGAAAGTAAGCATTAGAGAGAAAAAGAAAACCAATCAAACCAATATAGACTCCGCATTTTTAAAATCCGAGACCGTTTGGAAAGAGCTGATCCTTGACGGAATTATACCGCAGGCAGGGGTACAAGCTTCTCCAAGTATAAGGATTAAAATAGAAATAGATCGTGAGCCTCCTCTCGGTTTTGAAACAGAAGAGAAGCTTCTATTACGACCGTTTTCCTTTTATGTGAAATGCTTTACGTTGCCGAATCTCTTTGCAGGAAAAATGCATGCATTGCTCTTTCGCAAATGGGGAACACGGGTAAAAGGTAGGGATTGGTATGATCTCGAATGGTATATCAAGAAGGGAATAGTGCTCGACCTGCATCACTTTCTGCTTCGCGCGCAGGATACCGGCGATTGGATGGAAGACACCATTACACAAGATCAGTTGATCGAATTATTAAAAACAAAAATCGATGCTGTTTCCTTTGATCGTATCCGGGAAGATATTGTAAGGTTTATACCGGATGCTTCTGCACTTGATATTTGGAGTCCCCAATATTTTAAAGACCTGGTAGATAAGCTAAAGACAAAGTAGGCCATCAATTATTCCAGCAACGAAGCATCATAAAATGAAACAGGCTGACCCGAAAGCACCTTCGCTCTCCGGCCAGCCCATTTTTACGCACATCACCCTAATTATACTTCAGCTTAATTGTCACCTTCCAAATCCCTTCTTTCAGAATAGACATATCAAACCAATAGTTGAAATAGTCGCCGTTGATTTCACCGTTGTTATACATATCAATTCTCAGCACCTGCCCTGCTACGAAAGGCAGCGGGAACCCCGCTATTTCAAGCTCCAGGTGATCCGGGAATTCCGTGTATTTAGTAGGATTGTTCAGGCCCAGGTTGTGCCAGTCTTTTAAATCTGTTACGCCGGGGGTACTGGAATAATCGTATCCGAATAATAATTTCGGGTCAACTGCGGTGCCATCTTTTTTCAATACGTACACCAGTATTTTGTTGCCGGTATTTACCTGGCGCTCAAATGTTACATCGATGCCGGTGAGTTTGCCGTCGATGCCGGAGAAGCGGTAGGTATAAGGCAATGCGTAGCTCACGTCTATTGTCAGCGCGGCCTTTATCACCCGTTCGCCGGAGCTGTTCTTTACTTTCACATCTATGGTGTATTTCCCTTTTGTAAGCAGTAAAGAATCGGTGGCTTCGGGGTATATCACAATGTTGCCATTCTCCGGGTTAATGTCTATTGCCGGGCGGTTTACCTTTTGACGTTTGGTATCCAGTTCCTGCACCGTTTTTTCCTTCCCGGTGTATTCCGCCTGCCAGAAGTAGGTATCTACTTTGTAGCCCAATACTTTATCGGCGCGTTTGCCATCTTCCGTGTAAATGCCGTCGATGGTGAATTCCAGCGGCTTGGTGGATTCATCGGTTACCATGGCGCCGGATTGAATCAGCGAAGCCCCTACGGCTACTTTAATGGAAGGATTGGTATATTTCAGCGCCGGACTTAAAAAGCCATCGCTGCTGTCTTTAGTGCATGATATGGCGAATAGGGTGACAGCCAGCCATAGTATACACGTTATTTTTATTGATATTTTCATGATAAAAAGTAGTTAGGATTATCTGAAATATTTCTGCTTCAATCCCGCAGCGAAACTGGAGCCGTAGGTTAATACATGTACTACAGCATTGGCAGTAATCATGTTGTGTGTTTGGATACCACCGGTATATTTGATAGAGTCCATACCCGGTATTTTTAAATGCTCATACTCCACATAGAACGCGGATGTTTGTAAAGAACTGCCGGCACTTACACCGCCTCCCCTGCCGTAAATAAACAGGCTGTCGCCGTTGAGGGCTTTGTAGTATTTCGATTTATCTTTTAAGGCTTGTTCCAGCGTTATTTTTACATTGGGGATGATAAACCTGCCGAGTAATTTCAGCAAGGTATCTTTCCCGATGTTTTCCAGTGGTCTCAGCGCCTGCCGGTCGTCGGGGTTGAAGTTCATTTGCAGCCGCATCACGGCGTTGTTAGGCGCTGCGAAAAAAGTGATGTTGGACTGGTTTACGATCGACTTGGCATCTGTGAGGTCAATGATTTTAACCAGGGAGTCGAACATGTGATTGGACCTGCTTTTCAGGAAATCGTATACGGGCATGTTCTTTTCGGCTTCAGATTGCTGTGAGAGGCCACCATCCACGTAGTAGTCATTTTTCCTGCACGACGCCAGTACAAGCACGGCGCCTGCTGCAAGGAGTATAGCTGTTTTTAACGAAGTAAGTTTGTTCATACTATATCTTTATCAAGAAATGGGAGTAATTATTTCCAGAACTCATTCTGTGTAATCATGAAATTGCTTTTGGCAATGATACCCTGATCGATTGGTAGCAGCCATGCGCCTTTTTTGAACCAGTCGCCATCCGTAATTTTCGAATCCTTATCCAGCTTTCTTGTTCTTACCAGGTCAAAGAAATATTGTCCTTCTCCAAGCAGCTCTTTTTTACGTTCGAGCAGGATGGTGTCCTGCAGGTTTCCTCCACCGGTATAAGGAGTGGCAAATGCGCGCTCCCGCACTTTGTTAAGGAGCACAATCGCTTCTGCTGTTCTGCCAACTGCCGGGCTGGCCAGGGCTTCCGCACGCAGCAGCATAATATCCGGCAGGCGGGTAATAATAATGTTAGACTCATTGATGTTCTGGGTAGAAGTATCGCCTTTTAACTGTAAGGTTCTGTATTTTCCCAGGAAGATGCGGTCTTCGTTCACGCCCTGCAGATAGGTTTCGCGGATAAACCAGGTGAATAACCGTGCATCCCGCGCACCGGGTGTGAACATCACATTGATCTGTTGCCTGGTAGGGCACAGTAAGTAACGGTCGCTTCCGCCGCCGCCATCGGATTGATCTTTGTACCAGGGCCTTCCCAGCGTTCTGTTGTATACGCGGTTCTTTTGTACTTCTCTTAAATTGGCATCGAAGTTAAACTCAAAGATGCCTTCCGTCGATTTGCCAATAAAAATGCTGAGGAGATTGGTGGTATCTGTAACAAGGCTGTAGGGGCCTTTGGTGATTACGCTGTCGCATAATTTCTCGCAGCCGGCAAAATCCTGTAACCAGCCCAATACATGCGCCTTGATAGCCCAGGCCGCTCCCCTGGTAGCTCTTACGGCCTTGTCGCCGTCGCCATAGTCCAGTTCCAGGTTGCTGATGGCTACATCGAGGTCTGCTTTGATCTGGTTAAATACATCTGCCTGCGGTGTTCTGGATAAATTATCCGTGTTCACGCTTTTCAGGTTCAGCGGTACATCTCCCCAAAAACGAGCCAGGTAAAAGTAAGTGAGCGCCCTTATAAAGCTGGCTTCTCCAATATGTCTTTTCCGCAGTGATTCATCATAGGATGTAATGGCCGGGATCTTTTCCAGCAGCAGGTTACATTGTGCAATAGCAGTATAGAACTGGTTCCAGTTGCCACCACCGTTATTGAATAAAGCGGATGCCGTATTGGTAGCGATGTTGGTTTCTACGCGTACGTTCGAACTTTGCGAGTAACTGGAAAATACATCTGCACGCACATCGCCCATGAGGAAGATTTTATCCGGCACTACTGTGCGAAGCAGCGAGTAAGCGCTGGCGATGCCTTTCTCAACATCGGAAGAGGAGGTGATGGCATTGGCAGCAGTAGGAAGTTCTATGATCTCCGGGTCGAGTATTTTTTTGCAGGAAAATAATAATGCGAAGGAGGCCAGTAGCACGCACACAATTTTGTTTTTCCGGGTAGTTATTATTTTCATATGCTTAGAATTCAAAGTTTAAGCCGCAGTTGAATTTGTAGGGGATTGGATAACCGTTGCCCAGGTCATATCCATATGGATCCACGTTTTCCGGATCCACGCCGGTATATTTTGTAAGAATGAACACATTGCTCATGCCTCCGTATACGCGCAGCCGGCGGATGTTTATCCGGTTGAGCAGTGCAGTAGAGAAGTCGTAGCTGAGGTTCACATTATTCAACCGGATAAAGCTTCCATCTTCCAGGAACATGTCGGTATTGATTTCGTAGTTGCCTATAAAATCATAACTCGACGTACCATAATATCTCCAGGGATTTAGCACTGGATATTTGGCATTGGTGTGTTCCGGCGTCCAGAAATCCAGGTCGGAAACATCCAGCAGGTTTCTTTGTCCGCCGGGATAGTTTACGTTTTCACTGGCGGTCCAGCTTACTCCGCGGATACGGTCGGCTTTAACTTTATTGAATACCTTGTTGCCGACAGAATAGTTGAAAAATACATCCAGCTGGAGGTTGGAGTTGTTTTTAAATTTATAGCTGAAGCTATGGGAGAAACTTCCGGTAAACTTAGGATTCGGATCGCCGCTGTATACCCTGTCTGAGTTATCCAGCACGCCTATCCTGCCATCCCCGTTTACATCCAGTATCCGGATGTCGCCGGCGTGGTAAGGGTCTTGTGAGGAGAAACCGCTAACGTTCGGGAACAATTTTTTGCCGGTATATTTATTAACCGGAACGGATGCATCATCGGGATACACGCCCAGGTATTTCATCAGGTAGAAGCCATTCAGGGGGCGACCAATTTGCAGGTAAGGCTGGCCAACAGCATAATTGCTCCTGGACACGCTTCTGCCGAAATCAGGAAGTTTGGTCAGCTCATTTTTGTTGATGGCGCCAATAAAGGTTACTGAATACTGGAAGTTTTTGCCGGGTTTGGTGATGTACCCGGTGATAGCTGCTTCATAGCCATAGTTACGTACGGCGCCGCTATTGATATACCGTGATGCGTATCCGCTGGTGCCGTTCAATGCATCGGGGAACAGGAAACCATCGGTTTTTTTATCGTAATAATCCAGTACCATGGTGATGCGGCTATTCAGGAATTCAAGATCCAGCCCTATGCCACGGTCCTTTGTAGTTTGCCAGGTGAGGTTAGGTAATGCAATACCGTTACCGCCGCCATAGTTGGGCGACAGCAATGGAATGCCATTATAGGTGGCATTGTCGCCGCTTTTAGTAAGATAAGCGCCTACAGCGAGGTAGTTGTCTTCATACTGCGTACCGGATTTTCCCATGCTGGCACGGATCTTTCCGAAATTTAACCAGCGGCCGATATTATTGCGGACAAATTTCTCTTCTGTAAATACCCATCCTGCCGAAGCAGAAGGGAAATAACCCCATTGGTTATCCTTGCCGAACTTGGAAGAACCATCGGCACGTACCACTGCCTGGAGCAGGTATTTCCTGTTGTAGTTATAAGACAGCCTGGAGTAATACGACAGCAAACCGTATTGAAGATTATGCGTTTCGAGTTTAAGATTTGCCTGCGGGTAGCCGAGTATCACCTGTTGCGCATCACTGGGACCGCCGGTGGCAGCACCGTAAATGTTATTGTTTTCGCTGGTGTTAATGGTGTTACCTAATACAAGGTCAAAGGAATGTTTTGATTCAAACGTATGGTATAAACGGAGAAATGTTTCGCTAAGCAGATTTACTTTTTCCTGTGAATAATAAGAGGCGGCTGCTTTCAGATCGTTCCTGGTGGCAGAAGGCTCAAATGTCCGCGTGCGGTAAAATTCATAGTTGCCGGATGCGCGGGAAGTAATGTTGAGGAATTTGAAAACATCATAACTCACTTCCAGTTGCGCCAGGGCTCTCCTGGTGAGGTCGATGTTCACTCCTTTGTTGTAGGATTCGAGGAAGGCATCAAAAAATCCGCTGCTGGGGCCCGGACGAAAGGACGACGAAAAGTTATTGCCTACTACGGCGGCATTATAGGTATCACCTCTTTTCTGGCTCGCATCTGTTTGGCTCAGGTTGGCCCGGCCGGTTACGGTTAGTTTGGACGTTGGCTTAAATATGCCGTTGTACGTCAGTGAAAAACGGGAGAAGTCCGAACCGAGAACAATACCTTTCTCTTTATAATAATCCACACCTAAGCGGTAGCTGGCATTCTCCGTGGCTCCGCTGATACCGAGGTTAATATTTTTCAGATCCGCATCCCGGAAATATAACTTCTGCCAGTCGGTGGAGTTGTTATAAAAGCTGTTCAGACTATCTGATAATTCAATGGGCAGATCGGTATAACCGCCGCCTACTTTAGAGGATTTGTATTGATTGTACAGCGCAATCTTAAAATCGCGTTCTGCTTTACCACCCAATGTTTTACGAAGGGACGGATAATAGCTCAGGCCATATTGTGTATTTAAGGATACAATAGGCTTACCGATTTTTCCGCGTTTGGTATTGATGATGATAACGCCGTTGGCGCCTCTTGATCCATAGATAGCGGTGGCAGAAGCATCTTTTAATACATCCACGGATTCGAGGTCGAAGGGGCTGAAACCAGCCAGTACGCTGGTAATAGCCTGGCGCGGATCGGAAGGATTGAAAACATCCTGTTCAAGCGGCACGCCGTCAATAATAAAGAGCGGTGTACTTACTACGCCGGAATTGGCGGAGTTGGAAAATGACGCAAGTCCCCTGATCTGCACCATACTTCTGCCGCCGGGCATACCGGAATTATTTTGCACCACCAGCCCGGGAGCCAAACCCTGCAGCAGTCCTTCTATGGAGCCGGAGGGTTTATTTTGCAGCTGCGATCCTTTGATGGTAGATATCGCGGAAGTTGTTTCCCTTCTTTTCTGCGTTCCGTATCCAACGGTTACATTCACTTCCTGGAGCTGGGAGGCAGAAGGCTGCAGTGTGATCAGCAGGTTTTGCGGGGTGTTTCTCACCAGCTGACTTTTAAACTCTTTACCGGCAGTGGTGAGCACGCCGTCGTTCAAACGGAGCAACAGGGTGTTGAAACCAATTGATGAAATAACGATGGTGGCATCTTCAGGAACACCGTTGAGTGTAAACTTACCATTTTCATCTGCGGTAGCACCTTGGCGGGAGCCCTGTACTATCACGGTGGCGCCAATGATAGGCTGGTTGTCGGGGCTCAGGATCTTTCCTGACAACGATACAACGGCGGCCTGTCCCTGGCGGGAAGAGAGTACCGTTACAATTTTATCGGTTATTTCAAAAGTGAACGGCTGGTCTTTAAATACTTCTTCCAGTGCTTTCTGAAGCGGCGCTTCTTTAATATTAACGGTTACCGGTAGGGCATTGCGGTTAAACCGGGCATCGAAAACAAAGGAATAATTCGTTTGGGCCCTGATGGAAGCGAGCACCTGTTCAAGCCTGGCATCGGTAACCCGCAGGCTTACCTGCTGTGAGAAAACAGCAGCGGCTGTTGCCAGGGAATAGAAGGCCGCAAGCATTAGGCTGCAGGCATAACGCTTCCAATGGCCCACAAAGTGGCCACGTTTAATTTCCATAAATGTGATTTTAAAGGATTGACTGTTGGTTGATAAAAAAAACGGTATTAATGCGCGGTTAATACCCTGTTATTGCTCATTTTTAGTTTTATGTCACTTGTTTTCTCTATAGCTCTCAGTAATTGCAACAGCGGTGTACTGCGGGGCAGCTGCCCATATAGTTTTGCGTTCGGAAGGGATGAATAATCCACTTCAATATCATACCAGCGCTGCAGTTGGTGTGCAACAGCGTGAAGGTCGGTGTCTGAAAAATAAAACATGTCGGACATCCAGGAAACATCTTCCCTGGTATCTGTTTTCCTGATTTGCAGCTGGTTATTTTCCAGTATGGCCTGTTCTCCCGGATTAAGCAGCTTTGCTTCCGTTCCATTCCTGGGATCAATCTTTATGCGGCCTTCTACCAGGGTAGTTTTAATATAAGATTCATCGGCATATGCTTTCACGTTGAAAGCTGTGCCCAGTACAGCAATAACCTGCTTTCCCGTTACTACTACAAATGGTTGGCCGGCATCTTTGGCGATATCAAAATATGCCTCACCGGTTAGTTCCACCTTTCGCTGGCCATCGCTGAAAATGGTAGGATAGCGAAGGGACGAAGCGGCATTTAAAGAAACCTGTGTACCGTCCGGAAGTATGATCTTATAGTACTTTCCCCGCGGCGTGGTAAGGGTATTAAATACAATCTCCGGCTGCGCTGCATCGTTTTCTGTTGGCCTGGCATAGGTAAGCGCTCCTTTTCCACTGTTCACTGCGTGGATGCCCTTTTGCTCAATTATTTGCTCTGTTGCGGCACTGTCGAGGGCTACCTGTCTGCCGTCAGACAAAGTAAGCATTACATGTGCCTTCGCAGGTGGTTGCGGTGTTATTTGCGCCATTTCCCTGTTGGCCTTTGCCGGTGGCGCGGGCCTGTAAAATAAATGGTAGGAAGCCAGCCCTAATAACAACGTTACAGCCGCGGCGGCTGTCCATGTAAGGGTTGGCCTCAACTTAAATATACTATTGCGGTTACCGGGCTCATTCACCTTGTTAATGCGATCCAGTAAGGCGCCGGCCTGCTGTGGTGAAAACAAATCCTCCTGCGGGGTTGTTTGCCTGGTGCCCCAGTCAAACAGTTGATGATAAAGCTCCTTTGCCTCAGGATCTGCCAGTAAAACAAGCAGCTCTTCCCGTTCTTCTTCGGAAATGCTGTTATTAACGGCTTTTTGGTATAAGTATATTAACCTGTCTTCCTGCATAATGGCGGCTTAAAGTAGGTGCTCAATATATAAGACAGTAAAAGGGGGGTAAAAGGAGATACGAAGATGAAAAATTTATTTAAACAGCCGGATAGCCAGCAGGGATAAGAAAATTGTTTCCCTCACTTTCATGTACCGGTAAATAAATTTAATCGCAAGCTGGTTATATTTCTTTACAGAATCGGTGGACAAATTCATCCGGTGGGCAATTTCAGGGTTCCGGTACCCCTGCGCCCGCAACAGGAAAACTGTTTTCTGCTGCATGGGTAGCGCGTCAATAGCCTTATCCAGCATATCGAGGCGGTTATCAGGATATCCCGGCGCCTTATCTTCCTGCTTTTGGGCAAAGAGCGCATACTGCTCCTGCTTCTTTCTTTCCGCCACCAGGCTTGTCAGGTAATTAAGGGTATGATTTCGAAGGAGAATAAAAAAGTAAGCGTTGAACTGCTTTATCGAAGTGAGTTTTTCCCGGTCTTTCCACAGCTTTACAAAGATGTCCTGCAAAATTTCTTCTGTTTGTTCCCTGGAGCCAACAATCGTATAAACAATACGCCCGGCCTGATTTACATAGCCGTGAAAAAGCCTGGCAAATGCTTGCTGGCTGCCGCCGGCGATTTGCGTCAGTATTTCTTCTTCATTGTCGATACTTTTTAACCCCATGATTTTATTTACAGAATTGGTTGATATTTTTCAGGCAAAAAAGGGAGTAAGACAATATTAAGTATTTCATATAATATTTCCATATGCAATTTTAGCAAAGAAAGATGGTAAGTTGACCGAAACTGCTATCCGGGCAGCCGCCTTCCTCCGCGGGCAATTTATACATCACCCAATAAAAATCAATATAACCTGCACATTTAATCAAATATTTAACTAGATTTGCCGCCGATGTTCACAAAAAGGTGAACATCTATAAGACATCTTCATCTGAATGGGCTTATAGTCATATTCCTCCTTAGCTCAGTTGGTTAGAGCATCTGACTGTTAATCAGAGGGTCGCTGGTTCAAGTCCAGCAGGGGGAGCAAAAAAAGCCTGGTAATTTTACCAGGCTTTTTTTATTGGAAGCAGTGCCATCGCACACCCACTCACGAAGGATTTTCTTTAACTTCCGGATTAACAATCGTTCCATAATGGATAAAAGCAGCAAATTTATAGCGGTAGAAGGTTTAGATGGCGCAGGGAAGTCAACGCAGATAGACCTGCTGACGAAATACCTCGAGTCTAAAAATGAGAAGACGAGGTTTGTACATTTCCCGCGGAGCAACCAGGGTATATTTGGGGAGCTCATCGCTAAATTCCTGCGCGGTGAATTTGGCGACGTGAAAAACGTGCACCCACAGCTGGTAGCCCTGTTGTTTGCAGAAGACCGTAAAGAATTTGCCAACACCATCAATCAATGGCTGAACGATGGTTATTTTGTACTGGTAGACAGGTACGTGCTGTCAAACATTGCTTTCCAGTGCGCTAAACTCCATACCAACGAAGAAAAACAATACCTGCGCAACTGGATCAATGAGTTTGAATACAACTATAATAAAATCCCCAAGCCCCATTTCTCCATTTACCTCGATGTACCGTTTTCATTCACTGAGTCGGCGCTGACTAAAAGACGGGCAAACGAAGACCGGGAATATCTCCAGGGCAAAGATGATATCCACGAAGCGGACTTCTCCCTGCAGCTGGCCGTGAAAAAGGAATATGATGCGCTGTTGGTGGCCGATAAAACCATTAACAGGATCACCTGCTATAATGAAGCGGCACAAATGCGCCCGATACGGGAAATTCACGAAGAAATTATTCAGCTGGTCAACAGTCAGGTGCAGTTATAAGATCCCTCATTTCGTGTAGCCATCCCCGCTAGCATCTCCCAAAAAATATTTTTACCGGTTGTAAGTAATTACCGGTTGTATACCTGTCCTCGTATGTGAGCACCTGCGCAAAACCCGGTTCCACTGTTATGAGCGCGCAGGCTCATCCCCTATTGCGTTATACGGCTTTATATACGACTGGCTGAGCACATTGAAAACCTGATATCTTTTTATTCCACAAAACTGAAAAAAATGAAAACTCAAACACTTTTCCGCAGCACCTGCATGGCAGTGCTCCTCCTGGCATTTATGGTTACCGGCTGTAAGAAACCGGAAATGATCAAATCTTCCGAAAATACCCCCGAAGGCACTGCTTCCAGCCTGGTGGCAATTAACTCCGTTCAACCCGTAAAATCCGAAGCGCTGCTGGCAATGCAGTGCTACAACAACGCATTTTATCACCAGTACGGCACCTATGGCTCGTCGTTTAAAGCCTATTACTATTCAGATGTAAACCATACTGGCCGGATGGATTTCTGGCGGCAGGCAGAGGCCATCGAAACCCTGATTGATGCTTACAATATCAACAACGATGCAGACCTCAAAAACAAAATGGTGTACCTGTACAACGGTATGCGCGATGCCTATGGCCTGCTCTGGACTTCCAACATCTACAATGACGACGTGATCTGGGGCGCATTAATGTGCATCCGCGCCTTCCAGATTACCAACGACGGCGGCATGAAAGATATGGCCAAAAACAATTTCGATATGGTGTGGAACCGCGCATGGGATACCAACCTGGGTGGCGGCCTGTGGTGGACCACCGCCAACAATACCAAGAATGCCTGTGTAAATGCGCCCGCCGCCATTTGCGCTATGTATCTCTACCAGGCTACCGGCGACGCGGCTTATAAAACCAAAGCCAAACAAATTGTCGACTGGATGGTCACTAAGCTGTATGTACCCGGCACAGGCGAGGTGAAAGGTGCCATGAACGCTGCCGGCGTGATCACCGAAGGCGCCCGTACCTATACCCAGGGCACTTTTATCGGCGCCTGTGGTATGCTCCACAGCTCCTACCCCTCCAACAACTACAAGGCAATGGGGGCTAAAGCCATGGACTATACGAAAATCAGTATGTGCAACGCACAGGGCCTGCTGCCGGATGAATATGACAACGAAGACTGCCAGGGCTTCAAAGCCATCTTTGCCCGCTGGGCCTGCAGGTTTGTAAAGGACCATAGCTACCAGGGTACTTATGCCTCCTGGCTCAACTACAACGCTGCGGAAGCCTGGAACTACCGTAACTCCAATGGTCTTATGTGGGGGCAGTGGTGGCACAGAACCCCGGATAACTACGTGAACTCGTTTGAAACCACTTGCGGCGTGGCTATGATGAATGGCGTCTGGCTGTTTTAATTCCCCCGCTTTTGTTTTTATTCCGGGAGATAATTAATTTGTGTGAAATAAACCTATATCTAACGGTTATGATGAACACAAAAAGAATCGCACTGCTGCTGCTCGTAATATTTTCAGGCATCATCACACAGGCGCAATCCCTGGAGGATATCGTTAATAAAAACGTGGCGGCACTCGGCGGCGCCGATAAGTTAAAAACACTGAGAACCCAGTATGCAGAGGGTACCATGGAAATGCAGGGAATGAATTTTCCTTTCAAAAGGTGGGTGTTGCAGGACAAAGCCATGCGCCTGGAATTTACAGCAATGGGTACCACCAATATCCAGGTATTAACCGATGCCGGCGGTTGGATGCAGATGCCGGTAATGGGTAAAACCAATCCGGAAGACATGGACTCCGCCACCATTAAGGCGTTGGGCAAGCAACTGGATCTGACCGGTGATTTTTACCACTATAATGAGAAAGGCAACAAACTGGAACTGCTGCCCGCCGACACCGTGAATGGCGCTAAACTTGCCAAAGTGAAAGTTACCTACACCAACGGCAACGCCACTACTTGCTTTATAGATCCTGTAACAGGTAATGTGCTGAGAACATCCAATTCGCTGGAAATCCAGGGGCAACAGATGGACCTGGTAACAGACATCAGCAATTTCCTGAAAACAGCGGATGGCTATAACTATGGTACCGCTATTTCACAGGAACCAGTGGGTATAAAGATCAACATTACCAAACTGGAAAATAATGTACCAGTGGATGAAAGCATCTTCAAGAAACCATAAAAAGTAAAAGGCTGGTCTTTGCGGACCAGCCTTTCTTATTTTGTAAGTAATGATTCCAGCAACTTTATCTTTTTAAGATCCGGCTTCGTAGTAAATATTCCCTGCCCGCTCACATTCCTGACCCCGCGTACAAAGCAATAGATAACGCCTCCAAACTGCTTCTCATAATTAAAGCCAGGAATCCGGCTTTCCAGGTATTTTTTTACCGCTACCGTATAAATAAAATACTGGAGATGATAATTGTTTTCGTTCATCGCTGCCGCTAAACCTGCCGCATCATAGTCGGCCACACTGTTGCCCAGGTAATTCGATTTCCAGTCGAGGATATAATACTTCCCCTGGTGCTCAAAGAACAGATCTATTTTCCCATTCATGATGCCTTCCAGCTCCTGGCTGCTGTATTCTGAAAACCGTTTTACACTCACGCTTACCTGGTCGTCGGAAAGATTATTGAGCAGGTTCGACTTAAACACCGGCACGGGGAAATCAAATTCAAATTCTGCCAGTCGCTGCTGCCGCCCTACCGATGCCAGCTGGAAGCTGACGCCATCGATATGTATTGTAGAGTACATCACATGTTGCAGCATTTCGTGCAGCCGTTCGAGATATACCTCCCGCTGGCCGGGTACAAATTTCCGGATGGCCTCTTCCAGCCAGTGTTCCCATTTACTGCTATCGGAGAAGTTGATGCTTTCAAAGATGAAGTGCAATAGGTTACCGGTTTTAGCGCCTCTGCGCAGGGTGGTAAATATAAAGTTATCGTAAGGGTCGGCTTGCTGGAAGGAGCGCACCCGTGGCTGGTGTTCCGGCTTTGCCGCCAGCATGGTATAGCTCATCTTCCGCCAGTTTTGCTCCTTCAATTGAAAGGATACCGGCGCCCGGCTTACTGCCAGCTGGCCTTTGTTGAGCTGCTGGCGATAGCTTTCTGCAGGCGCTTCGGGTACCGGACCTTGCAGCTGTATCAGGGAGGCATCCGGTGCTTCGGCCGCCAGTGCTTTCAGGAAAACCGACAGCGACGAATCTTTAAAAGCATGATAACAGTTTTTAAAGAGATAACATTTATATACTGCGCGGGTAATGGCTACGTATATCAGGCGGCGGTTTTCCTGTTCCTGCTGATGCTGGTAGGCTTTTAACTGCTCTTCAGTGAGCAGCGCTTTCTGCGTGCCCAGGTAATCGCCGGTTGCCGGATCACGGAAGCTCACGAATTCAATTTTGGTCTTCTCTACAAAATCCAGGAAAGGCGCCATCACTATTTTGTATTCCAGCCCTTTACTTTTATGGATGGTTACTATGTTCACGGCGTCTTCATCACTTTCCACGCGCTGTGCATATTCATCTCCATCGGTGGTCATGCCGTCGATGCCGCGTTTGAGCCAGGAGATAAGATCGCGCATGGAAAGGTTTTTTCGGCTTTGCACCTGGTGTACCAGTTCTGATAGCTGGTACAGGTTGGTGATGATCCGTTCGCCATTTTCGGTGTGGCCATCGAGCAATACCTGGCGCACGCTGAAGTCTGCAATAAACTCCATGAGCGCAGTGTAGGCGCCATCGCGCTGCCATAAGGTGCGGTACTTGGCAAACAGGTCCAGCATAGTTTCATCGTCCAGTTGCAGGATGGTTTGACTGTTGTAGCCGGTAAATGAGCCAAGTAATGCGCGGTTAATAGACGAGCGGTCTGGTGTTTCCATCGCTTCCAGCAGGTACAGTAATTGCTGCGCTTCCGCGGATCTCAGCACCCTGGCTTCGTCGATGGTAACGGCCGGGATGCCCAGTTTCGCCAGTGCATGTTTAATGTCCCTGCCCTCCTGCCCGGTGCGCACGAGGATACCAATGTCTGACGGAACGATGGAGCGGGAACCCTCTTTATTTTCTATGCGGTAGTCCTTATTCAGCAGCAGCTGCGCAATTTGCGCGGCTACGCTGTTGCAGATGGTTTCTTTTTTATCGCAGGCAATTACTTCAATAGGTGTATCCGGTGTATTGCCTTTATAGAGGTAGCCTTTCTTATTATTATCAGGACTGTGTACTTCTATATAGTCAATGCTGTCGCTCTCCTCCGCGAAATCAAATGTTGGAAAGTCCCGGGTGGGTTTAAAGAATACGTTCATAGCACGGATCATATTTTCCGACGAACGGAAATTCTGGTTCATGTCGTAAACATGTTGTACCCCGTTGCGCGCATTGAAATAGGTAAATATGTCCGCTTTGCGCCAGGCATAAATACTTTGCTTGGGATCGCCGATGTAGAACAGGATGGTGTTCTGGCCGAAGGCCCGATCGAATATTTCAAACTGTTCTTTATCGGTGTCCTGGAACTCATCCACAAAAACGGCCTTGTATTTATTTTGCAGGGAAGCAATCAGTTCTTCGTTGTTATTCTTTACTAAAGCGGTATGCAGGTTGTTGATCAGGTCATCATAGCCCATCATGTTGCTGCGCTCTTTGAAGGCGCGTACCTGTTCGCTGATTTCCTTGATGGCGGCGTAGTACACCTGCCGGCGGATCAATTGTTGATGCTCCAGCAGTTGTTTGCTGATTTCATCTGCCTGGTCAATGGCCGGTAATAAGTCTGCAAAAACTTTCTCAATATATTTGGCGCTGCTTCTTTTACTCCTGATCCTTTTTACCAGCAGCTCCGGCTGGGAAATCAGTTCAGGCCATTCTTTCCGGGTATTATGATTGGCGGCGCAGGCTGCGGTAAGATGCACGCTGTTGGCGGTAATGTATGCATACAACGCTTCGTTGGCGGCCTGTTCTTTTGCCATTAACTGCTGCAGCTCCTGCATCCACTGTTCCTGCAGGGTTTCGCTGATATCGTCGGGGGTATCTTCCCGGTAGCCCAGGAATTTCTTTCCGCTGAGATGTTCTTTGATCACGTTGAGCATCTCCGTTTTCATATCCTCATCCCAGATCTGTTCCAGCAGGGCAGCGTTGAGCGTGGTTACATTCCGGCGCCAGAATTTATTCAGTTCGTTTTCAATAACCGGCGTAAGATCGGGTACCATGGTGGCGCCAAACAGCTGGTTGGTTTCAAACGCAAATTCATTCAGTGTTTGCTGGCAGAAGCCATGAATGGTAAGTACCGCCGTTTCATCGAGCAACAGGATGGCGTCGCGCAACAATTGTTGCACAGGGCGCGGATCATCGAAGTCGATTACGCTGAACACCAGGTCCATGATTTTCTGATCGCTGATTTCCTGTCCACGGCTTACTTTGTACGCCTGCCGGATAAACAGCCGGATCCTTTCTTCCAGCTCCGCTACGGCGGCGCGGGTAAAGGTAACCATCAGAATTTCTTTGACAGACAGCTTTTGTTCCAATATCAACCGTAAAACCAGTATGGCGATGGAGTACGTTTTACCGGTGCCGGCGCTGGCCTCAATGAGGTTGCTGCCTTCCAGCGGAACGGTGCCTGCGTCAAACTGTTTATATATAACGCTATCGATCATTTCTCTTTATCGGGTGTTTCTAAATAAGCCGGCAGCAGGGTTGTTAACGGCAATATCAGCAGCTCATAAATATCGAGGTAGCCGGTTAATGCTTCTTCTTTCTCAAAAAATCCCTGCTCATATACCTGCACGAGATACGGATCGGGCGATTCCTGCCGGTCGATCATCCCGGATATTTTATCCCTGAACTTTTTAAGGTCCATGGAAAGCCAATCTTTTTCCGTGATTTCCAGGTCAGGATAAAAGGATATTATTTTGCTGAAGCCGGTCTTATAAACTTTTACAATTTCTGTTAATCTCCTTAATGCCTCTTCAGATGTTAACGGGATCGCCTGGAAAGCATCTTCTTTTTTAGCGCCGGAAATATAGCAGAGGTCTGTTACCACGCCTGCTGCTTTTCCTGCGAGATAACGGAGATAGGCTTCTACCAGGTATTTGCTCTCTTTCTTCGACCACGACACCTGCACCAGGGTTTGATCAAAGATCCGCAGGTTTCCTTTCAGCATGCTGTTATCCACAGGTAATTCAACGGTAATGCGCTTTTCTTCCGCGCCTTTGGTAACGGCTTCGTACAGGCTGCGCACGGGTACTACCATTTCTTCCATTTTTTGAATAGCAACGGTAGCCATATTGCGGAGTGGTAGTTTACCTTTCTTTACCAGCGTGGTTTGCAGCGTATTTTTTTTATCGCCGGCAGCCGGCAGCAGTTCATTTTTAACAGACCATTGCTGCAGCCTGTTGAGGCCAAAGATCTCTGTTTCGCTGAGCAGCAGCTGGCTGTCGTTATACCGGATGCCCAGTACTTTATTGTAATAAGCCCGGAAAGGATTTTTAAAGAAGCTGATCAGTTCTTCCAGGGTAATTTCTTCGAAGGTTAAGGGAGTAGTAATTTTATTTTCGTTGAGATATGTTTTTTTGCCGGTATCCTTATTGCTCAGATAGGAAAAAAGACGGCTATCTGTACCGGCATATTTCCTGCTGAAGCTTTGTAAAGGTTGCAAGGTAACCAGTTCGCTGCGCACGGCTTCCGGCGCGGCTGTACCGGCTTCTATATAGTCTACCAGTTCATCTACCAGCACGGATGGCGGGAGATCGGTATTATCCTTTGCATCTTTCCCGATATAACTGATGTACAGGTATTCCCTTGCTGAAAGCAGGGTTTCGAGGAACAGGTGTTTATCATTCTCCTTCACATTACGGTCGCCTTTTTGCCGGTCTTTTTCCATGAGGTTAAAGCTCGACTTATTCTCGCGACGTGGAAACTTATTGTAGTTCAGTCCCATCAGCGCCACCACTTTGAAGGGAATACTGCGCATCGGTATGAGGGAGCAGAAAGTAACGCCGCCGTTTACAAACAATCCTGCGCGGGTGCTGCCGGTAAGGGTATCCAGGAAGCTATGGCTAAACACTTCAAAGGTTACTTTTTCGCTCATAAATTCGTTCAGCGCGTTGTAGGCGGTGAGTTGTTTGATGAGGGTGTTATAATCTTCGTCGATATCATCTACCGGTTCGTACACGATATTATGCAATACTCTTTCGGTATAGGCTACCCACTCCACAATAGTGCGTGGGCGCCGCCTGTCGAGGATAGATGACATCAGCACTTCCGCAAAATGGCAGAAGCGGATCACATCGTGCGCGTCGCTGCCTTCGGTGATATCCAGCGGGAAGAAGCTGTCTTCCCCGAGGCCGTATTCTTCTTCCCCACTCATACAAATGCCAAACATAATGCGTTGGATACCGTATTGCCAGCTCACGAAATGCGTTTCTTCCTTTTTGCTGCCGTTGATACCAAAGCGGATATTGGCGGCCTCAATGATCCGGCGGATCAGCACCGGGTCCTGGAGGTTAAAGCGTTTGCGGATATAGGAGAAGTCCAGCAGCTGCATCACCGCTTCCGATTTGAAGTTTTCCTCATTCATGGTGAGGACGGCGTGCAGGGCGTTAAAGAGATTGTCGTTGTCGGTGTAACTTTCATCCGCAATCGTATACCGGAAGGTATAAGGCGCGTTGTTGAAAACGGCTTTGATATAAGGCGCATAGGCATCTATATCGCTTACCATTACCACGATGTCGCGGGGCGATAATGCTTCTTTCCGTTGTGCTACCAGGTGTACCAGGTAGTTGTAGAGCACTTCTACTTCGCGGGCTACCGTGTAGCAGGCATTGATGGTAATGGAGCCGTCGCGGATATCCTGCGGTGTGATCAGCTGCCGGTCGGCCGTAGTGGCTGCTGCGGTGAAAATATCGTATTGTATTTTATGCAGGAGGCTATCCGGTTCTGGTTCCACGGTATCAATTTCTTCATAGGCGTTGATGAAGGCATCGTAGGCAAAGAAGAGGCCGAAGCTGTCCTGTATTACCCGTCCCCAGCCGGTGAGGAGGGCGTTGCCTGCTTTGGAGTCCTGGATATCTTTGAGACCTTTTTGCCGCCAGCGGGCCAGTTGTTTTTCGTTGCGGTCGTCGAACCAGAACACCACCGGGGAAGGGTTGATGATATGAAAATACACGTCTATAAAAGACGATAGTTCATGCAGGATTTTTACGTGATAAGCGGTGATGATGGATAAGCCAAACAGGTGTACCACCGGCATGCGGGTGAGTAATCCTGTTTTCGGGCTGTTGCTGCGGAGGGCGTCGAGGATAAAATTCCCTACGATGGTTTTATCCGGGAGCGAGCCGCCGGAGAGTTGTTTTACTTTTACCCACAGCCAGTGTTGCCATCCGGCGGTAGCCAGTTCCGGGGTATCGGTAAAGGTCCATGCCTGGATCATTTCCGGGCGGTATACCTGGTACTGGTCAAACAGATCGGCTACTTTTTCCGCGAGGGCCATCCGTTTCAGGTCACTTTCCGTTTCATCGGCCGTATAGTAGGCGGCAACTTTCGAGTATTTGGCGATGAACTCTTCCTGGCCGAGCAGTTTAAACACCAGCCAGCTGAGGTTTTGCGGCGACAGCACTTCTGAATGCGGTCCTCCCAGCACTACGTACAGTTGGTAGAGC
This sequence comes from Chitinophaga sp. RCC_12, assembly GCF_041360695.1. NCBI lineage: Bacteria > Pseudomonadati > Bacteroidota > Chitinophagia > Chitinophagales > Chitinophagaceae > Chitinophaga > Chitinophaga sp. RCC_12. The sequence continues at coordinate 850,064 of NZ_JBFUPS010000002.1, forward strand.
AGGTCGTTGGGCTTCATGAAGCGGCAGTTGGCTGCAATGCCCAGGTGATCGGCCAGCTGGAGTTTCAGCCAGTTGTTCATCCCTTCCGTTTGGGTAATGATATAGTGAGGTTGGAACACACTGTTGCCTGCATCGCGGAGGTTTTGCGCCAGCCCGGATGATAAACTGTTCAGTGAGTTCGAAACTTTTAAAAACAATGCCATTGATAAGTCCTTTGTTTGCACTCCGCCATTCCCGAAGCAGGTGATTTAATTTGCAGCTGCATTCACTTCCCTGAACCTCGAGGCGATGCCGGAGGCCCTTTCCACGAAGCGTTCTGCCGCCATGAGTATTACCTCCGGCGTTCCCTGTACATACACTTTGTTTTTTGCACGGCTTACAGCGGTGTACAACAGTTCCCTGGTGAGAATGGGTACATCGGTGGTATCCGGCAACAGTACCAGTACTTCTCCGAATTCAGAACCCTGGCTTTTATGGATGGTCATGGCAAAGGCGGTTTCCGCCTGGGTTAAATAGCCGGGCAGCACGGCTTTTAAGGCGCCGGTGCTGTCTTCAAACCAGGCCATGAGCACCCCGTTTTCATCTGCACGAATGATGCCGGTATCGCCATTGAACAAACCATGTTCATAATAGTTACGGGTAAGGATCACCGGCCGGTTTTCATAGAATTCCCCATTGGCGGTGATCAGTTTTTTATCGAATAAATATTTTTCTATTTGTTTGTTTACGGCGTAAAGCCCCTGCGGGCCCTCCCTTACGGCGGTGAGTACACGCTGCGCGTTCAGGAGTTTGAGCGCGGTAGCGATATCCTTTTCTGCGATGAAAGCGGCGTAGCCGGCAATGAAGTCTTCGAACAGCTGTACCGAAGCGTCCGGGTCAACGATTACCTGTTCATCTGCCGAAGGCGGAAAAAAAGAAGTTATTACCGGTACATTATTACTGATGATGGCCTTACTGAATTTACCAATGCCTTTGTCGCCGGTGAAACGGTGGCTGCGCCGCAATTCCACGAGATGTTGGAACAACGGGTGATGGTCATCGTTTTGTTCTGCTACGGCGGGAATCTGCCGGTTTTCTTCCGGTATAAAACTATTGATCAGCTGGCGGCGGACGGAGCTAAAGCGGTTCAGGTGTTCCTGTGCCTGGCAGAGGTCACCGAACAGACTGCCGGCTTCCACGGAGGCCAGCTGGTCTTTGTCGCCCAGCAAAATAAGGCGCGTATCCGGATGGATGGCGTCCAGCAGCTTGGCAAACAGCGCCACATCTATCATGGAGCACTCATCGATGATCACCACATCGTAGTTAAGCGGATTATCTTTATTGTGCCTGAAATACGGGCTGCCGTTAACAGACTTCAGCAAACGGTGTATGGTAGCGGGTTGCAGCTGCCGGAACTTTTCAAAGATGGGCGCATCTACTTCGAGTGTAGTATTGCGCAGGCTTTCCGCCATACGGGCGGCGGCTTTACCGGTAGGCGCTGCCAGCGCTACTTTCAACGCCGGATCAGTGGCAAACAGGATGGCCAGTATTTTAGCTACGGTAGTGGTTTTCCCGGTACCCGGGCCGCCGGTGATGATGGTAAAATTATTCAGTACCCCGGTGATGGCGGCAGCCAGCTGCCAATCGGCCGGATCGTTATTATCATTACTGCCGGTGGCGGCAAACAGTTTACTGATCAGTGGTTGCTGTTGTTGCAACAGGGCAATCCTTTCAGGCAATTGTGTTTTTTCCTTTACCAGGAATTGCCGGATACTTTGAAGGAACGCTGTTTCATACCGGAAATAGCGTTGCAGGTACAGCCGGTTCTGGTAAATTACAAAGGGCTGTTTATCGTTGCCCTCCGTGCCTACCAGTGGAATGCTTTCCAGCAATTGATTGCTGGTTTCTATTTTCTGGTAGGATTCCGGGAGATTTTCTTTTTCTGCGGCTATTTTATCGAGATGAAGACAGATATGTCCTTCGCTGCCTTTCTTTGATAACAGATAAGCGTACGGTTTCAGCGCCGGTATATCAAAATACTCGGCAAATTGCTGGTGTACATCGTTTAGGGTGGGTATGTTTCGCATTCTTATCTGGACACTTGAAAAGATTAAAGTACAACTTTTTCTGCTTCCCCTGAAACACTATATATTGTGGGGATTCTAAACCTATTTCTATACACTATGACAAAGAAATTGCTAACCCTTAGCTTCATTTTTTTATTTATTTGTTTGCATGCCAGCGCTCAGGAAGATCTCTGGAGAAAACCAGGTCAGCTGAAAGCAAATATTTCCCTGGTGGGTGCTAATGTAAATTACGAATTACGTTTGTTAAAATATGCCACCCTTAACCTGGAAGCGGGAATTGAGATGGGCGTTTCCTATTCCAACAGCAGTTATTTAGGAGAAGAATGGGAGTTTGCGCTTTACCCGGTTTTTTCGGCAGAGTTCAGGCAGTACTATGGTATTGCCCGGCGGGCTGAGCGGAATAAACGGATAGATAACAATGCCGGAAATTTTTTCAGTTTTACGGGAGGCTACCAGGGCCGTCCTATTACGGCTACGGACGATTATTCTCCCCGTGGCACGGCTGTTTTTACACCCGCCTGGGGAATGCAGCGCAGTTGGGGCCGTCATTTTAGTTTTGAAAGCCGCTTCGGTGTTTCTTTTGTGTCGGACGATAGTTATAGTAATACGGTGTATCCCAGTGTACGCATTAACTTTGGCTATGTAATTTTGTAAATTAGCTGCTTAAACAGTGAGATATGTCATCCAGGATAGTTAAGCAGGTAATAGTGATGCGCAAAGATTTGAATATGCGCAAGGGAAAAATGATTGCACAGGGCGCCCATGCTTCCATTGCTTTTTTGACGCGCCATGCCACCATCGACGGGCATACGTTGCAAACCAGTATCAGGAATCCGGAAGAGGTATCGGAGTGGATGACGAAAGGGTTTACAAAGATTTGTTTGTCGGTAGATTCTGAAGAAGACCTGGAAAGGGTGTACCAGCAGGCGGTGGAAGATGGTCTGAATGCCACGTTGATTACGGATTCGGGGTTAACAGAATTTGGTGGTGTGCCCACCAAAACCTGTTGTGCCATCGGGCCTAATTCAAATGAGGAGATAGACCGGATCACGAAGGATCTGAAGTTGCTTTAGTCTTCGTCTCCTACCACATCCGTTTCTACCACCCTGCCTACCTGTCCGTCTTCCAGCCGTACTTTGATACCGCGGGAATGATAAGCGGCAGAGGTGAGGAGATCTTTTACAATGCCATAGGTTTTTTTACCGCTGCGTTGATCTTTCTTCAGGATGATGGCCACTTCCAGGCCAGGGTAGATATCTTTTCTATATTGTCCGTCCATAATTGCAAAGCTACAGATTTTATAAAAACGGTGGATCATCATATGACCCACCTTTTTTTATTTAGGGATGAAGATTTGCCGCAGCTGATCTATCAGTACACCGTTTCCGCTGACGCTGATGCTGTTGATCTTTTCCGCGATTTTTTCCACATACTCCATTTCCTTCAATTTAAACAGCATGGGATTGTCTTCCATGAGTTTGGCGGTATTGAGCAGGCTCCTGGTGCTGGCAGTTTCTTCCCTTCGCATGATGATATTGGCCTGTGCTTTCTTTTCGGCTACCAGTACCTGGTTCATGATGTCTTTCACATCACCTGGCAAGATGATATCCCGGATACCGAAGCTGGTCACGTTAATGCCGAGAACTTCCGCCTTTGTGCTTACTGCTTTCAGTATAGCCGGCGCCAGGGTATCTTTCTTTTCCAGCAATTCATCGAAGTTCAGGACGGCGATGTATTCCCGCAAAGCCAGCTGCAGCTGTACATACAGCTGCCGTTCGTATTCCTTGTTTTGCAACACGGCTTTATTGATGTCTGTAACCCGATACTGTGCCCATGCGTTGATTCGCAGTGCTGCTTTGTCTTTGGTCAGGATTTCCTGTCCATTTACTTCCACCTGCAACTGCCGGGTATCTATTTTACTAACGGTGATAGTGATGTTATTCTTCCACCAGCAATAAACGCCTGGGTACAGGGTCATGGCATACTTACCATCTACCAGCATCACGGCCTGTTCGTAGTTTTCCACGCTGAAGGTTCTTACGTAAGGTGCTACCAGCCGGTGGCACAGCGTGGACCTGTCTATATTTTCAGTGATCGCTATTTTGGAGATATCTGCGCGAACGAATTTGTTGTCGATGATATTTTTCCAGAAGGCATATCTGCCGGCGGTCAATACCTGCTTCAGTAATCCATTTTCATAGTGCAGCACAATTTCAGTTTCTTTTACTTCCACTACCTGCAATGCGTTGACTATGTCTGCATCCTGCAGGAGGATGTTCAGTTCTACCGGCGCGATGAATGGCTTGTTGATATCGTAGATGGTTACATCTTCGTTGATCAGCCAGTGGCGGCCTACCTGCAGCATTCGCTGGTAAACGCCGTTTTTAAAAACCAGGCCTCTTTCGTAGGCGTTGATGGTTACTCTTTTCATTTTCTTTCATTTTGGGGGTGTTGATAAAAAAGCCAGTGCTGTTGCCCGGATGATGAACACGGAAACCAGGTGTTGATCAGTGCTTATTCATCAGTTAGGGCGGAAGTGCTAAGTGATGATAAGGGGCTGATGTAGTCCTTGTTTGCAGGTGTTTACCCTCCTGCGGCATCATCCTTTTGATGAGGCGGCGGGGCGGTGAGCCCTGGCTTTGTTTGTTGTTGTAAAGGATTTACAGTCCTTCTGTGATTGTCTATTGCTCTAACCGATGAGCTACCGTTTTTCAAGGACGGGAAGGATTCGAACCTTCTACCCATAGATTCTATGGCGGGAACAGTGTTTTGCGGCAACAGCATACAGTTCGTTATTACGGCTGCACTGCGGAGTAGTGTGATACCCCTGCCTGGGTTGCTTTGAAGAACATCTGTTCCCGTCTTCCTGTTGAGGAAGCTTTTTTAGCAAATGCTTTTCATTTGCGGGGTGGATGAAGCAGGAGTCGAACCTGCACAGGCGGTGCTTCAAACCGCTGCTCTACCATTGGAGCTATTCATCCGGTTAGTGAATAGCTATGTTGCTTACTCACCTATTTTGTAACCCTGATTGGACTCGAACCAATAACCTTCTGCTCCAAATGCAGACGCGCTAACCAATTGTGCTACAGGGCTTTTTATGTAGTCCGGATTGGATTTGAACCAATAGCCGGCTGCGTATAAGGCAGGTGCTCTGACCGTTGAGCTACCGGACTGTTTTGTGTCTGTGCTTCTGCGGCGGCTCTTATCAGGCATAAAAAAACCGGGCGTTCAGCACGACCGGTTTCTACGTATATACATAAGCGTTACTTATGTTCGTCGACACCGGTGTCGTTGATGAAATATTTCATAGCGATAGCAAACCGATAACAATGGTTTGTTATGATCGTTACTAAATTGTATGTTATCAATATGCATTTGCATGCGCATTTTTAGTTTTTAGTACAAATAAAAAGCCCCGCAATCTCTTGCGGGGCCTGTGTTATATCGAATTCGTTATTTCAACTTATTCATCAGCATAACATGCCCCGCCACTGGTATAGCCTGGTATCAGACTAAACTGGTGTTTTGATTGTATGTTAAAAATTGAGCGGTACATGTTTGTTGTTTTTTTTGTTGATGCAAAGGTGAGGATATTTTTTTAATATCTCCAAATAAATTTTAAAAATATTTTTTGGATAGATAAATAAGACAGCATTTATAAGCAGGGAGAACTTCGTTTATGCGTATACTTTGGCGTTTATTAATGAAATGTAAATACCTGGTGCATTAACAAATATTTCGGACTGCTAACTTTATCAAATGTTTGTTAATGCTGATTAACAAATGAAGATCATGTATACTTACGAAACCCTTTATTGTAGTAGATTTTGTTGTTTTGATAGTTTGAACTTCACTTTGATTTTTAGAATTAAATTTTTCCGTTAAGATTTCGGGTTTAGTGATGAATAGTTTTTTTCTTTGGGTTATTAATCGGAGTGTATGAGAGATTATCATAAATATATTTCAGGTAAACGGAAAGCATATACGATTATGCTGGCGCCTTGCCATTCAGCACTCTTAGCTAATTTATTATCACCTGTAATCCATTTAACCTTCTATGAAACACTGCATTCTACATGCCGATGACGACACTATATTTTCCGGCATTGTAAAAAAAATCCTCCATCAGCAAGGACTTGAAGTTTACAGCGCTTTTGACGGAGAGCACGCATGGATGCTGTTTAATGAAATGTCATTTCACTCCTGTTTGTTGGATATTGTGATGCCCCGCATGAATGGGATTGATCTTGGTGAACGTATACGTAGCAGGGATAGCCAGATACCTATCTTTTATTTATCCGGTGAAGATCTGGCACTGGTATCAGCAGAAGTATTTGGCAGAGGAGGTGCAAATGGTTATTTCCCTAAAACTTTTAACCTGCGCGAGTTGACAGGCAGATTGCAGGCGTCTCTTATCTACACCAATAATTACATCTTATGAAAGGAACTATAAGGGTGCCTTATTATTCTCCCGGAGATAATGAGTTTTACGGCTCCCACGGAAGGCCAAGAAAAGTTGCACCAGGAGTGAAGAAGGTTTACAGATGCCTGTATGATAACCGCAATGAACTAATAAGCATGGAAGCAATTATGGATACGGTTTTCGGAAAGGAGCATCACGATATTAATAAATTGTACGTATACATATCCAGGCTCAAGCGCATTATTAAAGATCACCCGGGTTCAAGAATTCATAATGTACGTGGTAAAGGGTATAAATTAATTGTGCCATAACTTCCGGATGCGGCGGGAAATTTTGCCTGTTTATCCCAATATTTTTTGTGCTATTGGTATGTTTTCCTAACCAGATATTTTATTATATTCGTTACTGTTTAGTAAACCCAAAGTATAACCGTTAACCAAATTTATTTACTACAAAATTATTAACCATGAAACTCCACAGAACATTGCATCATCCTGATGGTGGGCGTTCATTAGCAGAATATGAAATAAGAGACAATAATGTTTTTACTACTATCCACCACGCGGGTGGCTCCCGTTCCCTACCCTGGTACGAGGTGCGGGAGGATAAACTATATCCTACAATACACCATCCACATGGCTGGAGTTCTTTTCCCTGGTTTGAAATCAATGGTACCAGTATCCGGCCATCCATTCACCACCCGAAAGGCTGTGACGGCTTGCCGTGGTATAAAATTGTATAACCTCTGAAGATAATGGGTTTATGGAACTGGCCTGGCAGCGATGCCGGGCTTTTTTGTGGAGGTCAACAGCAAGCTGAACTGCTTAATACTGCTGCTATACTTCTCGGATACTTCTTGGATACTTCTCAGTTACTTAGGAGTAGCGTATGTGTCGTACTCCCCATATAGTCCCTATATAGTCCCTATATAGTTCCCATATAGTTCCCATACACTTCCTATACACTCCTCATACACTCATGATACACTTCCCATACACTCCCAATACACTATGTCTCGTCCTGAAATAGGTTTACACCTTAGTGAGATAATCCTGAAATAGGTTTACACCTGTTTTCTTAAATCCTGCATTTGGCTTACCGGTAAATTTCGACAATTTTACAAATAAGCATTGACCCCGGCAACCGGATCTTGTCATTTGCGCCCAGATCCAGATGTTTGCAAGCCAGCTGCATACCCCTATGCAGCCCGCTTTGGGGTCAATGCTGCTCATTTGAAATGGAGTTGATATCAGAGGGATATAATCAGCGCCTCGTTATTATTTGGCGCCTTTGACAGGCTTAAAAGATAATTGGCGTCCAATAGTCTCAGCAGCTCGTTGTAAAGTAAAAGCAGATCAGCTCTGTGTTGGGCGTCCTCGTATTGGGTGTCCTCCGCAGCGAGTGTTTCCGAAAGCCAGAGCCACAGTGTTTGTCGCGCTGCGGCAGGAGGAAACAGTTCGCAGAAGCGGTTAATGGCGAGCATGGGATCAGCAGATTCCTGCCCGGATAAGTGTGTATAATGAAAAAAGGATTGGGAGGTTTGCATAACAATAGATTTTTATTATGCGCTAAGATAGTAAAAATGTAATAATAAATGTGATTATGCGTATTATTTATTGTGATAATCTGCTTATTTGTGTGATTTTTATGCTGTCAGAATGATTGTATTTCTGCTTATATTGATGAAAAATATGCTTATAAGGCAGTAATATGGGTGATAAAGTATTCAATAGAATAAAAGCAGTGCTCGCTGAAAAAGGCAAAACAAATAACTGGTTAGCAGAAACTTTAGATATGAATCGGAATACCGTTTCTAAATGGTGCACGAATCAAATGCAACCGACAGTGGAAACTCTTTTTAAGATTGCAGAAGCATTGGACGTTGAAGCAAGAGAATTGCTGGTATTAAGAAAGGCTAAATAATCTACTCCTGACCCAAGTGATCGCATTAAATGTTACATAAAGAAAGTCTTGCCCTCCTTCGTCAACAAATCCCCATTGGCGCCCGCCACGGTCTTAACCTGCTTAATCATACAAATGGAAATGTGGAGCAAGCAAGGCGTTTATTTGAAGCCGAAATGGTCCAGGTTATCATAAATAAAACGGCTGTTTCGCCGGAAATAGCCAGGAAACATTTGACAATCCATAATTATGATATTGCCGAAACGATCTCCAGTATCGACGGGGAGCGCTTTACCCTATCCCAGCGCATCTTAAAAAAAACAAAGAATAATAAAGAAGAAGCCTTGACCCTCATTGTACAAAGCATTGAATCCACAGAGAATATCCAGCGGAAATTTTGGCTGCCTTTAGAAGAACTGGGATATTTACCTCCTCCTGTATATTGTTTGTTAGTACTGCACGACTTTTTAAGTTATGAAGATTGGGAAGGCTTTAGCAGCGCTATTTATTTCCATCCGGATATAGTTGTTTCGCAGCTGGAAACGGTGCTTAACCTGGCACAGGTTGCCGGTCATTTACGCGCTGCAAGGAAACGTAGCGATGAAATTCATCAGCAATATAAAGGACAAACAGAATCGGTAATTGCCAATAAGGTGGCTGTAGATGCGGAGTTTTCTCAGCACGAGTCAGGATTTGTGGCCGGAAGATCGCTGATTGTTGACCGGTTGTACAATGTGGTGGTGGATAATATTGGATTGTTTCCCTAAACCTATCAGACCTGGAATTTTACATTGGTAAATCAGACCAGGCAACTGTAGCTCCAAGCTGCTGCAAATTATCAATATGCTTTTGTAAGTGTAGAAGAAAGCCATTTGCTACCAGTACATCCTGTTGGGTCAGTCTGACTAATGCTTCCTGCGGACCAATATCCCAGATCTTCATGAGGTATTTGGCCACCTTTACTTTGTTGGGGCCGGCGTCTGTAACGACCAGTTTTCCGTACCTGAGCAATGCGGGGTCTATTTCTGTGCTTTCCGCTTCTTCATCGTCCCATTCCTGTATGGTCGTGTGAAGTTCCAACCAGAAAGGATTCTGGATATCTGTAGAAAGTTCTACAAGCTGAAGGCAGGCTATTTTATCTTTACCAGCCTTTTCCATCTTTTCTAAAAAGTAGCCCAAAGAAACAATATCGAAACCAAGGTCAATGGCATCCCATCGCCCCGCTCCATGCAACGCATAATAAACCGGAAAGCCCGACGCTTCTTCGTTCAGGTCAATAAAAAAAGGATCATCCATTTCGTTGAGAGCTATAACGTACCAGCCGGGCTGCCATTCACCTTCTTTAGTTGAAGTCAGATCTTCCCCCGAAAGACCGTGATACCTGAAACCGCTTTGAAACTCCTCCCATTCCTCCTTTTTGGGGTAATGAAAGGGCAATAACATAGTGCGCGTCTCTGTTTGGTTTTCGATAAACTGCAGAATAAGCTGTGGGATGTTCAATGGCATTATTAGTATAGCTTTGGCATGGTTGATAGCAGAGATGTTAGGGACCTTAGTAAATTTAAATCAATCAAAGATCAATTGTTAAATTAACTCTTCCGCCTAATCCAACCGTTACAATTTCCTGTAAAGTGGAAAGTCTAATTTCTTTAATGTCGTTCTCAATTTTTGATATATAAGATTTATTCTTCCCCACTTTTGCACCAAGTTGTTCTTGTGTTAAACCCTTAGCGATTCTTGCGTCATGTAATAAAGCACCAAGTTTAAAAACTTCATATCCAGCTTCGAATTCTTCGCGTTTTTCGGTTCCTCGTTTACCATGATGTTTACTTATGAAGTCATCAAGGGATGTGAGACTATTATTTTTGATCTTTTTCATATTCACTTTTTATTTTCAAGGCTCTTGTAATTTCATTCTTCGGTGTTTTCTGTGTTTTCTTTTGAAAACCATTCGCCAGTACAATTAATTTCCCTTTATCAAAGAAACAAAAAATGCGGAAAATGTCAGTACCATGCTTTATTCATATAATCCTCCGTTCCTTCAAGATGTTTCAAATATGATTCTGGCACCCTCTCTAATTCTTCAATTGCTTTTAAAGTCCAGAGTATTTTATCCTGAACATCTTTTTTCTGACCATTGAAAAATGTTTCAAAATAGGTCTTGTAGAAAGCTACTTTTCGATATTTCTTTGTTTCCACGACTGTAAGGATACATAAAGTTTCCCTAAAGAACAACTAGTGTTTTATAAATATAGAATACTTATCCCCCCTTTGCTAATCCCCTCTTTTCTCCCTATTTTTACTATAATGTCCACGCACCTACCAAAACAATCTCACCTCCAACTGAAGTCATTATTTGACCTGCTATACCTGCGCCTTTGCCGGTTTGCTGATCTTTTGATCGCGGATTCCGCCATGGCAGAGGATATCGTGCAAAAAGTGTTTATAAATTATGAGCATGAAGACGATGATTTCCCGGCCATCAAAATGTTCCTGTACAAAGAAGTGCTGAATGCCTGCCACGCGCATAAAGCGGGTATAAAAGCTGCCTTTATAAGGGCGGAAGTAGGCGGGGAAATAAACCGGGCTATCGCTGCACTGCCGGAGGGCTGCAGTAAAGTTTTCAAGCTTAGCTATGTGGAGGAACTGAAAAATGAAGAGATTGCGGCAGAGATGTCGATGCCGGTAAGCTGGGTGAAAACCCAGAAAGCAAGGGCGCAGGAGTTATTGCACTGGCGACTGAAGCCGGAAACTTTTCTCGTATTAAACTTCTTCTTATCCATTGCAGAATAATCTGGAATCATATTACCACCGGTCCCGGTTAATAATAAAGTATTGGGAAAACACACTTTCAGCAGCGGAAAGTGAGGAGCTGGAGGCGTGGATAGATGCCAGTGAGGAGAACCAGTTGTTGTTTGCGGAGTTAAGCAAGGAAGCTACTTTGAAGGAGGAGTTGAAACAGATGGGCAACTATTATCCGCAGCAGGCCTGGAAGAAGGTGCAAGCCGCAAGAAAGGAAAGAAAACAGGTGCCTTGGGCAGGAGTGGTTGCTACGTTAATCATGTTGCTGCTGGCCATTACGTTGAAGTGGTGTTATCTCCGCGAGGCGTTACCCGTCGATAAAAAGATAGAGAATAGGGGTACCAGCCGTTGAGCTGCGTCCTGTAGTGAAAGAGGGATTTCCTCTTCTTTCCGCCATAGGTTTTTATGAAGCGTCTCCCTCCGGGAGGCGCTTTATTTGTATCCGGCAGCCTGCAATTCAAATAATTCGGCGTAACGTCCTTTACGGGCCAGCAGTTCCTCATGGCTCCCGATTTCCACCAGCGTACCGCGTTCCAGCACTAAGATGCGGTTAGCCATGCGTACCGTGGAAAACCGGTGGGATATTAACACGGCGGTTTTATCACGGGTAAGATCAGCGAACCGGAGAAATACGTTGTATTCTGCCCGGGCGTCGAGGGCGGAGGTGGGCTCGTCCAGTATAAGGAGTTGAGCATCTTTCATGTAAGCCCTTGCCAGTGCTATCTTTTGCCACTCGCCACCAGAGAGTTCTATGCCCTGGTTAAAGCGGCGCCCAAGCATCTGTTCGTAGCCGAGCGGCATTTTTTCTATGAGCGGGAAAGCAAGACTTTGCCTGGCCGCGTCCTCAATCATGGGAAGGTTGTTGCTTTGCGCAATGTTTCCCACGGCGATGTTCTGGGAAACCGTCATCTGGTAGCGCTGGTAGTCCTGGAATATAACGCCTACCTGCGTACGCAGTTCTTTAAGATCATATTCACGGAGATCTATGCCATCCAGCAAAATGCGTCCTTCTACCGGGTCGTAGAGGCGGGATAGTAGCTTTACCAACGTAGTTTTGCCGGCGCCGTTCTCCCCTACCAGCGCTAATTTCTCGCCGGGATGCAGGGTGAAGTTAAGGTGCCGGATGGCCCATTTGTCGGAGTTAATGTATTTAAAGCCTACATCTTCAAAAGTAAATCCCTGTTGAATAGGCCGCGGAAATGCCCGGGGATGAAGCACCGGAACCATTTTAGGCTGTATCTCAAAATATTCAAACAGGTCGCGCAGGTAAAGGGCGCCCTGTGTAACACTGGAAAACCGGATAAGGATACCCTGGAAGGTGGTACGCAACTGCCTGAAAGACCCCGCCAGGAAAGCCAGGTCGCCAATGGTAAGATGCCCCTGGATCGTTTGCAGGATGATGATCACATAGGCGGCATAATATCCTGCGGCGCCAACTACCGCGAAAACAGTTCCCCAGATAGAGTCCCTGATCTGCAGTACTTTTTTATCGGTATAAAATTTATTGGAGATGACCTTAAAGCGGTTGATCAGGAAATTGGAAAGATCAAACACCTTTACCTCTTTGGCCGTTTCATCACTTGCTCCGAGATAGCGGATATAATCCAGCTCACGCCGGTCGGACGTTTGGCCCCAGGCCAGTTTATAATACAGGTCGTTGAAGTGCGATTCATTCAGGAAGGCCGGGATTACCGCCAGCAACAATAATAATATCAGCCAGGGATTGAAGAATACCAGTCCTGCCGCCAGGAAAACAATCGTGATGATATCCTGTACCTGGCTGAGTACCTGCGCCAGCAGCACGGTTCTGCCGGAGGTTTGCTGCCGGGCACGTTCCAGCTTATCATAAAATTCAGCATCCTCAAATTGGTCGAGGTCCAGCTTGGCGGCATGTTCCATGATCTTTACGGAGGTATGGTTGGCAAAGAGATCGCCTAAAAGGCCATCCAGCAAGGAAATAGCGCGACTTAGCGCATCGGATAATATGGCCAGTCCGAATTCCAGCGCCACCAGTTGCCATAGCCAGGTGGTAGAGTGCCCTGCATCTTTGGTGAGATGTACCACCTGGTCGATGATCAGCTTGCCCACATATAACAACGATAACGGCATGGCAGATTGCGCCACCCTGAGAACAGTGTTCGCTATAGCGAGCCCCGGACTGGTTTGCCATACCATCCTGAAAAATGCCGGCAGGTTGCGAAGGGCCGCCAGCCGCTCTTTGAAGGTTAATTTCTCGTCTTTCCCCGGGCGTTTTTTCCGGGGCGTTGCCATTGCACTCATACCGGTAATTTACGAAAATTGCTTCTCCAAACATAAGCGCATTATCTAAAAGGATTTGTTTTAAATTTGAGTTCATGTGAATAAACCAGAATGCTATGTTATTATTGATCGTTTCCTTGCTGATAGCTTGTTGTGTGATTGTTGCCGGCGTTGTATACGCTGTAAATGAGCAATCCAAACAATGGGCGGCATCAGAAAACTAGTACTGCACTTCAGTTGAGTACCGGATATCCGGGCTGAATAAATAAAAACTACAATAGAGGGATACCCCTCCCAGGTGCGTTATACCTGCGTACTATAGCTTTTATTTAATTAGCAATTATCGATATGCGTGAAAAAAGGAATGTGCTGACTTACCTGGCAGAAAAGGAATGGCTGATCATGAGTTTATGGTTTGGCCTGTCCTTTATCGGCGCCTTCATGGAAGTATCCCGGAATAATTTTAATAATTACCGCATATTTAAAGATGTATTCTTTCACGTCATTCACCAGCAACCACTATACATCCCCTACCCGGCCGATTATTATGATGTAAATCTTTATGGCCCCTTATTCAGCCTCGTAATTGCTCCCTTTGCAGGTTTGGAGATTCACCTCGGAGCGATGTTGTGGTCGCTCACCGGTTCCGCTGTTTTATTTTATGCCATCCGGCAACTGCCACTCTTACGCATGCAACAGAATATTATCCTGCTGCTATGTTCAATGGAGCTCATGGGCGCCAGCAGCTGGTTCCAGATGAACCAGTTTATCGGTGCTTTCATTATCCTCACTTTTGCCCATACGGTTAAAGGGAAAGAACTTTGGGCGGCTTTCTTTATTGCACTGGGAACGCTGACAAAGTTTTATGGTATCGTAGGACTTGCATTCTTCTTCTTTACCCCCAATCCCAAACGGTTTATCGGGTACCTGTTTTTATGGGGCGCGGTCATGTTTGCACTGCCCATGATCATATCTTCTCCCCAATATATTATTCAATGTTACTTTGATTGGTATGCTGCACTGGTACACAAAAACGAACTGAATGAAGGCGCGAATATCCTGTTCCAGGATATATCTGCCGGAGGCTTTATAAAAAGGGTATTTCATTTGCCGGACCTGAGTAATAATGTAGTACTCATTCCTGCGGTAATACTTTTCTTTTTACAATATACCCGGTTAGCAGATCGCTACAATTCCCGTTACCGGCTGTATATACTCTGCTCTACGCTGATATTCCCGGTACTTTTCAGCACCAGTTCGGAGTCGCCTACCTACATCATCGCTATACCGGCGGTATGTACTTGGTATGTTATGCAGCCATCCACCAGAAGGAATAACATATTTATGTTTTTCCTCATCTTCCTGATCAGTTTTTCCCATTCAGATATTCTTACTCCCTGGTTCAGGAGAAATATTGCGATGCCATATGCCGTGAAAGCCTTGCCATGCCTGGTATTGTGGCTGGTGATCGTCTATCAGATCTACACCCGGAAATATTTATTGAAAAAAGATGTTTCTCCCGCGCCTGTCAAGGAATTGGAACCCGTTGCCGTATTGTGAAAAAATTAACGAAAAAAGTAATAATCCGGGCGTAAATTGCCGCATTATTAAAGGTTTTTGATTATGAACACGGGATTCAAGATAGGTAGTGCATTTGCGTTATCTGCTATGCTGTTTCACGGCATTCAAACAAGTGCACAGAAGAAGTCAGCACCATTGCCAGGCTTTGTTGAGAGTAAATCAGTTGCTTCGGTAGATCCTTATATCGGCTCCGGCGGCCATGGACACGTATTTGTTGGCGCCAGCGTTCCATACGGCGCAGTACAAACAGGTCCTACCAACATCGTAAAAGGTTGGGATTGGTGCTCCGGATATCATTATTCAGACAGCGTATTAATAGGCTTTTCCCAGATGCACCTCAGCGGAACTGGTATCGGCGACCTGGGCGACGTGCTCATTATGCCCTACACCGGCAAGGTGAGAACCAACCGCGGCACACAGGAAGATCCAACTTCAGGATACGGTTCCCACTACTCCCACGATCGCGAAACTGCACGTCCAGGTTACTACGCCGTTCAACTGGACGACTATAATATTAAAGCAGAATTAACCGCTTCAGAAAGAGTTGCTTTTCATAAGTACACCTTCCCGAAAGATCAACCTGCCAATATTATCATCGACCTGAAAGAAGGTATCGGCTGGGATGCGCCGGTAGAAACATTTATCCGCCAGGTGGATGAATATACCCTCGAAGGATACCGCTACTCCAAAGGATGGGCGGAAGACCAACGCCTCTGGTTTGCCATTAAATCAAATGTACCGGTGAAACAATTCCTGGTATTTGATGGAGATAATAAACAAACCGGTAAAGAAGTAAAATCGAAAGAAGCGAAAGGGGTGATCGTATTCGATAAATCACCCGGACAAGTTATGCTGAAAGTAGGCGTTTCGCCCGTAAGCAGCGAAAACGCACTGGCGAATATAAAAGCAGAAATACCAGGCTGGGACTTCATCAAAACCATTAACAGCGCTAACGCTAAATGGGACAAGGAACTGGCTAAAGTAAACATTGAAACAAAAGACGAAGCCGCACGCCGCGTATTTTATACTGCCATGTATCACACCATGATTGATCCGGCATTGTTCAATGATCATGACGGCAGCTATCGTGGTACCGATAAAAAAGTATATACCAATCCAGGCTTCGATAACTACTCCGTATTTTCTCTCTGGGATATTTATCGTTCCTGCGCGCCACTCGCCACCATCCTGCATCCTGAAAAGGTGAACAGTTTCGTGAACTCCATGCTCACCATCCACAAACAACAAGGCAAATTGCCGGTATGGCCGCTGATGGGTAATGAAACCAACTGTATGGTAGGCTATCACGCCGTACCGCCTATTGTGGACGCTTACCTGAAAGGATTCAAAGGATTCAACGCAGAAGAGGCTTTTGAAGCCATGAAAGTTACCGCTAACCGCGACGACCTGGGCCTGAAATACGTAAAGGAATTGGGTTACATCCCGGCAGATAAAGAATACGAATCCGTTTCCAAAGCCATGGAATACGCCATCGACGACTGGTGCATTGCCGCCATGGCAAAGAAGTTAGGCAAAACTGCCGACTTTGAATACTACAAAAAACGCGCAGCTTACTACCGCAATTATTTCGATAGCACCATCCGTTTTGTTCGTCCGCGTATGAGCGATGGCAGTTTCAAAACACCTTACGATCCGTTTAACTCTGTCCACGAAAAAGGCGACTTCACCGAAGGTAACGGCTGGCAATATACCTGGCTGGTACCACAGGACGTAGAAGGGCTGATTCAACTCATGGGCGGCGACGATGCCTTCACCAACAAACTCGACAGCCTCTTCACCGCCAAAGGCGATATGGGCGCAGAAGCTTCCAGTGATATCTCCGGCCTGATAGGTATGTATGCACATGGTAATGAGCCAAGTCATCACGTCACCTACATGTACGCTTTCTCCGGTTATCAATGGAAAACCGCTGAAAAAGTAAGACAGGTAATGAAAGAATTTTACTTCGATCAGCCGGAAGGTCTTGCAGGTAACGAAGATTGTGGCGCAATGTCGTCCTGGTACGTATTCTCCTCCCTTGGCTTCTACCCTGAAAACTCTGCCAGCGGCACCTATGTATTAGGCAGCCCGCTGTTCGACAAAGCAACTATTAAAGTAGGCGCCGGTAAAACGTTCACAGTACAAACCATCGGCAATAGCGCAGAGAACATCTATATCCAAAGCGCTACCCTTAACGGCAAACCATATACGAAAAGTTTTATCACTCACCAGGATGTGGTAGCCGGCGGAACGCTGGTAGTTAAAATGGGCAACAAACCCAACCTCAGCTTTGGTAAGGCCGCAGCGGACAGGCCATCGAACGCGCTTTAAGCGGATTTTGTCTTTCTCGCTGATTACGCTGATTATGCTGATTACTTTGATTTTTACTTTTTGATTTTTTTTGATTTAATAGTTAAGGGAGATAAGAGCGAAATATCCGCTTCTATCTCCCTTAATGCTTTATAAAATCCAAAAGTAAAAATCAAAGTAATCAGCATAATCAGCGTAATCAGCGAGAAAGACAACCTACGCGTTAAGCATTTTCGCCCAGCACGCGCAACACCTCTGGTGTTACGTTGCCGAAGATGGAAACGCCTGCCGCGCCGTTCTGGATGGCTAGTTTTACGGCTTCGGCCAGGTCGGCGTAGTTGCCGTGGAAGTCCGGAAGGTATAGGCCTGCGTATAAGGGGAAGGCGCCATGGAGCCCCTTCACGCCTTCTGCTACCGCATCGCCGATCCAGCTTACGTTTTCCCTGTAAAAGCCATGATAAATCATTGGGCAGATGGCGTTCAAAGGCCAGTTGGTCCAATCCTGGCGTACGATGCGTTTGGCGATTTCCGGAGTGGGGAATACTGCCGCGGAAATTGGCTTTTTATGTTGCCGGGCTACCTGTGCGAGATTGCTCACCACATTGGTGATCCGGTCGTAGCGGAACTTGCGCCAGGAAGGACTTTGATCGGGATGTTCTATTTGTAAAGGATCTACGCCATGTTTTTCTTTATAGGCATTGCGGCATTGTTCGCAATAGCAGAAATCGTATTCGGGCAATTCCTTCGACTGATCAATACCATAATTACTCCAAAGGTTCACGGGTAATATCACATCGCAGTAACGGACATAGTCGAGATGGATGCCATCGACATAATCCAGTGAAAGGATTTTTTCTACCTGGTCTTTCAGATAATTCACCACCTCCGGTTTGCTGGGACATAGCCAGCGGTAGTAATCCACATAGGGAGGATGGTTGGCGCAGGATTCACCTTTGCGGTTTTGCGCATACCATTCCGGGTGACTGGCAAGCAATTCTTTTTCCCCGCGATTCATTGTCCACATCCAGCGGTGAGCGTTGATGCCGTTGGCTTTAGCGGTTTTAAAATGCAGTTCGCTATCTTCCTCAAACATGATATCCGTGATCCCTGCTTTTCTGTAAGCAGCGTATCTTGCTTTTAAGATAGCGGGAGTATCTTTATGATCCGGATTGATCCACACGCGGTGTTGCACGGCATTCTTTTCCAGCGTGGGCGCTGTTTCTTTTGCAGTAGCGGCGCTCGCTGGCAGTGTAGATTTCGCCAGTGCCAATCCACCGATGCCCAATGATTTTATAAAAAGACGTTTATCCATAGCGCTTATTTTCTGTTACTATACACTTTACCTTCCTGGTTGATATTTACGGAACCAGCAAAACTACTGCCGGTAACGCTGGCGTTATACTGTAATGAAATGCCTTCCATTGATAACGTATATCCTTCTTTATTAGTACCGGTTTGTTTTTCAGAGATCTTCAGCTCTTTTAAGTTTTTAGCATAACGGCCATTGGCTTGCCTAAATTGTAGTTGGGCGCTGTAAATCTGCCAGAGATATTGTTTGGCTTCCTCCGCCGGAGGTAGCTGGAAAGTAGTATTGGCTTTGCTGGTAAACAGCAGGTAACCCCACCGTTCCGGTGCATGCATATTCACAATTCCTTGTGGCGACCAAACCCAGTTGTGTTCTGGCTGCTGTTGTTTTACGTACTTGCCGTTTTTAATATCAGTGTCCCACTCCACCCGCGAAAAATTGATGCGCCACAGGCTATTCTCTGCGGGCCGTTGGTTTTTATTGAAGAAGCTGAGGGCGCTGAAAGGCACGGCCATCTCCACTGTCCACTCTTTATCGGTATCCGACGGATTATTAATAGTGCCATCAATATGTATGGCAGTGATAATTCCTTTGGTGTCCCAGTTGATCAGTGCCTCTCCCATGTTGCGGTAAGGCTTGCCCATAAACAAGTCCATCACGGTATTTAAAGCATTGATTTCTATCTCGTAATATTGGTGGGTATCTCCATCGGGATCTATAAATACTTCAAAATCATTGTCCCGGAAAATAATGGCGTCATGCTCCACCAGCGTTCCCCATATATGTGGCTCCTGCAGCGTAGCTGCGATATAAAGATATTGCTGGTTCCACATCATCTTCACCCTGGTGCGCAGTGCCGGCGCGGGTTTGGCATCGCCTTCAATATCTTTGAAATCTTCCGTCCAGGCGGCTTGTTGCCAGGCGGCTTCATCGAGTTTACCGTCGATCACTACTTTGTTTTTCGTTTCCTGGCATACGTAGTGGCGGGGTGTTTCGTGTGCGGGTTTATACAATTCCAGCCCGGTTTGAGCGGAGGTTGTCTTACTCAGGATTACGCTGATTATAATGATTGCGCTGATAATTTTTTTTGTGATGGAAGGATTTATTGTCATTTATATTTTCCGTTAATGAGTCTTTTAAATTCTAAGCTTGGCCGGCCAAAGTTAATAAGTAATCCGGTTTCTACGTTATATGCTTCGATATAGCTTTTGGCTTGTAAGATGTTTGATTGCTCCATTAATGATAAAGCCTTTAGTTCTACAGCAACAACGTTTTCCACCAGGAAATCAGCTCGCCTGCTTCCCACTACTTCACCCTTATAGTATATAGGCATGTCTTTTTCTCTTTCAAATGGAATTTGTTTTTCACTCATTTCGATGGCCAATGCACGCTGGTAAATTACTTCCTGAAATCCGGACCCCAGTATCCGATGTACTTGCATAGCGCAACCAATAATTTTTCCGGTAAGCTCAGAATGCTTATAAATTGGGTTAATCATGCATTATGTATTAAGGTTAAACAAACAATGACACTAATTTAATCATTCCAATAAAAAAAGAGCCGGATAATCTATCCGGCCCTAAAAAAATAAATCAATCAAAAAATAAATCAATCAAAAAGTAAAATCAAAAAATAAAATCAGTAATAAAATCACAAAGAACAAAATCACGGTAATCAACAAAATCAGCGTAATCCTGAGTAAGACAACCTCCGCGCGCGTTACCATATGCGTACGCGCGCACTATCCGCCCGGTACATGCCATCCCCTGGCTTCACGCCATACACTTCGTAGAAAGCGTCTACGTCGCTAAAAGGACCGTTCACCCTGAATTTGGCGGGAGAGTGTACATCGGTCAGCACCTGCCTGGCGAGGGATTCTTTTTTGGTGTGGCCCAGCCAGCCCAGGGAGTAGCCCATGAAGTACCGCTGTGATGGCGTGTATCCGGCGATCTTTTCGTTCTTCTTATATTGTGCTGTTTTTTTGAACGCTTCCCATCCCAGCAGGATACCGCCGAGATCCGCGATATTTTCACCAAGAGTGGCTTTGCCGTTGATGCGTAAGGTATCCACTACTACGTAGTTGTTGAACTGGTTAACCATAACGGCGGCACGGTCATTGAATTTTTTCTCGTCGTCTTTGGTCCACCAGCTTTTCAGGTTACCGGCGGCATCAAACTGCCGGCCTTCATCATCAAACCCGTGTGTGATTTCGTGGCCAATGGTGGAGCCGCCGGCATAGCCGTATACAACGGCGTCGTCCAGCTCTTCGTCGCGCTTACCGGGCACGGTGAAGATACCGGCAGGCAGCACAATTTCATTGTTGCTGGGGTTATAGTAGGCGTTGTATGTTTGCGGCGTCATATCCCATTCATTGCGATCAACCGGTTTGCCGAGTTTGTTGATCTGGTAGTTTTGCCACCACTGGTGGGCTGCTTCGATGTTTTGATGGTACGATTGTTCCTTGATATCCATCGCAGTAAAATCTTTCCACTTATCAGGATACCCTACTTTCTTGGTGATCTTGGAGAGTTTGTATAATGCTTTTTGCTTGGTGCTGTCGCTCATCCAGTCGAGGTGTTCAATGCGAATTTTCAGTTCCGCACGGATTTCTTCCACCAGGTTTTCATATCTTTTTTTGGCGGTGGTATTAAAGAACTCTTTTACAAACAGCTGGCCCAGGGCCTCTCCCATTGCGCTTTCCTCTGCGTCCAGCACTCGTTTCCAGCGCGGTTTCTGCTTGTCTTGTCCTTTGAGGAGGGTGCCATAAAATGCGAAGTCGGTATTGGCGATGGTATCGCTGAGGTGTTGGGAGGCCGCGTTGATCAGGTTCCACTTGAGATAGTCCTTCCAGGTTTGAAGTGGTTGTGATTTAACGGCGTTGCTCAGGTTGGAACAAAATTCGGGCTGGCCAACAATAATGGTATCGGCGAATTTGCTGATGCCTTGTTGTTTGATGAACTCATTCCAGTCGATGTTGCCGGCAATTTTATTTAGCTGGGTGACAGCCATCTTATGATAGTTGGCTTCCGGATCGCGGAGTGCTTCCAGTTTGCGGCTGTTCTTAGCCAGGTTTGTTTCCAGTTGTACGATGCCGGCAGCGGCCTTTTTAGCGGCGGTGCTGTCGTAGCCAACAAATTGCAGCATTTTAGCAACGTGACCGGGATAGGCGTTCCGGATGTTGGTGGTGCGTGCGTCGGTGTTGAAGTAGTAGTCGCGGTTGGGAAGACCCAGCCCGCCTTGTCCCAGCTGCACAGCAATGACGTCACTGTTTTTGGCGTCCTGCCCGATGTACAGGCTGCAGAAGGCGCCGGTGTTGACGTTCAGCTTGGAGGCCATTTGCACCAGCTGCGGGATGCTGGTAATGGCATCAATGGCTTTCAGCTCCGCTTCAATAGGCTTTATACCTTCCTGGTTGATGCGCACGGAATCCATTCCGCTGGTCCAGAAGGCGGCAATTTTTTTTGAGATAGGATCGGTAGGATTTTCCACCGCTTTTTCATTGATGATACGCAGGCGTTTGTACAGTTCTTCCTGTACCAGGTTACCGATGCCCCATGAACTGTATTCTGCTGGTATGGGATTGCGTTTTATCCAGCCGCCGTTGGCATAATCAAAAAAGTCTTGAGTGGGATTTACGGTGCTGTCTACATTGGCGGCTACTGCGTCGGGGGTGGAAGATGCGCCGGCGCCGGGTTGTTTCTGTCCCTGGTTACATGCAGCGAAGCAGGTAATGGCAGCCAGACCGGTTCCGGTGAGGATGGATTTTATCATAAGCTGTTGAGATTTTGTTATCGGAAGAAAGGTAATTATTTTTTATCACCCTGATTATTAAAATGGGCTTAACGGCAGCAGGAGAATATAAAGTAAATAATGTATTTTGGTACAAAGTCATTTCCTTACCTGCAACGCTTATGATTAACAATTTAAAGACTGGCCGCATTTTATCTATCGATGCTTTCCGCGGGATTACTATTCTTGTCATGATTTTCGTTAACAGTGTGGCGGGAGTGAGCGGTATTCCTTCCTGGATGCAGCATGCGCATGGTAATGAAGACCGGATGACCTTTGTAGATGTGGTGTTCCCGGCTTTCCTGTTTATAGTGGGTATGTCGGTACCTTTTGCCATCAATAGCCGGCTGGCAAAGGGAGATACTTTCTGGCAGTTGCAGCGGCATATTGCCTGGCGTACATTGGGTTTGTGGGTGCTGGGTATTTTTATGGTAAATGCCGAGAAGGTGAATGCAGCTGCTACCGGTATGAGTGGCGCTGCGTGGTCACTTTTATTTTATGTATGCGCTATACTGGTTTGGAATGTTTATAAGTTTAAAAACGCGTGGCTCGCATGGTGCTTCAAGGGCGCGGGCATGATAGGATTGATCATCCTGGCATTCATTTTCCGTGGAGGTGAAGATGGAACGGAGCGATTAACCCCGGATTGGTGGGGTATTTTGGGGTTGATAGGCTGGGCATACCTGTATGCATGTATCATTTACCAGGT
This sequence comes from Chitinophaga sp. RCC_12, assembly GCF_041360695.1. NCBI lineage: Bacteria > Pseudomonadati > Bacteroidota > Chitinophagia > Chitinophagales > Chitinophagaceae > Chitinophaga > Chitinophaga sp. RCC_12. The sequence continues at coordinate 873,211 of NZ_JBFUPS010000002.1, forward strand.
GTTTAAAGGTGCGGCCGGCGCCATTATGCTGATGATAGCGGTATGTATCGGGTATTATATTTTATGTAAACAGCCGTTTATGGGAGAATGGAGCTGGCTTACTTCGCAGGCGGGCCATGCTGCACATACTTCCATTGTGTTGTCGGGAATGTTGCTGACATTATTTTATTTTGATGAAGACCTGGGCCTGAAAGGAAGTAAGCTGGTATCGCGGGTAACGGGATACCTTATTTTACTGTTGATAGCCGGTGTTTTGTTAAGACCTGCTTATAAACTATCCAAGATCCAGGCTACACCCAGCTGGTGCCTCTATTGCAGTGCTATATGTGTGGCTGTATTTTCCCTATTGTATTTTCTGATAGATGTAAAACAGGTCAGTAAGTGGACGGCTTTCTTTCGCCCGGCGGGTTCCAATCCTTTGCTCACTTATATCCTGCCGGACATTGTTTTTTATGGCATGTTGCTCGCGGGGATCAGCCTGCCGGCTGTATTGGGAGAAGGACTTCTGGGTATTGCCTGGTGCGCTTTTTTTGCAGTAATCATGCTCTTCCTCGTAAAGGGATTAAACAAGCTGGGAATTCGCCTGCAACTGTAACAATCTTACACACTGCTTCGTTATAACTCTCGTAATGTAGAAAAATATCTACGTGAAATACATCCGTAAACGGGTATAGCGCGTAAATAGTTGTGGCATTTCGTTTGCCCCTTTCATTCATGTAAACAGATTTTGCATCCCAAAGTTCCCCCCATGAAAAAAATTGCAATTGTATTAGCGTCAGCAGGATTGATTTTAGCTATCTTAGCGCAGTACGCCTTAGTCAACGACTGGATGTGGTTCAAAGTGTTCCACACCCTGGGATTTATAGGCTACATATTGATCATCAGCGGTCTTGCTTGTTTTTGCCTGTGGTTGATTCATCAGTTTTCCCGTGATGAAAAAAACAGGATAAAACGTTACTATCATCGCCAGCACGATGAAAGCGAAGTGAATACTGCACAACGGTAATAACGATATGTCTGACTTCTTCACACTTAAATTTGAATACAACGGGCATCCGCACATCCTGGATGTGCAAACCGCTCATCAGCAATTCAAAACGGTTTATAAGGTAGCCGTTCAGGAACATGAAATTACTTTTGAGCCTGATGAAGAAGGCTACGTACGCGCTGTTTCCAGCAAGCCTATGCACGATCATTTAAATCCTGTAGACGTAGGATTGTTACACCATGTGGCAGAACTCATTATCCAGCATATTCAGCAATAAATTATTCCTCATCAATTTTTTCTCCCCGGATCTCGTCACGCAATGATTCAGGGTCCCATCCCTGCCCTTCATCCAGCCAGGTTTTTACACGGTCGGATGAAATGAGTTTTTCCATTTCATCGATACGTTCCTTCATGGAACTGATGTATTGTTTTTTATCATCGCGCAATGCGGATAAGCCTTTCAGGGTGCGCTCATCCTGGCGGAAGAAAGTCCGTGCGGCACGTTCACTCCGGTAAGCCCTTCCGCCCAGCATGCGAAGGGCATCCACGCCAACACGCAGGGAAGTGTCTACCGTTTCGCGGTAAATATGCAGTACGCCGAGGTCCATCAGTTCAAAAGTATCTTCATTATTTTCTGCTCTTACCAATAATTGCAGATGAGGAAAATACCGTTGGGCCATTCTCACTATTTCCAGTGTTTGTTCCGCATGATCAGTAGCAATGATCAGCATTTTTGCATCTTTAGCGCCAGCGGCAACCAGCAGGTCATAACGGGATGCATCTCCATAATATACCTTAATACCCAGGTTGTGCAGTGCATCTACCCGGTCGGAATCCAGGTCCAGGATAGTAGCATTAATACCATTGGCCCGCAGGAAACGCCCGGTCATGCTGCCAAAGCGGCCAAAGCCCGCAATGATCACCGGGTTCTTTTCATTGATCTCATCCGCTTCCCTTTCCGCTTTTACTTCTGAGCGGGTATAATACGGTTGAATCACTTTTTCATATAGCAGCATAATCAGCGGGGTAAGCGCCATGCTGATGGCTACTACCGCTGTTATCATGGCGGTCATTTCCTTACTCATCAGCCGCGTTTGACTGGTGAACGACAACAACACAAATGCAAACTCCCCGATGTCTGCGAGGGCAAAAGCAAACAGCAGGTTCTGGTCGGTGCTCAGCCTGAATATTTTTCCCAGCAGCAACAACACAATACCTTTCAGGGCCATGATACCCACTACTAAACCCATGATCAGCCAGGGCTGTTCCATTATCAGCCTGAAATCAATAGATGCTCCAACAGCGATAAAAAATAAGCCGAGTAACAATCCCTTGAAAGGTTCAATATCACTTTCCAGTTCATGACGGTATTCACTGTTGGCAAGTACCACGCCGCCCAAAAATGCTCCCAGCGCAGAGCTGAGTCCCACCAGGTTCATCAGCACAGCAATGCCAACCACCATCAGCAAGGCTGTGGCGGTAAATAATTCGCGTACACGGGTGCGGGCAATGATACGCATCAGCGGCCGCACCAGGTACCTGCCTGCAATAATGATGATGGCTACAGCGCCCAGCACTACCAGTGTTTGCGCCCATCCGGGTAAATTATCCCTCAGGGAAGCGCTGTGCGGAGCGGCATCTGCTGCGGCGTTACCCGCCAGCAATGGAAATATGGCCAGCATCGGAATTACGGCAATATCCTGGAACAGCAACACCGAAAAGGCGCTCTGCCCGGCAGATGTGCCCATCCACCCTTTTTCATTCAGCGTTTGCAACACAATGGCGGTGGACGATAGCGAAAGGATCATGCCCAGTGCCAGCGATGTGTTGATGGGTTGTCCTACCAGGTAGGCAATGCCCGCAATGGCGGCTGCACTGATTATCACCTGCAACCCTCCCAGCCCGAGAATGGAGGACCGCAGCCGCCACAACAGCGCCGGTTCCAGCTCTATCCCTATGAGGAACAGCATCATCACTACACCGAATTCCGCAAAATGCATAATATCTTCTCCCTCTCTTCCTATAAAACCCAGTAAAGAAGGGCCTATGATAATACCTGCGATCAGGTAGCCTAAAACAGCTCCCAGTCCCATCTTTTTGGCCAGCGGCACAAACACAATGGCGGCAGCCAGGTATACCATCGACTGAAATAGTAAAGAATGTTGGTCCATATTATCTGGTTTGAGCGGGTAGTTGAAGTATTTGACGGAGGTTTTCCAGGCCAGGCAAAGGAGTAAGATCAAACTTATCGTCGCGGAGACGTTCCAGCACCTGTTTCAGCTGGACCGTATCTTCCTGGATATCTGAAATATCCTGCCGGTGAACACCGTATATCACAAAAGGAGCCGCATAATGCATATTGCATAATTTGGCGGTTTGTATAAAAGGCAGCAGGAATTCATGCACGGTATGGCCATGGTGACCATCCGGTTGATAGGACTGTTCGGCGCCTCCAGCTGTGATAATATTGCTGAAATACTTTCCCTGTAAGGCTTTGCCGGTATGTCCATATGCCCAGCCGTGCTCCAGCACCAGGTCGATCCACTGCTTTACAATAGCTGGTGCACTGTACCAGTAAAAAGGATGCTGCATAAAAATAATATCATGCTGCTCCAGCAACTTTTGCTCACGGGCTACATCCACATCCAGATCAGGGTATTGTTCATACAGGTCGTTGAAAGTAATCCCCGGGATATTTTTAACCACCCGCAGCAACTGGGAATGTACCCTGGATTTCTCCAGGGCGGGATGTGCAAAATTTATCAGAACTCTCGCCATTATTGGATTTTCGTATAAAGGAATTTAGGTATTTTGTTTCAAACATAGTCCTTCTGTGATAACCAATTCCGTATCAGCCTTCCGAATACTCCTGTAAAAGCAGCCGGTATTTATTGAGGATACTGGATTTGGAGATAAAGCCCACCAGTTGTTGATCCTGTATTACCGGCAGGTTCCAGGCCTGGGCGGTATCAAATTTTTTGATCACCACGTTAATGTTATCTTTTAAATTAACCACCGCCGGCGGGGCGTGCATCAGCTTCTTTACGGTAACCGTATCGTACAGTTCAGGATTAAACATAATCGGCCGGATTTCATCCAGCGTAATAACGCCTTCAAACAGTTGTTCGTGGTTCACTACCGCAATAATATTCCGGCTGCCTTCTTTTACCAGTTCTATAATATCCCGCAGGGTGGCGTCAATAGAAATTGTTTGCACATCTTTTTCAAGAAGGTCCTCCATTTTCAGGAGCAGCAGGATGTTTTTATCATGGGCATGCGTAAATACTTTGCCATCTTTTGCCAGTTCTTTGATTTCCGGCGAGATAGGTGAAAACCATTTTGCCATCAGGAAAGAGATGGTAGAAACAATCATCAGCGGAATAAAAAGATCGTACCCGGAGCTGGATTCGGCAATCAGGAAGATGGCTGTCAGCGGGGCATACATCACACCGGCCATTACGCCGGCCATACCAACAATCACGAGGTTGGTAACCGGGATATCGGTGAATCCCATCTGCTGACAAACCATGGCATAAAAAAATCCCAGGAATCCGCCGGCAAACAGTGATGGTGCGAAGTTCCCGCCGTTACCACCGCTTTGTATGGTGACAGAAGCCGCCAATGCTTTCAGCAGGCACACGCAGCCGGTAAACACCACTATCATCCAGCTTTGCAGGGGAAGATACCGGAAGAAACTGTTTTGAAGAATGGCTTCGCCATTGCCCGAGGCAAGTGATTTCACGCTGGAATAGCCTTCGCCGAATAAAGGAGGCAGCGCCACGCAGAGGGCAGATACCAACACACCGCCCAGGAGCGCGCGTTGTATCGCTGTCCAGTTGAGCGAGTGGAAAAAATGTTCTATTTTTTGTGAGATGACCACGTAATATCTTGCATAAAATCCGCTGAGTATGCCCAGGGCTATATAATAAGGTACGTTATGATAGTTAAAGGCAACCCTTGACTCGAAATGAAACAGCGCTTCTTCCTGTAAAATAATTTTAGAGAGCAAGCTGCCGCAAACGGCTGCCACAATGAGTGGCATGAAATCAGAAAACACCACGCCCGTGAGTAATATTTCAAAAGCAAACATCATCCCGGCAATCGGTGCATTGAATGCTGCCGCTATCCCGGCAGTTGCGCCGGCGGCCAGTAACAGCGTGCGTTCTTTATAACCTAATTTATAGGTACGTGCATAATTGGAGCCAAGTGCCGCACCGGTAACCGCAATGGGACTTTCCAATCCGGCCGATCCGCCAAGCCCCACGGTGATAGCGCTCTGTAATATCTGTGAATACATTTTTACGGGCGGGATCAGGCTGGAGTTCCGGGCTATTTCGTGCAGGATAGCGGGAATCCCTTTCCTCGATTGTCCCTTGAAAAACCAGATGACCATGAGGGTAGTGAGCACAATTCCGAGGAACGGGAACACTACATAAAAAATAACCTGTGTGCTGAAATGTACTTTATAGGTGATTACATAATGGATGTAATGGACGAGGCTTTTTAAGACAACGCCTGCTAACCCTGCCGAACAGCCTACCAGTATACCTGAAAGCAGGAGGAACTGGCTGCGGCTCATTTTGCTGTGTAACCAATGTAATATGAGCTCATAGCTTTTGGCACTCTTTAAACTGTATTGTTCAAAATCCTTTTTGAATCGAAAAAAGCTATGGTATTTCCGCAGGCGGTTAAATTGACTCATGCGGCAAATTTAAGGATCAAAGCTCAATCAGTGCATAAACTTTATCATTCATATAAGGACCGCCAGGGCGACGGGCCGTGTAATCCAGGTTAATCCAGTACTCTCCTTTCAGCTCGTGATAGTATATTTCTTTCACGGCTGGCTTCGGAAAAAGTGTGATGATAGCCTGCTTCATGATTTCAAACTCTTGTTTATCACCGCAGTAAAGCTCGGGGTAGGCATGGCCTTTCACCAGTACAATACGGCATCGTGCCCCGATCGATTGCAGGCAGGAAGTCATGAGGATGGAGTGGTCGTCGCAATCGCCCCCCAAACCATTTTGAATGGTTTCCTGTGCAGTGGCGAAGTATTCGTCGCGGCGGGAATCCAGCACATATTTAAACTGGCCATTGATATAACGGAACAGGGAAAGGAACCGGGTTATTTTCCCGTATTTATAAAAATATTCGTCGTAATAATCGAGGGAGTGTTTTACGGAGAAGTTGCGGACCACCGAGTCCTGGAAGTTGATCTTTTCCCGCATGCCACGTACGGTTTTATCGCGGTAGCTCTCTACCCTCCTCGGATAAAGACTGAGGATATCCAGTTGTTTGCTGCCTTTGGTATTGAGGTTGCCCTGTACCATACCTTTATAATCGTTGAGCACATTATAAAAGGTATAGCGGTCAGTAACTTTATTGATGACCATTACACTGCATACCAGTAAGAAGATGGGAATAATCAGCGGTCTGAACACCCAGCGGAGCAAATAGACAACTATGAAACCCGCTACCACGGCCAATAACAGATCGATGTGCCAGCCATTCGCCACGATCGGAGGCGTAAAGCTGTTGATATAGGGTGCCAGCAATAATAAGGTCAACAAACTCAATGTGTTGAACAATATATTCTGTGCTACGGTATATTTGCTTTCGTCTATGGCCATTATGCTACGCAATAAAGCAAAATTATGCCATAATCACCTCGCAAAGTTTGAAACGGCCTGTTTAAAGGAAGTACTTTTCCGGATGAGTTCTATTTGCTGAACGGTATCATTTTTCTGTTTATCCATTTGCAGTTGCTGATAGATTTTGTTCAGCAATCCGAAATTCATCAGCGCTAATACTTTGAAATCCAGTTTTTGTGCGTTTTCCACAGCTGTTTCTGCGGTGCGGATAGCTTTATTGAATTCGTGTTCATTAAAATATACGCCCGCGTATAGTAATTTCTGCACAGACTCCAGGTATTTTCCGCCGAAATAATCAGCTGAATATTTCTTGATCACCTGGTCGGTGTGCCGGCAGATCCGTGCAGCGGAAGCTGTTTGGCCCAGGCCGAGGTAGGCTTGTGCCTGCCAGCAGAGCAGCATGAGGCGCAGTGAATCTGTTTTACGGTGTTGTAAAGAAGGATATGTTTCAAAAATCCGGGTAGTAAAGCTGAGGAGGTGTTCGTTATCTCCCAGCAGGGTGAACACGATCCCCATATTACGGAATACGATTTCCTGGGGTTCACTGATGGGTTTCTTGCCACCGCTGGTGCCGGTCCAGTAGCGGAAATAGTTATAAATCTTCTCCCGGATATCTTCGTTTATAATACCAAATTTGAGGAATTCATAGATGAAGAGCTGGATTTCATAAGGTGTTACCCAAAGTTCATCTTCGAATTCATCGGCTGCGTAGATTTTCTTAATATTATTGAGTTCTATTTCGCACTGTTCTGCATCGAGTTGCAGCAGGGCCATTGTAAATAATTTGCTCCTGATTTTGAGCTTGTCTTCCCGGGCTTCAGCAAGTCCCAGCAAAGCGTTAAGTACTTTGCGTTTCCTGAAATGAATAAATTCGTCACTGATAAAAGGGCCAATAGGGTTCTTCTTGAAGAAGCCCGCGGGGAAGATGGATTTGAGTTCACCCTGGTTGTTGCCATCATGCTGGTAGTGTAATACGAGGTATTCCAGCAGGTGGGATTTTTCTATGTTGGATAATGGTAAATGCAACATTTTGATGATGCCATCGATCTGCGCATGGTTGATAGCGTAGCGGAGCAGCCATCTGAATACGCCGATGCGGTAAGGCGACTGTGGCAGGTGTTCGAGTATTGCCATCAGCAGGGGCTCGTTTATTTCCTGGCCGTTTTCTTTCAGGTAGTGCATGGCCACAAAATATTCGAGCAACATGGTATGGGCAAAGCGCACCTTCACATTGAACATAATTTCCTGGCTCAGGTTTTCTTCCACCAATATATTATCGGCCAGCAATTCTTTGTAGGCAGGGAACAGATCGGCATTCTGGGTGAGCAGCAAATTTTTATCTGCGTAGATACCTGTTCTGCCGAGGTCGAGAAGGGTAAGTAATTTTTCAATAATTTTTATTTTGAAAGAATTGCTTTGCGAATTGAACACGCGGTTCTGAATAAAGCGCGATACAATTTCGAACAGGCTAAGGTGTTCATCTACAAAGGTTTGATCCGGGCCGCTGTTGAGCTGACAAAATAGTTGCAGGTAATAAGGATAACGCAGTTTTTGCAGGAAGTTTTCAGAAAACAGCCGTACGGTAGCGGGATCAAACTGGTGGTTATAAAGAATAGACTTCACTTCCTGTTCCGTAAGCCGGGGCATATTGATATTGGTTTCCTCATCCATTTCAGCGCCCAGGTACCAATAGCGCCGGAAGGCGGGGTATTGCTGGGAGTGCTGGAATATTTCGGCCCAGGTACTGCTCCGGATGGAAAGGATCACTTTCACCCAGGGGTATAAGTCGTTGGAATACACAAAGTCTTCCAGTTTGGAATATAGTAGGCGGAGTTTCTCGCCGGCTACGGCGATTTCATCGAAGCCGTCTATTATTAATATAAGGCGTCCGCCTTTTTTATCGAAGTGGCTGGAGAAATATTCGCGGAAGTTTTCACCATTACCGAGGTTCATCTGGTTATCGAGCCAGGAGGAAAGGGAGAATCCTTTCAGCAGGAGGCTGCCGGCCGCATGAGCATGGATGAACCAGCAAACGTCTTGTTTATAACGGGCTTCTTTGCCAAACCAGCAATGTTCTGCGAGGTGTACCAATGCCAGCGACTTACCCCATCCTGATGGCGCTATTAACGCGGTAGCGGCGTAGTCGCTTTCCAGGAATTTTTCGATGTGGGCATTACAGAAGGGCCGGTGAACGGTATACGGAAAAGCAATGCCAGAGCGGTTTTTAAGGGTTAACATCGTGTAATGGGAAACTGCGTCTGCCTTGTTTTTCAGGTCAGACCATTTTCCATTATCCAATGCTACGGCCGAAGTAGACGCATTGGTGGCAGTGGAAGCGGTGTTCATCTTCCGGTAGTGATGTTGCTGAAAATCTTCCCAGTCTTTATATTGACAATATTGCGAAAGGGTATTCAGGGTATATCTGGAGAAGCTGTGTTGAGCAACAGCAAATCCGAACACCCTTTTAAGCGTAGTTTCGCTTACCAGTTTCGTGGTGTTATCCAATATGGACTGAGAGAGATGTTTGCAATCTCCTGGCAACATGACTTCAACACCGAACCTGCGGAGAACTTCATTCTGCAGGGTAATGATAAAGTCATAGGATAGATCAATCATAGGGGACAATAAATGGATTTTCGAATTGTCGGTACCTGTTTAATTACGTATCGTATTTGCGTTTAGATTTTCGGAAGACCGAATGAACAAAATGAACAGAAAATATTAAATTGAATTATATATATGAAAATAAGTAATAAAATTAACTTTATTATTAGTTGTCATCTGGATATCATATATAAATATGATGAAGTACAGCCTAATGTCTCTATATGAGGATATATTATATATTATTTTTCACTATTCCAACCATAATGAAAACGTCCAAATAACTTTATTGACCGGCCCCGAAATTTTTCTTTTCCCTGTTTTAAATGGAATGATCCCTTATTTTCCTGCCTGTTTTTCTCCAAATCCTACCTTCTGAATGAACAAAATGAACAGTAAAAATGAAAATTGAACAAACTGAATTGTCAGCCGGAAATGAACAAGAAAGACACATCCAGAAATCAGCCCTTCAGTATACATTCGTAGCGTTCTTGTAACATTATTTTAACAAATGACCGCAAGGAAGTATACTTTTTTATCAACCGGTATCCCTTCCCCGAGCTATTCCTAACCTGCCTGCCGCCCTTAGAGTTTTGTTGTAATGCAATGAAACTGAACAATTTTTATTCAAATATTTGATGCTATGCATTCAAAAGCTACTCCTAATAGCCCTTTTACTGCCCTTTTCTGTTTCCCTCGCTCTGCAGGGAAGGAAGCTGTGAAAACCAGCGTTGCCCACTTTTTTCATAAAGCCGGGTCAATAGCTTGGAAAAGTCTTCTGCTACTATTATTACTATTCGGTATAGGCGCGCGGGACAGCCAGGCGCAAACCTATACCACGAGGGTATATGCCAATACACAAGTAGGCAGAGCCTCCGGACTTTGCATTGGTTGTGGTGTAACAAATGGTACACAGGCAGTGGATGGCTCCCTTACTACAGCCTCCACTATTTCTACGTTGGTTACATTACTGGGCGCTACGGCCTCACAGGACCTGATTTTTCCGGCAGCCGTTACCAATAATACCCCTGCGGTAGTTAAAATAGGTACTGCCGGCACACTCGGCACGCTGGTAAATTTAAACCTGCTTGGCGGCGTTTATGTACAGGCCTACAATGGCAGTACGCCGGTAGGTGGTACTGTCTTTGCCAATAACTCAGTATTGACCCTGTTGGCAAGCGGCAACCAGGCGGAAATATTTTTACCTGCTCCGGGCGGCACATACGACCGTGTAAGAGTAACAGTAGATGGCGGATTAGCAGGAGTAGCCGGTAGCATACAGGTATTCTCAGCATATTATGATATACCTGCTTCAGGTACAATAAACTGTGGCGCTGCAATAGATGTGTTGTACGGCGTTACCGGGCAGGCAGCTTCACTCGGAGTGGTAACCAATCCTGCTGCTGCAGGTGATGGTATTGTTACTGCAGCCAATTATGCAACGCTGAGCAGCGTTGTTGGTGCGTTAGGCAGCAGTGCCCAGGTGACTGCAGTATTCCCTGGTCTCTCTAAAGCAGGTGATTCTATCCGTGTGGTAGTGTCAGATCCTGCTTCGCTGCTTACCCTACAGCTATTTAGTTCTGTTAGAATTATTACTTATAATGGTGGTACTGTAGTTGATAATATTCAGGCCGATGGCAATTTATTACGCCTCAATCTTCTTTCAGGTGGAGGAAATTTACAGGCGTTAACTTTCAAGCCTACAGCACCTTTCGATCATGTAACAGTGCAGATAGGCTCCGGGCTGGCAGGCGCACTCGCCTCCCTGAGAGTACATGAAATACAACGTTTCCCGGCGGGTCCGTCAACAGCGGGTGGGATATTGAGAACTACCTGCCTGAATTCACCGCTTACATTGAATGTAAGTAGTCCGGAAGCAGGGTTAACTTATACCTGGTACGACTCTACCCAAACCACTGTGGTAGCTTCCAACAGCACCAGTTACAGTCCTCCTGTAGGTGTTGCCGGAAGTTTCCGTTATTATGTTTCCGCCACCAGGATCGGCTGTTCAACCGAATCAGCTAAAACTTTGGTGACTGTAAAGGTTAATAATTTCTCTACCGCTGCAGATATTACTGTTCCTGCCACTACGCAGGGCTGCATCGCGGATACCGTAACAATTACCCCTACTTCTGCAACTGTTAATAATAAACCGGTATTCAGCTGGTATAAAAATGCTGATAAAACCGGTCCTATTACAAATGGCCTGATAGAAGGAGCCGTTAAATACAGCATCGATACTACCGGAAAATTAAGTATTACCGGTCTTGCTGCAGGATCATACACCTATTATGTAAGCGTATCGGACAGCGATCATTGTGAAAATGCAGCTAACGCCCTGAAGGCGGCTCCGGTAACTGTATCCGCGCAAATTGCGCCACCGGTACTTTCCCAAACGTACGCGGTAACAACCGGAATACCATTGGTGTTAACAGCCACACCGGTATCCGGCGCTACTATTGAATGGTACAGCGATACCACGCAGGCGCCGGTTGCAGTAGGCAACTCCATCACCCTGCCTCCGTTTACCAGTCCTGGTGTATTTACTTATTACGCAGGTGTAAAAACTACCGGCGGTTGTACGTCCTTCCGTGTTCCTGTGGTCATTACCGTAACCGGCCCTGTTACCACTACCAGTTGTAACGTGCCCACCAGCCAGGTAACCGGAACCACACTGGGTTGTGTGTTGTGTAGTGTTGTAAATCCTGGATTTGATATAGATACGGTTTCTACGAATTTCACCCGTCTCAATATACCGGTAGGTTTATTAGGAGGATCCGTTTATCAACAACTTATCTTCCCTGCTGCAGGCGATGCAACAGACAGCATTCGTCTTGATCTGGCTTCACCAGGCGGACTGGCAGATGTAAGCTTACTTGGTGGCGCTGTAGTTACCATTTATAATGGAACAACGGTTGTAAGTACACACACTTTATCCCAGTTGCTCACTTTAAGATTACTGAGCGGAACCCGCTACTATGCTACAGTGGCCGCTGGTGGTGTATACGACCGTGTGGAAGTGAAACTTACAGGCGTAGCCAATCTGCTTACTTCCCTGGATATTTATGGTGTACGCTCTCTTGTACCGGATCCTGTTATTACAGCCGGCAACGCGACCGTATGCGTCGGCGAGCGCGCTGTATTTACAGTCACTCCGGCTGCTGGTACTACTGTTCAGTGGTATGCTGATTCAACCACCAATATCTCCCTGGGCAATCAGCCGACATTTACGACCGATACGTTAAGAACCGCCGGTACCTTTACTTATTATGTACAGGCAATGGATGGTACCTGCGCGAATCCAAATCGTATACCGGTTACCGTTACCGTGAACGCATTGGGCACTGCAGCTGATATTACCGTTGCAGATACTACCAACGTTTGCGGAAGTGGTGCTGCCACACTCACACCAACAGCCGCAGGCGTAACAACTCCCGTATTTAAATGGTATGCAGACGCCAATAAAACAACGCCCATTACCAACGGCACTGTTATTGGTGGCGCCACCTTTACTATAAATGCAGCCGGCAGCCTGTCTGTCACTGGCCTTTCACTGGGTAATCATACTTATTATGTAAGCGTATCAGGTGCCAACCGTTGCGAAAATGCAGCCGGCAGCCTGAAATCTGCTACTATAAAAGTAACTACCCCTCCTGCACCTCCTACCCTGGTTCAGTCATACACAGTATCCACCGGCTTACCATTAACCCTGGTAGCTTCACCGGCTCCGGGATCAACGATAGTTTGGTACCGCGATACAACGCAGGCATCCATCGGCAGCGGCAACTCTATTACCTTGCCGCCATTTACTACGCCTGGTGTATATAGCTACTTCGCCGGCGACAGTCTGCCAGGTGGTTGTGTTTCCAGCCGCGTGCTGATCACCATCACGGTAACAGGTCCTGTTACTACCACCAGTTGTAACGTGCCTACCAGCCAGGTAACCGGAACAACTTTTGGCTGCGTGCTGTGTAGTGTTGTAAACCCAACCAACGACATCGACACCGTTAGTACTAATTTCACCCGCCTCAATATACCGGTAGGTTTGTTGGGAGGCGCTGTTTATCAACAGCTCATCTTCCCTGCTGCTGGCGATGCAACCGACAGCATCCGCTTCGACCTGGCTTCACCAGGCGGATTGGCAGATGTAAGTTTGCTGGGTGGCGCAGTAGTTACTGTGTATAATGGCACTACTGTGGTAAGTACTCAGAATTTATCACAATTACTTACTTTAAGATTATTAAGCGGTAACCGTTACTATGCTACAGTACCTGCTGGTGGCGTATATGACCGCGTTGAAATAAAATTAACCGGGTTAGCGAACCTGCTTAACTCCCTGGATATCTATGGCGTGCGTTCTGTTGTTCCGGATCCGGTTATTACCGCCAAAAATGTGGCAGTATGTGCTGGTCAGCGTGCCGTATTCACCGCCACTCCGGCCGCTGGTACCACCGTTCAGTGGTATGCTGATTCAACCGGCGGTGTTTCCCTGGGTAATCAACCTACATTCACAACAGACACGCTGAGAACTGCCGGTACCTATACCTACTATGTACAGGTAATGGACGGCACCTGCCCTAATCCAAACCGTATCCCGGTTACTGCCACTGTAAATCCATTGGCTACTGCGGCAGATATTACCATAGCAGATACCACAACCAGTTGTGGTAGCGGACCGGCAGTGTTGACACCAACTGCAGCCGGTGTTACTACACCTGTATTTACATGGTATACAGATGCCAATAAAACTACACCGATTGTAAATGGTGCTGTTATTGGCGGCGCTACCTTTACTATCACGGCGGGCGGTCAGCTTAGTGTTAGCGGCCTTACACCAGGTAACCACACTTATTATGTAAGTGTATCCGGTGCTAACCGTTGTGAAAATGCAGCCGGAACTTTGAAGGCTGCTACCATCAAAGTTGTCAGCGCTCCGGCTCCGCCAACAGTGGTACAGAATTATACTATCAGCACCGGGTTGCCGTTAACCATCACCGCAACGCCTGCTCCGGGCACTACTGTGCTGTGGTATAGCGATACCACGCTGGCGCCAATTGCTACCGGCAATTCTATTACTTTGCCTCCGTTCGCAAGTCCGGGAGTATATACTTATTATGTAGGCGATAGCCTGGCAGGTGGTTGTTTATCCAACCGTTTGCCAATCGTGATTACAGTAACTGGTCCGGTTATACCTGCCAGCTGTAACGTGCCTACCAGCCAGGTAACCGGAACTACGCTTGGTTGCGTGCTGTGTAGCGTTGTTGATCCAAACAACGACATTGATTCTATTCCTACTAATTTCACCCGCCTCAATATACCGGTAGGTTTATTGGGAGGTTCTGTTTACCAACGCCTCATCTTCCCTGCAGTGCGTGCGGCATCAGACAGTATCCGCTTTGAACTGGCTTCACCAGGCGGACTGGCAGATGTTAGCCTGCTCGGTGGTGCAGTAGTAACTGTTTATAACGGATCAACCGTTGTAAGCACTCAAACATTATCCCAGCTGCTCACGCTGAGAATATTGAGCGGTACCCGCTACTTTGCCACTGTTCCGGCAGGCGGCGCTTATGATCGCGTGGAAGTAAAACTGACAGGTGTTGCTAATCTGCTCAATTCACTGGACATCTATGATGTACGTGCAGTTGTTCCGGATCCCACAGTTACCACACAAAACGTGGTGGTATGTGCTGGTCAACCTGCCACATTAACAGTAACACCGGCAGCAGGTACAACTGTACGCTGGTATACCGATTCTACTACCACTATTATAAAGAGCACTTTAAATACATACATCACCGACACGCTGAAAACAGCAGGTACATTTACCTACTATGTTCAGGCAGTTGGTGCAAATGGTTGCGCGAATCCAAACCGGGTGCCGGTTAGGGTAACCGTTAACCCGATCAGCCAGTCAGGTGATATCACTATCGCAGATACTACTACTGCCTGCACCAGCGGACCAGCAGTATTAACTCCAACTGCAGCAGGTGTTACCGCTCCTGTATTCAAGTGGTATAAAAATGCAAACAAAACATCTCCGATTACCAACGGCCTGGTAGAAGGCGCGGTAAGCTATGCACTGGATAGTACGGGCAATCTGACCATTACTGGCTTGACTGCCGGCGCCTATACTTACTATGTAAGTGTGTCCGGAACCAGTCAGTGTGAAAATGCAGCCGGTACATTGAAGGCAGCAACAGTACGTGTGGTGCCAGCTCCAGCTGCTCCGGTTGTAACCGGCGATGTGGTGGTAACCACCGGTGTAAAAGCGGTATTAAGCGCTCAACCGGTACCAGGGGCTACTATCGTATGGTATAGAGATGCGACTACTGTTCAAGGTATGGGCGACACCATCCAGGTAGGACCATTTAACACACCAGGCACTTATACTTATTATGCGGCGGTAAGAATTTCAGGCGCCTGTGAATCTGCCCGTGCAACTGTAAATGTAAAAGTAACAGGAGTTGTGATTCCTTCTCCGGATTGTAATGTTCCAACCAGTCAGACCTCAGGTACTACCCTGGGTTGTATCCTGTGTAGTGTAAATAATCCTACTAATGATATAGACAGTAGCAAAACCAACTTCACTACGCTGTCAGTACCTGTTGGTGCGCTCGGAGGCTCAGTATATCAACAGCTGATCTTCCCGCATGCAGGATCTGCAGCAGACAGTGTTCAGGTACGCCTTGGTAATTCAGTAGGACTGGCGGATGTAAGTCTGCTGGGAGGTACACTGATTTCTCTCTATAACAATAACGTACTGGTTAAAACAGACACCCTGTCAAGATTGCTTACTCTGCGGTTACTCAATGGCCAGCAATTCCTGGCTACCGTAGTAGCTCCTGCTACTTACAACCGGGTAGAAGTAAGAATGAAAGGTGTACTGAATCTCCTGAATTCAATTGATATTTATGGTGCAAGGATCATATATCCTAAACCAACTGTAAATACTACAAATGCTACCGCTTGTATCAACAGCAAGGCTACGCTTTCTGTAACTCCTGCGGCCGGCACATCTGTTCGGTGGTATGCTGATTCAACCAGCAGCACCGTATTAAGCACACAAAACAGTTACACTACTGATACGCTGAAAGTAGCAGGTAAAGTAACCTACTATGTAGCGGTACTGGGCGGACCAGACAATTGTCCTAACCCGGATCGTATACCTGTAACCGTTACCGTTACACCTGCTCCTCCTGTACCAGGCGCTCCGGCTACCGTGAATATTTGCCCTGGTTCAAATGCGTCTCTGCAGGTTTCTAACCCGGATCATCAACTGACCTACAACTGGTACAATGTGCCAACCGGCGGTACCAAACTGAATACCGACAGCGGCTTTGTATTTAATGTAACAGCGGTTAACAGGGATACTACCTTCTATGTAGAAGCGGTTAGCAGTTGTGGTGCTGCATCAGGCAGACAAGCTATCAGCATTGTGATATCTGCTTCATTGAGCGCACCGGTGGTAACGCCAAATCCTGATTCAACTGTAGTAGGCAGACAAACTGCACTGACAGCAACTTCCAATACAGCAAATGTTCAGTTTGTATGGTATGCAAGTCAGGCCGGTAATGATAGTCTGTTTACAGGACCAGTATACACTCCTCCTGTATCCAATGTAATAGGAACCGTTACCTATTGGGTGGAAGCCAGGTTAACAGGCGGTGCTTCCTGCAAATCTATCAGGGTACCTGCAGTAATAGTTTACGGACCTGAACCAGGTCCGGATCCTGGTCCATGTGAAGGCGCTTCTACGCAAACAATTGGCGGCAGCGGATTACTCATACTGGGTAATGTATACAATCCTGCCCTGGCAGTAGATGGCAGCTTAAGCACCGGATCTTCACTGGTAATTAACCTGGGCGCATTGAACGCACAGGTATGGCAAAGAACTAAATTCAACGGAGTATCTGCTCCTGGAGATACCGTAAGGGTATGGCTGTCGAACCCAAGCCAGGTGCTTTCTGCAGCACTGCTGGGTGGTGTGCAGTTAACCACTTATAATGGTACCACTCCCGGAGATTCTCTCCTGGTAAATAACCCGCTCATTAAACTCATTATACTGAGCAGCAAGAGACAAGCTATCCTCGAATTTGTACCGACCAAAGCATTTGATGCAGTGGAAGTAAAACTGAAATCAGGCATACTCGGTGCATTAACGACCGTAGACTTCAATTACGCGCAACGTGCACTGGCAGCTCCGAAAGTTCAGTCAGCACAGGTAACAGTATGCGCAGGCGGTACTGCTAAACTGGATGTACAGAATCCTGCAGCAGGCGTTACTTATCGCTGGTACACCAGCAAAGGTGTTTATCTCACAGGTAAAGATGGTGTATCCTTCACCACCGGCATCCTGACTACAGATACTGCCTTCCTGGTAGAAGCATTCAGGAACAATTGCGCCAGCAGTGGTCGCACAAGGGTGGATGTAAAAGTGGTGGCAGCACCTGCGCCTCCGGTAGTACGTTCCGCGAATGTGGAAGTATGTGCCGGATCTGATGCCCAACTTGCCATTAACAACCCGGTAAGTGGATACAGCTACGCATGGTACAATGTGGCTACTGGTGGAACCAGACTGAATCCGGTTCCGGACAGCGGCTTAACATTTACTGTGACCAACGTAACTGCACAGGCAATCTATTATGTAGAAGCGATCAATGATAGCTGTAATACCATATCTGCCACTAGAACAGCGGTTACCGTTAAAACAGGTACATCATTGGCGCCGCCAACAGTAACACCTGTAAACGACACCGTTGTGATTGGCCAGCGTCCGCTGTTCATTGCCAAAGCAGATGCAGCTAACGCAGAATTCTATTGGTTCAGAACACAAACAGCAACAGACACCTTATTTAAAGGTGCTTCCTTCGAAGGTCCTGCGTCTACCGCCCTGGGAACCGTTACCTACTGGGTGGAAGCAGCCCTGCCGGGTGCAGCAACCTGTAAGTCTGCAAGGATAGCGGTGAATGCAATTACCGTAACTCCTTCAGGTCAGGTGCCATGTGAAGCCGCTACCGGACAAACAATTGGCGGATCCGGCTTGCTGGTGCTGGGTAACGTATATAACCCGCAACTGGCTGTGGATGCCTTTACAAGCACAGGATCTTCCCTGGTGATAAACCTCGGAGCCATCAATGCAACGGTATTCCAGAAAGCAACCTTTAACGGACTATCTACCCCGGGTGATACTGTAAGAGTGAAACTGTCTAACCCAAGCCAGATCCTTTCTGCAGCGGTGCTCGGCAGTATACAACTCACTACCTATAACGGTAACACACCAGGTGATTCCGTATTAACATCCAATCCGATCCTGCACCTGGATCTGCTGAGCGGTAGCAGAAGCGCTATTCTGTGGCTTGTACCAACCAAGCAGTTTGACGGTGTGCAAGTGAAACTCAGATCAGGTATCCTGGGAGCCTTACTCGATGTTGACTTCAACTACGCACAACGCGCTATTGCCCAACCGAAAGTACAGGTGAACAACGCTACTATCTGTAAGGGTAATCAAGCTACTCTCAGCGTAATAAATCCTGCACCAGGTATCACTTACAGCTGGTACAACAGTCAGGGTAATCATTTGCTGGATAGCATTGCTTATGTAACGCCAACCACACTCGATTCCGGAGTACATACTTATACAGTAGTACCAACCAGGAACGGTTGTCCGGGCGCCGCATCTGCAGCGATAACAGTAACCGTTCAGGGATCACCATCAGCTCCGGTTCCGGAAGCCAATAATGTATCTACCTGTCTGAATACACCAACTACCCTCAGGGTAAAAGCTGTGGCAGGTGTTCGCTACAACTGGTACGACGCAGCAACAGGCGGAGCAACATTGGTAACTAACAGTAATGAATATACTACGCCGGCCAGTCTGCAGGCAGGTACCTATAACTTCTATGTGGAAGCCGTGAATGCAGGTAACTGCGCTAACGACAGCGGCCGCACCAGAATTACACTCACTGTAGACAGCGCCTCAACAGCGGCCGACATTCAGATCACAGATAAAGTAATCTGTGCCGGTGATACTGCGGTATTAACACCAACTACCACTACCGTACAGAACCCTGTATTCAAATGGTACGCTAATGCCGACAGAACCGGTCCGATCACGCAGGGTGTAAGCAGCACTGGTGTATTAAGTATCACAGGATTAATGCCGGGAACATACACCTACTATGTAAGTGTAAGCAACGCCGGCAAGTGTGAGAATAAAGCAGGTGATTTGAAAGCAGTAAAAGTAACCGTGAATAATACCGCCACACCGTCAGACATTGTAGCGGCAGATACAACTATCTGTGCAAACACTACGGTTAAACTCACAGCTGCTTCAACTACCGTAACAAACCCAATATTTAAATGGTATGCAGATGCTGCCCTGACCACATTCCTTGCATCAGGCGCAACATATACTACCAGTGCATTGAGCGCAACCACTTCTTACTATGTAACAGTAGAAGGAAGCAACAGATGCGCAAATGCAGCCGGCAGCGCGAAAGAAGTGAAAGTGACAGTAAGTGATATACCGGCTCCGATTATTACCGCATCTGCCATCAGCATCTGTGTAGGCGACACCGCAACACTGAGCATTCAGAATGTGGATAATACATTGACCTACCGCTGGTATAGTGCAGCAACAGGCGGCACATTACTGTTCACCGGTCCGGTGTACAAGGTAACAGGCCTTACCGCTTCGAAAGACTTCTATGCAGAAGCTTCTCTGGGTGGATGTAGCAGTGCTGCCAGAACGAAGGTGTCCATCGGTGTGGGTGTTGCTCCAACGCCAATACTGGAAAGTAATAATGTAACAGCATGTCAGGGCGGAACAGCCGTACTGAAAGTGACCTCTTCTGTGAATAATATCACATACAGGTGGTACACCACATTAACCGGCGGAGTAGCTGTGTTTACAGGTCCAATCTTTACCGTGAATAATGTGACCGCTAATGCAACCTATTATGTGGAAGCAACCGGTGACACTTCAAATTGTGGTAAACCTTCTGTAAGAGCAGCCGCGAAGATCAACGTAGTACCGGTACCACCGGCTCCTGTACTGGTAAGCAACAGTGCGGAAGTTTGTAAAGGCCAGGATGTAACACTGCAGATACAAAGTCCTGCAGCGGGAGTTACCTACGAATGGTTTGATGCAGCAACAGGCGGCAATAAAGTGAACGAAGGACCAACGTTTAATATCACAGCACTGGATTCTACAGTGAGCTACTACGTACAGGCACTGGTAAATGGAGGCTGCCCAAGCGCAAGCAGAACGAAGGCCACCATCACCGTGAAGAGCGTACCGGCAACACCTGTAATTGCATCCACTTCCCTGTTCGTTTGTCAGGGTGGCAGCGTAACACTTTCTATCCAGAATCCTGTGGCTGGTGTTACCTACCGTTGGTACAGCGCCGCATCTGGTGGTACGTTGCTTGCTACAGGCAACAGCTACACAACCGGTGCATTAAATACAAGTACTGATTTCTATGCAGAAGCGAATAATGGTAATTGCAGCAATAGTGTAAGAGCGAAAGTTTCCGTAGGCGTAGGACAAGCACCAACGCCAATCCTGGAAAGCAACGCACTCACTATCTGTATGGGAACTTCCGGAACACTCCGTGTAACCTCAGCTACCAACGGAATAATCTATAAATGGTATACTTCTGCCGCAGGTAATGATTCTGTAGGTGTAGGACCGGTATTCCAGACAGGACCGCTCAATGCCAGCATGGATTATTATGTGGGAGCAACCGGAACTACGGGTCAATGCGGTAATCCATCTGCGAGGGTGAAAGCTACTGTAACAGTAGTGGCTCCGCCAACAGCTCCGGATGTAGTAGCCTCCGCACTTAAAACATGCGCCGGCACAGGTATCACTGTATCAGTGAAAACTATCAAACCAGGAGTTACCTATCAGTGGTACGATGCTGCAACGGGTGGCAACCTGCTTTCTTCTGATGCAGTATACAGCGTACCGGTGGTTACCCAGAATACTACCTTCTATGTACAGGCGAATTTGGGAAGCTGCTCCAGCAGCAGAACAGCGGTAGTAGTAACCGTTGATCCAACTCCGCCAATACCGGAAGTAAATGCGGATAACCTGACAACCTGCATAGGCGGTACCGTAACATTCAGTATCAAGGGTGCAGACGCTTCATTGACTTATCGCTGGTATGATGCGCAGAATAACGGCGTATTCCTCGCAAGCGGTACTTCATACGCAACCAAACCGCTGGCCGCAAATACCACATTCTATGTGGAAGCATTGAACAGCCAGGGTTGCAGCAGCGGACGCAAAGCCGTAACAGCAAATGTCCGCAACGATATAGACGCACCATTGGCAGATCCGCTGACAGTATGTAGCGGACACACAGCGGTACTTTCTGTGAAAGGCAGACAGCCGGGCGTCATTTACAAATGGTTCACCGTATTACGTGGCGGAATAGAAGTATTTACCGGTGCAGATTTCACTATCACACCAACAGTAAGTACCGTATACTACCTGGAAGCATCTACCAGTGGCGGTTGCATCAGTGCAAGCAGAACCAGGGTGGAAGTAACCGTGAATCCGTCGCCAGCTGCTCCTGCAGTAGCCAGTGCAAGCATTAAAGTTTGTACCGGCCTCACAGCTACGCTGAATGCGCTGAATCCGGATAATACGCTCACTTACAAATGGTATACTGTCCCAAGTGGTGGTACAGCTATCTCCACAGGTGCTTCTTATACAACACCTGCGGTAACCGCAAATCAGATGTACTACCTGGAAGCGTCCAGCAATAATGGTTGTTCAAGTCCAACACGCACCGCGGTAAGCGTTGAAGTAACACTTCCGCCAGCCGGACCACGTGTAACCGGAAACGATCCGGTATGCCCGGGCAGCACAGCCATACTGATGGCTACTTCCACCACTACGGATGTTGATTTCCGCTGGTACTCAGTGGCCACTGGCGGCACGCCGATAACCACAGGTGCAACATTTGTTACACCGGCGCTGAATGCCAATACTACTTATTATGTAGAAGCATTTACAGCGGGTGGTTGCACCAGCTCCGCCAGAACAAGGGTGGATGTCAGCCTGGCACAACCGCTGCCTGCACCAGTTGTAACAGTGGATAACACGACGGCTACCGCTATCACCTTCCGCTGGTCACCGGTTACAGGAGCACAACGCTACGAAGTAACAGTAGACAACGGCGTCACATTCACAGCGCCAAGCTCAGGAGCAACAGGTACCACACATACTATCTCCGGCCTGCAGCCGAACCAGAGTGCTACGATCCAGGTACGTGCCATCGGGGCATCCACCTGCCAGAACAGTGCACTGTCTGCCGCAGTTACGGACAAAACGAAGAACCCGCAAGGCAACAACATCTATGTACCAAACCTCTTCAGCCCGAATGGTGACGGTATAAATGATATCGAGTATGTATATGGAACCGCCATTGCACAACTTGAATTCAGGATCTACAACCAGTGGGGTCAGTTGGTATTCACATCGAAAGACCAGCGCCAGGGATGGGATGGTACCATGAGCGGACAGAAACAACCTGTAGGTGTGTATGTATGGATAGTGAAGGCTACTATGCAGGATGGCACCGTGATCACGAAGAAAGGTAACGTAACCCTCATGAGATAATGATGATTCATCAGCAAGATCAAATCAAAAATAAAACCGGGGTGCTTCAAGGCATCCCGGTTTATCCAGAAATACTTAAAAATGTTCCTATGAAAAGGATTTTTATAGTTGCAATGATTTTATGGAGCAGCCTATTGCCCCGCACTACTGTTGCCCAGGTTGATCCGCACTTTTCGCAGTACTATGCGTACCCGTTATGGCTTAACCCTGCTCTGACAGGTGTAATAGATGGCGACTACCGGATTAGCGCTGATTACCGTAATCAGTGGGCCAATTATGGGAAGCCATTCTCAACAGTGGGCATTTCTGCAGATGCCGCCACAGATAAGAACATCGGTGTAGGTATCAATGTAATGAACATGTCGGCAGGTGACGCAGGCTATAACTTTTTTAATGCAATGGCCAGCGTTTCTTATACCGGTGTGAAATTTGGCCGTACCAAAACCAGTCAGCTGGTGTTTGGGATTAATGCGGGATTGATCAACAGAAGACTCGACCCTGCCAAATTCCAGACAGGCAGCCAGTATCAGCCGGTAACCGGTTTCGATCCAAGCATATTTAACGGAGAAAATGTAAGTAATACAACCTCCAATCAATTTGACGCCGGCGCAGGGGTTGTGTTTTTTGATGGTAATCCAAATCATATCCTGAACCCATTCGCAGGATTTGCAGCGCAACACCTCACACAACCGAAAGATCCGTTTTCCTCCGATGGCACTGAAAGAAAACTGCCAGTGAGATATCTTGTTCACGGTGGTACCAAGATCAGGTTGAATGACGCCGTGACCCTGACTCCTACCGGTCTTTACATGAGACAAGGCAATGCCGAGGAAATCGTGGCAGGTATGTATGCGCAGCTAATGGTAAATCCTGAATTCGACTTCCTGGTAGGAGGTAACTACCGCTTCAATGATGCGGTGATTCCTTTTGCCGGTTTCCATTTCAAAAGCTTTGTACTGGGATTAAGCTATGATGCCAATACCTCCAACATGCGCCGCCTCGTAAATGGCAGCCAGAGCTTTGAAATATCACTTTCTTTTATCAGCCGCAAAAGAAGAATGCTTAACGAAGAATACTTTATTTGTCCCAGGTTATAATCTATCAAAAACCGGATCAGAATGGAGGCAAAAACTTATACAGAAAAAAGAAATGGAACCCTCATGAAAAAAATTACTCTCTGTTGGCTGGTGATTTTTGCAGGAATAATTAGCTCTATACAAGCGCAATATGTTTATGATTTTAAACATACTGCGGATGTTTTTTATAGCTCACGGGATTATTATTCCGCTGCACAGTACTACAATAAGGCACTGGGCACTTTCAAAATCAAGCCAGAACAGGTATTGCCCTATACAGTTGCAGGCGCTCCTCCCAGTGGTAAACTAAAAGATTATCAACAGGTAGTAGCCCGGTTGGCCGAATCCTACCGTCTCTTCTACGACTATGGAAATGCTGAAACCTGGTATGCACAGCTGGTTGGGTTTAATAACCCGGCATATCCCCAGGCACGATACTGGTATGCCATCTGCCTCCGGTACAATGGAAAGTACCAGGAAGCACTGGATGAATTTAAAAAATTCAAACAAAGCTACACCGTCGCTGATGAACTGTCTGTAAGAACCCCGCTTGAAATTGCCTGCTGCGAATTCGCACTTTCCGAATCCAATAAGGAACCGAGATTTACGATCGTGAAAACTGCCGGCAATGTTAATGAAGGCGGAGCAAACTACGCGCCGGTGATCCTGGATCCCGGCACTTTAATGTTTACCTCTTCCCGTGCTGAGAATCCACCGTTGCCAACCACCGTTAAGCAACCCACAACAAAAAAACAAGCAAAAAAAGGAACCCCATATGTAAATGACCTTTACACAGCCACCGGAAGCGGCAATACTTTCGACAACAGCCAGAAGGTAAAAATCCCTGTCGCCAAAGGACTCGACCAGGGAGTATCTGCCATTACCCCAGATGGTAATTCACTTTATATCACCCGTTGGTCTGTGAAAGATGGCGTGAAACAATCCGCTATCTATTTTAGCAGTCGCCAGAACGGAGTATGGTCGGAACCGAAAATATTAGGCGAGAACGTGAATGTTGCTGGGTATAATTCTATGCAGCCTTATATCACCGCCGATGGGAAGTACCTGCTGTTTGCATCCAACAGGCCCGGAGGCATGGGTAAAAATGATTTGTGGTATTGCATCATGACCAATGGCACACCCGGTGGCGCGCGCAACATGGGCACTGCCATCAATACGAAAGATGAAGAACAGGCGCCATTTTACGATGCAGAGAAAAACCTGCTCGTGTTTAGCAGCGATGGCCGCGTAGGTTTGGGAGGACTCGATTTCTTTCAGAGCGAGGGCGATTTCGGTACCTGGTCTGCTCCTGTTAATATGGGCAAGCCATTGAACTCCCCTAAGGACGATATCTATTATACGGCATTGGATAATACACATCCCTTTGCAGCCGGCTTCATCAGCTCCGACAGGGAATCTATCTGCTGCCTGGAAGTATTCAGTATTAACCGCATCCGTAAAATAGCAAGCGGGTTGATCATCGACTGCGATACCCATCTTCCGCTGGAAGGGGCTACTGTTACCCTGCTTGATACTGTGAGGAAGAAAACAATCCGTAAAGTTACCCTGGACGCCACCGGAAGGTATACTTTTGAAGTAGACCCACAGCGCTTTTACAAGGTAATTGCTGAAAAAGATAACTACTTCACCAAAGCACTCTATTTTAATACAGATTCTTTAGTGCGGATAGATTCAATGGATAATCCCACACTTTGCCTCAAGCATTACGAAATAGAAAAACCAATTGTTCTTAATAATATCTACTACGATTTCGGAAAGGCAACCCTCCGTGAAGAATCTAAAGTAGTATTGGATACCGTGGTTGATATGCTGAACGACAATCCGAAGTTAACTATCGAGATGAGCGCACATACCGATAGCGTAGGCTCCGTGAAATTCAATGAGAAACTGTCGCAGGCAAGGGCCCAATCCTGTGTGGATTACCTGATCAGTAAAGGTATTTCCGCGGAAAGGCTCATTGCTAAAGGCTACGGTAAATCCAGGCCAATTGCACCAAACTCCCTGCCTAATCACAAAGACAACCCTGAAGGACGTCAGCTTAACCGCAGAACTGAATTCAAGGTGTTAAAAAGACAGGTCCAGGTAAAGGTGGAAGATGGTAACAGTAGTAGTCAATAAAGTTTTCCCTTAAACCGGCTGTTGGTAGCCGGATCCTTCCATATCCTGTAATAACCATTTAGAAAGCCGGCCTCCATGGTCGGCTTTTTGTTTGATGATGTTGCAGTATTTTATTATTATTAGGACTCCTTCTTAAATATAACACAGGAGAAAGCATGTTCACAAAATGAACATGCTTTCAATAGTTTTAATGTAAATTTTTAACTTCAGGATTAGTTGCTTTTGCCAAAGAGACCAATAGCAATGGTATCAGCAGCTTTCATCACTTTCAGATGAGAACTCAGTTCTATCGCATTGTTATACTTGAATGCAGTATCTTTCTGAATACCGCCTGGTTTTGAAACCTTGATAGATTTCACTTTCGTTAAAAGATCTATTTTCAGTGCAGCACCAGTTCCTTTGAACGTTCCTTTCAGCAGGGTATCTGTTTTGGGAGCCGCAGCAGTACCGGCTATCAGGTAAACGCCGTGATCCGCATCCTTAACATTTTTGGTGAGATTCAGTACAACATTCACACTGCTATCTGTGTTCTCGGTGATGGTAATATCACCTACCTTTTTATCTCTGTCTGCGCCGGCTCCTTTCAGTTCAAACGTCTTGGAACGTGGTGTTGGTGGAGGTGGCGTTGGATTATCATCATCTTTGCAGGAACTTACAGTAATACCCAATACAGTAGCGATCACTACTCCCGTCAGGAGTGTGTTTTTGTTGAACATAAGCATGATTTCAGTTTTTATGAAGGTTTTACGATTGTGGTTTTGTAATTGTAATGTTTGTGATTTGTGATCTTGTTTTAATATAGGTCTTCAGCGCTTACTAGGAATGTTAAACGGAGGTGGAAATAAAAAGTTACAGCTATAGGTAAAGTATTTTTTAAATATTTTTTTTCGCCTGCCTGTAACCTTTACCTATTGTGGATCGTAGCGATCGCATTTTTCCTTTGGAAGAAAATACCTGTTATAACTGATGTTGATCCGCCTATTTGAAAAGATGGTTTTTGATGATTGAAAAATTAAATTACATTTGCGAAGCATCATAAGATGCCAGAACTGATAGCATATGAAAATTTAATCAGACCACGGTACTTCCGTTTGTCGCCCTCCCACTTTTCCTGTTTTAGTTTGCAGTGCCAATGGCGCACTGTTCCTCATTGTTATTTTTCAAAAGTAAGTTATGCCTCTTTTAACGAACGCACCGCAGCGTATACGTCGTTTTTTTCAGTTATTTAAGATAGCCGTTACCGGTAGTGAAAAGGAATTCACCACTGGAAGTATAGACCGTGCAATATTCCTGCTCTCGATTCCGATGATCCTTGAAATGGCCATGGAGTCATTGTTTGCGGTAGTCGATATTTATTTCGTAAGTCATTTGGGTGTGAATGCTATTACCACGGTAGGACTTACGGAATCTGTGCTCACGCTGGTATATACCGGCGCTATGGGATTGAGTATGGCGGCAACCGCCATGATTGCCCGCAGAACCGGTGAGAAGGATCCTGATGCCGCAGCGCATGCAGCCATGCAATCCTTATACCCGGGATTGCTTGTTTCTGTACTCATCAGTGTAGCAGGAATATTTTTTGCGAAAGATATATTGCTGGTAATGGGGGCCGCCAAAGAAGTGGCTGACTACGGCTACGAGTATACGCAGATAATACTCGGTGGTAATATCGTCATCATTTTATTATTCCTGATCAATGGTATTTTTCGTGGTGCGGGTGATGCGGCGCTGGCGATGCGCTCTTTATGGATTGCGAATGGCCTGAATATTATATTATGCCCGCTGTTAATTTCGGGATGGGGTCCGGTTCCTGCATTAGGCCTGAAAGGTGCAGCTATAGCCACCTTTATTGGAAGGGGAACAGGCGTGATGTACCAGTTATATCACCTGGTAAAAGGAAAAGACCTGATCCGCATTACGAAAAAACACCTGGCTCCGGCATTTCCATTGATTGGCGCCATTCTTAAAATTGCCGCCGGTGCTACTGCGCAAATGCTGATTGCTTCTGCAAGCTGGATTTTCCTGGTGCGGATCATTTCATATTTTGGGAAAGATGCGGTAGCTGGATATACGATTGCTATCAGGGTGGTGATCTTTACCATATTGCCAGCCTGGGGAATGGCGAATGCTGCTGCTGCATTGGTGGGGCAAAACCTGGGGGCACAGCAGCCGGAGCGTGCCGAAAAATCTGCCTGGAGGGCTGCCTTCTTCAATATGATCTTCCTGGGTGTGGTGGCAGTAGTATTTATGGCATGGGCGCCTGCTATTATTGGTTTCTTTACCACCGATCCGGTGGTAATCAACTATGGCGTGCAGTGTATCCGGTTAATGAGCGCCGGTTATGTCTTCTTTGCCTATGGTATGGTGCTTACCCAATCTTTCAATGGCGCCGGTGATACGCGCACGCCTATGTTGATCAATATGTTTATTATGTGGTTATTCCAGATGCCGTTGGCCTATACACTGGCTATATGGCTTAAAATGGGTCCTGTAGGGGTTTTCTGGGCTATGGCCATATCGGAGTCTACTTCCGCTTTGGTGGCTATATGGCTGTTTCGCCGGGGTACCTGGAAGCAGGTGAAGATTTAGCTTCCTGCTTTCTGTATAAGTAGTTACCTTTGCGAGGTTTGCATTAAATTTTTACATAATAAAAATAACTCAATAAGCATGTCACTCACAGTCGTAGGCACTATGGCGTTCGATGAAATCGAAACCCCCTTTGGAAAGTCAGGTAAAATCATTGGTGGGTCTGCCACCTACATCGCATGGGCAGCGTCTAATTTCGTGCAGCCTATTAACCAGGTGTCTGTAATAGGCGAAGACTTTCCCGCTTCAGAGCTGGATGCGTTGACTGCTAAAGGCGTGGCTTTGGATGGCGTGCAGGTGAAGAAGGGTGAAAAGTCGTTCTACTGGTCCGGCAAGTACCATATGGATATGAATACCCGCGATTCACTGGCAACAGAACTGAATGTACTGGCCGATTTCCAGCCTGTTATCCCGGAAAGCTACCAGGGAAGTGAGTTCCTCATTCTTGGTAACCTTACCCCACAGGTGCAGATGAGTGTACTGGATCAGTTGAAGGAACGTCCTAAGCTGATCGTGATGGACACCATGAACTTCTGGATGGAGGTTGCACTGGACGATTTATTGAAAGTACTGAAAAGAGTGGATGTGCTGATGGTAAACGATGGAGAAGCCCGCCAGTTGAGTGGTGAATACTCTCTTGTAAAGGCTGCCCGTAAAATTATGTCTATGGGTCCCCGTTACCTGATCATCAAGAAAGGCGAACATGGCGCATTGTTGTTTTACGAAAATCATGTGTTCTTCGCTCCTGCGATGCCACTGGATGATGTATATGATCCAACCGGCGCAGGCGATACTTTCGCAGGAGGTTTCATTGGCCACCTCGCTAAAACAAAGGACATCTCCTTTGAAAACATGAAAACCGCTATCATCGTAGGTTCTGCTATGGCCTCTTTCTGCGTGGAAAAGTTCGGAACAGAACGCATCCGCGAAATTACCCATGAAGATATTGCGGCCCGCCTGGAGCAGTTTGTTCAGCTGGTGAACTTCGATATCGACCTGGTGTAGTGGAGGATCGCCTTCGGCGATGGAAATTGTCTTGGGCGCTGATTACGCTGATTATACTGATTTTTTGGATTTGATCAGTTTTGATTTTATAAGATTAAGGGAGATATATGAGGACTTATCCGCTTATATCTCCCTTATTAATTATAATAAAATCCAAAAAATCAGTATAATCAGCGTAATCAGCGCCCAAGACAATTTATAAGCGCCGAAGGCGCGCCTACTTGTAAATACTATTAAGAACAGCCGCCAACCGTAGCCCCCCCTTCAGCAGCTGCTGATTCAAGTCATTTACAAAAACGTAATTGTACCGGTAGCTGAGCTTGGCATCGGGTTGCGTATAGGCATATACCCTGTCGGAAAGCTGGTGTGAGTCAAACATCCAGTCGGCGATAGAACCCTGCTGTATGGCCTTAATTTCCGCAGCAGACGCAATGTCCAGCGCTTTGGTGTATTCTGTATAACTCAGTTGTTGGAAATCGATCAGTTGTTCATCCCATACCTTATGCAGATTGGAAGGTTTATCAAACCACATAACTGCGATTTTGTTGCCGCCTAAATCTTCATCACGGCCTACGTGGAGTGGCTGATGCATATCGCCCATCATATGAACCAGGAAGGTGAGTGCAAACCGTTGTTTGTCTTTCGGCAGGTTACGGTTTTTCAGATCCTTTATCATGGCCTGTGTTTCCGTGTACAGGTTTTCGCCGCTGGCTGCGCTCAGTAGCTGATCAAATTTTGCCCGGTCAATATTACCGGGAAAATCGAGGTAGTGCCACTTACTGGTATGATCGTACTGGTGTGTGGTGTCTGATTTGATAAAATCAGGCCAGTTGGCAATCATCGCCAGGCTTTCACGGCCCAGGATATTCGTAATGGCTTTACGGGCCTTGGGGGTAAGATGAAGCCAGGCTATTTCGGCGGTAATACGGTGCCCGTTGGGGCCCCAGGCAAAGGTGGCAATGGGTAACAGGAAGGCCAGTATCAGCCCTGTTAAAAATTTTTTTCTCATAAGTCCTTTCTTGATTGTGGCAGCAAATTAAAGCTTCTTTTTTAACACTTTCACTTCCATATTCTTTAGTATTTTTACAGATACTGCTCAAATACAATTTCAATATGTCTTTTAATATACATGCTCCATACGCTCCAGCTGGTGATCAGCCGGAAGCGATCAAACAATTAACAAAAGGAATCGAAGAGGGCGAACCGTTTCAGACGCTGCTCGGGGTAACGGGTTCGGGTAAAACTTTTACAGTCGCTAATGTTATCCAGCAGGTGCAGCGCCCTACCCTGGTGCTGACCCATAACAAAACGCTGGTGGCGCAACTTTACGGCGAACTCAGACAGTTTTTCCCGGAAAATGCCGTAGAATATTATGTTTCCTATTACGATTATTACCAGCCAGAGGCGTATATGCCGGTAAGTGATACCTATATAGAAAAGGACCTGGCCATTAACGAGGAACTGGATAAGCTCCGGCTGAAGGCTACGTCCAACCTGCTTTCTGGCAGACGGGATATTATTGTGGTAGCCAGCGTTTCCTGTATTTATGGTATCGGTAATCCTACGGACTATGAAAATGGTATTATCCGCATTCAGAAAGGACAAACGGTGAGTCGCAATACCTTGCTGCATAGCCTGGTAAACTCCCTGTACAGCCGTACTACCGGCGATTTTAACCGGGGTAACTTCCGGGTAAAGGGCGATACCCTTGATATTAACCTCCCTTATGTGGATTATGGTTACCGGATTACTTTTTTTGGAGATGAGATAGAAGAGATAGAAACCATTGATGTGCAAAACAGTAAGCGGATCACAGTGGTAGACAACGCGGCCATTTTCCCGGCGAACATGTACCTGGCTCCAAAGGATATGATGCAGCAGATCATATATGAAATACAGGATGAGCTGAAAGCACAGGTGGAATATTTTAAAGCTAACGGAAAGCTGATAGAAGCACAGCGCCTGTCGGACCGGGTAAACTATGATGTGGAAATGATCCGTGAACTGGGTTATTGCAGTGGTATTGAAAACTATTCCAGGTTCCTGGACCGTCGTAAGCCCGGTGCCCGGCCTTTCTGCCTGCTGGATTATTTCCCGAAAGATTTCCTGCTGGTAGTGGATGAAAGCCATGTGACCATTCCGCAGATCGGGGCGATGTACGGCGGCGACAGATCCCGTAAACTGAACCTGGTGGAATTTGGCTTCCGGTTGCCTTCCGCACTGGACAACCGCCCGCTTAACTTTTATGAATTTGAGAATATGGTGAACCAGGCCATATTTGTGAGCGCTACCCCCGGTGATTATGAGCTGAAGAAAACAGAAGGGGTAGTGGTAGAACAGGTAGTGCGGCCTACAGGCTTGCTGGAACCTCCTATTGAAGTGAGACCCAGTGTGAACCAGGTGGATGATCTGCTGGAAGAAATAGACAAGCGGGTGCAAAAAGGCGACCGCGTGCTGGTAACTACCCTGACAAAGCGCATGGCCGAAGAAATGGACAAATATCTTGGACGTATTAATATTAAGTCGCGTTATATCCATTCTGAGGTAGATACCCTGGAGCGTATTGAAATATTGCGTGACCTGCGGTTAGGTAATATAGATGTATTGGTTGGGGTAAACCTGCTGAGGGAGGGATTGGATTTGCCGGAAGTATCATTGGTGGCTATCCTGGATGCCGATAAGGAAGGGTTTCTGCGCGATGAGCGCTCTCTTACGCAAACGGCGGGTCGTGCGGCACGTAATGTGGACGGGCTGGTGATCTTTTATGCTGATAAGATCACAGAGAGTATGCAGCGGACTATTGATGAAACGGATCGCCGCCGTGAGAAGCAGGTGGCATTTAATATAGAACATAATATTACGCCCCGCACTGTCCGTAAAAGCAAGGAACAGATCATGGGACAAACTTCCGTGTTGGAAATCAAGCACTTCGACGAAAACTCACCGATGGCTATCCATGATGAAGTGCTGTTGGTAGCGGAAGATGCGATGGCTTATGCAAAATCCTCTGCAGCCAGTGTAAAAACCATCCCACAGATGGAGAAGTCGATTGCCAAAGTGAAGAAGGATATGGAGAAGGCTGCCCGCGATCTTGATTTCATGGAAGCCGCCCGTTTGAGGGATCAGATGTTTGCAATGGAGCGCGAATTACTAGAAATGAAACAATAATCGGCTTCGCAAATTCAGAACATTATATGCAATTATTTATAATATAAATTAGTTGTTCCAGCAATTAAAGTGATAAATTACTAATTTATATAGTTTTGTTTACCAGGTGCTTGCGTGGCTTGTTCCCTTATTACAGTAGCGCGTGCACCTGGCAAATTTGAAAATTGTTAACCTTTCCTTAATATTCTTCTAATACTATTGATATTCAATAATTTAGATCACTATTTTATCTCTCTGAAAGCCACTATATCCTAAAAAATAATAATTAATATTATTATAAATTATAATATCATTGATTTAATCCTAATTATCGTACCTCTTATTCAAATATTTCTATTTTTAGACCCTTCTATTTGATGTTTTAAATTTCGGACCTACTTTTATTTAAGAAATTTAAAAATCAAACGCTATGAAGAAAATATCTTTTCAGGACTATCTCCCCTTCATTTTCCTTGCGCTCATCGCAATAGTTGGAATTTTTATGCCTGCCCTCCCAAGTTTTGCTGATGCCAGCAAATATAATTCCGCTGATATCGCCTGGATTCTTGTAGCATCGTCCCTGGTATTTTTGATGACTCCCGGTTTGTCCTTCTTTTATGGAGGCATGGTAAATAAGAAGAACGTGATTTCTACCATGATGCAAAGTTTCATTGCTACCGGCTTAATCAGCATCGTTTGGTTAGTAGTTGGATTTAGCCTGGCGTTTGGTAAATCTGTTAATGGCATTATTGGAGATCCCAGTACATTCTTTATGTTTCAGAATGTAGGTTCAGGAGCTCCATGGAGCCTGGCGCCTACTATTCCGCTGTTACTGTTTGCACTTTTCCAGATGAAGTTTGCAATCATCACTCCTGCACTGGTGGTTGGAGCAGTAGCGGGAAGGATCCGTTTCACTTCCTATGTATTGTTCATGGTGTTATTCAGTTTGCTGATATATGCACCAATTGCACACTGGACCTGGCATCCTGATGGTATCCTGTTTAAATTAGGCGTACTGGATTTTGCCGGTGGTACAGTGGTACATATTTCTGCAGGTTGCGCTGCATTGGCAGGCGCCCTGGTACTGAAAAGAAGAAAGGATCATATCGAAAAGAAAGAATTACAACCTGCAAATATTCCTTTTGTATTACTGGGTACCGGTTTACTCTGGTTCGGCTGGTTCGGTTTCAACGCAGGTTCTGCTTTGAGCGCCAACGCCCTCGCAGCTTCCGCTTTTGCTACTACTAACACAGCTACTGCTGCTGCCGGTTTAGCATGGGTGTTCTTCGATGTAATCCGCGGACGCAAACCATCTGCCCTCGGCTTCTGCATCGGTGCGGTAGTTGGTCTGGTGGCCATCACTCCTGCTGCCGGTTTTGTTGCTATTCCACAAAGTATATTCATCGGTTTCATTGCCTCTCTCATTTCTAACGTTGCAGTACACTGGAAATCTAAAACCAGCATTGATGATACACTCGATGTATTCCCTTGCCATGGTTTAGGTGGTATGGTAGGTATGCTGCTCACCGGTATCTTCGCTACCAAGGCTGTGAATTCAGCTGGTACTGATGGCTGGTTTTACGGCAACTTTGAGCTGTTCAAAAACCAGGTACTCGGTCTGTTACTGGTAGTAGGTTACAGCTTCACCGTATCTTACGGTATCTTCAAACTCATCAACCTGATTCACCCGCTGCGTGTATCTGAAGAAGAAGAAGAACTGGGTCTGGATGTTACACAGCACAACGAGAACTATCATCCTTCTATGATCAGTATCTCCGACAACGGTTCACTGAAAGAAGAAGACGAACTGATTCACTCCTGAAAAACAATTCCTTTCAGAGGTATCAAAAATGAGTTACAGTTCTTTGAGTACGATCTTTATCAACTTTATTAAACGCATATACTTTACGTTGTAAGAACCTGGAATGGATAATTGGTAGTTAAACTTGCTGTAAATAAGTGAAACTCGCACCAATCATTGATTACTGATTATCCATTCCTTCTATTTTTCTGAATGTAGCATCAGAAGATACTGTAGCACGCACCCCCGAAACAATCCGTGAGAAAAGGCCGCATTAGTACTTACCATTTTATCAACCAAATTTATAAGTATGAAAAGAATGTTAACGACCTTATTTGCCATGGGCAGCACCCTCGTTGCCATGGCACAATCCACGACAGATAGTACATCTGCTCCCGCGTTTAAATTATCAGGATCTGCAGATGTGTATTATAAATACAATCTCAACGGAAATTATACTGATAATAAAACCAGTTTTACCAACTCCCACAACTCTTTCGAATTGGGAATGGTATCGCTGAAAGTAGAACACGGATTTAAAAATGGTAGCATCGTTGCCGACCTCGGCTTCGGTAAAAGAGCCGGAGAGTTTTCCTATAACGATGTACCCGGCTCCGCTAATGGCCTGTCAATGGCTATCAAACAATTGTATGTATCTTACCAGGTAGCTGAGAAAGTAAAAGTAAGTCTCGGTAGCTTCGCCACCCACATTGGTTACGAACTGGTAGATGCCTACGCCAACAGGAACTATAGCATGAGCTATATGTTCAGCTACGGCCCTTTCTTTAATACAGGTGTGAAGGCCGACATTGCCATCACCTCTTCTTTAAGCGCTATGGTAGGCGTATTTAATCCTACCGATCTGAAATCAGTTACCCTTAACAGCCACAAATATATTGGTGCCCAGCTGGGCTTTGCTCCGGCAGAAACACCCATCAAATTATACCTGAATTACCTGGAAGGAAAAGATACTTTCGGTATCCAGAATCACCAGGTAGACCTGGTAGCCACTTACCAGATCAACACTGTATTCGGTTTGGGATATAACGCTACCTACAGCACCTATACCGACACACGTGCACCTAAAAGCACCCGCGAAAACGCAAAATGGTGGGGCAATGCACTGTACGTGAACCTCGATTTCACTGACAAGATCGGATTAACAGTTCGTGGAGAATATTTCAGTGATAAAGACGGGCTTAAAGTTTTTGGAGCCGTACCGGATGGAGGTAATGTAGTTGCTGGTACACTCACCTTTAACTATAAGGTAGGAAACCTTACTATTATGCCGGAGTTCAGGCTGGATAAGGCCTCCGCAGATATTTTCAGCAAGTCGGATGGTAAACCTGCTGATATCACATCCAATGTTTTATTAGCCGCCACCTACCACTTCTAAAAGTTGCATTCAAACAGGTGCAGGAGTTTGCCACGGGAAGAGATCGCCTTCCGGCATACATCCTGCATCTGTTTTTTTAAAACCCCTCCCAATGGCCCCTCAAAATTCAAAAAACCATAAATGATTTGTATTATCTTGCTGGCAAAAAGAAGTAATGTTGCAGCCGTCCACGTTAAAATTTCTTAAGTCACTCAGGCTGAATAATAATAAAGTCTGGTTCGATGAACACAAACCCGAGTACATAGCGGCCAAGGCCGATTTTGAAAGCATGGTACAGCAGCTGATAGATGGTTTGGCAAGACAGGATGCCACCATGCAGGGGCTCCAGGTGAAAGACTGTGTGTTTCGTATTTACAAAGATGTCAGATTTTCAAAAGACAAAACTCCTTATAAAACCAATCTCGGTGCTTCTTTCCAGGCAGGTGGCAAAAAATCGGCGTTTGCCGGTTATTATTTTCAGCTTGAACCGGGAGGCAACAGTTTTGCCGGCGGCGGTATCTGGATGCCGGCAGCGCCCGAACTGAAAAAGCTCCGCCAGGAAATCGACTATAATTTCCGGGAATTTGAACAAATCATCTCTAATAAGGAATTTATCAAACACTTTGGGAAGGTAGAGGGCGATGCCCTTAAAACAGCTCCGCAGGGATATCAGCCAGATAACCCGGCTATCGCGTATCTAAAACTGAAAAGTGTGATTGTGTCTCACCCGTTTACGGATGAGGCGTGTATACAACCTGCTATGGTAAAGGAAATTCTGAAGACATTTGCACTGATGCAACCCTTATTGCAGTTCATTAACCGCGCCATGGACTAATGTAAAGTAGTTTATTAGCTTATCAGGTAGTTAACCTTTTAATAGTTGCCTGTTACTAACATGTAAACAGTGGCTGCAAACATCATTAAAAAAAGTGCACCACAGCCAATACCCAGTATCCAAACCAACAGATATGCAAATGGTTCTTTATGTTCTCCTGGTAATTTCATGATAGCGGACTACCTGATAAACTAATAAATACTTCTCCGGCTTACCCCGGTTTAATTCTTGTGAATCAGGAATTCGAACGGCCGCGCTTTGCGATTCTTTAAAAGATTTTCCTTGTCCGTGCGCGCGTGAGCAAAACGTTGATTGTAAACATTGGCCACTTCAATAATCGGTATAATTCCGTCAAGCGTATCCTGCTGATCAACGATGTTCATGATCCTGGATACTTGTGAAGAGAAATTAGTGCTCCACTCTTCGGTGAACTTGTGCATTAACAGAAGCTCTCGATTGGTGTTGGTTTTCATAGGACTTAAGGGTGTTTTCTGATTAGAAAATAACGAAAAATACCGGCATCTCTAAAATTGGACTTCTCTTCTTTTTCAAAGAGTTAAGTTGGCATAGGATTATTACTACCAAAATTGGATTTTATCCCGCACAAATCAATACTACTTCCGTGTAATTTTTAAGGTTTGTGTGTTATGCTTTTGTAACACGCGTAAAAAAGAGCAAGCGGTAAAATGCTTGCTCTTAACGAGTTATAAATATATTTTCGTATAGTCATATACGGGAGGTGCTATTAAGAGTGGTATACTCCTAAATTACATAGCACAACAGTATGATTACAGCCAGTTTTTACCGGTAAGGTATTCTGCTATCTGCACGGCATTGGTAGCGGCCCCCTTGCGAAGGTTGTCTGCTACTATCCACATATTCACTGTTTTAGGCTGAGTTTCATCCCTGCGGATACGGCCCACAAACACTTCGTCCTTATCGTGTGCATCCTTTGGCATCGGGTATAAAGCCTTCGATGGATCGTCTACAACGATTACTCCAGGCGTTTTTTCAAGCAATGCCCTCAGTTCCGCCACATCGTATTCATTTTCAAACTCTATGTTCACCGCTTCACTATGACCACCCATTACCGGAATACGTACAGTCGTAGCCGTTACCAGGATGCTGTCGTCCCTCATAATCTTTTTGGTTTCATTTACCATCTTCATCTCTTCTTTCGTATAGCCGTTATCGAGAAACACGTCTATCTGCGGAATAACATTCAGATCTATCGGGTAAGCATACGCCATTTCACCGGTAATACCTTGTCTTTCATTCATTAACTGCGTCACTGCCTTTACACCGGTGCCGGTTACCGACTGGTAGGTAGATACCACTACCCTTTTGATTTTATATTTTTCGTGGAGGGGTTTCAATACCAGCACCATCTGAATCGTAGAACAGTTAGGATTGGCAATAATTTTATCTTCCTGCGTAATAGCATCGCCATTTACTTCCGGTACTACCAGTTTCTTGGTAGGGTCCATTCTCCACGCGCTGGAATTATCAATTACGGTAATACCTGCCGCTGCAAATTTAGGCGCCCACTCCAGGGAGGTACTGCCACCGGCAGAAAAGATAGCCACATTTGGTTGCATTGAAATCGCCGTATCCGCACTCACCACCTTCCAGGTCTTGCCCTTAAATGTTACTTCCTTACCAACGGACTTCTCAGAAGCCACGGGAATCAATTCAGTAACGGGAAAATTCCTTTCCGTTAACACCTGTAACATTTTTGAGCCTACCAGTCCGGTCGCTCCAACTACGGCAACTTTCATTTTGTTTTACATTTTTAATTTTGGAAGCCCAAAATTAACATATAGCCCCCGCTTTTCATAACATTAAGATTTTTTTTTACCATTTACATGGCATTAACACCAGACGATCAACATAATGCTAAGTTTGAAAGCTATAAAATAATTGTAAATGCGGTTACCCATTGTTTGTTCTTGCCTGCTGCTACTGCAGGCCCTCACCGGTTTTACCCAGGCGCCGGCTATTTATGACGTGATTATCCACGAAGTGATGCCCAAGCCCACTCCTGTAGCAGGCTTGCCACCGTATGAATACATAGAACTGCGGAATATCAGCACTGCGCCTGTGCAACTTAGCAATTGGCGTTTAGCGGTAAATAAGCGGGAAGTGTTGCTGCCGGCGTATTTGCTGCAACCCGACAGTTTGCTGGTGCTATGCGCTCAGGCAGCAGTGAGCAGTTATAACATTCCCAATATCAGAGGAATAGACCGTTTTCCGGCAGTGGCAGACGACAGCGCGCTGATTATTTTATATGACGCATTCAAAAGGGTGATACATGCGGTAGATTATCATCAAGGATGGTACGCAGGCGGAAAGGCCGGCAAGGGCGGAATCAGCCTGGAAATGATCAATACGGCATTTCCATGCAGCGGAAAAGTAAACTGGATGGCCAGTACTGCCCCTGCCGGCGGCACGCCCGGTTCCGTAAATGCTGTGGCCGCGAACACCCCGGATCTTTCCAAACCAGACCTGCTGTTTGCTGCCATTGCAGATAGCATGCGGGTGTTGTTACAGTTCAGTAAAACGCTGGATAGTGTGCTGGCAGCAGATCCTGCGCGCTATCAGATTACCGGTGGGATACACATAACGGTTTGCCGGGTGCTGCCTCCGCTGTTTAGCAGCGTGGAACTGCAACTGGATGCTGTCATCCGCCCAGGAGAGGTATATACTATTAATACCAGCGGACTGGCAGATTGCAATGGGACTACCGGCAGTATCTACAACAGTGCAACACTTGGCATATCACAACCACCGGCCGGCAACGACGTATTAATTAATGAAGTATTGTTTTACCCGCCCACCGGTATCCCCGAATTTATTGAACTGTATAACGCCGGCCACAAAGTGGTGAACTTAAATGAGCTACGCCTTTGCGCACGTACCGCCAGTGGCGGATTAGGTACTTTTAAAAAGATAACCACCAGTGGCCGTCTGCTGATGCCCGGGCAACTGCTGGCATTTACCACCAACAAGGATTTGCTTTGCAGTTATTATAATTGCCGGTCGCCGGAAAATATCCAGGAAGTAAGCAGCCTGCCCTCCATGCCGCTTGACGGTGGGGATGTTGTGCTGCTGTGGGCCGATAGTACAGTGATTGATGAATTGCCATATACCAGCGGACAACACTTTCCGCTGGCCAGTGAGTTGCAGGGTGTTTCGCTGGAGCGGCTGGCGTACCAGCTTCCCGCTTCCGATGCGGCTAACTGGCACTCTGCCGCTGCTTCAGCAGGATATGGCACCCCGGGATGGCCCAATTCCCAGCGCCGGGGCAATGCAGGCGATTCGTTGAATATTGTATTGTTGCCGGAAGTGTTTTCACCCGATCACGACGGAACAGCGGATGTAACACAGCTTTCCTGGCAACTGCCCGGCCCGGGCTTCATGGGCAATGTTACCGTGTATGATTTGCAGGGCAAACCGGTGAGATACCTGGCCCGCAATATTTTGATGGGAAATACCGGATATTTGCCGTGGGATGGAATTGGAGAAAATGCAGTAGTTTTACCGTCAGGGATTTATATATTTTTTATAGAGATATTTAATCTTCAGGGCTACGTGAAACGCTGTAAACGCACGGTGGTCATGGCACGAAAGTTGAATTGACGCACGCCCCCGTTGCCCGCTTTTTGTAAGCTAAAAATAGCCGCGGGCAATCTATTATAATTATTTATATTTGCGCTTCCTAAAAATTTGAACATGCAGTACAGAGAAATTGTTGCAGTAACCGGATTGGGCGGTTTGTTTCAGTTAGTAGCCAGTAAACAAGATGGCGCCATCGTAAGGTCACTGGAAGATAAAAGTACAAGGTTTGTATCTTCCCGCGTGCATAATTTTACTCCACTGGAAAGTATTGAAGTATTCACTACCGGCGAAAACGTAAACCTGGCTGAGGTATTCAAAGCCATGGAGGAAAAGGCAGCGGCGCACCCGCCTGTAGCCGGTAAAGCAGACAACAATGCTATCAAAGCTTATTTCAAAAGCGTATTCCCTGAATTCGATGAAGACAGAGTGTATGTGAGTGATATGAAGAAGATGGTAAAATGGTTTGGTATCCTCAAAGCAAATGATCTGTTGAAATTTGATGAGATCCTCGCCGAAGGTGAAGGAGAAGTGGAAGAAGTGGCAGTAGAAGAAACCGCTGCTCCGGAGAAAAAGAAGAAAGCAGCTCCTGAAGCTTCTGAAGAAGCAGCTACAGAAGAAAAGCCTAAGAAGCCACGTGCTAAAAAGGCCGCTGAAAAAGAAGAAGGCGAAACAGGCGCTGAAGAAAAAGCACCTAAGAAAGCCAAAGCCAAGAAAGATGACGCACCGGCTGCAGAAGGCGAAGAGCCTAAAAAAGCTGCTAAGCCACGCAAGAAGAAAACAGAAGAATAGTAAGGATCCAGGCGGTTTGATGATCGAAACAATCATCTGCCGGCAAAATATTTCAGGCTTCTATTTACAGAGATCATTTTCTGTAAATAGAAGCCTGAATCGTTTTAGCTCCCGATATTTAACGATTCTTTTAGCCGGAAACACCGGGCATTAGCGTAAAATTGCCTAAATTTCTACATCCGAAAATTTAAAAATAACAGATAGCATGGATAAACTAAGTGCAGATATAAAGAAACTACCGCGTACATTTCTCCCGGAAGATTTTAAAGTAACCACCTGGGATACCTTGCAGCCTTACTTTGAAGCGCTGAAGGAAAGAAAAATCAGCAGCGTGCAGGACCTGGAAAAATGGCTGAAAGATATGAGTGAACTGGAAGCAGTGATCAGTGAAGACGCTTGCTGGCGCCAAATCCGCATGACCTGCGACATCACCGATAAATCGCTCGAAGAAGCCTTTGCCTACTTCTGCATGGAAATTCAGCCCAAACTGCAACCCTATGCAGATGCGCTCAATAAAAAACTGCTGGAAAGCCCGTTTGTAAAGGAACTGGACCCCGACCTGTATAAAACCTATCTCCGCAATGTAGAGAAACAGGTGAAACTGTTCCGGGAGGAAAACATTCCTATCCAGGCGGAACTGAGCGTAATGGCGCAACAGTACGGCGTTATTGCAGGTAAAATGACCATCAAAGTAAAAGACCAGGAATATACGCTGCAACAGGCTGCTAAATTCCTGGAAAACAGCGA
Source organism: Chitinophaga sp. RCC_12 (assembly GCF_041360695.1). Classification (NCBI taxonomy): domain Bacteria; kingdom Pseudomonadati; phylum Bacteroidota; class Chitinophagia; order Chitinophagales; family Chitinophagaceae; genus Chitinophaga; species Chitinophaga sp. RCC_12. Next base: position 915,199 of record NZ_JBFUPS010000002.1, read on the forward strand.
CCGCTCCCTGCGGGAAGAAGTGTTCACCAAAACCGGCGCCCGCCGCCTGGAAGACAGGAAAGCACTGGATGACCTGTACACCGGATTGATTTTAAAACGCGACCAGGTAGCAAAGAATGCCGGCTTCGCTAATTACCGTGATTATAAATTCGAAGAACTCGGTCGCTTCGACTATACAAAAGAAGATGCCTTCCAGTTCCATGAAGCCATCAAAGCGCACATTGTTCCGCTGGTACAACAGATCCTGGAAAAGCAAAAAGCCAAACTGCAATTGGACACCCTGCGCCCCTGGGACACAGAAGCAGAACCAGCGGGCGTGAAGCCACTGGAGCCATTCCACACAGGCGAAGAGCTGGTGAATAAAGCCATTGCTACTTTTGATAAACTGGGCCCCTTCTTTGGCAATTGCCTCCGGGTGATGAAACAAATGGGCCGCTTCGACCTGGAAAGCCGCAACGGTAAAGCGCCGGGAGGCTATAACTGCCCGCTGGCAGAAACAGGCGTGCCTTTCATTTTTATGAATGCCGCCGGGCAAATGAAAGACCTCACCACCATGGTTCACGAAGGTGGGCACGCGGTACACTCTTTCCTCAGTCATCACCTCGCACTCAGCGCCTTCAAGGAATACCCGATGGAGATTGCGGAAGTTGCGAGCATGAGCATGGAATTATTTACCATGGACTACTGGAACATTTTCTTTGATGATGAAACACAGCTCCGCCGTGCACGTTTGCAGCAACTGGAAAGGGCTATCACCATTTTCCCATGGATTGCCACCATCGATAAGTTCCAGCACTGGATCTACGAACATCCGCAGCACACTACAGAAGAACGTACCGCCAAATGGCTCGAAATACTGAATGAGTTCTCCCCTGCCGTGGTTGACTGGAGTGGTCATGAAGATTACCGCGCCATCACCTGGCAAAAGCAACTCCACCTGTTTGAAGTACCTTTCTATTATATAGAATACGGTATTGCACAGCTAGGCGCAATTGCCATGTGGAAGCAATTCAAGGAAAACAAAGCGCAGGCGCTGGATAACTACGTACAGGCGTTAAGTTTAGGTAACACCAAAACGTTGCCTGAATTGTATAAAGCCGCGGGAATTAAATTTGATTTTTCTCCGGCCTATGTGAAGGAACTGGCCGATTTCGTGAAAGAAGAAATAGAAAAAATATAGTAAGGATGCCTTTGTTAATGTTCCGTATAACGGCATTAGCAAAGGCATTTTTTTATTTACAGGATTTACAAACCCCACTCACCACTACTTCCACATTATGCGCTGCATAACCTTTGGGAAGCTGTATCTGCGGCACATCAGTTTCATCTAAACAAATGGTATTGCCACACTCTTCGCACTTGAAATGAATATGATGATCGTGATGATGGTGCTCTGAACACTCCGACTTACATAAAGCGTAGCGTACAGATGTATCCGTAGTGGGTATTTTATGAATGATTCCTTTGTCGAGGAATGTTTGTAATGTACGGTATACGGTTACACGGTCGAACGACTGACCGGCCAGCTTTTCGAAATCGCTATGTTCCAGTGCACCGTTGCTTTTCATGAACAGTTCCAGGATCCTTGTCCGGGTTTCTGTTACACTCAGCTTGCTTTCGCGCAGTATACTGCCAATTCGTTCTGTTATTTGTTGTTTGGTGCCCATGATGAAAAAAAACTTTATTCTTCCATTAAACGGTCTATGTCTTCAATCAATTTATCTACATCCTGTTTTTTAGTGCCTTCATACAAACCGCGGATTTGTCCTGCTTTGTCGACCAACGCGAACCACTGGGTGTGTACAAAATCTTCTTCCCCGGTATATACGCCATCGTCTACCAGGTAGCCCTGCCTGGCCAACCGGTAAAGCTGTTTCTTATCGCCGGTAAGGAACCACCAGTTTTTGGAATCAGCGCCATGTTTGGCAGCATATGCCTTTAGTACCGGTACACTGTCGTGTTCGGGATCTACCGTATGGGAAAGGATCAGGAAGTTGGGATTGTTTTTATACTTCGCATATACCCTATCCATGTTGGCATTCATCTTCGGACAAATACCGGTGCAGGTGGTAAAAAAGAACTCAGATACATAGATCTTGCCTTCAACATCTGCCTTCGCTTTTGTGCGGCCGTCCTGGTCGGTAAAGGAAAATCCGGGAATGGTATGTCCAGGCGCCCCCAGGTGAGGCAATTTATCTTTTCCAAAGAAGGTGCCTGTTTCTCCCTTAATAATATAACCCGCATAGGTCAGGAAGCCTGCGCTCAGCAACACAAAAAACGAAATCAGTATAATTGCTTTCTTCGACATAGGTATGATTCCTTGTTTTATTCGATATACAAAGGTAGCACATAGTTGACAGATGCCCATCAGTGCTACCCATCTCTTATTATTTTAACACACCTGCAACATTTTACAGTTGAAAAAATAAATTATCTGAAGATAAGAGATATTTTAATTTGCAACATTGTTGCAAATTTACGTAGTTTTGTCCGGATAGAAAAATGGGAACATGGAAGTGAATATTTTAAAGAAGATGAGTTTGGACACTATTGGAATAGGGGCTTCCCTGTTGTGTGCCGTGCACTGTGCCTTACTCCCTTTGCTGCTCACGGTATTACCACTGGTAGGATCGCATGTACTGGAAAATGAAATGCTGGAGTATGGCTTGTTGTCTTTCTCCTTTGGCGTGGGTTGTTTATCACTGGGGCGCGGGTATTTCAGACTTCACCGGCGGATAACACCACTGCTGATCTTCACCGCGGGGTTTGCCTTGTTAGTGGGAGGACACTTCGGAGTGGCTGGTGGTTTCTGGACACCCGCTATCATCTTTACCGGCGCGGCAGGAGTAACGACTGCGCATATATTAAACCTGAAGCGTTGTAAGCAATGCACCAACGGGAAACACCGGGTTCATAATCACCTGGGGGCATCACACGGCAAACAGCATTTGACAGCAGAGGGATTATAGCAGTTTGATTGTAAAACAGCAGGGTCGTATCACAAGGGACTTATAACAGTGCCACAACTAAAATACATAGTCCTATAGCAATATAACTTATCACATATGGAAAAATTACCTGTTACGGTGCTGAGTGGTTTTCTCGGCGCGGGGAAAACTACGCTGCTTAATCACGTGCTGCACAACCGCGAAAATCTTCGTGTAGCCGTTATTGTTAACGACATGAGCGAAGTGAATATCGACGCGCAACTGGTAAAGAATGAAAATATACTGCACAAAACAGAAGAGCGCCTGGTGGAAATGAGCAATGGCTGTATTTGTTGTACCCTGCGGGAAGACCTGCTGAAGGAAGTAGCTGCACTAGCCGCAGAGAAACGGTTTGATTACCTGCTGATAGAATCCACCGGCATCTCGGAACCAATACCTGTGGCGCAAACTTTTTGCTACCAGGATGAAGCCAACAACATTGACCTTACTACGGTAAGCCAGCTGGATACAATGGTGACGGTAGTGGATGCGTATAATTTTATCGGCGACTACAGTAGCATGTCGTTACTGCAGGACAGAAGCTTAACGGATGATGCGGCTGACCGGCGCACTATTGTGAACCTGCTGACCGACCAGGTGGAGTTTGCCAATGTGATTGTGTTGAATAAATGCGACCTGGTAACAAAAGACCAACTGGGCAACCTGAAAGCCGTACTGCGTAAACTAAATGCCACTGCCCGCATCGTGGAATCAATCAAAGGCCAGGTACCGTTGAAAGAAATACTGCACACCGGTCTTTTTGACTTTGACACCACTTCCCAAAGTGCCGGTTGGCAGGCCGAACTGGAAAATGAGCATACCCCTGAAACAGAAGAATACGGCATCTCTTCTTTTGTATACCGCAGTCGCAAACCCTTTCACCCGGAACGCTTCTGGCAGTATATCAATGAACGCTGGCCTGGCAATATTATCCGCAGTAAAGGATTGTTTTGGCTGGCTTCGCGGCCGGATATAGCGGTGAACTGGAGCCAGGCCGGCGGATCACTGCGCGCAGAAAAGGCGGGCTACTGGTGGTGTGCCATTCCCCGGGCGCAATGGCAAATGGATCCCGAAACCTATGAACTCATCACCAACCGCTGGGATACCCGCTTTGCAGACAGGTATAATGAACTGGTAATCATAGGCCAGGAGCTGGATACGCATGATATCATCATTGATCTCGACAGCTGCCTGTGCACAGAATCCGAGATTACAAACTTCCGGGATGGTCATCTTTTTAAAGATCCTTTTCCTGGTATTTAGGCTAATCTAAAAAATAATTAAGACAAGTATAAAAATAGAAGATAGTTTTGTTGAAAATTAAATTGGAAGTGTGATCCATTGTTACTATCCGTGAAAACACTGTACTAAAGTTTAAAACCTACATTACTTATACGCATGAAACAAGTATCTACATTACTATTCTTCTTATTAATCATTACTACAGCATATGCCCAGCAAGGCATGGTGAAAGGCTCGGTGGTGAATAAAGAGGGGAAGCCGGTGCAATTTGCCAACATTGCCATTCCTGCCCTGCGTACCGGCGCTACAGCCGACCAGCAGGGTATTTTCAATATAAAAAACCTGGCAGCAGGTACTTATGATATCAAAATATCAATGGTAGGATACCAAACGGTTAAGCTGAAGAAACAAATTACCGCAGGTCAGACAACGGTATTGAATGTTTCACTGGAAGAAGATCTGTCGAAGTTAGATGAAGTAGTAGTAACCGGTGTATCCCGCGCCACGGCTGTCCGGAAAAATCCTATACCCATTGCCGTTATTGGTAAGAGGGAAATGAATATGAACGTAAATAATAACATCATCGATGCTATTATTAAAGGAGTACCGGGTGTAAGCGCGGTAACAACCGGCCCTAATATTTCAAAACCATTTATCCGTGGGCTGGGCTACAACCGTGTACTGACGCTGTTCGATGGCGTACGGCAGGAAGGACAACAATGGGGGGATGAACATGGCATTGAAATAGACCAATACGGCATTGCACGGGCGGAAGTGGTGAAAGGCCCTGCCAGTCTTACCTATGGCTCCGATGCCCTGGCCGGCGTGATCAACATGATCCCCGACATCCCGGAACTGACACCCGGAAAATTACAGGGCAGCTTTCTCACTGATTACCACAGTAATAACGGGATGATAGGTTCTTCACTTGGATTGGCTTACCGGCAAAACGACTGGAAATATGTATTGCGGGGCACTGTAAAGGCAGCGCATAATTACCGCAACAGCGTGGATGGGTTTGTATACGGCACCGCCTTCCGGGAGTATAATCTCACGGCATTGGCAAGGGTAGATAAATCGTGGGGGCATTCCCAGTTCGGCGCTACACTTTATGACAATACACAGGAAATTCCTGATGGCAGCCGTGATTCCCTGACCCGCAAGTTTACAAAGCAGGTGAAAGACAGTGGGGATGATATAAAAGACCGGCCACTGGTGCCGGAAAATGAGCTGCGCACTTACACCATTAACCCGTTGCATCAGCGTATCCAGCATTACCGCGTGTATAACCATTCCAAATGGAATGTGGGTACCGGCGATATTAATACTATGATTGGCGTGCAGCAAAGTATCCGGCGGGAGTATAATCACCCGGAGATGCCTGAGCAGCCTGGGCTGTACGTGGTACTGAATACATTGAACTATGATGTGCGCTACAATTTGCCGGTAATGAACGGATTGGAAACAACCATAGGGGTAAACGGTATGTACCAGTCGAATAAAAGTAAGAACGGCACCGATTTCCCCATTCCGGATTATAACCTGTTTGACATAGGCGGATTTATTTTTGCCAGGAAGTCTTTTGGTAAGGTAGATGTATCGGGTGGTATCCGCTACGATAACCGCTCTATCCGCTGGAATGATTTCTACGTGGGACCCAATAAACAGAATGGCTTTGAGCAGCATGCGCAGTTGCCGGATACCGCGGGAGCCCATCTGCAGTTCCCTTCTTTCAGTCATCAGTATACCGGTATTTCCGGCAGCCTGGGCGCTACCTGGAACATCAGCGAGCGGGTGCTGGTAAAGGCTAACATTGCACGGGGCTACCGTGCGCCGAATATCACAGAGATTGGCTCCAACGGTCTTGATCCGGGGGCGCATATTGTATACCTGGGAAACCGTGGATTTAAGCCGGAGTTCAGTTTGCAGGAAGATATTGGCATTCAGGCCTGGTTGCCGGATGCGGATATCAGTGTGGAGTTGTTTAACAATAATATTGAGAACTATATCTACCAGGCAAAGCTATATGATAATACCGGCAACCCGGTGGTAATTGTGCCAGGTAACGCTACTTACAAGTACCAGCAATCTGCCGCGAGGTTATTTGGAGCGGAAGTGAGTGTGAATCTCCATCCGCGGAGTATTGCCTGGCTGACTATGAATAACAGTATCGCCTACACGCAGGGGCGTAACCGGAATATGGAACTGATTAGTACGCATGGCGACGAGGCACGGTATCTGCCGTTTATACCCCCCACGCATATACGCAGCGAGCTGAAGGCAACCACCCAACGCAATTATGGGATATTCACCAAAGCCTATGCCCGTGTGGAGGCTGATATTATCGCTGACCAGCCCCATTTTTACGGGGTGGATGATACTGAAACATTTACGCCGGGATATACTCTTTTCAATATAGGCGCCGGTTCGGGTATTCTTAACAAAAAAGGGAAAACGGTGTGTGAAGTATTCCTGCAGCTGGATAATGTGGCCAACGTAGCCTACCAGGCCAATATGAACCGGTTGAAATATTTTGAATACTACAGCTCCTCCCCCAATGGGCGGCTGGGCATATATAACATGGGCAGAAATTTCAGCGCTAAAGTGATTGTACCGTTTTAGGGAAGATTACCATAGTTTAAGTCCCATTTTAATACCTATCTGGAGACTTGGCAGTATGCTGACCATTTTACCATCGTTCAGTGATACTTTGTCGTCGTCGAAATGATAGGTACTGTATTTATAGATTTTACTGCGGATACCTACGCCGATGAAGGGATCCAGGATAAAGCGGTCTTTTTTGAACTGCCGGCCTATTAAAAGCTGCAGGCCAATTACGGTTTTATCTCCGGAGTTGGTGTAGGTAATATTACTGAAGGTATTGTCTTCATTAGGATAGAACACCTTTTTAACGAATAATACAGGTTCAAAGTAAGTGCCGGCTGCGCGGGAGGGCGACATTTCCTGTGAAATAAGGTACAGGCGTGCACCCACGCGGAAGCCGAGGCCCCGGCCGTCCACAAATTGTTCCGTACTGATGTCTGGTTTTTTCTGGCCGATATCAATCTTTTTCGCCAGCACATAATCCGGATAATCGGTATAGATACCACTGATACCTACCTCCAGGCTGAATTTATCAGTTATTTCCTGTTCCAGGTAAATATCGAGTTCATTAATTAAGGTGGTGGGATTTACTTTAAGAAAGGTGTTTTTGCTCAATTGTGTTTTACCATCCTGGGCAGAGGATGATAAAATAAACGAACAGGATAACCATATTAACAGCAGTGTCTTTTTCATACAGTTGTAAGGGTTAGACTGGCTTCAGGACCTCCATCCGGGCGTTTGTCAGCTTTCAGAACCGGTCAATAATCGTTCCACAATTACCGGAAACCACTGATGTTCCAGCGCCTGTACTTTACGTGCTACCGACTCGGGCGTATCTTCCGGTGTAATGATAATGCGTTCCTGCAGGATTGTTTCCCCGTCGTCGTATTTCTCGTTCACGAAGTGGATGGTGATGCCACTTTCTTTTTCTCCGGCAGCGATAACGGCTTCGTGCACAAAATGTCCATACATTCCTTTCCCGCCAAATTTTGGTAACAGGGCCGGATGGATATTGATAATGCGGTTAGGAAAAGCCTGTACCAGGTTAGCGGGGATTTTCCATAAGAATCCGGCCAGCACTACCAGGTCGATCTTTTGTTCTTTTAATAACCGGATGTATTTATCTGAATGGAGGAAGGCCTCCTTTTCAATGAGTATACTGGTAATGCCTTCGCGTTCGGCAATCTGTAAAACACCGGCTCCGGGTTTGTTACATACAATTACGGTAACCCTGGCCTTATCTGACTGTTTGAAATGATCTATAATTTTCTGCGCGTTGCTTCCTGCACCCGATGCGAATATGGCAATATTTTTCAAAATCTCTTACTGTTTGAGTAGGGTACAAAAATAGATAATTTAGCAGGGATTTAAAGTAATGAATATAAAGAGGCCCCCAACATGCTTGGAATACGCTTCAGGCATGCTTTATACCGGCCTTTGACACGCCTTTGAGGTGGACTTGATGGGGAGTTGAGGTGGACTTGATCCTTATTTGAGATATTCCCCGCAGCCCTGGTATGTTTTGTCTTTCACCTGTACCTGTACGGTATTGGGTTTCATCAGTCCGCTCATATCGTCGGTGCAAACGGTGTTGCGGATACTTACCGTGATATCCGGTGTGGTATACACCTTTAAAGTATCGGTATTGGGTTTTGCCGGGGGCAGGGTTGCCTGCAGGCTGTCGTCGTTAACGTTGTTGAAACGTATTTTTTTGTTATCAAGATCGAGGCTCCAGAAGGGTTCGTTGCCGTTGGCGGTGAACCGGATGCCGGCTTTTGTCTTTTCGGCGAGCAGCTGCCTGCGGTCGCCACCCTCTACGGGCTTGAGGATATAGTTGCTGGCCAGCACACCTTCAATCCGTTTGCCTTTAGTGTCGAGGAGGAGGAGTTTTCCTTCGGAGGCGAGGAAGGAGGTGCTGTCCGTTTTCTTTTGGAGCATTACGGTGGAGTCGGAGGTTTGTTTCCAGGTACCGGTTTCCACGGCGGCTATCCCCTGTCCTCTTCCCTGGTAAGCCACCAGTTCATGAAACGTATGATCGTCAAACAAACTGATCTGGTAGTCCATACCGGGGCAGTCGGCGCACGGGAGGGTACCCTGGTAGGTGCCGGTTATTACTGCGGGGGTGGTTATACCCGGTGTACTTTTTTGCCTGGTGCTATCGTTTTGGGTGGTAGAGGTATTATTATTACAGGCCACGAAGGCGGTAAGCAAAACGGGGAATATGATACTTTTTTTCATGGGAGCGATTTTTTCGGTGGTGGATTGAACATTCTGGTCCGCCGGCAGGTTATAAAGGTAAAAATAACAACTCTCGCAGAAATTAACTGCGCTGACAGATAATATATTATATTGTGTGTTGAAGGATATAGGGGACCACTATTTGATTTTCATCTGCATATATTATAATTATATCCCCGCAAACCTTGCCCCACGTTATGATGTAGACGTGCGCCCACAGAGGAATTGAACTTTCAATTAAAATAATAAGTTTTGAAAGGAAATATTAAACAAAGTGTTTAAATAGGCCAGCAGCAAGACTTTCAGCTCAATCGTTGTTCAAAAAACGGGTTAAAAACAGCATTCTATAAGACAATAATTTTTTTTAATTGTTGGTAAATTGTCAACATTCTGTCTTATTTTTGCTGGCACTTTTAAGAAACTTTAGGTCAAATCTAAACTATATAGGCTGTGTATCGTCGTGTTTCCATTCTTTTGCGCAAGCATTTTGTGAGTGTGCTTATTCTATGCGCTAGTATAGTAATTCCGTTTTCTTCTGTTAAGGCAGCGGATCCAGCGAAGGGTAAAGCATTATTCCAAACAAATTGCGCTTCCTGCCATAATGTCCATAAGAAGCTGACAGGTCCTGCATTAGCGGGGGTAGAAGATCGCTGGCCCGATAAGAAATTATTGCACCAGTGGATCCATAACTCTGCGTCTGTACTGGCTACGGGAGACAAGTATGCTAATGCTCTGTACCTGGAGTACAACAAGACAGCGATGACGCCGTTTCCTCAGTTATCCAACGAGGAAATTGACGACATCCTGGCTTACGTAAAAGTTGAGCAGAGCAAGACAACTGGTCCTAAAACATCAGGTGAACCCAGTCCAGATGGTGCTGAAGACAAAGGCAATGACAACAGTTTACTGTTTGGTATCATTACACTGATCCTTGCAGTAGTAGCGCTGATTCTCATGCAGATCAACAGCAACCTGAACAAGCTGGCTGGTGATAAAGAGGGTGTTCCTACTCCGGATCCTGTTCCTTTCTACAAAAATAAAGCTTACCTGGCGCTGATTATCCTGGTGCTGTTCATGGTAGGTGGTTACTTCACTATTCAGGGGGCTATCGGCCTGGGTCGCCAGAAAGACTATATGCCGGAGCAACCAATCTTCTACAGCCATAAGGTGCATGCGGGTATCAACCAGATCAACTGTTTGTACTGCCACGCCGGTGCTGAGAAGAGTAAGCATGCCATGATCCCTTCCGAGAATATCTGTATGAACTGTCATAAGGCCATTAAGGAATACTCCGGTCCTGAGCTGACAACTGCAGAAGGTAAGAAGGTAGATGGTACTGCTGAAATTGCAAAATTATACGATTACGTAGGATGGGATCCTGAAGCTGGTAAATATACCAAGCCAGGCAGACCGATCGAATGGACTAAAATCCACAACCTGCCTGACCACGTTTACTTTAACCACTCTCAACACGTGGTTGCCGGTCAGCAACAATGTCAAACCTGCCACGGTGCTATCACCGAAATGGATGAAGTACATCAGTTTGCCGATCTCTCTATGGGATGGTGTATCAACTGTCACCGTACTACCAAAGTGCAGTTTGCTGACAACAACTATTACAGCATCTTCGAAAAGCTTCACCAGGATATTAAAGATAAGAAGATCGATAGCGTAACAGTTGAGATGGTAGGTGGTACTGAATGTCAAAAATGTCACTACTAGGAAGGATTTAGAGAGATTTTCTCTTAATCAGAAGATATCAAATTTATAAACGTAACTCGTTAATATAACATGGAGCAAAAAAAGTATTGGAAAGGCTTGGAGGAGTTGCACAATACCGATGCGCATCAGGAAATTGTGAAGAATGAATTCAGTGAAGAACTTCCGTTCGAGAGTGAAGGCCTGTTGAATGCTACTACCCCCCGCAGGGATTTTCTGAAATATCTGGGGTTCACCACCGCTGCAGCCGCTATTGCTGCCAGCTGTGAAACACCGGTTAAGAAAGCGATTCCGTATGTAAACAAACCGGAAGAGATCACCCCGGGTGTAGCCAATTATTATGCTTCTTCTTACGCCATTGATGGCGAATACGTACCGGTTGTGGTGAAAACCCGCGAAGGTCGTCCCATCAAAATGGAGGGGAATACTTTATCAGCTATCACACAGGGCGCTACATCTGCCAAAGTACAGGGCGCTGTATTAAGCCTGTATGATACTGCCCGTCTCCGTTTCCCATCTATCGGTGGTACGGAAACAACCTGGGCAGAACTGGATAAACAAGTAGGTGCAGCACTGGCCGGATTAGGCGGTGCTCCTGTTGTTTTATTAAGCGCCACTTTACTCAGCCCCACTACCAAAAAAGTGATCGGCGAGTTCCTGGCAAAATATCCAAACTCCCGCCACGTAGTATACGATGCAGTTTCTTACTCCGGTATGCTGCAGGCAAATGAAGCCTCTTACGGTCAAAGAGTTGTTCCTTCCTACCACTTTGAAAATGCCAAAGCGATAGTGAGTTTAGGTGCAGACTTTATCGGAACCTGGCTGAACCCTGTTGAATATGCCCGCCAGTTTTCTTCTACCCGTAAGATCAATGCACAGAAACCCGAAATGTCCAAACTTTTCGCGTTCGAAAGCCATATGAGCCTTACCGGTGCAAACGCGGACGAAAGATATACACACAAACCTTCTGAAACCGGTGCAGTAGCACTGGCACTGCTGGCAGCAGTTGGCGGCAGCGTAACCGCTCCGGCTATTGCTGACAAACGTGTAGCAGACGGTATCAAAAAAGCGGCGGAATCACTGAAGGCCAATGCCGGTAAAGCACTGGTAGTAAGCGGTTCTAACGATGTAAACGTACAGATCATTGTAAACGCCATCAACAACATCGTTGGCGCCAATGGTACTACCATCGATTTCGCATCTCCATCCAACTACCGTCAGGGTATCGACAGCGACATGACCAAACTGGTAAGCGATATGAACGCGGGCAGCATCGGCGCTGTACTGATTTATGGCGCTAACCCTGCTTACGACTACTTCGAATCTCAGAAATTCGCAGAAGGTCTGAAGAAAGTGAAAGTCGCGGTATCCTTTAACGACAGAAACGACGAAACAACTGAACTGTGTAAATATGTAGCTCCTGATCATCACTTCCTGGAATCCTGGAACGATGCTGAAGGAAGAGCAGGTTACTATAGCTTTGCCCAGCCTACTATCCTGCCGCTGTTTAAAACACGCGCTATACAGGATACCCTCCTCACCTGGTCTGGTAACACTACCACTACCTGGGCTGACTACCTGAAAAATGAGTGGATCAGCAAACTGGGCGGACAGGAAGCATGGGATAAAGCATTACAGGACGGTATTGTTGAACCAGCTGCTGCTCCTGCTTTAGGTGGTGCTACATTTGCCGGTGATATTGCCGGTGCTGCATCGAAGATCGGCAGTGCCAAGAAAGGTGGTAAACTGGAACTGGTGCTTTATGAAAAAGTGGCTATTGGTGCCGGCAGATCTGCCAACAACCCATGGTTACAGGAAATGCCTGATCCGATTACCCGTTCTACCTGGGGTAACTACGCCTGTATCTCCAACAAACTGGCTAAAACTTTCTCTACTCAATTAGGTGATGATTACGAAATCAACGCAGAGAAGAAAGTGCTGAAAGTGAAAGCCAACGGTAAAGAAATCGAACTGCCGCTGCTGATTGTTCCGGGTATGCACCCTGAAGTAATCGCTATTGCAGTAGGTTACGGCCGCAGCAATAATGTAGGAAGAGCTGCCGGTGGTATCGGTAAAAACGTTTATCCGCTTGTTAGCTTCAATGGTCAGAACTTCGACTACTTCGCTGTTGACGCAACAGTAGAGGCTACTGGTCAAAAAGAAATTGTTGCTTTAACGCAAACACATAATAGCTACGAAGGTCGTCCGATCGTTAAAGAAACTACCCTGGAAGAGTTCATCAAGAACCCTAAAGAGGTAAACGAAGACAGACTGGAACTGAAGAAATTTGGTCCTGACTTCCGTAAGGATGCTACCCTGTATCCTAATTACAGCTACCCTGGTATCAAATGGGGCATGTCTATTGATCTGAACACCTGTTTCGGTTGTGGTGCATGTACAATTGCCTGCCAGGCAGAAAACAACGTTTCTGTTGTGGGTAAAGAAGAGGTGGCTAAAGCGCATGAAATGCACTGGATCCGCATCGACCGTTACTTCAGCGGGGATGAAGAGAATCCGGAAGTGGTGTTCCAGCCGATGCTGTGTCAGCATTGCGATAACGCGCCTTGCGAAAACGTTTGTCCGGTTGGCGCAACCAACCACAGCTCTGAAGGTATTAACCAGATGGCATACAACCGTTGCATCGGTACCCGTTACTGCGCTAACAACTGTCCTTACAAAGTACGTCGCCTGAACTGGAGAGACTGGAATGGTGCTGACAGCTTTGAAAACAACCTGTACGATGTAGCTGATATGAACGATAACCTGACCCGCATGGTACTGAACCCGGATGTAGTGGTTCGTAGCCGTGGTGTGATGGAAAAATGTTCTTTCTGCGTACAACGTTTACAGGAAGCTAAACTGGATGCGAAGAAAGCTGGTCACCCATTGAAAGATGGAGCTGCTAAAACCGCCTGCCAGCAAGCTTGTGGCGCTGATGCGATCGTATTTGGTAACATCAACGACAAGAACAGCGAAATCTATAAGATTCGTAACGAGCAGCAGATAGACAGGATGTACTACGTGTTGGAAGAAACACACGTACTGCCATCAATCAGCTACCTGGCGAAGATCAGAAACAAGGATGCCGCTCCTAAAGCAGAAAAAGAGTCTGCTCACAAGGAAGAAGCGCATCACGCGTAATGGTCTTAACCGGTAACCGTTAAGAAAAAGACAGAAAGAACAGAATCTGAGATCATAACAAAAGACAAGGGCTAGTAGCTAGAAGCTAGCAGCTAAAAGCTTATAGAATATGCATTTAAAATACGAATCCACACTGAGAGAACCTTTGGTAGACGGGGTTAAGGATTATCACCAGGTAACGGAAGATATCATTAGTCCCATTGAAGGGAAGCCCGGAAAACTGTGGTATGTAGGCTTTTTCATCTCCCTGACACTGTTGGGCTTTGGTGCCTTTTCTGTGTTCTGGCAGATCTATTTCGGTGTCGGAGTATGGAATCTGAATAAAACCATCGGTTGGGGTTGGGATATTACCAACTTCGTATGGTGGGTAGGTATTGGTCACGCCGGTACCCTGATTTCCGCGATCCTCCTGCTGTTCCGCCAGGGTTGGCGTACAGGGGTGAACCGTGCGGCGGAAGCGATGACGATCTTCGCGGTAATGTGCGCCGGTCAGTTCCCGATCATTCACATGGGTCGTGTATGGATGGCGTTTTTCATTCTGCCTTATCCAAATACCCGCGGTCCGGTATGGGTTAACTTTAACTCTCCGCTCCTCTGGGACGTATTTGCGATCTCTACTTACTTTACCGTATCCCTGCTGTTCTGGTACTCTGGTCTCCTTCCGGATTTCGCCAGTGTACGTGACAGGGCTAAAACAAAATTGCGCAAGTTATTATATGGTGTAGCAGCATTCGGCTGGACCGGTTCTACCAAGCACTGGCAACGTCATGAAGCACTGTCGCTGGTACTGGCAGGTTTGGCTACTCCACTGGTACTGTCTGTACACACGATCGTATCTTTTGACTTTGCGACTTCCGTAATTCCTGGTTGGCATACTACCATCTTCCCTCCTTACTTCGTGGCGGGTGCGATCTTCTCCGGATTTGCGATGGTACAAACGCTGCTGATCATTACACGTAAAATATTACATCTTGAAGAATACATTACCCTGGGTCACATGGAAGCCATGAACAAGGTAATTGTGTTAACGGGTTCTGTAGTAGGTTGTGCTTACCTGACTGAATTATTCATGGCATGGTATGGCGCTAACCCTTACGAGTTCGCTACTTTCTTCAAATACCGTGCTGCCGGTCCGTTAGGATGGTCATATTATATCATGATGACGTGTAACGTGGTAACGCCGCAGGTATTCTGGTTCCGTAAAATGAGAAGAAATGTAATGGTGACTTTCGTAATGTCTATCATTGTGAACATTGGTATGTGGTTCGAGCGTTTCGTAATCATCTGTACTTCACTGTACCGCGATTACCTGCCATCCAGCTGGTCATACTATCGTCCGTCCTGGCCTGAAGTAGGTTTCTACATGGGTACTTTCGGTTTGTTCTTTACCTGCTATTTCCTGTTTGCTAAATACTTCCCTGTAATTGCACTGGCTGAAATCAAGTCAATCCTGAAAACATCCGGTCAGAACTACAAGGAGAAAATGGAAGTGTACGAAGAAGAGCCTGCAGAGAAATTTGCTCATGATGTGGCTCACGCACATTAATAGATGAATTAAGAGAACTTATTACCTGGAATTTGAATTTTTAAATATATGGCTGTTAAAAAATTTGTTGTAGGCTTGTTTGACGATGAGGCGGTATTGTTTCCGGCAGTAAAGAAAGTACGCACTGCAGGATACAAATTGCACGATGTATACACTCCTTTTCCTGTTCACGGCCTCGATCATGCAATGGGTTTAAGAGAAACCAGTCTGCACACAGCCGGTTTCATATATGGTATCACGGGTACCACTACAGCATTGGGTTTCATGAGTTGGGTATTTAATGTAGACTGGCCGCTGAACATTGGTGGTAAACCACATTTCCCGTTACCAGCTTTCATTCCTATTACTTTTGAGCTGACCGTATTATTTGCGGCAGTGGGTATGGTGATGACATTCTGTTATCTGTGCCAGTTAATGCCGGGTGTAAAGAAGCACATCTTCCATCCAAGACAAACAGACGATAAGTTTGTGATGGTAATAGAGCTGACAGAAAAAACCAATGCGGAAGAAGTAAAGAGCTTCCTCGCTGCTGCAGGTGCACAGGATATCAACGAGCAGAAGGCTGAAGCAGGATGGTGGTTCGGAAGATACGATAAGGACGATGAGCCTTATCTCCGTAAGATTCAGACCGCAAACGCTTAATTAAAATAACAGCTAAAACATACCGTTGCGACATTAGGATTTGAGCAAGCAAGAACTAATGAAAGCTAGATAAATAATTTCTGATGAAAAGGACTTCCAACATATTGATTGTAGCCGCATTGGCAACTGGAGCTTTCCTGGCAGCCTGTAACAGGGGGGAGCATAACAGAAAGCCCGGCAGGATTTATATGCCAGACATGTATGAATCCCGTGCGTATGAATTTTACAGTGCTCGTTTGTCAGGCCTGAAGCCAGTGGAAGGAACAGTAAAAAGAGGAGAACTTTTGCCATACCATCTGAAAGAATCAGATACGGCACTGGCTAATCTGGTAAAGAATCCATTAACTATTACGCCATCTGATCTGAAGGAAGGCGAACGTTTATTTAATATCTACTGTGGTATCTGTCATGGTACTGCATTAGATGGTAATGGTCCGCTGTACAAAGGTGGAGATGGACCTTATCCTGCAGCTCCTGCCAACCTGATTGCCGGTGCAAAATCCGGTTATACAGAAGGCCGCCTGTTCCATGTAATGACTTATGGTTATAACATGATGGGTAGTTATGCCAGTCAGCTCGACAGAGACCAGCGCTGGAAGATTGCTGCTTATATCAAGAGTAAACAGCCAGGTGCTGCCGCCCCGTCTGCCGCTCCTGCTAACGATAGCACTGCAGCTAAATAAATGAGTTAAACTGAATTTCAATCAAGTATTTTAATATACAGTAATGAAAGACCAATTTGTAGTACCGGCAAGATTAAAAAAGACCAGCTTCGTGTTAATGGGCGTGGGCTTGCTGACGTTATTGATCGGATTAATTGCGTTTCGAGGTGAGAACGCGACACGGTTTTGGGCCGGTCTGTTGCAAAACAGCAGCTTCTTTTTGCTGATTACATTGGCGAGCACCTTCTTTATCGCTGCTACTACCCTGGCACATGGTGGCTGGCAGATTGCTTTCCGCCGTGTACCTGAAGCGATTTCAATGGCCGTTCCCGTTTTGTCTGCCATTTTATTTGTGATTGTAATGATCCTTGTTTTTGGTGGAAAAGAAGATATTTACCACTGGGTAAACGCACATCACGTAGCGGAGGATAAGATCCTGACCTGGAAATCTGCTTTCCTGAACAAAGGATTCTTTACCGTAGCTACTATCCTGACACTGGGCCTCTGGATATTCTTTACCCTGAAGCTCCGCAAAATGTCTATCGAAGAAGATGGATGGGATCTGCGTCCTGAAACAGGCCGTAAATTACTCTGGAGAAATACGGTTGTATGCGGTGGCTTCCTGGTAGTATTTACCCTGAGCGTTGGATCTACCACACCATGGGTTTGGTTAATGAGTATTGATGCACACTGGTTTTCTACCATGTACAGCTGGTACACTTTCGCCAGCACCTGGGTATCCGGTCTGTCGCTGATAGCACTGTTTGTAGTATATCTGAAAAAACACGGTTATCTCACTTATGTAACAGAAGAGCACCTGCACGATCTGGGTAAATTCATGTTTGCATTCAGCATTTTCTGGACTTACCTCTGGTTCTCCCAGTACATGCTGATCTGGTACGCCAACATGCCGGAAGAAACAGAATACTTTCAGCCGCGCGTTTGGGGCCAGTGGAGACCCATCTTTTTCCTGAACCTCCTGATCAACTTTGTTACTCCGTTGTTGTTCCTGATGAAAAGGGACACCAAACGTAACTATACTGCCATCGTTTTCATCGCTATTGTGATCATCTTCGGTCACTGGCTGGATTTCTGGCAAATGGTTTACCCAGGCACCGTTAAAACCCTGGTATTCCCTTGGTATGAATTCGGACTCGGACTCGGTTTCGTAGGACTGATCATCTTCCTGGTATCTAACCAGCTGACTAAAGCTGCATTGGTTCCGAAGAATCATCCTTACCTGAAAGAAAGTATCGTTCACCACACCTAATTGGGTGATCAAGGAGATTAGGCAAAAGAAAAGCATTAGATAACTTAATTATTTCATATAGCAATGTCAGGATTTTTAGCAGTCTTAGTTGTTGTTCTCATATTCATAGTCATCTTCCAGATTGCGAAGGCGAGCGAATATGTGTCCATATTGAAGGGAGAAAAGAAAGCGCGCGAGCAAAGCAACCGTATAAATGGTTTCCTGCTGATTGCATTCCTGGTGCTGGGGCTTATAGGAGTGTACTACTGTAATGATTTGCTGAAGGGCAAGATCCTGGGCGAATCTGCATCAGAACAGGGCGAAGGCGTTGATACCCTCATTTACGTAACACTGGCCATCACCGGTATCGTGTTCGTGGTTACCCAGGTTGCATTGTTCTGGTTTGCATTCAAATACCAGGAGAAAGAAGGACGTAAAGCATTTTACTTTCCGCATAATAATAAACTGGAAGTTATCTGGACCGTTATCCCGGCTATTGCCTTAACAGTACTGGTGGCTTTTGGTTTGAAACACTGGTTCCAGCTTACTTCAGAAGCGCCGAAAGACGCTGCTGTGGTAGAAGTAACCGGCAAACAGTTTAACTGGATCTTCCGTTACCCTGGTAAGGATGGCGCCCTGGGTCGTCGTGACATTAAGAATATTGATCCTTCCGCCGGTAATGAACTGGGGCTGGACTGGAACGATCCTTTGAACAAGGATGACTTTATGCCTACCGAACTGCACCTGGTAGTTGGTAAACCGGTAAAATTCATCATTGGTTCCCGCGATGTAATCCATGACGTAGGTTTGCCTCACTTCCGCATGAAAATGGATGCGGTTCCCGGTATCCCTACTACCCTGTGGTTTACACCTAAGTACACTACCAAACAAATGAAGGAAAAAACCGGTAACCCGGATTTCACCTATGAAATTTCCTGCGATCAGATGTGTGGTAGCGGTCACTACTCCATGAGAGGCGTGATAGTGGTGGAAACTCAGGCAGAATATGATAAATGGGTAGCTGCCCAGAAATCGACATACAGCCTGACACACGCTGACACTGCAGCTCCGGCTGCGCCTGCCGGCGAAGCCAAAGCAGATAGCACACAAAAAGCAGTAGCTGCAAATATTCAGTAAGCTGTAATTTTGTGTAGAAGAATTTTTGACGGAGTACAATTAAAAACTAAAAAGACAAACTGACAAACGACGATACTTCCCGGGCGTTAGTTTATAATAAACCGAACCGATTATGAGTAACGAAGCAACATTGCACAGTCAACAGGAGGTAATGCACGGAGCGCATGATCATCATGATCATGAGCACCACCATGAAGACAGTTTCATTTCGAAATATGTGTTCAGCATGGATCATAAAATGATCGCCAAACAATTCCTGATTACTGGTATCGTTTGGGCTATCATTGGCGCTTTCTTCTCTGTACTGTTCCGTTTGCAACTTGGTTTTCCTGATGCCACTTTCCCCTGGCTGGAAAGTATCCTGGGTCATTGGGCTAAAGGTGGCCGCATTACAGCGGAAGCTTACTATGCACTGGTAACAATGCACGGTACCATCCTGGTATTCTTTGTATTAACGGCCGGCCTGAGCGGTACCTTCTCTAACCTGCTGATTCCTTTGCAGGTAGGTGCACGTGACATGGCCTCTCCCTTTATGAACTGTTTGAGCTACTGGTTCTTCTTCCTGGCCAGCCTGGTAATGATGGCTTCCCTGTTTGTTCAAACAGGTCCGGCTTCCGGAGGTTGGACGATGTACCCGCCGCTGAGTGCACTGGGAGACGCTTCCATCGGTTCTAAAATAGGTGTGGATCTTTGGTTGACCAGTATGGCGCTGTTTGTTGTTTCGCAGCTGCTGGGTGGTTTGAACTATATCTCCACACTGCTGAACATGCGTACCAAAGGTATGGCGATGACCAAAATGCCTTTGACTATCTGGTCATTCTTCTTCACTGCTGTATTGGGCGTATTGTCTTTCCCTGTATTGCTGTCAGGTTTCATCCTGCTGCTCATGGATCGTCACGCTGGTACCAGCTTCTACCTGTCTGATATCTTTATCGCCGGTAAAGCGTTGGCTAATGAAGGTGGTAGCGCTATTCTCTATCAACATTTATTCTGGTTCTTAGGTCACCCTGAGGTATATATTATCATCCTCCCGGCGATGGGTATGGTTTCTGAAGTACTGGCGGTAAGTTCCCGCAAGCCTATCTTTGGTTACCTGGCGATGATCGGTTCCCTGTTCGCCATCTGTATCCTGGCCTTCCTGGTTTGGGCGCACCATATGTTCGTAACAGGTTTGAATCCGTTCCTGGGTGCATTCTTCGTACTCTTAACCTTATTGATTGCGGTACCATCTGCCATCAAGGTATTTAACTGGATCACTACTATCTGGAAGGGTAATATCAACTTTACGCCTGCTTCCCTGTTCTCTATCGGTTTTGTGAGCACTTTCATCTCCGGTGGTTTAACAGGTATCTGGTTAGGTAACTCTTCTATCGATATTCACCTGCATGATACCATGTTCGTAATCGCTCACTTCCACATTGTAATGGGTGTATCTGCGTTCTTTGGTATGTTTGCCGGTATCTACCACTGGTTCCCTAAAATGTATGGCCGTTTCATGAACCAGACCATTGGTTATATCCACTTCTGGGTAACCATGATCGGTGCTTACCTGATCTTCTGGCCAATGCACTACGAAGGTATGGCGGGTATGCCAAGAAGGTACTATGATGTATCCGGCTGGGCTTCCTTCAAACAGTTTGGTGGTTTGAATGAGTTCATCACTATCGTGGTAATCCTGGTATTTGCAGTACAGCTGCTGTTTGTGTTCAACTTCTTCTACAGCATTTTCAAAGGTAGAAAGATGACCACACAGAACCCTTGGAAAGCAACTACCCTGGAATGGACTACACCTATCCATGCCGGTCACGGTAACTGGCCTGGTGAAATTCCTGAAGTATACCGTTGGGCTTATGACTATAGCAAGGATGGAAGAGATTTCATTCCGCAAACAGAGCCTATCGGACCTAATGAATCAGCGCACTAAAATATAGTTCGGAATTCCGGCAGGAAGATACCTTTCAGGCGAAAAATCTTCCTTCCGGGATTTTGTTCACTGTGATGTTTGTAAATTTGTTCCGGACTTAAACCCGGGATGTGGCTAGAAAAAAAATGTTGCAAGAAAACTCCATAAAATTGTCGTCATCATATGCGGTAGCAAGCAAGGTGAAAGATTACTCTCAGTTAATGAAGTTTAATCTCACCTTTATGGTGGTATTTTCATCTGTGGTTGGTTACCTGCTGGTGCCTGGCGTGGAGTTTAACTTAGTAAAAGTTCTTTTATTATTTGCAGGTGGATTGCTGGTTTCCGGATCAGCCAATACCATTAACCAGATTTGGGAGAAGGAAACAGATAAACTGATGGCGCGCACCGCTGTTCGTCCATTGCCTTCCGGGCGTATGCACGACAACGAGGCGATAGCTCTGGCTGCGGTAACCGGTGTTGCCGGCCTCCTCGTAATGGGGTACTGCTTTAACTGGTTAAGTGCTGCATTGAGCGGGTTATCTTTGGTGCTATACAGCTTTGTATACACACCCTGGAAAAAGTGGAATTCACTTGCCGTATTGGTAGGAGCTATTCCCGGCGCAATGCCCCCCTTAATTGGATGGGCAGCCGGCGCCAACAACCTGAGTGAAGGTGGCTGGTCATTGTATGCTATCCAGTTCCTGTGGCAGTTTCCGCATTTCTGGGCCATTGCCTGGATTGCGTATAAGGATTATACCAGGGCAGGCTTTAAAATGCTGCCGGGCAGCGGAGAACCCAGCAAGTACACCGCCATACAGGCCGCCATGTACACGTTGTTGCTGATTCCTGCCGGCGTAGCGCCTTACCTCCTGAAGATCACTGGAAGCATTTCTGCCATAGTGGCCATTCTGGCGGGTATTTTCTTCCTTTACAGGGCAGTTAACTTGTATAGAAAGAACGATGTTCCTGCAGCGAGAAAGCTCATGTTCGGATCTTATATTTATCTGACAATTGTTCAGCTGGTACAACTGCTGGATAAAGCGTAAAATGAAAAGAGGAGTGATGGATACTATGACATTAGAACAACGTAAGAAAATACATCCGCATAAATATTCCTTATGGATTGCCATGGGTAGTATTACCATGATGTTCATAGGGTTTACCAGTGCTTATATTGTTAAAAGATCCCAGGCAAACTGGCTGGCATTTGAACTGCCGCATATTTTCTGGATATCCACTGCCGTAATTTTAACCAGCAGCGTAACAATACACCTGGCTTTAAAGCAGTTCAGGGAAAGGAATATGCAGCGTTACAAACAACTGATCACCCTCACAGCATTTTTGGGTGTGGTGTTTGCGGCCTGCCAGTGGATAGGATTTTCGCAATTGAAGTCGGTAGGACTGCCCCTCAACGGGCCTGTTTCCGCTTCTTTTATTTATGTTATCGTAGGAGTGCACATGCTGCACGTGCTGGGTGGTGTAGTAGCACTGCTTATTATGTTTGGCAGGGCTTACAGAACCCGTGTACGGACCTACAGCGCAGTGCCCATTGAAGTAGCCGCAACATACTGGCATTTCGTGGATGTACTGTGGATTTACCTGTTAATTTTTTTAAGTATCGCCAGATAAACTTTGTAAAATTTTATAAAACAAACAATGGATACAGCAGTTACAGCGAAGAAAAAATGGTGGGCCGGAGGATATTCTCCCTTTAATGTGAGCTATGGTAAGTTGATGATGTGGTACTTCCTGATGTCAGATGCGTTCACATTCGGCGCATTGTTGATTTCATATGGTACCATCCGGTTTTCCAGCCCATCCTGGCCTGATCCGAATGAAGTGTTCCGCTCCTTCCCTGGCATGGGCCATGCCAACTTACCGTTGGTATTTGTGAGTTTGATGACCTTCATTCTCATCATGAGTTCTGTAACCATGGTACTGGCAGTACACGCCGGTCACATGAGAGATAAAAAAGCAGTGGCCAAATGGATGATCTGGACCATCATTGGTGGTATCGCGTTCCTGAGCTGTCAGGCATGGGAATGGACGCATCTGTACCACGAAGGTGCATGGTGGGGTCGTAATCCTTTCATGAACGTTGACGGAACACTGGCATCTACCAACTTTACCAACTTCTTCTTTACTATTACCGGTTTCCACGGTTTACACGTAACTTCCGGTGTGATCCTGAATATCGTAATCCTTGCCAACGTACTGAAAGGTACTTATGAGCACAGAGGTCACTACGAAATGGTGGAAAAAGTAGGTTTGTACTGGCACTTTGTAGACCTGGTTTGGGTATTCGTATTCACCTGCTTCTACCTGCTCTGAGCCGGAGACAAGCAGAATAGTACAAGGTTTGTTGTTGATTATTTGGAATCTGATTTTTAGAATTTATTTAATTTAAATAATAATGGAGCATACACATACTGAGGCTGGGCATGAAGCTGCACATGCCGATTCATCTACCAAAACAATCTGGAGAACGTTCTGGATCCTGTTGTGTATCACAATGGTGGAAGTAGGTCTGGCCTTTTTACATCTGGAAACTGGTTTCCCGAGCAGGGTATTCCTGAATGCCATCTTCGTTGGTCTCACCGTGGTGAAAGCTTTCTATATAGTTGCTGAATTCATGCACCTGGGTCACGAAATCAAGAACCTGATCCTTACCATATTGATTCCGTTACTGTTATTTGTATGGTTTATCGTTGCATTCCTGTATGAAGGGGATTCCTGGAAAAACATGCGGAAAGACCTGAAACCAGGTACGCCGGTGGAAGCACCAAAGGCTCCTGCAAAAGAAGGACATCATTATTAATTTCATCATAAACTATCAGGATCATCTCTCGCAGGGCTTTATTAGGAGTGTCGTTGGCTATATTGGTGCCGCTTTTGGGTTATCTCATTGTAGATCACTACGGAAAAAATGTGGTACCTGTACCCGGATACTTCATCCCGGAAAGAGTAGATACGATTTCTGAAGATGGTAAAGTTTCATACGATACCGTTTTTCATAAGATCAGGGATTTTAAACTTACCAACCAACTTGGAGAACAGGTGAGTTTGAAAGATATGGAAGGAAAAGTGTTACTGGTTGATTTCTTTTTCACCTCCTGCCCAAGTATCTGTCCTACTTTAACAAAGAACCTGAAAAAGGTACAGAGCGCTTATGTAAAGAATGACTCTTTGCTGCAGATCCTCTCCTTTTCAGTAGACCCGGAAAGGGATACGGTAGATAAGCTGCGTAAGTACGCATACGAATACCAGATAAATCCCGATAACTGGTGGCTGCTCACAGGTAGTAAAAAAGAAATCTACGACCTCGCCAGAAACGACTTTTTTGTTTCTGTAACACAAGGAGACGGTGGTCCGGACGACTTTATACATACCGAGAAGCTGGTATTAATCGACAAAAACAGGAATATCCGGGGATATTATAACGGTCTTGATTCCAATGATGTAAAAAGATGCGCAGGCGATATCGCCATATTGCATCTGGCAAAAGAAAGACACCGACCGGGTTTTGGAGCCTTCCTCAAAAAATTGTTCTCCGGAGAGAAGTAATAAAATAATTATCAAGGAAAGGTGAATAAGGAAAGGTTGTTCACCTTTCTTTATTCACCTTTTACATTTTAGTGGATATGGAATTTAAGAACAGAAATCTCAATACGCCTATCACCATCGTGTCGATAGTTATACCCGCACTGGTGGCGTTATTGTTTGTGTTGCCCAAGCCGGAAATGCATCCTGGTTTTGATATCAGGATACTGCCGCTGTTCCACGCTATTCTCAATACCAGCACCGCCGTTTTACTATTGGCCACTTTATATTTTATAAAGAACGGGCATGTAAAAGCCCATAAGATTACCAATTTAATTGCAGTGGGTTTGTCGGCCGTATTCCTGCTGTCGTATGTTACTTATCATGCGTTGGCTACAGAAACCCGGTTCGGCGACCTGGATCACAACGGTATTGTGGATGCCGGTGAAAAAGCCATGCTGGGCGGCATCCGTTATATTTACTATTTCCTGTTGCTGACACATATCGTACTGGCGGCTATTATTGTGCCGTTGGTGCTTTTCACCCTGCTGCGCGGCTTCCAGAATGATATTCCGCGTCACCGCAAAATTGCCCGTATTACGTGGCCTATCTGGTTTTATGTGGCGGTAACGGGTGTGATTGTTTATATTATGATTTCTCCCTATTACCACTGATAGAATTAAGGAGATTTTTTTAAGACAGATAGCCTAATTTTGTGAGATCAAACAACAATACTATGAAGAAGACAGGTTTGTTTTTACTGACAGTGTTTTTGACGGTGATGAGCGGATCAGTAATGGCGCAATGTTCCCTGTGTACTAAAACGGCTCAGCAGCTGGGCGAAGGCCCGGCGAAAGGTTTGAACAATGGTATTCTGATGCTGGCCTTAACGCCCCTGGCTATCATAGGTTTTCTGGCATTCCGGTGGTGGAGAAGTAATAAAGAAGCCTGACAATTTTCGTATAACCCAAAATAACTATGATTACCTACAGAAAGGCGGATATCACGGATATCCCGCAGTTAGTGCATTTGCGGCTGCAGTTTCTGAAAGAAATTTACCCTAAGTCTGATAACTCCCAGGATGCCGTGTTGAAGGATCAGCTAAGGGTCTACTTAACAGAACATCTCTCTAAAAACAATTTTGTAAACTGGTTTGCCGATGCAGAAGGCAAGGTGGTGGCCAGCGCGGGCATAGTTTTTTATAACCAGCCGCCGCTGTACCACAACCTTGAAGGCAAAGTGGCCTATATTCTGAACGTATACACGCTTCCTGCCTTCCGGCGGAAAGGTATCGCAAAAGCGCTGCTGCAAAAGATCCTCGATGAGGCTAAAGCACGCAATACCGGGAAGGTGAGCCTGCATACCAGTAAAGAAGGACGTTTATTATATGAGCAGTTCGGCTTTGTGGCGGGAGACAATGAAATGACCTGCCAGCTGCCCCGTGTTCAATAATAACGGCTACTCTTCGCGGAGTTTGAAAACGGGACATTCCATCCTTAAGCCACCATTGTTTAAAGAGATCTTCAGTTTGTTGCAGTGGTAACCCTTCTTTTCGTTGAGATGCTCACAATTAAAGCACATAGGCTGAGTAGAAATAATTTCCTGTTGGTTCAGCTGGTAAATCAGCTGCATGAGCTGCTCCAGCAGTCCGGCCTGGTCTTTCAATGGCAGCTGTGCTACCGTTGCGTGCAGTGGATCCGCAAATTGCTCTACTTTTCGGGCAACCGCTTTTCCTTCCTTTACCAGGTGTAAAGTGTGGCTCCGGGTGTCTGTGGGGCTTGCCTTACGAGTCAGGTAGTTCTTCTGTTCCAATGATTTTACGGCATCGCTGATGGTGGCTTTGGTCATGTTAAAGTACGATGCCAAAGTGGTTACAGTACGTTTTTCCTCCGGGTAGTGCAGTAAAAAGGTAAGTACCTGGATTTGTATTGGACTAAGTCCATACTGAGTTGCTTCCTGCCATAATAATACGCGGAAGGCTTCTGATAATCGCTCCAGGGAGGCCACTACTTTACTAGGTGTGTCTTCTGCCTGCTGTGCAGGGCTGAATGTGGAAACTTTCCCCATATATTCTTGCTGTCCTTATAGTTAGTGTGGCAAGGTACAATATAAATATATGGCGTGAAATAGCATATTAGTGACATTCCTGCGGGAATCCGGCTTTTTTCAGTGACAACCCTCCAATTCATGGATATAATAGCCTTTTTGCCGGATCTGGGTTTCCCAGCGTGGTATAATTTCAGTGATATGACAAAAGCGGCAGTCTTTCCGGGAAACAATTAACCCCTCTCCTTTTTTGGTTTGGAGATAGGTATTGCCATAATTCAGTACTTCATCAAAGGAGGTTTCCTTTGTAACGATGATATCGAAATGAAGATATCTTCCATCCTTTTTCTTAACATAAGTGTCGAATACAGCAACTTCCATAGGAATACTTTTGATGCTAACGTAAATGGTTACACTAAAAAGGGAGTTGTCGGGGTTGAGGGTATACCCATAACAATACACTAAAACTTATTGCTTTGAACCAGGCCTGTTGCATGCGTTCTACTTCAGCAGCCGGGTGCCCGTGTTTACTTAAATAAGGCCGGCCTGCTTCGGAAACGGGGTATATAAAAGAAGACAGGTAGCGTAAGTATACCATGGGCAATGGGTCCATGTCATGCTCCGCCGAAGGCCTGAACTGCAGCTGTGCAGCAATCCGTTCTTCAAACTGCCACCACGGATTGCCTTCCTGGCGGTTACATAAATCAGTGATCCATTTACGGAAATGCGGACGGAGCGATTGCAGGTATCCCATGTCGGGAGCACCGTTCCTGGTAAAATAAGTGGCGAGATAATTATTCTTTAGTATGGTATCATACCAGTTA
Organism: Chitinophaga sp. RCC_12; assembly: GCF_041360695.1. Classification (NCBI taxonomy): domain Bacteria; kingdom Pseudomonadati; phylum Bacteroidota; class Chitinophagia; order Chitinophagales; family Chitinophagaceae; genus Chitinophaga; species Chitinophaga sp. RCC_12. The sequence goes on from NZ_JBFUPS010000002.1 coordinate 942,679, forward strand.
TTCAGAATGTCTTCTGTATGTGCAGCGAGGATGTTTCCTGCCATCATCAGGTATTGCTCGTCCTCATGGGTGAACAACAACATCCTTTTTAATCTGACCAGGGTTTGTGCATCCAGTGAGGGTTGGGGGTTATCAGCGCCAGCTGTGCCTTGGTGCATAGCGTCATTCATACATGTTGAATTTTGGTTTCCGTCACGGATTGGTTATTACAAATATAATAAGGTTGCCTAACTAAAACAATAAATATAATGACGTATACTCCTATACGTTAGCTATTAAATACATTAATAAAAGATTATTTGTGATTCTACAATGAACTATATAGCTTTGATAATCTGGTTGATAATACCCCTTTCATGATTAATAAGCTATACGCAATAACAAAAAACGGATTACCGGTTGTACCGGCAGCAGCATATGAACCTGCAGATGTACCCGGTAAAAAGGCATCGCGCACGTTGTATCTTTCTGTTGCAGCCATAGTGGCGGCAGCGGGAGGTGCTGTTGCAGCATGGGGCATTAACGTTATAATCCATGCGATTGCTTCACTGGTTTACTACGGGGAAATAGATACTGCATACAGGGGTATCGAAAATACAGAACGGGAATGGTGGATCATTGGTATTCCGGTAGTGGGCGCCCTGTTCCTTGTTGCCATAGCCCGGTATACTTCGTCCCTGCTCCGTGCATTGGGACTGACCGTTGCCATCGGCGCCGGTAATCCGTTGGGGATAGAAAATGCCGCCATGTTATTTAACGGGGGCTTAGGCGCCTGGATTGGTAAATTATTTGGTTGCACCAGTGACGAGTGCAGACTGCTTTTTACAGCAGGCATGTGCAGTACTTTAGGCAGCCTCTTTGGAGCGCCGGTGGCGGCTGTACTCCTGGCATTGGAAGTATTTCTGGCAGAATGGACGCTTGCCAGTATATTACCGGTTGCAGCCGCTGCAGCCACTGCTGCCGCAGGAAGCTACCTGTATCGTGGCACCACTCCTGTATTAAGCTTTACAGCCCTGCCGGCTATGAGTGCAAAGGCCATGATAGGCTATATGATAGTAGCTTTAATAGTGGGATTGTGGGCAAGATTAAGTACAGCATTGTACCATCTTATTGGTAAATGGTTCGGTATACTAACTAACTACAACGCCTGGTATTTGTTATTGGCGGCATTGCTTACGGGTATTATTGGATATATTTTCCCGCGGATACTGGGCACCGGCGAAGGTTATGTGCGTGACCTGCTGGAGGCGCACGTAACGCTGGCGATTCTTTTTACACTGGCCTTTATGAAATGGATCGCCTGGATTTTCTTCTCCGGCGCCAACAAAACAGGTGGCGGTATTATTCCATTGCTGATCATAGGGGGCGCATTGGGCTTGTTGATTGGAGCGCCCCTGCAAATGGCTTTTCCGTCTTTAATGATTAATGCGGGGATTGTAGTGCTGGTGGGGATGGGCGCCATGCTGGCGGGTACTTCCCGGGCGGTGTTAACAGCTATTATATTACTGCTGGAAATGACACATGATGTCAACGCGGCGCTTCCTGCCATACTTGCCTGTATCCTGGCTTATGGTATTGCTGTCTTCAAACGTAAAAAACGACAGGACATAACCAGGGCATAATCATTTAATCAATTCTGCGGAGTGCTTCCCGCCTGCTGAGTGGCGCCAGCGTGTGACTGTCTGCGAATTTTCGCACACTGTCGGGGTTTGTTTTAGCATACTCCCGCAGGGCCCAGCCAATGGCTTTCTGGATAAAAAACTCTTTAGAACCGGCGCATTGTTTTACATAGCGGTACAACAGCTGTTCATTGGTATGTTGCTTGTATGCGTTCTGGTGTATAATCGCCGCACGCTGCAACCACATATTTTCACTATTGATCCATCGATTGGTAATGGCGGGCCATTCTTCCCCGAATTTTTTCAGCCACGGACCGGCGAGGCACGATACGATGGCATCAACGCTATCCCACCACGATTTATGAACTATCATGTATTCAAAGAGATGGATATCTTCTGCGCGCCATTCCTTGTTTAACATTTGCATAAAATCTATGGCAGCGTATTGGTATTCACGTTCCGGTTTTTTCCACAATGCTTTTATCAGCACCGGCATATCACCAATGGCGGGTAATCCATATGTTGCTTTCAATCCTTTGTTGATAAGACGGCGCTCCGGCGCAGTTATACCCAGGTATTCAAACTGGTTGCGCATATACGCTTTCATAGCAACCGCGTTGTCCGGATTAGCGGCCACCAGGTATGCATCCGTGATCAGGGGGAGGTAGCGCATGTATGCTTAGCTTTTAGTGCTGATATAACGGTAAAGGTTAAACGCTTTTTGCCGGGTTAGTTCCTGTATTTCCTGTTGGAGGGTTTGTTTGGAGATATCTTTCATGCGCCTGTGCTGTATCAGTTGCCAGGCTTTTTCCGCCAGCAGCAGGATATGTTTTTGTTGTTGATGGGAGATGATAGTGTGATGTTTTTCGATGGCCTGTATAATTTCGTGTATGCCTGACTGTTGGGTGGCTACGGATTTGATCACCGGAATTTCCCAGTCGCCATGATGTTTACTATGTGCGAGCAGCCGGAGATTTTTCACAAAAGCATCTGCATTGTCGCGGTCAGCTTTGTTCACAATAAAGATGTCTGCGATCTCCATTAACCCTGCTTTCATGGTCTGGATTTCATCGCCGGCTTCCGGAACTACTACTACAACAGTTGTATCTGCTATACCGGCTATTTCCACTTCACTTTGACCTACACCTACTGTTTCTATAAAGAGATAGTCGAATGCAGCTGCTTTAATAAGATCACTCACCTCTATAATTTTAGGGCTTAATCCGCCGAGGGCGCCCCTGGTGGCCATGGAGCGGATAAATACCTTTGGATGGTTGAAGTGTTGGCTCATCCTGATCCGGTCGCCGAGCAGGGCGCCGAAATTGAAGGGTGAAGAAGGATCTACCGCTATGATAGCAACGCTTTTATCCTGTTCCAGTAATTGAGTAATGAGTGCATTTACCAGCGTGCTTTTACCTGCACCGGGAGGGCCTGTGATACCCACTACTTTGGTGTGGTTGGTCACAGGGATTTGTTCCAGCAGCTGTTCATATCCTGTTGCTTCGTTTTCAACAAGGGAAATGCAACGGGCCAGTGATTTGATATTTCCGTTTAAGAGTCCGGGTATATGCTGCTGGTACATTTTATTGTTTACAGAATTTAAAGAACAAAAATAAGCGGTATCCCTGTTTACGCGATCAACGACCGGTAAATATCAAGATATTGTCCTCCTATCTCCTCCCATCTGAAGCTGTCCGCATGCTTTTTAAGAGCAGCCATTGGCTGGGTAGCTTCGTAATGGGCCATTCCTTTATTGAAAACATCCCGCATGTAGGCAGGGTCAAAATTTTCGAAGTAGTAGGCGAGGTTGCCGCCGATTTCGGGCAGGCTGGTTTTATCCGAAAGGAATACCGGTTTGCCATAATGCATAGCCTCTATTACAGGAATGCCAAAGCCTTCTGCAATAGACGGGAATACAAAGGCAGCGCAGTTGCTGAAATACCAGTATTTGCTTTTCTCATCAATGGGACCGATAATTTTAACCCGGTCCAGCACACCGTAGGCGGCTGCTTCCTGCAGGATCTGTTTTTGATAGGTGGTATTTGCGTTTCCTGCTATAATCAATTCATAATCAGTGTCCTTCAGCAGTCGCGGAATGACATGAAAGTTCTTCTTGGGTAAGATGGTGCCAATGGTGAAAAGAAACGGCCGGGAGGGGCGGTAAAGCGGGGCGTTAAAGGAGGGGAATGATTTTACATCGCAACCGTTATAGATAACGCTCAATGGGGTATCTCCTATTTCAAGATGTTGTAAAACATCTTCCTTTACATAATTTGAAATAGTAATAAGATGATCAGCTTTATTGATCATCCGCTGCACTTTGGCCAGCTGGCCCGATATTTTGTGTTTATAGTTAGGCTTGTATAAGAAATTGAGATCATGTATAGTTAATACACGTTTTATGTCGGGTGATGAAGGAATGTAGTCGGATAACTGGTAGGTGGTATGCCAGAGCTGAATATCTTTTGAATAGGGCATCCAGAGTTTATGCCATGCTTTTTGTTTGTAGTGTGCCTGATTTGAAAAAAGTGTTTCTTTATAGGAGGGCAGATAGAAGTACAACTCCTCGGGAGGAGAGATCAGCTGCATCAGAGTTTGGCCAAGTTCGCTGCAATAAGTATATAGACCGTTGTTCGGATATTTCATTCTTTCACAGTCTATCACAAATCTTGGCATGTTAATCAGTTTGAATAATTGTCAGGTATATATTTATATATAACTAAATGCTTAAGCGAAGATATTACAACTTTTTACGAAAAAGAGATAATTATCTTTCGGCCTTTTCCAGATAAATTTATCAGCCTGGCGTATATTGGTCGTCAGTCCGATGGCGAATAATTAATACAGATGACGAATTTTATCTCCATATTTCCGCTTGGAATTGTAGTGTATCCGGGAGAGCAGTTGAATCTGCATGTTTTTGAGCCCCGGTACAAGCAATTAATTGCAGCCTGTTTGGCCGAGCAAAAGCCGTTTGGTATTCCAGTTGTAATAAATAAAAAAATTATGGAATATGGAACACTCGTCCAAATAAAAAAGGTAGAAAAAATATATGAGAGTGGGGAAATGGACATAATTACCGTTGGAGACAGTGTTTTTCGCATTTTGGAGCATGTTTCGGAAATTCCGGAGAAATTGTATGCCGGGGCCATTGTAAACTACCCGGAGAATAATGAAGCCGGCAATAACCGGTTGCTGCAGGAAGTATTGCATGGCGTCCGGGAATTGCATGCTATCCTCCAGATCCATAAATCGTTTAAGAAAGAAGACAGCCAGCTCAGTTCATACGACCTGGCGCACCATGCGGGGCTGTCGCTTGATGAGGAATATGAAATGCTTCATCTTTTCTACGAAGCACAGCGGCTGGAGTACCTGAAGCGGCATTTGCACAAGGTAATTCCCATGATGGCGGAGATGGAAAGGCTGAAAGAGCGTGTTTTATTGAACGGTCACTTCAGGAACTTATCTGCCGATAATTTATAATTTTTATGAAGATGCCCGCCTGACTTGCTTTTCCGGGCATCCTGACCGCAACTTTAACGTGCATTTAACAGGTGGTTTTTTGGATTTTTTTGCTTCCCGCCTTAAAAAGTAGATATTTGCAGACCCATATTTTCTCTGGAATAAGGGCTTAAACTCAATTCTGATACTAAATGCATTGGACAAAAGTCAGTATTCTTTGCCTGCTTGGAAGTTTTTTTCTATTGGCAAATAAGGCTATCGCACAGGACAATTCACCATATTCCCGCTACGGATTAGGAGATCTGCATAATAACCAGAACACGGTAAACCGTGGAATGGGAGGCGTTTCTCAGGCTTATAGTGATCCGCAATCAGTCAACTTTATTAATCCGGCCAGCTACTCCAGCCTGCTGCTTACTACCTTTGATGTAGGAGTGGAAGGCGGCGCCCGCTCTATCACAGACCAGGGGGCAAAATTTAGTTCCGGATTCGGTACACTCTCTTACCTGCAGTTGGGTATTCCGTTGATTACCAACAAATGGGGATTAAATCTGGGACTTCGCCCGGTAACCAGGGTTTCCTATAACATCCAGGAATCAGGTACCGGTACCTTCTTTGATACGCTGAGGATTCCGCTCACCAGCAAATATGAAGGAAGTGGCGGTCTTTACCAGTTATATGCCGGTACAGGCGTGCGTTTTGGTCATTTCAGCGTGGGTGTAAACCTGGGTTATCTTTTCGGTAATATCGAGAACAATACCCGCCTTACCTTCCCTGATCCTGCCATGTATGCTTCCCACCGCATGTTCCGTACTTCCTACAATAGCTTCTTTTATAAATTGGGCGTACAGTACAGGGCCAAGCTGAAAACGGATATGGACCTGACGTTTGGCGCCTCCGGAAGTTTGAAGCAAAATATGAATGCCCGCCAGGAAATACTTAATGAAACTGTGCAGTTCGACGCATCTTCCAATAACTATGTTACACAGGATACCGTTCACTATGCGAAAGGCGACAGGGGAACTGTGGTGTTTCCGCAAGAGTTTGGCGCAGGTATCATGCTCCGCAAATTTGATAAATGGATGGTTGGGGTAGACTTTAATTCAAGCCAGTGGGAGAATTATAAAAACTTTGGTAATAAAGATTCCCTGCAGAATTCCTGGAAGCTTGCTATCGGCGGACAGTTTGTACCCAATGCAACTGCACTGAGCGGTTACTGGAACAGGGTAGCGTATCGCCTGGGTGGTTACTATGGGAAAGATTACCTGCAGCTGGAAGGCGTAAATATGCCTACAATGGGCTTCACGGTGGGCGCTGGTTTACCCGTGCGCCGCATGCCTTATTCCAACCAGTACAGTATGATCAACCTGGCATTTGAAGTGGCTCACCGCGGTAACAACGAAACCATCCTGAAAGAAAATATTTACCGTATATCGCTGGGCTTTACCCTGAGTGATAAGTGGTTTATCAAGCGTAAATACGAATAACTTTTTTGCACAGCGCGTATTTTGTCTTTCTCAGGATTACGCTGATTATACTGATTTTATTTTTTAAGATTTGGGGAGATATAAGCGAATATACCCGCTCATATCTCCCCAAATCATTTAAAATACAAAGTGATCAAATCCTTAAAATTAATAAAATCAGCGTAATCCTGAGAAAGACAAAATGCGCTTATATCTCCGCTGCATTAAGCTGAAAGCGAATTCCTATCTTTGAGGTATTATTCATTCAAATGATTAAAAGAGCCATCTTATTTTTTATTATAGCCATTGCCGTTAGTAGCTGCGAAAATGATATTGATGCGGTGATGGAACTGGATTCCAAAAAGGCAGCCACCGAAAACGGGCAGGATATTGTGATCATATTCAGCCAGGGTGGAAAGGTGAATGCAAAATTAACGGGACCCACTATGGAGCGTGGTTTGGATAAGCCAACCTATGTGGCCTTTAATAACGGGCTGAAAGTATTTATGTATAACGACAGCCTGGGGCTGGAAAGCACATTGTCGGCTAAGAAAGGAAAATTTATGGAAGATGATGGAGATGTGTTCCTGTCGGATAGCGTGATTGTAATTAATAAGAAGGGCGAGCGCCTGGATACGAAAGAACTGAACTGGGATCCTAAAAGAAAGATCTTCTACTCTACTAAAGAAGTGTTTATCAAAACGCCTACCGACTCGCTGCATGGGTGGGGACTGGAAGCCAACCAGGATTTCAGTGTAAAGAAAATACTAAAGGTGAGCGGTCCTATTACAGTACAGGACAGTACTGCCGCCCTCAACTGATCTACCTAACGTAAAGCTATATACGAAAGAACCCCACCTATGCAGGTGGGGTTCTTTCGCTTTAACCTATTTTTTAACCTAAAATTTGGGATAAAAAGTCAATAATTATGCCAGTTTGCCATGTTTCCCACATTGTTTGTTACCATTCATAACATTTGAAGATAATTTATAAGCGCCGCTGGCAGCTGTTTTAAACTTCAGCCGGGATGGCTATATTAGGCGAAAAAATTAGCGCATGGAAACTATCAGCTGGCCCGATTTTGAAAAAGTAGAAATGAGAGTGGGCACTATCCTGGAGGCAAACGATTTTCCTAAAGCCCGTAATCCTTCCTATCAGTTAGTGATAGATTTTGGCCCGGAAACAGGAATCAGGAAATCCTCTGCCCAGATTACCCATCTCTACCGGAAAGAGGACCTGATCGGAAAGCAAGTTGTGGCGGTGGTGAACTTTCCGCCAAAGCAAATCGCAAACTTTATGTCGGAATGCCTGGTTTTGGGCGCTGTAGGCGATAACAAGGAAATTGTATTACTTCAGCCGGACAGGAAAGTGCTTAACGGGCAACGGATAGCCTAAATAGATTTAATAATAAACCGTGTAAACTTCTTTATTTTCTAATTGTCAATCTATTATAGATATTTAAATCATATAATTCTGAATTTTAATAATATTATTATTAAAATAATATAATAACACATTATCCATTATCATCAGTTTACGAACAATAATACATCGTTCACGGAAATGAAACCTATTCCTAAAATCGGCGGTATATCTTTGTTCTAGGTTTTTCATAGGATATGGTTAAAATTATTACAAGGGCGGTATTCTTACCAGCCCTTTTTTTTGCTTTTTTCAGTCCTAAAGCTGGAAAATGGCAAAATAACTGTTTAAACACCTTCTTAGGCTGATAATCAATTTATTGTATGCCCATACTCACATACCAGCTTATCATGAAGTGTTTTTTGCCCTTATACGTTCACCTTCACTTTTGATACGTTTACCGGATAAAATATATCATTCACTAGAATGGCCATCGCAGTGTGATAAAAATCGGCCACCTTTGGTATAGGTTTTTCAATAAAGATATGGTTAAAATTTTTCGGGGCTGTAGTCTTGCAGCCCTGTTTCTTTTTTCTGAAGTCCTATTTTTCCCTCTGCCTTTCTCTTTCTCCGGTTATTTTCCAAACAGATAAACAACATTACGGCTTAACAAACAGATACAAGCGTATATCTGTGTGTTAAGCCGTAGCGGTTTGTAGCGGTGTGCCTATTTAGTGAATAGTGCCGGATAAGGTTTATCCAGGAGGTTATTATAAATAAAGCGGTAAGACTCACTGGAAGAATGAACGCTTTTCAAACCACCCCATCCGTGACGTTCACCCGGATACAGCATAAATTCGAAGTGTTTATTGAGGTTTTCCAGTTTATCGATCAGCTGGATACAGTTCTGCATATGCACATTGTCGTCCATTGTACCATGTACAATACGGATCAGCCCTTTATACTTATCGGCATAGGTCATTACTGAGGTAGCCTTATAGCCTTCGGGATTCTCTGCGGGCGAGTCCATATAGCGTTCTGTATAGTGGCTGTCGTACAATTGCCAGTCAGTTACTGCGTAGTTAGCCATACCATAGTTAAATACATCGGCGCCATAGGTGAGGGCCATACAGGTCATATAACCGCCAAAGCTGCCACCGGTCATGCATATTTTGCCGGTGTCGGCCCAGGGTTGGGAACGAAGCCAGGTAGCGGCGTCCATATAATCCTCGATTTCGTGTTTACCCAGTTGGCGGTGAATATAGTTCATGCCCATTTTGCCGAGCTGTCCGCTGCTGCGGTTGTCGATGGCTACCTGGATCACGCCTTCCTGCGCCCACCATTGCTGCACATTACCATATTTCCAGGTATCATATACGGTACCGGCATTAGGGCCGCCGTAAATACTGATCAGGACCGGGTATTTTTTACCTGGTTCCATATGCAGGGGCATGGTGATGGTAAGAGGAAGTACCAGTCCATCGCGGGTTTTGTATGTTTTCAATGCTGTTTTGGCCAGGTTGAAATCGTCAAAGTTTTCTCCTTTACTATCGCCTAATTCCCGCACCAGCTTGCCATTGTTGTCCAGCAGTGCCATTTTTGAAGGCGTTTGCAGGTTGGAATAAGTAGTAATAAAGTATTTACCTCCCGGCGCCAGTTTGATTACATTATTATAGTTACCGTTGGTTAAACGGGTAAGCGCGCCGGTTTTCATGCTCACTTTATACAGATCGAAGCGGGTGGAGGCTTCTTTGCGGGCGGTGAAGTATACCAGTTGATTCTTATCATCTATCTGAAGTACTTCCTTCACGGTCCAGTTGCCGGAAGTCAGTTGCTTTTTCAGGGAGCCGTCCATATTATGGAGGTAGAGGTGTGACCAGCCGGTTTTATCGCTTTGCAGCAGAAATCCCTGGTTATTTTGCACAAAAGGAACGGCATCGAACCAATCGATCCAGGTTTTCTGCTTTTCATCATAGATTTCCTTTTTGGCGCCGCTTTGCGGGTTGATGCTGTATATTTTGAGGTTGTCCTGTCCGCGGTTCATCCATTGCATCCACAGCTGCCGGCTATCGTCGGTCCAGAAAGGCATACCAAAGTACTGATCGTCGTTTTCATTAAAATCGGCCCAAACGGTGGGACCGCCGGTAACGGGCACCACGCCTACTTTCACAGCGGGGTTGGGGTCGCCGGCTTTGGGATAACGCGTGTTTTCCAGGTATCCGTGCTGTCCTTTTTCGCTGTAGATAGGGAATACCGGCACTTTGGTGTCGTTAAAGTGCATGTAGGCGATCTGCCGGCTGTTAGGACTCCACCAGAAAGCGCGGTAATGGGTAGGCCGGCCCAGGATTTCTTCATAATATACCCAGGATGCCCATCCATTATATATTACATCAGAACCATCGGTAGTATAGCGGGTTTCCTTTTTGGTGGCTACTTCCACGCTGTAAAGGTCGTTGTTGCGGGTAAATGCCACGTATTTTCCATCCGGCGACAGGGTTGGATTCTTTTCCTCTGCGTCGTCGTTGGTCAAACGTACCGTGTTGCCATCGGCGGCTTTATAGAACACATCTTTTTCACGTACTTCTACACTGGGACCGTCTACCGGCGCCGTATAAATGGTGGCTTTGCCGGTGCGGGCATCTACAGACCATGCCTGCATGCGGCCATTTGCCTCATCCGGGCGCATTTCCAGGTAATGTTCTCCGTCTGCCCAGTCGCGGATGGCTGGTAATGGTTTGGTGATATGGGTAGCTTTGCCTTTAAAAGCCTGTTCATAGGTGAGGTCCTGCTTTTGCTGGGCCTTTAAACAGGGGGCAGTCAGCAGCAGTAAGCCTATACTGCCGATAGTGGCTGGTTTTAACCATTGTTCGCTTCTCATCATTTGTAAGATATCAGGTGGTTGTTTTGTTGTCGTTAGCGGACGAAAATAAGCATAACTAAAAAATAGCGGTCACAATTTACACAAACGGGCGGCGCGTGCAAGCCGGGGACAAGTCAAATACCACCAGATATGAAAGATTTCCCCGCGCTGGTTAAATAGGGCTGTAAATGGCAGTGGAAGCGGTTATCTTTAGTCTGGTTTTCATAGGATATGGTCAAAAAATAAGAGGGCTGTAGTCTTACAGCCCTTTTTACTATTTTTGCACTCCATTAGTGCAATTAAATTACTACATGACACAATTATCTGAGCAAGAGATTATACGCCGGGAAAAATTACAGGAGCTGCATAACTTAGGTATAGACCCCTACCCTGCAGCTGAGTACCCGGTTAATGATACTTCCGTAAATATAAAAGCCAATTATTCGGAAGAAACAAAGGAACAATTCCAGGCGGTATGCCTGGCAGGCCGCGTCATGAACAAGCGCGACATGGGTAAGGCCTCATTTGTCCAGATCCAGGATAGCGTAGGCCGTATCCAGATATATGTTCGCCGGGATGATATCTGCCCTGGTGAAGACAAAAGCGGTTACGATGTTGTAATGAAGAAACTGCTGGACATCGGCGATTTTATCGGGGTGAAAGGGTATGTATTTATTACCAAAACCGGTGAAACCTCTATTCATGCCACAGAAATCACCATGCTGAGCAAATCGTTGCGTCCATTGCCCATTGTGAAAGAGAAAGAAGGGGAAGTTTTTGATGAAGTAACCGATCCGGAATTCAAATACCGTCAGCGTTACGTGGACCTGGTGATCAATCCCGAAGTAAAAGAGGTGTTCATCAAGCGTACCCGGATGATGCAAACGATCCGCGACTTCTATAATAACCTGGGTTACCTGGAAGTAGAAACGCCTATCCTGCAGCCGATTCCCGGCGGTGCTACTGCCCGCCCGTTTGTAACGCACCATAATGCGCTGGATATGCCGCTTTACCTGCGTATAGCCAACGAGTTATACCTGAAACGCCTCATCGTAGGCGGTTTTGAAGGCGTATACGAGTTTGCAAAAGATTTCCGCAACGAAGGAATGGACCGTACCCACAACCCGGAATTTACGGTAATGGAAATGTACGCCGCTTACAAGGACTACGAGTGGATGATGCGCACCACCGAATCACTGCTGGAAAAAATTGCCCTCACCTTACATGGTACCACTATTGTGCAGGTAGGCGATACCACCATTGATTTTAAAGCGCCATTCCGCCGGGTATCTATGTATGAAGCGATACAGGAACATACCGGTTTTGATATCGCCAATATGGATGAAGCACAGCTGCGCGATGTATGCAAACAGCTGGGAATCCACGTGGACGCCAAATTCGGCAAGGCAAAACTGATAGATGAGATCTTTGGTGAAAAATGCGAAGGCAATTATATTCAGCCTACTTTCATTACCGATTACCCGGTAGAAATGAGCCCGCTCACCAAGAAACATCGCAGCAAAGCCGGTTTGGTAGAACGCTTTGAGCTGATGGTGAATGGTAAGGAAATTGCCAACGCCTACAGTGAGCTGAATGATCCTATTGATCAGCGTGAACGCTTTGAAGAACAGGTGAAACTGATGGAACGCGGGGACGACGAGGCCATGTATATTGACTACGACTTCTTACGTGCCCTGGAATACGGGATGCCGCCTACCTCCGGTATTGGTATCGGTATCGACCGCTTAACCATGCTGATGACTAACCAGCCATCTATCCAGGATGTACTCTTCTTCCCGCAGATGAAGCCGGAACAACAGAAATAAAATCATCTTAATAAAATAAAAGGCGAATGGCTACGGTCATTCGCCTTTTTGTTTTATATAATATAAATGTGGCATTAAATTTTCATGAAGCGTTCATATACCAATGCACATCGTTAACTTTAAGTAGTGCTTATTAGTATCTTAAAATTAGCCCATATGAAAACAATTTTAGTACCTACTGATTTTTCTGATACCGCTTATAATGCCGCTACCTACGCTATTGCCCTGGGAAACAGTTTGGAGGCCACCCGCATTGTATTGTACCACGCATATGAGCTGATTGTACCAATTCCGGATGTACCTACGGCGATTCCGATGGTGAATCCGGAGGATCTGAGAGACGCCAGCCTGGAAGGTTTGGAGAAGATGAAGGCAGAGCTGACCCCTCTCATCCGGGAAGGCACCACGCTGCTTACACGTGCGGATAACACCCTGCTGGCAGCTACTATTGAAGAAGTATGTAAAAATGAGAACGCCGACCTGATTGTAATGGGCATTACCGGTGGCAGTAAACTGGAAGAAGTGTTGGTAGGTTCCAATACCATTGACGTAGTGAAAAATACCAGCTACCCGGTGCTGGTGGTACCCCAATCAGCAAAGTATAAACCCATAGAAAAAATTGTTTTTGCAGCAGACCTGCGGAAGGTGGCGGAAACCACTCCCGTGGAACCATTGAAAAAGCTATTGCATATTTTTAATGCGGAACTGCATGTAATCAATATAGATCATGAAAGCCGGCATTTCAGCACCGATACTCCTTTTGAAACACTGATGCTGGATACCCTGCTGGAAGATTTCCATCCGGAGTACCATTTCATCGATAATCCCAATGTAGTAGCAGGAATTGTGGAATTTGCCGAAGAAAATAAGGCAGACCTTATTCTCACTATTCCTAAAAAACACGGTTTATTTGAAAGCATCTTTAAACGCAGCCGTACTTCCAAACTGGCGTATCAAACACATATACCACTGTTGACTTTACACGAATAATTTATACTTTTGAAAGATATTAATATTTATAATAACACTATGCTTAAACGTTCATTATTGGTATTGCTGGGTTTCTTTAGCCTGCAGGCCACTCAGGCCCAGTTCCTGAAGAAGCTGGGTAAACAGCTGGAAACCGCCACCAACAAGAGTAGCAGCACGAGTACCGGTAGTGGTACTTCCCTTGCTGGTTTGACTGAATCGGACGCAGGTTCCGGAATCAAGGAAGCTTTGGCGAAAGGTGTGGCTGCCGGTATTGCAAAGCTGAATAAAAAAGATGGTTTCTTTGGAAGTGATGTATATAAACTGTTACTGCCGGAAGATGCTGTGAAAATTGGCAACACCTTACGGGCAATTGGTTTAGGCAGCCAGGTAGATAAGGCGATCCTGCAAATCAACCGCTCCGCGGAAAAAGCAGTGGGCTATGCGGCTCCCATCTTTGTGGGCGCCATTAAACAAATGACCCTCACCGATGCATTGAACCTCGTGAAAGGAGGAAATACATCTGCCACTGATTTCTTTAAAAGCAAAACAACAGATTCCCTGAAAACCGCTTTCATGCCGGTGATTAAGAAATCGCTCGACAGCACCAGTGCTACCCGTTATTATGCGGATATCGTGAATAACTACAATAAGCTGCCTACTACCTTCAATAAAGTAAATCCTGACTTACAGGACTACGTGACCACCATGGCCGTAAATGCTTTATTTGACCAGATAGCGAAAGAGGAACTGGCCATCCGTGCCAATCCCGCAGCCAGAACTACTGACCTGCTGAAGAAAGTATTCGGAGCAAAATAGCACCAACGATAAAAAAGGAAAGGGGCAGAGATGATGATCTCCGCCCCTTTCCTTTTTTATTTTGCGGCTTAATAGCTGCCGGCCAGTAATACCTGCCATGCTGCGGCTACCTTTCCTTCATCCAGCAACTTCTTTGCATAATAGTGCAACTCTTTTTCCATTTCATCCGGTGTTACACTGTAATACTGGATAATATTTTTGAGATGATCATCATGAAAGGTGGCATCTACAAAAGGAACTTCATGAACATTGCCCAGTTGCCCCAGGTGGTTGCCGGTAAGAATGTGGCTATTCCTGATGGCCAACGGTAACGCATCAACGCCGATGCCCAGTTTGGTATTAGGTTTTGCTACCTCAAATACGGCATCGCCGGAGGCCCGGCAATAGTAATCGCCTCCCATACGGGCTACCAGGTCTATTTTGTGCGGATCTATTTTACCGTTGATATCCAGTATGTTTTCGTTGATATGCAGCATTACCGGCTCGCAGATAACCAGGTTGCCGGCGCCGCCACCCTGCCCGGTTTCAATGATCTCTCTTACAATACATTCTATTTGCACCGGGCTTTCTTTTACCCGGAAAGGCTGTACTTTTTCAGATTTCAACGGTGTGAAGCCGGCTTTTTCAAATTCATTTACACCAGCGGGATATTCGCAGCTCGACAAAGAGGCCTGTTGCACCATACCATAACTTACCATGTTGATGACCACCTCTTTGGTGGCGTATACATTTTCCAGTGTATGCTTTACCGTATTATCGCGTACGCGGCGCGACGGTGAAAAGATCAGTGTAGGGGGATTGGAGCCAAATACGTTAAAGAAACTGAAGGGCGACAGGTTTGGCTGCCCATCCGCATCTATTGTGCTGGCAAAGCAAATGGGGCGGGGAGAAACCGCACCCAGGAGGTAAGCATGCAGCTCACTTGTTTTCACCTGTGATGGATCTATCTGCATGATTATGCTTTTTTCTTAAGGGCCAGCAGGGAAAAGCCGGTATCTTCTTTTACAATAGTATTGGATAAGGTACCCAGGCCGGTAACTTCCATTTCCACTATATCACCAGGTTGCAGCCATTGTTCGGTATAGTCCGGATCATTCAGTTTGCCGGTACCGTTCAGTTCCAGGAAGCAGCCGGTGCCCACTGTGCCGCTGCCGATAATATCGCCGGGCAGGATGTTAACGCCATAGGCGCAGCGTTCCACAATTTCCGCAAAGGTCCAGTCCATATCGCCCATATTGCCTTCACTCACAGGGATGCCATTTACTTTGCAGGTCATTTTCAGGTTAAAGTTGTTGCCGGTATGTCTGTCTTTTGCAGGTATTTTCAAGGATTCCAGTTCATCGGCAGTTACCAGCATGGGACCTACTACGGTGCTGAAATCCTTGCCTTTGGCGGGGCCCAGGTTAAGCAGCATTTCTTCCATCTGAAGGGTGCGTGCGCTCATGTCGTTCATGATCATGTATCCACCGATATAGTCATCGGCTTCAGCGGCGGTGATATTACGGCCTGCCTTACAAATGACGATGGCTACTTCCAGTTCAAAATCCAGTTTTTCGAAATGGTCGGGCATGCATACAATTTCGCCGGGACCCTGGATAGCATTATGATTGGTAAAATAAAAAATCGGGTATTGATCGAATTCGGGGATCATGGGCACCTTGCGGTTACGGCGTGCGGCCGCAACATGTTGGCGGAAAGCATATCCGTCCCTGCAGGAAGTAGGGAATGGTACGGGCGACAGCAGCTGTACGCTGTTTACGGGGATACCGATAGCAGAGCTGGGGTTTTTCCCTTCTTTCAGCAGCGCATCAGCGCGTTTGGCGATGTCTATCACATCTTCCCACATCATCAGGAACATGCCCATATTATTGGGAAGATCCGGGTACAGCTCCTGTGTATTGTATAACAGTCCGTCCACCAGGATGGCCAGTTGATCTGTTTCTTCTCTTAAATAACTTACTAGTTTCATGGTTTGGTAATTGTTCTGGTTGTATGAAGGATCAAATATAAGAATGGCGGTTAAAAGCATTGGCTATTTTTTTGTGTCCTGCCAGCGAATTACTTTATATTTATAAACAGAACCACCAATATGCGTTGCTGTTTGCTGCTACTCCTGATGTATGGCCAATTGTTCGTTGTGCAGGCACAACCCCGCACAGATACGCTGCTGAAAAACCTGCTGGACCGTGAAGCGCCTCCGGCCCTCCGGCATGTGCTGCAATATCCTGATTCATTCCGTTACCAGCTTATTTATACGCAAATAGACCGGGATGCCCGTAACAGGCCACATTTCAAGAGCTATTACCTGGAAGTGGACGGGAACAAGTACTTCAATCCCGCCAGTACGGTAAAGCTGCCTATTGCTTTGCTGGCACTGGAAAAAATGCATGAGTTGCAGGTCCCCGGCCTTCACAGGAATACGCCTATGCTAACCGACAGCGCCTGGGACGGACAGGTAACCGTGCACACAGACAGTTCTGCCAGTAACCTGTTGCCATCAGTGGAGCACTATATCAAAAAAATATTCCTCATCAGTGATAACGATGCCTACAACAGGTTGTATGAATTTGTTGGTCAGCAAACCATTCACGAAAAGTTATGGGCAAAAGGGTATAAAGACGTACGTATTGTACGCCGGTTTATGCCGCTTACCGAAGAAGAAAACCGGCATACCAATCCCGTGCGTTTTGTGGATAACGGCAAGGTGATATACGAACAACCGGTTGCATACGATACCCTCACCTTTGATTACAGCCGGAAGGTAACGCTGGGACAGGGGTACCTGGATAAAAATGATAAGCTGGTTTTTTCGCCTATGGACTTCACAAAGCATAACAACCTGCCGCTTACAGATTTGCAGCAAATGCTGCAATCGGTATTGTTTCCTGCGAGTGTGCCGGCATCACAACGGTTTGATATTACGGAAGATGATTACCGTTTTTTATACCGTTATATGTCGCAGTATCCGTCCGAAACGTTGTGGCCGAAATATGACACGGCTGAATATTACGACAGTTTTACAAAATTCTTTTTTTTCAAGGCCGGTAAAAAGAACATTCCGCCATATATACGTGTATTTAATAAAGCTGGCTGGTCCTACGGTTTCCTTACTGACGCGGCCTATATCGTTGACTTTAAAAACCAGGTAGAGTTTATGCTCACCGGGAATATTTATGTAAACAGGGATGGTATTTTGAATGATGATAAATATGAATATGAGGAAAATGGACACCCCTTCTTTAAGGAAGTGGGGGAAATAATTTACAGGTATGAATTACAACGCAGGCGGAAGCATAAACCCGACCTGCAAAATTTCAGGATAAACTATAGAGATTGACAGGAGGGAATAAATATTATTTATAGCCTTATAGAGTAATATAGTGAACGAAATAATACATGAACGTTGTATTTTTGCGTTCGATAGTGGCATCCATCTTCAAAATGCGCATCATTTTTGAGGCGGCTGCCAGGGTAGATAAGGAAGGTTTTATTCATATCCCGTAACTGCACTCTAAAATTTGGGAGTTATGAAGTTTGAAAAGATTAAGAACAAAGGACAGGCAAGATTATTTGAAAGCCAGTATCTTGAGATGCTTACCAAAACGCATCCGTTGGTGATCTGGGGGCTATATTTGCCCATTATTGGCTACATGCTTTACTACAGCCACAATACCTTAGGCTTTACACCCGGTTCAGTAGCAGGTATATTCTTTGGGGCCATGTTATTCTGGTCTTTTTTTGAATACATCATGCACCGGTTTTTGTTTCACTTTGCGAGCGACAGCCCCAGGGTGCAACGTTTTATTTATGTAATGCATGGTAACCACCATGAGTACCCCAGAGACAAGCAGCGTTTATTTATGCCTCCGGTACCAAGCCTGATACTCGCGTCCGCCATTTTTGGCGTACAATATATCTTCCTGCGTGAAATCACGTTTATGTTTTTCCCCGGCTTTATCCTGGGATACCTGATTTATGGGAGTATGCACTACGCCATTCATGCGTGGAACCCGCCTTTACGGTTTATGAAGCCGTTGTGGCGTAACCATCACCTCCATCACTATAAAAGTGAGGATAAGGGTTTTGGGGTAAGTTCGTCCGTATGGGATCATGTATTCGGGACTTTCTTTGACCTGGAAAAGGAAAAGGAGGACAAGGAAAAAGTGAAGGAGCTAACATTTTAAATGTAAACAAGAAGGGGTGATGCTTAGCATCACCCCTTCTTGTTTACCATCTTTCTTCATCATCGGGCAAATCGTTTTGTTTATAGGTAGCCCGGGAAATTATCTTCTGCAGTTGTCTTTCTATAATGAGCGCAGCAATGGATTTATAAGGGTCTTCCCCTGTAGCAGCGGCATCTTCCAGTATTCCTTCTACCTTTTTCTCCGCCACATCTGTACGATAGAGCAGGAATATAAACCGGGAGAAATTTTCGCTGATTAGCTGCTGCAGTTTGCCCGCCAGTATTTCTTCCAGCAGTTCATAACTAACATTCACGGGCACACTTATTTCGAAGTTGTCCTGTGTCCAGGCAGCTGTTTCCTGGAGATATTGTGCTGGCTGTGCGGTCATTATTTCATTTGTTTGATCTTGTAGGAGGCATTGGTAACTACTTTTACCGGTACTTTCAGGTCATGTTTTATACGTTTTGCCTTATCGGCCTTGTAAGTATAATTACCGGACATATCGGTGTTTTGTACACAGATGCTGGGTAAGCCGCTGCTGCGGTTAATCAGGTAATTGGAAGAAGTGGTGCCGCTGATTTCCGCGGTAGCCTTGATCCCGTCATCCAGGGTGAGCATTTGCACCTTATCAGTATTGATTTTTGAGGTGCCGCCAATTTTTGCTGTTTGTGCATCCCATGTCTGCAGGTTCCAGTAAAGATCTATCCGGCCTACCAGTCCGCCGCGCAGGGGTACATTTTCTTCCCATTGGGTGCCGGTTTTAATGCCATGTGCGGGGTACATGATCAGCAGTTGTTCCAGCCAGCTCTGGAACGTTTCTGTTCCGAACTGGTCTTTCATCAGTTTCCTGTAGGCTTCCTGTTCATCCTTTTTAAGGGTGCTGAAAGCGCCGGCGGCGTTGTCCAGGATAGTTTCCAGCCCGTCCACCTTATTGATAATGCCGGTGGTTTGTATTTCTACCGTGAAGGGTTGATCCAGTACTTTTTTCAGCCCGGCCTGGAAGGGTTCTTCCTGTTTGGTGACCTTTGCATCTACAAAGATGTTCTGATTTTTAGCGTTGAAATTGAATTTCAGGTCCTTGTACCGGAAAGTGAGGATGGTTTTGCCTGGTTCTACGGAGGTTACCTCCATGGTAATGATGTTGTTGTAATCGCGGGTGGTTCTTTGTACAATTTCATTCACCGTCATATAGGTTTCGCTCCTGCTTTTCTGTTCCAGTTCAAATAGCTCTCCTTTATTGAAGGTATAGTTGAGGGCTACATATTCCTGTGCTTTAACGGATAAAGACAGTGTTACTACCATTGCAATCAGTCCCAGGATTCTTTTCATTATCATTTTTATTTTATCAGACATATTTTTCGATCACCCCGAGGCCAAACAAGGCAAAATCATATTTGGCAGGATCATCAGGATCCAGTTTCTTCAGCTGGTGTGTGAGCGCGGTAGCTGTTTTCCAGTCGGCCTTTGGCTCGGTTATAATTCCCAGCCTGGTGGCCACTCTGCTTACGTGTACATCCATCGGGCACACCAGTTGCGAAGGTGATATGTGCTGCCAGAGCCCAAAATCCACGCCATTTTCATCATTTCTCACCATCCAGCGTAAATACATATTCAATCGCTTGCAGGCAGAGTTCTTTGCCGGTGTGGCGATGTGCTTAACAGTTCTTTCCGGGTGCTCCAGTGCAAAAAACACTTTCCGGAACCCCATCAGTGCTTTTTCCACATTTTCATCCTGCGGGGTGATGTGGGCACTGAAGGCAAATTCCAGCGATGTTACATTGGTGTAATAATGCTGGAGAAACTCCACAAAGTATAGCAGATCCAAACCGTTGAAAGTACGGTGGCAGAAGGAAAGTAATTTCATACGATCCCGCGGCTGGTGATGACGGATAAAGTCATACGGCGAATCATCCATCATTTTCATCAGTTCCGTGCATTTGTTGATAATACTGGTACGGTTTCCCCATGCCAGTACAGCAGCAAAAAGGCCGGCGATTTCGATATCCTGCAATACACTGAACCGGTGCGGTATGCTAATAGGATCATTAGCTATAAAGTCCGGGTGATTATAGTATGCCGCCTTGGCATCTAAAAACTCCCTTAATTTCTGGATCTTCATAAGTTTAATCACGTGTATTACCACAAGCCTTTTTACACCGGAATCTTCAATTCAGATATAAAAAGGCACTGGATATGGTTAGGATAAATATTTACGCTTCCCGGTAAAGATAATTTTTACCGCATAAGAATTAAAATCTATTACTTAGCCGATAGCTTTTGCAAGATCTTCGGTAAGATCATCTGCATCCTCAATACCCACGCTCAGCCGGATCAGGGAGTCTGCGAGCCCGTTCTTCACTCTTTCTGCACGGGGAATGGAGGCATGTGTCATGCTGGCGGGATGACCTATCAGCGACTCTACTCCTCCCAGTGATTCTGCCAGGGCAAATAAATGGGTGTTGCTCAGAATCCGGTTGGCCGACTCTATACTATCATCTTTCAATGTAAAGGACATCATGCCCCCGAAGCCTCTCATCTGCTGTTTGGCGATATCATGATTGGGATGGTCTGTAAATCCGGGCCAGTATACTTTATCCACTCTGGGGTGGTTGCGGAGGAAATTGGCGACTATTACGCCATTTTCACAATGACGCTGCATGCGTACATGTAATGTTTTGATTCCGCGGAGCACCAGGAAGCAGTCCTGCGGACCGGGAACAGCGCCGCAGCTGTTCTGGATAAAATACAGTTGTTTGGCAAGGTCTTCATTTTTTACGATCACGGCGCCATGTACCACGTCGCTGTGCCCTCCGAGGTATTTGGTAGCCGAATGTAGCACGATATCGGCGCCCAGGTCAAGCGGGTTCTGGAGATAAGGCGATGCGAAGGTGTTATCCACACATAAGATGACTTCACTTTTGCGGGCTATGGTGGCACAGGCCGCGATATCTATGATTTTCAGCAGCGGGTTGGTTGGCGTTTCCAGCCATATCATCCGGGTTTGGGGGGTAATATGGGCTTCTATGTTCCGGGCATCAGACATGTCGATGAAATTGAACCGGATACCGTAACGTTCAAACACTTTGGTAAAGATCCGGTAGGTGCCGCCGTAAAGATCGTTGGTGGCAATTACCTCGTCGCCGGGGCTCAGGAGTTTCATCACAGCATCTGTAGCTGCCAGGCCGCTGCCGAAAGAAATGCCATGTGTGCCGTTTTCAATGGCTGCCAGTGCGTTCTGAAGGGCGTCGCGGGTAGGATTCTGCGTCCGGGCGTATTCGTAGCCCTTATGCACTCCGGGAGCACTTTGTACGTAGGTAGATGTTTGAAAAATTGGCGTCATAATGGCGCCGGTAGACGGATCGGGAGCTACACCTGCGTGTATGAGTTTAGTACCCAGCTTCATGTCTTTAATAGTTTAGATGATCAATTTCTGATGGTCTCCAAATATACTCCAGTTTTTGCGATTGGAAATTCGCCAATTGATAAAGGGCAAACTTGTCCGTTTTAGCTTATATTAAAATATGATGGCATAAATTCCGACGGTTACGAACATTTTTATATCGTTCACCAATTAGCAACTAACGGATATGAATAAACCTGCTACATTCGTTTTAGGTTTTTCATAGGATATGGTTAAAATTCTTAAGGCGGTATTCTTACCGCTTTTTCTTTTTACAACAACAACTGTGTAAACAGTTTTCGTATAAACGTTACCGGGGCGGGATAAAAAGCAGCAGAACACTGCTTTTTATCCCGCCCCGGCGGCATTTTATAAAATACGGATTATTTCTTTTTTGCGGTAGTGGTGCCTTCGGTCCATTTAATAGGAAGACTTACGCTTACTTTATCCCAGGCGATAATCAGGTTGGCGCCGGGATCGCCTTTCTCAAATACCATGGTAAAGGCTTCTACTGCTGTATCCAGTGATAATACCGGGAGGGCAGTTCTTACCACATCTTTTTTCTGATCGTATTTAAAAGCGCCCCATACATCGGTGTCTTTATTCAGGATGATGGTCCATGTTTTTTCTGTTGGAATGGCATACAGGGTATAACGTCCTTTCGGGATATTTTTACCAGCGATAATCACGGGCCGGAAGAATTCTATTTCAGTGGCTTCGTTAGCGCCAAGACGCCATATTTTGCCATATTCTTCCAGGTTCCCGAAGATATCCCTTCCTTTGGTTTGGGGACGGCTGTAAATTACTCTGGCTACCAATGTTCCGGGTTCGCCTTTTACTTTTACAACATAGGGATACATGACAGGGTAATAGGCCATGTCCATCGGGCTGGCATCGAGTGGAGGCAGTTTTTTATCCTGCGCAGCGGCGCTTAAGCTGATTAGGCCCGCTACAAAGGCAAAAAGGAGAACTTTTTTCATCATCCTGGAAAGCTTTATTTCTTTTATAGATTATTGGCGGCAAACCTACCTTTTTTTAAGGAATCTGAAAAGCGTAGTTCTCTCATTTAACAAGCTGTTAGCGGTTTTCAATTTGCAACAGTCCTTCCACATAAGTTTGCAGCTCAGGGAAGAAATCCTGGTAGCATTCTTTCAGGGCGGCATAGTGTTCCATAAACACGGCAAATACAATATTGCCATCGGTTTCCAGGTATTTGGCCCGCCGGGCTACTCCCCTGATAGAGCTGGAAATTCCTTCTGTAGTATGGTAGTTATAGAGCCAGTTGTAGGCCTGCATATATTCAAACATCTGCAAAAAAGCTGGTGGCAGCTGTTCTGTGCGCTGGTTAATCTGGCTATAAACGTAACGGGCAAACGAATACAGGGAATCGTTTGTAAAGCGTTCCGGATCAGCAGCCAGGAAATGATCATATACCAGGTCGGTGAATACGCCGCTATATAATCCGCAGGAGGGGCGGAAAAACTGTTTAGCCCTGGCCGTTACCGGGTGTTGATCAGTAAAGTTGTCGATGGCCCGGTGTATCCGGATGCCCTGCTGGATACCTGCGGTGTAAACTGCCATGTTTTTCCTGCCCTTTACAAAATCTGCAATGAGGTTACCGGTGATCAGCTCCGGTTCACGAAAAGATAAGTAAGCATGGGCCAGGTGGTTCATCATCTCAAGATACTATTTATACAGCAATTGGCAGGGACCGGTCCATGTCTTAAAACCTTATCCATTTTAACAATTTCTTAACTCTCCGCCAAGCAACATTGGCAGGTTGGCACCAACAAACAGGCTATGGCTGGTCTGAATAGCCGTATGTCCGCCACCGGTCAGGCGGACGTTCATTAACGGATAGTCCAACTAATCATGTGCTCCCACCAGTAAAGTATGCCTTGACCACTGGGCACTTCCCGGCGTAGCTTTGACTTATCGAAACAAAAAAATTACAATCACCATAAATTTTTTCCGCCATGAAAAAACTTATCTTATTAGTCAGTGCTGCGCTCCTGTTGAGTGCCAACGTGCTTCTCGCAAGCCCTTATGAAACTACTGTTAACAAAAGGATCAACAGTACCTTCAATGAATCTTTCAACGGTGCTACCGATGTAAAATGGTACACGGATGATAATAGAACGTTTACCGCCAAGTTTACCATGAGTAATACAAAGGTAACTGCCTTCTTTAAAGAGGATGGTACCCTGCTGGCTACCTCCCGGTACCTGCAGGCAGAACAGCTGCCACTGAAAGTACTCAGTAAACTGAATAAAAAATATTCCAATACCAGCGTTTATTGTGTAGTGGAATATGCTTCTTCAGACAACGTGGTGTACTTTGTAACATTGGAGGGTACTGATACCTGGACTGTTGTCAAAACCGATGCGGATGCCAATATGAAAGTATACAGCCGTTTGAAAAAAGCTTAGTTTTAGTAGTGTTAAAAATACAGGGCCCGGGGCATTTGCTCTGGGCCCTTCTGTTTTATCCCCACGCCCCTTGCCCCTGCAAAAATTATCTTAACTTTGCCACCTGTTAAGGCTTTATTAGCCAGACTGTTAATGTATAAATGATTAAATGACATGAATAAGGGACCTGTTTCGCAATTTATCCAGCACCATTACCGCCACTTTAATGCAGCTGCATTGGTGGATGCTGCCAAAGGATATGAAACACATTTACTGGAAGGTGGTAAAATGATGGTGACGTTGGCCGGTGCGATGAGTACGGCTGAACTGGGCATTTCTTTCGCGGAAATGATCCGTCAGGGTAAAGTGGATATCATTTCCTGCACAGGCGCTAACCTGGAAGAGGATATCATGAACCTGGTAGCACATACACACTATAAGAGAGTACCTAACTACCGCGACCTGAGCCCGCAGGAAGAATGGGATCTGCTGGAGCAGGGCTTTAACCGCGTTACAGATACCTGTATCCCGGAAGAAGAAGCATTCCGCCGTATTCAGAAGCATATCTACAAAATATGGAAAGATGCTGAAGAGGCCGGTGAGCGCTTTTTCCCGCACGAATTCATGTACAAGCTCCTGCTGAGTGGCGTGATGAAAGAGCACTACGAAATTGATCCAAAGAACAGCTGGATGATTGCTGCTGCCGAAAGAAATATTCCTATCATCGTTCCGGGATGGGAAGACAGTACCATGGGTAATATCTTTGCTTCCTACTGCATCAAGGGCGACCTGAAAACGTCTACCATGAAAAGCGGTATTGAGTACATGATCTACCTGTCTGAGTGGTACCGTAGCAACTCCGCTGGTAAAGGCGTTGGCTTCTTCCAGATTGGCGGCGGTATTGCCGGCGACTTCCCGATCTGCGTGGTGCCGATGATGTACCAGGATCTGGAATGGACAGATGTTCCTTTCTGGGGTTATTTCTGCCAGATATCCGACTCCACCACTTCTTATGGTTCCTACTCCGGTGCGGTGCCTAATGAGAAAATTACCTGGGGTAAACTGGATATCCATACACCTAAGTTTATCGTAGAATCAGATGCTACTATTGTGGCGCCGCTGATGTTCGCGTATATCCTGGGATGGTAATTGACAAATAGGATATTATTATATAGAAGAGCAGCGGGGATATTACCTCCGCTGCTTTTTTTATAAGATGAATAACTCGCCGGCGATTCCATCTGCGAACAGGCGACCGGCTTTTGTTAACCGCAAGGTTTCCCCTACCCGCTCTATGCGGCCCATTCTAATATACGGTTCACTGTGCGCCAGTAAATGAATGGTATGATCGGCGCCGAACTTTTCTGCCACCCATTCCAGGTTGCATCCGGCGGAAGTACGGAGGGAGGTCATGATGTATTCGTTGAACTGCATGGCCGTAGTGAGCGACTCTATTTCAAAAGGCACGGTACCTGCCGTGATGCTTTTTATGTATTGGGCATTATTGGCGATGTTCCATTGCCGCGAAGCGCCGTTGAACGAGTGGGCCGACGGGCCCAGGCCAAGATAGGGCTTGCCCTGCCAGTAGCTGCTGTTATGCCGGGAATGCCATCCTGGTAAGGCGAAATTGGAGATTTCGTAATGTTCATAGCCGGCGGCTCCCAGCCATTCCATCAGCATTTCAAAATGCTGCGCTGCTTTGTCCGGATCGGTAGCAGCCATCTTCTTTTTCTTTATAAACTGATCCAGCGCCGTTCCCGGTTCTACGGTGAGCGCATAACACGATAAATGCGGAACGCCCAGTGCAATGGCCTGTTTCACATTTTGTTCCCAGCCTTCATTGGTAAGCGTGGGGCCTCCGTAAATAAGGTCGATGGTGATATTCTGAAACCCGAGATCCTGCGCCTGTTTGATACAATCCAGTGCCTGCCGGCTGTTGTGCGCCCGGTTCATCCAGGTAAGGTCCTCTTCGTGAAACGACTGCACGCCTATGCTGAGCCGGTTGATGCCGGCGGCTTTCAAATGGGCGAGTTTTTCAGCGGTGAGGTCGTCGGGGTTGGCTTCCAGGGTAATTTCCGCATCCTCCGCTACTGCAAAGGTGGCGCGCAGGTGCGACAGCAGCGCAGCGAGTTCCTCTTCTTTCAGCAGGCTGGGAGTGCCGCCGCCAAAGTAGATGGTGTGTACCGGGTGCTGCGCGAGATAATCCTTTTGCAGTGTGATTTCCTGCAGGATGCTATTGACCATTGCCTCCTGCTGCGACAGCGAGGTGGAAAAATGAAAATTGCAGTAGTAACAGGCCTGCTTGCAAAAAGGAATATGTAAATAAATTCCGGCCATGACGTTTTATGATTGTTTACCCGTATTGGCCGCAAAGATACCTTCTTCCCTTTACTACACTCCGGTCAACTATGGACTATTTTAATATCTTTGCGATATCATAATTACGTTTCCTTTTTGTTATGTGGGCAGGACGTTGTTAATTGCCGTTGATTCCTTTGTGTGGGAAACGGGTTATTGAAAAACCGATTTAAAGTCATTGCAAAATATTTTCCTGGTGCGAAACTGGTTACTGCTGTTATTCATTTTAGGTTATTTGCCCGTTTTGGCACAAACAACAGATTCCGCTGCGGTGCCGCCGGCAGTAAAGAAAAAGCCGGTGATTACCCGTACAGCTGCAGATTCATCGCGCGCGAAGGCGCGTACCGCTCCTGTTAAAAGAGACAGCACCAGGGCTGCTTTACCGGCAGTTGCACGCATAAAGAAAGATACCACAAAGCTCGGGAAGGATACCGCCCACCTGAAAACAGATAGCCTGGCATTGGCGGCAGTACCTAAGGTGAAGCCGGTATCAGCATATGATCTTTACCTGAAGAAGATATCGCAGGAAAACGTCTTCCTGAAACCCGGCAAACCACGGTTCGTGGATACCAACCCGATAAGACCTTACCGCAATATGGACTGGCTTATTTACCTGATGGCAGGGGTAATGCTGATCCTGAGCGTGATACGCCTGGCTTACCGGAAATATTTCTCGGATCTGTTCCGGGCCTTCCTGAATCCTACGCTGAGCCAGCGGCAATTAAAGGACCAGTTATCGCAATCGCCTTTTCCCAATATGTTGCTGAATATTTTCTTCGCTATTGTGCTTGGGCTGTATTTTTACCTGGTATTGTACCGGCAGCAGGTATTTCCGCAGGCGGAGCCCTGGTTGCTGATACCGGGTTTAATAGTGATGGTGGCCGTGGTGTATGGTTTTAAGTACGTGATGTTGCGTTTTTGCGGCTGGCTGTTCGGGAATTCTGAGCTGGCGGATGCTTATATTTTCATTCTTTACCTGATCAACAAGATTTTGGGGGTGTTGCTGGTGCCGTTTTTGGTGATAATTGCCTTCTGTACACCCGAAATAGCGCGGACTTTCCTATATATATCCTTGTTTTTTATTGTATTACTCATTATCTACAGGTATATTAGATCTTATTCACTGGTTAGGCAGTACCTATCTTTCAGTAAATTGCATTTTTTTCTTTACCTTTGCGCATTCGAAGTAGCGCCTGTTTTAATATTAACCAAGGTGCTGCAGAATATCTGGTTAACTGGTAATCCCTGATTATCGCCTATTGTTAACACAAGAGCAAAAAACGTATGATAAAAGGCGGGCCAAAAAAAGATTTGCAAGGAAAACAAATTCAGTCAATCCTAATTTCTCAACCTAAGCCTGAAACAGAAAAGTCACCCTACTTTGATCTGGCCAGGAAATTCAATATAAAATTGGATTTTTATCCGTTCATAAGGGTGGAAGGTTTGCCAGCGAAGGAGTTCAGAAAACAGAAAATCGACATTCTCAGCTTTACGGCGGTAATTTTTACCAGTCGTAACTCGGTAGACCACTTTTTCCGGATTTGTGAAGAAATGAAGATTAAGGTGTCACAGGACTGCAAATACTTTTGTATTACAGAAGCCGTGGCGTTGTATCTGCAGAAATTCATTCTTTACCGGAAGCGGAAGGTATTTTACGGAGCAGACGGTTCTACCAAAGGGGTACTGGAGGTGATGAACAAGCACCGGGATAATGAGAAATTCCTTTTCCCCAGCTCTGATAGCCAGAAGAAAGATATCGAAGAATGGCTGAAAGCAAACAAGTGCGACTATGCCACCGCTACGCTTTACAAAACCGTTTCTACAGATGTAAAGGAAGTATTGGCTGCTACTGCTTATGACATGATCGTGTTTTTCAGTCCTTCCGGCGTGAAGTCACTGTTTGAGAACATGCCTGAATTTGTGCAGAACGGGACGCACATCGGCGCCTTCGGTCCTACTACTTCCGCTGCGGTGGAAGAAGCGGGGTTAAGACTGGATGTAAAAGCACCACTTCCGCAGGCGCCTTCTATGGCAGCTGCGCTGGAGCAGTACCTGACTACATTAATAAAGAAGTAAGCAATTTTTCTGCGATAAAACTGAGCAGGGGTGGCGTAATGCCATCCCTGTTTTTTTTGCTGCGATGGCAATGCAGGGGCCGGTTTCAAAATATTTCTTTGTAATCCTGAAAAAATAAATTTCTTTGTAGAAGAAATAAGAAGATCAATCATTATTATCGCGTAGGGGGAATCCATGAATAAGCTTATCAGTGAAACCAGTCCATATCTGCTGCAGCATGCGCATAATCCTGTAAACTGGTATCCGTGGGGGGAAGAAGCCTTGCAACGTGCGTTGCAGGAGGATAAACCTATATTGGTAAGTATCGGGTATGCCGCTTGTCACTGGTGCCATGTAATGGAGCGGGAAAGCTTTGAGCAGGAAGCTACAGCTGCCATCATGAACGAACATTTTATTAATATTAAGATAGACCGGGAGGAAAGGCCCGATCTGGATCATATTTATATGGACGCCGTACAGGCTATGACCGGTGCTGGTGGCTGGCCGCTGAATGTTTTTCTTACACCGGATAAAAAGCCTTTTTATGGCGGCACTTATTTCCCGCCGGTGAAAGCATACAGCCGTCCTTCCTGGACAGATGTGCTGTTATCGCTTGCTGATGCATTTCAAAATAAACGGGAGGAGATTGAAACCCAGGCAGATAACCTGGTACAGCATATACAGCAATCAGCCCGGTTTGGGCAGCAGCCCGGGTTGCATCTAGATATTCCCTTCGAAGAATTATTTACCAAAGCGCAGTGTGACACCATTTGTGAAAATATACTGAAGCAGGCCGATACCCGGTGGGGCGGTTTTGGCCGGGCGCCAAAGTTCCCGCAAACCTTTACCATTGCTTACCTGCTGAGGTATCATCATGCGTATCAGCATCCGGAAGCGCTGCAACAGGCGTTGCTGTCGCTGGATAAAATGCTGCAGGGCGGCCTCTATGATCAGCTGGGTGGCGGGTTTGCCCGTTATTCCACCGATGAAAAGTGGCTGGCGCCTCATTTTGAAAAGATGTTGTATGATAATGCGCTGCTCCTGGATGTGTTGTGCGATGCTTATCAGCTGACACACAACGAGGTATATGCCCAAACGGTCAGGGATACGATGGACTTTATTACCCGTGAAATGACCGCTCCCGGAGGAGGCTTCTATGCCGCGCTGGACGCAGATTCTGAAGGTGTGGAAGGAAAGTTTTATACCTGGAGCAAAGCGGAGATCCATCATATCCTGGGGGAACAGGCAAAGCCTTTCTGCGAGTATTATGATGTAACGGATCATGGCAACTGGGAGGAACAGAATATTTTATGGGTACAACAGCCGCTGCTGGATTTCGCGGCGGAAAAAGGATATGACGCGGATATTTTCGGCGCCATGTTAAAAGGTTGCCGGGAGAAGTTGCTGGCGGTAAGGGCTAACCGTATCCGGCCGGGATTGGACGATAAGATCCTGCTGGGATGGAATGCCATGATGGTACATGCCTGCTGTAAGGCTTATGCGGCACTTGGCGTACCAGCTTACAGGGAGATGGCTATCCGCAATATGGATTTCTGTTTATCGAATTTCCGCCAGGAGGCTGCCGGTAGTGCCTTTTACCATACATGGAAACAGGACCAGGCGAAGTATCCGGCGTTCCTGGACGATTATGCGTGTTTGATCCGGGCGCTGATAGCGTTGCAGGAAGTTACCGGCGACGCCCGGTATTTATATGAGGCGCGTGATATTACGGCCTTTGTGATCGCTCATTTTGGTGATGAAGCCGGGCAGTTCTTTTACTATACCATTGAGGGTCAGAATGATGTGATTGTGCGGAAGAAGGAAATCTACGATGGGGCAGTGCCCAGTGGAAATGCGGTGATGATGCAGAACCTTTGGTACCTTTCTGTTGTTTTTGATGAGAAGGATTGGGCAAACCGCTGTGTGGGAGCCGTTTCCAGCCTGTCGCAAACGATAGTGAGATACCCTACCTCCTTTGGCGTGTGGGCGAGCCAGTTATTACAGCTGGTAAAAGGTACCCCCGAACTGGCCATTGTCGGAAAAAATTTCAGGGAAAGAATGGATGAAGCGGGAAAATGGTTTATCCCGTACAGGATTCTTGTCGGCGCAGAAAAAAATATTCCGGCGATTCCCCTGCTGACCGGGCGGGAGCAGGAAAATGACACTTTAGTTTATTTATGTAAAGATTATCATTGCATTAAGCCCGTACATTATATAGAAGAAATTATTAATTTAATATAATAATTATGTAACTTGCCTCTCGTAAGGGAGGCTATTGATTCAATAAATGTTATTACGTTTATATAATAAAATGTTAAAAGGTGCGTTTAAACTAGTTACAGAACGGATATAAGGCGAATTGAAAAAGTTGGATAAAAAGTCACTACGGATTAAAATTAATTATTACATTTGCTATCTTTCATATAAACAAAGCGGGTGAAAAAAATGAGAATTGTGTTCCCTTGTATACAGGCAAATCACACCAGGCTGGTTAATAGAAAAAACATATTCTGATGAAAGCTACCCTTATGAAGCTTAACTATGTAAAAGGTCTGTTGGCAGTTTTGCTGGTTTCCCTGCTGGCCAGCTGTGGCGGTAGTAAAACCCCTAAAAATGCGCAAGGGCAATTGATCGGCGTAAGTCCGAGACCGAAGTACTCTCCCCCTGTACCGTACGGGATGGTATACGTACCAGCCGGAACTTTTCACATGGGTCCCAGTGATGAGGACGTAAACTATGCATACACGGCACGTAACAAGTCGATTTCAATTTCCGGCTTCTATATGGATGCTACGGAAATTACGAATAACGAGTACCGCCAGTTTGTGAATTGGGTACAGGACTCTATTGCACACATTTTGCTGGGTCATGTAAAATCTGATGATGGTCATGATATTATTGACTGGAAGCAGAAGATTGTCTATAAAGACAAGGCTACCATGGAAAAACTGGATGCGATGGTGTATACCGAAGCAGACCGGTTATACGGCCGCAAGGATATTGATGTGGGCAAACTGATTTACCACCAGGAAACCTTTAACTGGGATAAAGCGAAGCTGAGAGAAAATTTCGGTAAGCCGCGTTCTACTTTTATTGTAAAGAAAGACGTGCCCATTTACCCGGATACACTGTGCTGGATCAGGGATTTCTCATATGCCTATAACGAGCCGATGACACGTATGTACTTCTGGCACCCGGCGTTTGATAACTATCCGGTAGTAGGTGTAAACTGGCACCAGGCAACTGCCTTCTGCGAATGGAGAAGTAAATTCTGGGAAGACTACCGCGCCAGCAAGAAGCTGTTTACGGAAGATAAATTCCAGTTACCTTCTGAAGCGCAGTGGGAATATGCCGCCCGTGGCGGAAGAGAGCAAACGCCTTACCCTTGGGGCGGTTACTACATCCGTAATAAAAAAGGATGTTTGCTGGCTAACTTCAAGCCCGGTCGTGGTAATTATCCGGAAGATGGTGGTTTTTACACCGTTCGTGCAGATGCTTACTGGCCTAATGATTATGGCTTATATAACATGTCCGGCAACGTTGCGGAATGGACAGCAGATATCTTTTACGAAAATGCCTATTCTTTCACATCAGATATGAACCCATATCTGAGAATGGATGTACCGGATGATGCACCATTAAAGATGAAGCGTAAAGCAATCAGGGGTGGTTCATGGAAAGACGTAGGATATTTCCTTCAAACCGGAACCAGAACATATGAGTATCAGGACAGTTCGAAATCTTATGTTGGTTTCAGATGTACCATTGCCCTGAGCAGACGAGTGAAGCACAGATAGGATAATCAATAAATAATAGCCTGTATTTATTAACACCAAAGAAACCTTTAGTATGTACACTATTATGAGTAAATCAGTGAGAATTAACTATTCCATACAGACTTTAACTAACATTTTAACCAGTAAATTTTAACCTATGGCTATGAATCCTAACAAAGCTAAATGGCTGAACTTTTTCGTATGTATTGCGGCTTCCGTGGTAATCGTGGGAGCATTGTTCAAATTACAGCACTGGCGCGGAGCTGACATCGCTTTGATCCTGGGTCTGAGCGTAGAAGCGCTGATCTTTTTCGTTTACGCTTTTGTACCTGATTCCGGCGCACACACGGAAGGCCAGGTGGTAGCAGTAGCAGGAAGTCCAGCTGTAGCCGGTTTGGACAAAATGCTCCAGGAAGCAGACATTACACCTGCCAACCTGCAGCGCTTAAGCGAAAACTTCCAGAAACTGGGTACTACCGTTGATAAAATGAGAGATATCAGCGATGTAGTTGCAGCCACCGGAGATTACACACAGAAAACAAGAGAAGCTGCCAGCGCTATCGGTAATGTAGCAAATGCTTATACTACAGCCGCTGCTGCCGTATCTTCTTTCAACAGTGCATCAGAATCTACTAAAGATTTCCATGTACAGATGCAGGGTATGACTAAAAATCTGGCTTCCCTCAATGCTATCTACGAACTGGAACTCCAGGACACCAACAACCACCTGAAAGCAATGAATTCATTCTACAGCAACCTGCAGAATGCTTCCAGTGCGATGAGTGGCAGCATTGAAGATGCCAAGAAAACACAGGAACAAATTTCCCTGCTCGCTAAAAACCTCAGCAACCTGAACTCAATTTATGGTAATATGCTGAGCGCTATGCACGGAGGAAGATAAGGTAACGCTAATAGTTTCTGAATTAACACATATCAATTAAATCTGAAAACAAACTATGGCACTACCTAAAGATCCTAGGCAGAAGATGATCAACATCATGTACCTGGTCTTGACGGCCATGCTGGCGTTGAACGTCTCTGCTGAAATATTGAACGCTTTTAGTATCGTAAATAATTCAATCAATACTTCAAATAAATCCTTAGCTGACAAGAATGACTTCATCTACAAACAATTTGATGCACAGATGAAGGATAATGCGGAAAAAACAGCACCTCTCAGAGCAAAAGCCCAGCAGGTGAAACAAATATCCGCCAGCATGTATGATTACGTAGAGTCCTTAAAGAAAACCATCATCACAGAAAGTGGTGGCCTGGACGAACATGGTGAAATTAAGGATAAAGCCGGACTGGACGCTCCTACCAGGGTAATGGAGAATATGAAGAAAGGTCCTGAACTGGAAGCTAAATTGAAAGATTTACGTAACCAATTACTCTCTTTCGTTGATCCTAAAAAGAAAGATCAATTCACAAGAACTTTACCACTGAAAATTGAAGTAGGTAAATCAAATGATGAACATGGCGGCGGTCCGAAATCATGGACTACCTACCACTTCAACATGGTACCTACTATTGCTGCAGTAACCATCCTGGGTAAATTCCAGAATGATATCAAAAACTCTGAGTCTGCCATTATCGATGACCTGTTCCGTCAGATTGATGCGAACACATTTAAATTCGATAAAGTAAGACCATTTATCTCCCTGAATTCCAAAAACCTCATGGAAGGACAAACCTTAACTGCCAACATCGCAGTAGGTGCTTACAGCACTACGGTTAATCCGACTATTGTTGTAAATGGTTCTACCATTGAAGCACATGAAGGTTTAGGAGTATATACTGTTCCTGTTTCCGGCATTGGTGAAAAAACATTAACCGGGTCTATTACCTTACCTAGCCCAACTGGTGGCGCTCCTGAATCCTATTCCTTTACCGAAACTTATAATGTAGGTGCTTCTGCTACCTCCATCTCCGCAGACAAAATGAACGTGCTGTATATCGGCCTCCAGAATCCTATTTCGATTTCTGCTGCCGGCGTACCTGCCGAACAGGTGTCTGCTTCTATATCAGGTGGTAATATGACCAAACGCGGTTCCGGCGAATACCTTGTAACTGTTAGCCAACCAGGCAAAGCAGTGATTAACGTAGTCGCTAACATCGATGGAAAAACCAAATCACTCGGTCAGAAAGAATTCCGTGTGAAACGTGTTCCGGATCCGGTGTTGAAAGTGGGAGTTAATAAAGGCGGCAGCATGAAGGCAGCTGACTTTAAAGTACAGGGTGGCTTACGTGCCGACCTCGAAGATTTTGAATTTGAAGGCGTGAAATATGAAGTAATCGGTTACCGCGTAGGTATCTCTGCAAAAGGCAAAGAGTACCAGGAAGGTGATGCTACTTCTGCTTATTTCCCCGGAAATGTAGCCGCATCCATCCGTTCTCTACGCCCAGGCGATGAAGTTTTCTTTGAAAACGTAAAAGTGAAAGGCCCGGATAATGTGGTTCGTTCCATGCCGAGTACTATATTTAAATTAAACTAACGGTCCATTAATTACTGAATTATGCGAGCAGTAATATTTAACAGAATTGGTTGGTGCACTCTTTTGCTGGTGATGCTGGCAACAGCTGCTGATGCGCAACGCCGTGGCGGTACAACCCGCCGCAGAACTGCTACTACAGCAACACCTGCACCGGATAGCGTAGTAAACCCGGCAACCGGGAATGCGGTAGCGCCTCCTCCTCCATCTTCTGCTCCTCCTGCTTCTCTGCGTACGGATGGTATATCAGCCCCGCTGGTAGATACTCCGCGCAAATCACTGCGAGTGGATGGTGTGGTGGAAAGAAACCTTGCCAGAGAACGTACACCCATCGCCTACGACTACATCCGCGAGGATGACAGGTTCTGGGAAAAACGTGTATGGCAGGTAATCGATATCAGGGAAAAGATCAACCTCCCCTTCCAATATAACGTGGAAGATGAGTCTGGTACCAATCAGCTGTTCATCAATATTTTGCTCGACGCTATCAAGAATAAAGAGATAGAAGCCTTCAACGCTGTTGACGACCGCTTCACCACTGTAATGCCCTACTCCGAAATACAAACTAAACTCGCAGGCGAAGAAAGAACCGTACGCAGTATAGATCCGGTAACCGGCGAAGAAAAAATGGTGACTACCCGCGACGACTTCGATGCACGTACCATTAAACAGTACAAAATAAAAGAAGTTTGGGTATTCGACAAAGAAGCTTCCGCCCTCAAAGTTCGTATACTGGGTATAGCTCCTATGGTATCCCGCATAAATGAAGATGGCAGCATACGCGCATCCATCCCTTTATTCTGGGTGTATTATCCGGATTGCCGCGCTATCCTGGCCAAGCACGATGTGTATAACCAGAATAACGATGCATCCACTATCAGCTGGGAAGACCTTTTTGAAATGCGCTTCTTTGGCAGCTACATAGTAAAGGAAAACAATACCTACAACCGCGAGATCAAGGACTATATTAAAGATGGTACCATGCGCCTCCTGGAAGGACAAGGTATTCACGACCGTATCTTTAATAAAGAGCAGGACCTCTGGCAGTATTAATCAAATAATGATCACTGATCAATACGGAAAGGCAATCAGTTTATGCTGATTGCCTTTCTTTTTTTATCTTTCCGTATGTCCCTTCAGCAGCTACATAAAATCGTTTTCCAGATCATGCCTCTCCCGGATACCGTATGGGAGGCACTGGCAGCCTGCTGGCATCCGGTGCAGTTTAAACGCAGGGAAGTAATGACCGCAGCCGGGGAAATAGAAAAGTATCTATACTTCGTAACAGCCGGCGTACAGCGTGTTTTTGCCCTGGAAGGCGAAAAGGAATCTACGATCGTATTCACCTACACCGGCTCCTTCTCTGGCGTATTGGATTCTTTCCAGCTTCAGCAACCATCACCCTGGTACCTCGAAACCCTTACACACAGCGAATTCCTGCGGATGACGTACGCCGATTTTAACCGGCTTGCCCTGCAATATCCTGTCATTGAAAGATGGGCCAGACTGGGAACTGCTGCCGCACTGGCCGGGGTATTGGAAAGACATAAAGAATTGCTGTCTTTCACCGCAGAACAAAAATTCAGGCAACTGCTAACCCGCAGCCCGCAGGTATTACAGCTGATTCCGCATAAATACCTGGCCTCCTATCTCGGCATCGATCCCGCTACTTTCAGCAAACTGCTAAGTACTGTGAAGCTATAAAATGTTGATCTGCACAAAGATTTTTTACAGGTAACCCACCTAATTTTGTATTAAATCGAACCGAATATGAACCGCGTTAACAGTGATGAGCTCCTGCAGGATTTACGAAGGAAAAATGCAGCCATGCAATACCAGGCAGAAAGCCGTTTCGGCGGGCAGCCCGATGCTGTTTTACAACATGCACCCGGTCCCGGCCAGTGGAGTGCCGCACAATGCCTGGAGCACCTGAATACTTACGGCCGGTTTTATTTGCCGGCGTTGGACCAGGCCATTACCCGCGGGGAACAACGTAACAGCCGGCCTGCTCCCTTCTTCCGCAGCAGCTGGATCGGCGCATGGTTTACCCGCCTCATGGAACCTGCCGCAGATGGCAACCTGCGTTCCCGTATGAAATCCCCTAAAGGACACCTGCCATCCGTTCAGCCGGATGTGGAGGCGGTGCTGCGGGAGTTTATTGATCAGCAGGAACAGATGAGAGATTTATTGTTGCGCGCAGAAAAAGTAAATATTCAACAGCTGAAAGTAACTACTTCCCTGTCGCGGTTTATAAAATTATCTGCCGGAGATACCTTTGGTTTTTTAACGGCACACATTCGCCGGCATATGTTGCAGGCGGAACGTGCCATCGGCACCAGGCAGCAGGCAAAAAAGGCCGTATAGCCGTTAATGTTATACGCCTTCTTTATGGAAGTGTTCCCAGATCAGTTTTGCTTTGGCGGCGCCCACTTCTTTTACAAGGTCCTCCTGCGTGAGCAATTTGATCTTCGCTACCGAACGGAATGTTTTCAGCAGTTGGGTAGCCGTATTTTCGCCGATGCCTTTAATGCTTTCCAGCTCATTTTTAAAGGTGCCTTTACTTCTTTTCTGGCGGTGGAAAGTAATACCAAAGCGGTGTACCTCATCACGCACCCGGCGGATAAGTTTCAGGCTTTCGCTGTTATAGGGCAATTTGATACTTTCGGAATCTCCCGGGAAAAATATTTCTTCTTCATTTTTTGCAAGGCCCACTACTGTCATGCTACCTATGAGGTTCAGCTCACGGATGCTTTCCATAGCAGAGCCCAGCTGGCCTTTACCACCATCGATGATTACCAGTTGAGGAAGTGGTTGCTGCTCTGCGAGGAGGCGGTTATACCGCCTGAAAACTATTTCTTTCATGGAAGCAAAGTCATTGATCCCTTCCACTGTTTTAATATTGAAATGCCGGTAATCTTTTTTGGAAGCAACGCCGTCTTTAAACACTACGCAGGCGGCTACCGG
Source organism: Chitinophaga sp. RCC_12 (assembly GCF_041360695.1). Classification (NCBI taxonomy): domain Bacteria; kingdom Pseudomonadati; phylum Bacteroidota; class Chitinophagia; order Chitinophagales; family Chitinophagaceae; genus Chitinophaga; species Chitinophaga sp. RCC_12. Next base: position 980,699 of record NZ_JBFUPS010000002.1, read on the forward strand.
ATAACTGCCCTGGAAGTTGGAGTTATCAAAGCATTCGATGTGCTCTGGTAGCACCGGCAATTCGAGGTCGGCCTGCAACTGGTACAGCACCTGTTTCCGTTCCATGTCCGACTTTCCTTCCAGGTGCAGGATCTTCTTCCGGTATAATTCTTCTTTAAAATAATTCACATTCTTTTCCGACAATTCCAGCAGCTTCTTTTTATCGCCGCCTTTGGGAACGGTGACGGTAACATTGCTTTCCGGGTATACTAACGGGAACGGCACTACGATTTCCGAGTTGATGCTTTTAAATACTTCCCGGAGATAGGCAATGGCATAGGCCAGTACTTCCTCGTCGCTTTCTTCCAGTTGTTTTTCCAGCGTTACGGTTTTGGTATCAGCAATAGTGCCGTTGAGAATGCGCAGGTAGTTTACGTAAGCATGATTTCCTTCACTGATAATTGAAAACACATCCACATTACCCATGCGGGTATTTACGATGGTGGATTTAGCGGAATAGTCTTCCAGGCTTGCTATTTTTTTCCGCATGATTTCCGCTTTCTCAAATTCCATCTTCGACACATGCTCCAGCATTTGTTCTTTGAACAGGTTTACTACCGGGGTAAGATTGCCTTTTAATACGTTCTTTACCTGCTGTAATCCTTCGCGGTAGTCTTCCTGTGTTTGCAGCCCTTCACAGGGACCTTTGCAGTTTCCCAGGTGATATTCGAGGCATACTTTGAATTTTCCTTTACGGATATTCTCTTCCGATAAGTTGAGGTTACAGGTGCGGAGAGGAATATTGTATTTGATTACATCCAGTATTTCCCTTACCCGTCCAACGGAAGTGAATGGCCCCAGGTAGTCGGATCCGTCTTTAATAACGTTGCGGGTGAAAAATACCCGTGGAAAGGACTCATGTTTGATAACAATATAAGGGTAGGTTTTATCATCTTTCAGATTGATATTATACCTGGGCTTGAATTGTTTGATGAGTGAATTTTCCAGGAGGAAAGCATCCTGCTCAGAGTCGACGATTGTGAACTCAATATGATGGATGTGTTCGACCAGTTTGCGGGTTTTATAGTTGTCGTGATTTTTTACAAAATAGGAACTTACTCTTTTGCGCAAACTTTTGGCTTTCCCTACATAAAGAAGGGTGCCGGCTTCATCGTAGTATTTATAGATACCGGCATCTCCCGGTATGGTATGTGATATTTGCTGAAACTCCGCTGCTGTCATGTTTACATCCCTGTTTTTGGTGCGATCGTTACATTTACTTCAAGTTCTTTTGGCGACAGGAAAGCAATTTTCTGATAGGTAGTCATCCGTACCTGCCTGTTTTGCTGGTAGTGCAGATCCTGCCGGAATTCATACACCATGTTACTGGTATAGGAGTGAATATTTACCTGTTGTATATTGCCATGTTTATCCAGTTCCAGGGTTATTTCCGACGGATTGGTTTGTTTTCCCTTGGATTTATAGATCAGCGATCTTCTTCCGGAAAACGGATCATACAAACCGGAGGTATCGTATTCGTCCCGGAGGGAGGGTTTATTCAGATCTGCATCTGTGAAGGGCTTTAACAGGTCGTGTACCGTGGCGCTGTCGCTGCCGGGGATGCTGACGGTGTCTGTTTTGCAGTTGAGCGTTACAGATTTATGTAGTATAAAGCCACCAGTGCGGATATGAGCATCCTCCTGGCTGAAATATTCCGGCAGTTTTATGAACTTATCGGGCGTATTATTTTTTGATGGTTTATTTGCCAGGTTACAGGCCATTAAGCCAATCATGGTAAACAAAGCTGTTGCTTGCCTGTATTTTTTCATGCTGCAAAATTAATACTTAAATGCGGGTCATAAAAAATGCGCCGTAAAAACGGCGCATCGATGCATGAGCAAATCTGTCGAGAGCACTAAAAATATGTAAATCAGCGTGTTGGGCTGATATTTTTCGTGGGTAACGCTTGTTAAACGGAGGTGATAAACTAAATGTTACAGGGGGGAATAAATAAATCGCCTTCGGCGATGCGGATTTTGTCTTGGCTCAGGATTACGCTGATTATACTGATTAGCTGGATTTTTACTTTTGGATTTTACAAAGGATTAAGGGAGATAGAAGCGGATATATTCGCTTTTATCTCCCTTAATTATTATTAATCAAAAAAATCCAAAAAAAATCCAAAAGTAAAAATCCAGCTAATCAGTATAATCAGCGTAATCCTGAGCCAAGACAAAATCCGCCTTATACCAGCAAATTGCCGGTCATTTCCTTCGGAATTTCCAGGCCCATGAAATGCAGGATGGTAGGGGCAATGTCGCCCAGTTTGCCGTCTTTTACCGGGCCTCTGAAATCCTTATTGATAATGAAGAAAGGGACCAGGTTCAGTGAGTGGGCGGTATTGGGTGAGCCGTCGGCGTTGATCATGAAGTCGGCGTTGCCGTGATCAGCGGTCAGGAAAACGGTGTAATCGCTTGCGAGCGCAGCTGTTACCACACGTTCCACGCAATGGTCTACTGTTTCAACGGCCTTAATTACGGCTTCAAATACGCCGGTATGGCCTACCATGTCGGCGTTGGCGAAATTGAGCACTACGAAGTCAGCGGTTTTGGCCTGCAGTTCCGGAACAATGAGGTCTGCCAGTTCATTGGCGCTCATTTCGGGTTTCAGGTCGTAGGTGGCAACTTTTGGAGAGGCCGCCATCAGCCTGCGTTCTCCTTCAAATTCTTTTTCCCGTCCGCCGGAGAAGAAGAAGGATACGTGCGGATATTTTTCGGTTTCAGCTATACGGATCTGTGTGCAGTGGTCTTTTGCCAGTACTTCACCCAGGGTCATGTTCAGATTATCGTTTTCGAAGATGACATGTACATTTTTATAGGTACGGTCATAATCTGTCATGGTGGTGTAGTAGATATCCAGCGGTTTCATACCGAAATCCGGGAAAGCTTCCTGGGTGAGCACCTGCGAAATTTCGCGGCAGCGGTCTGTCCGGAAGTTGAAGCAAAGCACGGCGTCGCCGTCCTGGATAGTAGCTATGGCTTTATGCTGATCATCGGTTACGATGATAGGCTTAATGAATTCGTCTGTAACACCTTCTGCATAGGATGCTTTCACGGCGGTAAGGAGATCCTGGGTTGGCGTGCCGACGCCGTTTACGAGGGCATCGTAGGCCAGCTTCACCCTTTCCCAGCGCTTATCGCGGTCCATTGCATAATAGCGTCCGGTAACGGTGGCGATTTTGCCGGTAGTTTTTTCCAGGTGGGCCGACAGGTCTTCGAGGAAACCCAATCCGCTTTTAGGATCGGTGTCGCGTCCGTCGGTGAATGCATGGATATATACTTTTTCAAGCCCGTGCGCCTGGGCGATGGTGGCGAGCGCTTTTAAGTGTTCAATATGAGAGTGAACGCCGCCGTCGCTTACCAAACCAATCAGGTGGAGGGCTTTATCATTATTTTTAGCATGTGCCAGGGTATCGAGCAGGATCTGGTTTTGGGCCATTTCGCCATCACGGATGGCTACGTTGATCCTCTGCAGTTCCTGGTATACGATTCTGCCGGCGCCAATGTTCAGGTGACCTACTTCAGAGTTGCCCATTTGCCCGTCGGGAAGACCAACCGCTTCCCCGCAGGTTACAAGGTGGCTATGCGGGTATTGCTTGTATAAACTGCTTACAAAAGGGGTTTTTGCGTGTGCAATGGCATCGGCTGTAGGAACTTTACCTTCGCCCCATCCGTCCATAATTACGAGAATGGCTCTTTTCTTTTCCATATCCTATCTGGTTATAGTTTAATATAAATTCACTCGAGAGGGTGAAAGTACTTATAAAGGGTTTAAATATTTTACAAAAATAAAGCTTCCATGAAAAATAAGTGCTGCTGGCCTCTTCCAATAGATTTGTTATTCTAATTATTCAAAATGAAACACATATTATCTTACTGTTATTGCTTACGGCTTAATAGCTACCACGATAATGTGATTTTGTTGATTTGCAGGGTGTTTGGCATAGTTTTCGCTTTTAATTTGAGTTGGAGAAAAACACATTTTTAATAAAAAAACTGACAATGAAGAAGCTATTGATGGTGCTGGGGATTATGTTGTTGGGGGGTGCTTTTACAACATTAAAATTATCAGCCAGGTCAATTGAAATCACTGTTGCCGGCCCGTTCGATGATGTGGTGGCAGCACTTAAGAAAGGAGATGTAAGCGGATTAGCCAGTTACCTCGACAATAACGTAGAGATCAATATATCCGGAAAATCAAATTCTTACAGTAAGGCACAGGCCGAAATAATTTTGAAAGATTTCTTTTCAAAAAACCAGGTTAAGTCATTTGAACTGGTGCATCAGGGCGGGGATAATTCCCGTTTTGGCATCGGGAATATGACCACCGGTGGCGGTAACTACAGGGTTTCTTTTTTCCTGCAGAAGAAGGGTGGGACAATGGTGTTGAACGAACTTAGATTTGAGAGTAAATAAAGATGCTAACATAAATTAGTTGAAAAACCACGGTGCCCCGCAATTTATTGCGGGGCACTTTTTATTTTTGACCTATCTTTCGCGCTCAGAAGCAAAGCGCCAATCTTTGCGTGAACACCAGATAATACAATCAATTATGTTAGATGAAGCAGCGCTGAATGCGTTTATCAGAAGTGCACTGGCAGAAGATATGGGAAGCGGAGACCACTCCACGATGGCTTGCATTCCCCCCACCGCCAAAGGGAAAGCGGTGTTGAAGATTAAGGAAGACGGTATCCTGGCCGGAATGGAAGTGGCGGAAGCCATTTTTAAATGGCTGGATATGTTTACGGTTTTTACGCCCCATAAAAAAGATGGCGACTCCATGAAGGCCGGCGAAACGGCCTTTGAAGTGGAAGCTGCCGTACATACCCTGCTGATGGGTGAAAGATTGGTGCTGAACTGCATGCAACGCATGAGCGGCATCGCTACATTAACGCACCGGTACGTGGAAAAACTGAAAGGGTACCATACCCGTGTGCTCGATACCCGCAAAACTACTCCCAACTTCAGGATGCTGGAAAAAGAAGCGGTTCGCATTGGTGGCGGCGTTAACCACAGGATGGGATTGTATGATATGGTGATGCTGAAAGATAATCACATCGATTTTTCCGGTGGCATCACTGCCGCCGTTACCAATACCATTGCATACCTGAAAGAACATAATCTTCCGCTCGAAATTGAAGTGGAAACACGCAACCTACGGGATGTGGAAGAAGTGCTGGCAATAGGCCAGGTGAACAGGATTATGCTTGACAACTTTACTCCTGCAGATATTGTTAAAGCACTTGCGCTGATTAACGGGCGTTTTGAAACAGAAGCCTCCGGTGGGATTACGTTAGATACCCTTGAAGAATACGCCAAAACGGGAGTAGACTTTATCTCTGTAGGCGCAATTATACATCACGCGGTGAGTCTGGACCTGAGCCTGAAGGCGATTATATTATAAAACAGTTTTTTTGAAGAAGATTCTATTTATCATCAACCGCAAAGCGGGTACTGACCGTGAAAAACGATTGGAAAGCGCTATCAGCCGGCACTTCCCCTCTGATCAGTATGAAGTGAGCACTGCTTACCTGGCCTATCTTGGCCATGGGGCAGACCTGGCCAGGGAGGCTGTTAGTAACGGTGTAAATACCGTGGTGGCCGTAGGTGGCGATGGCTCTATCAATGAAATAGCTCAAGGCCTTGTAGGAAGCAATACCGCAATGGCCATCCTGCCGTTAGGCAGTGGCAACGGCCTGGCGCGCGCGCTGAAAATTCCGCTGGATGTGAATAAGGCGTTAAGTCTTGTTGTTACTAATAAACAACGCGCCATCGATGTGGGTTATGCGAATGAACACCTGTTTCTCAGCAATGCCGGCGTAGGTTTTGATGCGCTTATTGCAGAACAGTTCCGGCATAATACCAAACGTGGTTTATCCGGCTACGCAAAACTGGTATTGAAAAGTTTTAACAGCTATGAACCGGCAGAATACAGGATCGATATAGATGGCGAAGTGTTGCAAACAAAAGCATTCCTTTTAACAGTAGCCAATGGCAATCAGTTTGGCTATGAATTTAAACTGGCTCCCAAAGCCAGTGTTTTTGATGGACAACTCGATCTTTGCGTAATGCCGCCGGTAGGCATTCTGAGCCTGTTACCGGTAAGCGTTTTCTCCCTGATGGGTAACATTGATAAAACAAGATACCTGAAACATTACACCGGCAAAGATATCACCATCAGCAGCAGCGCATTGCAGTATTTGCAGGTAGACGGTGATGCAGTGCCTCTTACGGAAAACGGGGTGGTACGCATCCGTATTCAAACAGCGGCCATCAATATAGTGGTAAACGAATAACCTTTAAATATTTTAGAGAGATGTCGAAAAAGAAAAATACACCAGGCAATGGAATCGTGTATTCCACCGATCCAAACTTCTCATTGGAGCCGGAGCAGGAAGAAGCAGCAGTAACACTTGCACCTGCAGAACAAATCCTGAGAGTAACATTGGATAAAAAACAACGCGCCGGTAAAGTAGTTACCCTCATCACCGGTTTTGTTGGTAAAGACGAAGATATTGAGAAGCTCGGTAAAGAACTTAAAACGAAATGCGGCACCGGTGGCAGCGTGAAAGACGGCGAAATCCTGATCCAGGGCGACTACAAGGAGAAAGTTGTGAAATGGTTGCTGGATTGGGGATATAAGCGTACTAAGTAATGCAGCGCGGATGTTGTCTTTCTCAGGATTACGCTGATTTTACTGATTAGTTTGATTTTTACTTTTGGATTTATAAAGGATTAAGGGAGATAGAAGCGGATATTTCGCTTTTATCTCCCTTAATTACTATTATTAAATCTAAAAATCCAAAAAAATCCAAAAGTAAAAATCAGTAAAATCAGCGTAATCCTGAGAAAGACAAAATCCGCGTCCTACCTGTTTACCAGGCGCATTCCGCCTGGGGTATACCGCGTGCCGGCGATAGCGTTATCGCGTAAGATGCTATCGATGGCTGCCAGGTCATCTGAGGATAAATTCACTTCTGCTGCTGCGGCGTTCTCCTGCAGGTATTTTCTGCGTTTTGTTCCCGGAATAGGCACGATATCTTCGCCTTGTGCCAGCAGCCATCCCAGCGATAACTGGGCAGCGGTGATACCTTTTTCTTTGGCAAAAGCTTCCAATGCGTTTACGGTTTGTAAGTTCTGCTCAAAATTTTCTCCCTGGAACCGGGGCAGGTTTTTGCGGAAATCACCGTCTTTCAAAACATCGGTGTTGTTGATGGCGCCGGTGGAAAGGCCTCTTCCCAGCGGGCTGTAGGCTACCAGGGTGATGCCAAGGTTGCGGGTAGTGGCCAAAATGCCATCTTCCACATCGCGGGTAAACAAGGAGTATTCTGATTGCAGCGCAGCAATGGGATGAACCGCGTAGGCTCTTTTAATAGACTCCACACCAGCTTCTGATAATCCGAGATAGCGCACCTTGCCTTCTTTTACCAGTTGAGCCATGGCGCCTACTGTTTCTTCTACAGGGATATTTTCATCTATCCGGTGGGTGTAATAAAGATCAATCATATCTACCTTCAGTCTTTTCAAACTATCTTCCACTGCCTGTTTCATATACTTCGGGGAACCATCGAAATAGTTGGTGCCATCGTCATTGAATCTGAATCCGAATTTGGTAGCGAGGAAAACTTTATCTCTTTTAGTAGCGAGAATTTTTGACAGCAGGATCTCGTTGGCGCCCTGACCATACATATCTGCGGTATCCCAGAAGTTAATGCCCAGATCGAGTGCCAGCTCCAGCGTAGCCAGTGATTCTGTTTCATTAAAATCCTGTGCATTGCCATATGCAAATGACATGCCCATGCAACCCAGTCCTATTGCGGAAATTGATTCGCCTGTTTTACCTAGTTTTCTGTACTGCATTGTTAAAATTTTTAGTGATACAAATTTACATGCAGGTACAGGTTCCGGAATTGTAAGAAGCAAAGTATTAATTGCAAAAATCAAAGCATCACTGCGCCCGGTAGAGATGTGGAGAAACGCCGCTATGATTTTTAAAGAAATGCGTAAAGTTACCAGGATCTTCAAATCCCAGGCACCAGGCAATTTCAGCAATCTGCCAGTCGGTATGCATGAGCAACAGGCGTGCTTCCAGCAGCATTCTTTGCCGGATATGTTCGCTCACGGTACGACCGGTAGCCTGTTTCACACACGCATTTAAATGATTGGGATGCGTATTTAATACCTGTGCAAATTCCTTGGCAGTTTTCAGCGACAACTGGTTATGAGTAAATTCAATCGGGAACTGTTTTTCCAGCTTGTCTGTAAAGCGGTGTGCAAGCGCCTGTGCGGCTGTTAGCTGCCGTTTGGGTTCGTTTACCTGGGCAGACAGGCGTTTCCCTTCCAGCATCAGCAATTTCAGGTAAATAAGAATCGCTTCCTGTTTAAAGGCGGCATTCTCCCGGTATTCCTTTACCAGTTGTCTGAAAATGGACTCGAGATAATCGACCTGTTCATTTGTTAAAGTGAATACCGCTTTTGCGCCCATCTGTAAAAGCGGATGTTGCAACAGGTTTTCCTGGTGATTGGGCTGTGCTTCAAACAACAGGTCGGTGAACAGGCAGTTATAACCCTCCTGCTCTTCCGAGGTGGGCTGCCATGTTTTTAATTCGTATGGATTAATAAAAAGTAAAGCAGGACTATCAATCTCGTAACGGCTATCACCGAGGGTGAAAATGCCGGAACCTTTGGTAAAGAAACTGATCTTATAATAGTCCCGTCTGCTGGCTCTCACTTCATCCACGCAAGGGCAATCAGATCTTTCATGTACTGTAAAACTACCATTTAACGGCGCTTTGGGAGTTACCTCCTTTTGCGTGTATAACAGCAGATCGTCGTTGAAGTCATTGAAGGTCCTGAGTGTAATGGAGTTGTTTTTACTTGAAGGCATACACCAAATTTAAACAATTCTATGTTAAAATCTTTCACTACTTCTTGCGGGTATGTTAACTTTTACCGGTTTGAAATCCATGTAAAGCCTTACTGGTAGAGGCTTGTTTTTATAAATGAAACATTGTTGCAATTTCATTTTTGATTAATCAGAAAAAATTTCACAATTTGTTAACGCCTTTATCAACCAAAATCTTGTTATCATCAAGCCCTGATGATCGCTATGTAGAGCAGCCTGCCACATATGCCACTGAACAAGAAATTTTAAAATCTATAACGGAAATACATTGCAACATCAGCAGGTATTTCCGTTTTTTTAATGGTTAAAAATTTTTTGTCACCGCATATGATACATCCCACTGCCGGACAACCAGGGTATCGCCCCACTTCTTTATGGTTGTTATTATTTTTCGTTATTATAAAGATGGTTTTTCAGTATGCAGTGTTGAGCCCGTATTACGAGCTTCACCGGGACGAATACCTTCACCTGGATATGGCCAATCATCTGGCAGCAGGATATTTATCGGTGCCGCCGCTTACTGCCTTTAATTCTTTACTGATACAATGGTTGGGAAATAATTTTTTTTGGGTGAAATTTTTTCCTGCGTTGTATGGCGCGCTCAGGATGGTGCTGGTGTGGAAAATCGTGGCAAGGCTGGGTGGCGGCTGGTTTGCGCAGGTATTGGCGGCGCTTGCATTTTTATGTTCAGGTTTGTCCCGCATGAACATATTGTATCAGCCCAATTCTTTTGATATCCTGGCGTGGACGGCCTTATTCTGGTGCCTGATGCAGTTTCTGCAAACGCAGGAGAACAAATGGTTGTTGTGGATGGGCGTGGTTACGGGTGTGGGCGTGCTTAACAAGTACAATATTATTTTCCTGGTGCTTGGAATGGTGGTGGCGCTGCTGCTGTCCGCACACCGGAAAGTGTTCAGGAATAAATACCTGTATGCAGGAATGGGAATTGCCGTGGTGATCATCTCCCCGAACATCATCTGGCAGTTGCAGCATGGCATACCGGTGTTGCATCATATGAAGGAATTAAGTGAAAGCCAGCTGGTACATGTAAGCCGGGTTTCTTTTCTGGGAGATCAGTTGAAGTTCTTTGTGGGTGGTGCTTTTATTGTGGTGGCGGCGGTTATAGGGTTAATTATTTCGCCGTCGTTCCGGTCTTACCGGGTGATAATCGGCATTTACGCGTTAACCATGTTATTGTTTACCTATTTCCGTGCAAAAAGTTATTATTCGGTTGGTTTATACCCCGTGTTACTGGCTTTCGGGAGTGTTTACTGGGAGCGGATTTTCACGCACGACTGGACGCGTTACCTGCGTTTGCTCTGGGTGGCCCTGATTGTAGTGCCTTTTGGGTTGCTGGTGAACGTTATTTTCCCGGTGATGAAGCCTGTTGAGATCCGTGAAAAGGCGGGCAAGTTCCGGGCGCTGGGCTTATTGCGCTGGGAAGACGGGGAGGATCACACCCTTCCCCAGGACTTTGCGGATATGCTTGGCTGGAGGGAACTGGCGGATATGTCGTGGCAAACGTGGCAGCAGGTGCCGGACGCGGATAAGCGTTACACCTTGCTGATCTGCGACAACTACGGCGAGGCCGGTGCTTTGAATTACTATAACAAGGGCAGGAATATTCCATTGGCCAATGCAATGGATGCGGATTACGTTTTCTGGTTCCATGAAATGGACACCATCCGTTACATTGTTAAGATCGGTAAGAAGCCGGAAGGCGCCTATATGAAAATGATAGGCCGGTTGCAGCAAACCGGTGTAATGAAAGATACCTTGTCCAGGGAATACTTATGGGGCGCCGGCGCCTGGCTGCTATCGGACCTTTCGCCGGAATTGCCGGCAGCGCTGAAGCGGGCTTTGCGTGAAGAGCAAAACGTTTACTCCCGGAAGTAACCGGTTACCGGGTAATAATAAACTCCACTTCGCCAAAGCCCAGTTGTAATATTTCGCCGTTTTTCTCCAGGCAGAGATGGCCGTCGGGCAATACCTCGCGGATGATGCCTTCAAAAATTTCCCCGTCTTTCCGGTATAACCCGGATTGTTGCCAGCGGAACAACCGGGAGGTGTATTCAGCAAGCAGCGTTTCATAATTGGCGGGTTGCAGTTGACGGATCCTTTTATCGAGGAAATTGCAGAGTTCTTTTGCCAGGGTTTCCGCCTCGCGGGACTTGCCGGTAATTTGCCGGAGGGAAACGGCATTGGGCAGATCGGGCGGGAAGGAAGCCTGGTTAATGTTGAGCCCGATCCCAATAATGGCATATTGCCATATATTTCCACGCAATACATTCTCAATCAGGATGCCTCCTGCCTTTCTGTCACGCCAGTAAATATCGTTTGGCCATTTGATGATTGTTTCGTCGCCGGCATAGGAAGTGAAGAAATCGGTGGTTCCGAGGGCGACTGCCACACTGAGCATAAACTGCCTTGAAAGCGGTAACATAGCCGGTTGGAGAGCAATTGTGAGGGCGCTGATATCTCCGGGTTGGGCGAGCCATTGTTTCCCGCGGGTTCCTTTTCCGGCTGTTTGGTTGCTGGTAAACCAGGCTGTGCCTGATGTCACCTGGCCGGAATTTACCTGCTCCATGGCATAGTTATTGGTGCTGTCTATTTCGTCTAATATATAAAACGGGTGTCCTATCACATGAATCTTTTTTAGTCTGTATCCGGCCCGAAAAGTAATTCATTTTATTATTTAATTAACATTTTCAGGCCCCCCGCGGCGGATATTAAACATCTTATATTACTGCTTGTTTAGTAACTTTGACAATTAAAGATTATTTTTAACAAAAACGAGATTTATTGGCACCCTTAACCGTTCTGAGCACGAGAAAGAAGGCGCAGCAACGCCTGACCAGAGAAAGTGAAATTTTTACCACCATCATAAAGGCCATACAGGATAAGAAGGGGGAAAATATCGTGTCCCTGGATCTACGCCAGATTCCTGAAGCCGTGGCCGATTTCTTTATAATATGTGAAGCCAATTCCGGCACCCAGGTGAAAGCCATTGCTGATTATGTGTCAGAGGAGGTGGAGAAGCATACTTCAGAGGAACCGTACAAACACGAAGGATTTAGTTCTCAAAACTGGGTTCTGGTTGATTATGTGAATGTAGTAGTTCACATTTTCCAGCCTGAAAACAGGAAGTTCTATAATCTGGAAGAAATGTGGAGCGACGCGGACAGGATGGACCACGCAGAAAGCTAAACAAAACAGTTGTTTTAGAATTTAATTATTCATATTATTCTGATTGCAATAAACATCCGTAAAGGAGCGTAAGATTATGGAAAAAGGAGGCAATAACTTCAACAAGGGTTCGGAGAAATCACCTAAGAAAGGACCGAAGTTCAATATATACTGGGTATATGCCTTTATTGGCGTGGCCCTGCTCGCAATGAACTTTTTTGATTTAAGATCCCCAACCAAAGAAATCAGTTTCCAGGAATTTCAGGTGGACTACCTGAAACCAGGAGATGTTGATAAGCTGGTTGTCGTAAATAAAAAATATGTAGAGGTCTACATAAAACATGACCATCTGAAAGAGGCCAAGTTTAAAGACGTTAACAAAAGTAAATTTGGTGGAGAGAACCCCGGTCCTCACTTCCGTTTTTCAATTGGTAGCGAAGAAAGTTTCAAAAAGGATATAGATAAAGCACAGGAAGGTGTTCCGGTAGAAAATCAGGTAAAGATCTCTTATGATGAGCGTCAGAGCTGGTTTGAACCTATCTTCCAGTTGCTGTTACCAATTATCCTGATCATCGGTTTGTGGATATTGCTGATGCGTAAGATGGGCGGTCCTGCCGGTGGCAGTGGTGGTCCGGGCGGCATTTTCAATATTGGTAAATCGAAAGCTACGTTGTTCGACAAAGGTACCCGTGTGAATATTACCTTCAACGATGTAGCCGGTTTGGATGAAGCGAAGGTGGAAGTAATGGAAATTGTGGATTTCCTGAAGAATCCTAAAAAATATACTGCCCTGGGAGGTAAAATCCCCAAAGGCGCCCTGCTGGTAGGCCCTCCGGGTACCGGTAAAACCCTCCTGGCAAAGGCAATGGCAGGCGAGGCTCAGGTGCCTTTCTTCTCCATGTCCGGTTCCGACTTTGTGGAATTGTTTGTGGGAGTAGGTGCCAGCCGTGTACGTGACCTGTTTAAGCAAGCCCGTGAAAAAGCGCCATGTATCATCTTTATCGATGAAATTGATGCTATCGGTCGTGCCAGAGGCAAGAATGTAATGATGAGTAACGACGAACGTGAAAACACCCTGAACCAGTTACTGGTAGAAATGGATGGTTTCGGAACAGACAGTGGTATCATTATCCTGGCTGCTACCAACCGCCCTGATGTACTGGACAGCGCTTTACTGCGCCCGGGCCGTTTCGATCGTCAGATCTCTATCGATAAGCCGGATCTGGCTGGAAGAGAAACTATTTTTGAAGTGCACTTAAAGCCTATCAAAACTTCTCCCAACCTGGACGTGAAAAAATTGGCTTCCATGACGCCAGGCTTCGCCGGTGCGGATATCGCCAACGTGTGTAACGAGGCGGCACTGATTGCTGCGCGTAAAGGCAAAACACAGGTGGAAATGGACGACTTCAATGACGCGATTGATCGTGTAATTGGTGGTCTGGAAAAGAAAAACAAAATCATCTCTCCGGAAGAAAAAGAAGTAATTGCTTACCATGAAGCAGGTCACGCTATTTGTGGCTGGCACCTGGAACATGCTAACCCGCTGGTGAAAGTAACCATCGTTCCCCGTGGTGTAGCTGCGCTTGGTTATGCACAATATCTTCCGAAGGAACAATATCTGTACAACACCGAACAGTTGCTCGATGATATCTGCATGACCCTCGGTGGCCGTGCGGTAGAGGAACTGGTTTTTGGTAAAATTTCTACCGGCGCACAAAACGACCTGCAGGTAATTACCCGTATGGCGTATGCAATGGTAACCGTGTATGGTATGAACGATAAAGTTGGTAACGTATCTTTCTACGATCCAAACAGTGATCAGTCATTCACCAAACCTTACTCAGAAGAAACATCCAAGATGATTGATGATGAAGTAAGAAAACTGATTGCCACCGCTTATATCAGAACCAAAGACCTGCTCACATCCAAAATGGATCAGGTAAAGGCACTGGCAGAAGAACTGCTGAAAAAAGAAGTTTTATACCAGGCCGACCTGGAAAGATTGATCGGTAAACGTCCTTACGATACCCACAAAGAACACCAGCTGGGTAAAGAAGGCGCTCCTACTGAAGGAGTGCATCCGTCAGATATCATCAATCCTTCTCCATCACCAGCTAATGCGTAAATAGTGATATGAAGATTTCTCCTGCTAAGGAAAATATTCTGAAGAGAGTACGGAATGCGTTAAGTCAGTCAGTACAGTTGCCCTTCCCGAATTCGGAGGGCAACTCGTCTGTTTTCAGAACAGAGAATGAGAGCCTGGAATTAAAGTTTGCAGAAGAATTCACCCGGTTACAGGGAAAGTTTGTTTACTGTACAGGAAAAGGTGAGTTGATGGAAAGCCTTCGTGCGCTTTGTGAACACAAAGAATGGCACAATGTGTTTTGCCAGACACCTGCCCTGCTGAAAACAATCCACCAACAGGATTTACCTGTACTCAACCAGGGTACCATGCATGAAGCAGATGCCGCCATCACGGATTGTGAATACCTGGTAGCCCGCACCGGAACATTGGTGCTGAGTTCCGCACAACCCAGTGGCAGGGCATTACCGGTATATGCGCCTGTGCATATCGTGGTAGCCTACACGCACCAATTGGTATTTGACCTGAAGGATGCGCTTAATAAGCTGAAAGATAAATACGGTAACGATATCCCATCAGCCATATCTTTTGCAACAGGGCCCAGTCGTACCGCAGATATCGAGAAAACACTGGTGGTAGGGATTCATGGTCCCAAAGAAGTATACGTATTTTTAGTAGACGAATAAATAAATGGCTTTTAGTCTTTAGCTGTTAACTTTCAGTACCGGAGCGATGTATCGCTTCTTCCACTGAAGGCTAACCGTTAAAAGCTAAAAGCTTCATAATTTTAAGAATGGATATTGCATTACCGGTCAATAAGAAAATATATTTTGCCTCAGATTTTCATCTTGGCGCTCCCAATCCTGCCGCCAGCAGGGAGCGTGAAAAGCTGCTCCTGCAATGGCTGGAGCAGGTGGAACCTGATGCGCAGCATATTTTCCTGGTAGGTGATATTTTTGATTTCTGGTTTGAATACAAGCATGTGATCCCCAAAGGATATACCCGCATTTTGGGAAAGCTGGCCGCGCTAAGCGACAAAGGAATCGGTATTTCTATTTTTATTGGTAACCATGATATGTGGATGGACGGGTATTTTGAGGAAGAGCTGAACATCCCGGTTTACTATGAGCCGCAAACCTATACCATTGGCAATAAACGGTTTTATATCGGTCATGGTGATGGCTTAGGCCCGGGTGATCATGGTTATAAGATGCTGAAAAAAGTATTCAGGAACCCGTTTTGCCGGTGGATGTTTTCTGCTATCCACCCGGCCTGGGGCATTGCCCTTGCCAATTATTTCAGCCGCAAAAGCCGCTCTGCTACCGGGCAGGAGCTGGAGCATTTCCTGGGAACGGAAAATGAGTGGCTGGCCATTTACAGTAAAGAAATACTGCAAAAAGAACATTTCGATTATTTCATCTACGGACACCGGCATCTCCCCCTTGATATTCCATTACCCGGCGACAGCAGGTATATCAACCTGGGTGACTGGCTGAATTATTTTTCCTACGCTGTTTTTGATGGGAATACGGTGGATCTGAAATTCTTCACCGAAGAGGGCGCAAAGGCCGCCAGGCTGGGCCAGCAGATCAGGCATCCAGGATCTCGTGTAAAATAGGCGGGGAATGCATCTCTTTAAAATCAGGTAAGTGCAGCCGGAAAAACTCCAGGTACGCATACAGTAATTTTCTTCTTCTTTCTTTATTCATCGTAATCGCCGCCAGGTGCTCTACTGCCGTGCATTGAAACAGCTGGTCTGTTAATTCGCTGCTCTGTGTATCAAGGTGATTGGCATGATGTGGTGGCAGATCGGAAAAGGTACCTTCCTGTAAATCCAGGTAAGGGGTGTATTCAGAAAATCTTCCATTGAGCCGGAAACCCAGGTGCTCTCCCATTTTCAGCGTAAAGTACAAAGGCAGGTTTGCCACCACCGGCAGGCCGGAGACGTCCAGCAGTTGCAGGATATTTTCTGTAAAGAAATAGAGATCGGTTTGTTGCTCCGGTTGCTTCAGGCATTTCTGGAGGAGCTCTATCATGTAAAGGGCTACCGTATTTTTTACCACATTAAGGTGTACGAAGTTGTACAGATATCCCAGTTTGTATTCGGAAATGCGTTGAAGGTTTTTGATTTCGTTGTGATATACCACCAGTTCCAGGATATTACCTGGCTGCAGCAGGTTTCCTTTGGCAGCTTTGGGTTTAGAAGAACGGGCGCCGTTTACAATATACGATTGCACCCCGAAGAGTTCAGTAAATATACTCACGATCAGGCTGGTGTCGCCATACTTTACCGTGCGTAATACGATGCCGCGTGTTTTGTGAAGCAATTTTTCCTGGCTTTTGCTGTTAGCATTTAGTGAAAGAAACCGGGATGCAAGTTACACAAACGAAGGGATTGAACGGCTAAAAGCTAAAACCTAACAGCTGGCAGCTAAAAGGAGTCAGCTCATCGCTGCCTGTTAACAGCTAATAGCTATTTTAATTACCTTTACGCCCATTACTAAAAAGGAAATCCTTATGTGGCAACGTTTAGCAGGCTTTGTGCTAAAATATCGATTATTGCTTCTTGTTCTACTGCTTGCCGGTACCGGCGTGATGGGTTATTTTGCCAGTAAGGTACAAATGTCATACGACTACGTGGCCACCATACCCCATGATAACCCTAAATTTCTTGAGTACCAGGATTTTAAGAAGAGATTTGGCGGAGATGGTAATGTGCTGATGCTTGCCGTACAAACAGATAAATTTTTCCAGGCAGATTTTTTCAAGGACTATGTTCAGCTGAACAAGGACATGAAGAATGTTTTTGCTGTGGAGAATATTATGAGTGTGCCGATGGCCATCAACCTGGTGAAGAACGACAGCACACAGAAGCTGGAGGCTAATTTACTTTTCCAGGGGGATCTTACCAACCAGGTGGTGATTGACAGCTTATCCCGTGTTTTCCACACCCTTCTCTTTTACAAGGGCCTGCTATACAACCCGGATACCCATGCTTACCTCATGGCTATTTATGTAAACAAGGATGTGTTTAATTCCCCGAAACGTACTGCAGTAGTAAATGAAATTACGAAGCTGGCCAATGCCTTCCAGGAAAAGCAGCATACGGAAGTACGCCTGAGTGGCCTGCCGCTTATTCGTACAGCCATGGCCGTTAAGGTAGCGGATGAGCTGAAGCTGTTCCTGAAAATCTCTTTCGTGTTAACTGCTTTAATCCTGTTCCTGTTTTTCCGTTCATTTGGCGCGGTACTGATGTCCATGATTGTAGTGGCTATCGGTGTAATCTGGTCGGTGGCTACCATCGTACTGATGGGATATAAAATTACATTACTTACCGGGCTTATACCTTCACTGATAGTGGTGATAGGGATTCCCAACTGTGTATATTTCCTGAGTAAATACCATACAGAATACGCCAAGGATGCCAATAAAACACGGGCTTTGGTGCATATGATACAGCGGATGGGGATAGTGACCCTGTTTACCAATCTTACAGCTGCTATTGGTTTTGGGGTGTTCTGTTTCACAAACAGTGCCATCCTGAAAGAGTTTGGTGTAGTAGCAGGGTTGAATATCATGTTCATCTTCCTGATCTCTTTTATTTTCCTGCCCTCTGTTTTAAGTTATTTACCTGCGCCCAAGAGCAAGCATACCACTTACCTGGATAACCGGTTCTTTGGGGCGATACTTGATTTCCTGACCACACTGGTGTTTAAATACCGCCCATGGGTGTACGGAGTAAGTTTGGTGCTGGTGATAGCGGCCATCGTGGGAATGGGGCGTTTGCAGTCTGTGGGCTATATGCTGGACGATATTCCGCATACCGATAAATTGTATACGGATCTGAAATTCCTGGAAACGAATTTCAAAGGGGTAATGCCACTGGAAATTGCGGTGGATACGAAAAAGAAGAATGGTGTAATAAACCTGCAGACACTGAATAAGCTGGATGAACTGACGCAGCTGATTGCTGCGCAGCCTGATTTTGGCCGTCCGTTGTCAGTAGTAGAGGGGATTAAATTTGCCAAGCAGGCATATTATAATGGGGACAGCTCCAACTTTGCGGTACCCAATCAGTTTGATCTGGGCTTCCTGGCGCCTTACCTGCGCATGAAGGGCGGGAATACTGCCGGACCCGCTTCTACTTTCTCCAAACTGGTTTCTTCTTTTATGGACAGCACCAGGCAGGTGGCCAGGCTGAGTGTAAATATGAAAGATGTAGGATCGCAGAAGCTGCCGTTGTTGCTGGATTCATTGCAGCCGCAGGTAACTGCTATTTTTGATACGGCGCATTACAAAGTAACTTTTACCGGTACCAGCGTGATTTTCCAGGAAGGTACCCGCTTCATTATTAACGGGCTGATGGAGAGTATTATCCTGGCTTTTGTGTTGATTATGCTTTGTATGCTGTACCTGTTCCGTTCCTGGAGGATGCTGATCATATCATTGATCCCGAACGTGATTCCATTGGTGGTTACCGCCGGTGTGATGGGATGGGTAGGTGTTCCCTTGAAACCATCTACGGTATTGGTGTTTAGTGTAGCGCTCGGTATAGCCATCGACGTTACCATCCGTTTCCTGGTTAATTTTAAGCAGGAGTTGCCACGGCATGATTTTGACATCAGCGCTACGGTGAAGCAAACGATCCATGAAACCGGGCTGAGTATTATTTATACCTCTGCTATCCTGTTTGCCGGTTTTATGATTTTCAGTTTCTCAGGATTTGGTGGTACAAAGGCATTGGGATGGCTTACTTCCCTGACCCTGGTGGTGGCAATGGTTACGAATCTGACTATTTTGCCGGCTTTACTGTTGTGGATGGAAAAGGCGTTGTTGAAGAAAGCGAAGAAGAAAGAGCTGTGGAAGCCGTTGGACGAGGAAGAGGACATTGACATAAAGGAGCTGGGGATCAGCGATCAGGAATAGTTTATAAAGACAATCATATGAGCCACCGGGGCAAGCAGGGCATGTTTTTTCATGCTGCTGGTTGCCCCGGTGGCTTTTTAGTGCCGGCAAACTGCAGTGGATGCTAAATATTTAGCTAAAATGGACAAAAAAAGAAGCTGAAATGATCTAGTGGACAGCATTCACATACACTTATAGCCGCTTGTAAAAAAAGGGATGGGATTATAATGAAAAAGTATGAGGTTTAGTACGCCATTCTAACCACATAGTTCATGAAAAATAAGTACTTAAAGGGCGCTCATTTATCCGAGCGCAAATTTAAGGAGATCCTGCGGCTGTTTGCCGATGATCTTACTGCGACCCAGATAGCGAATATCAGCGGTGTAAGCAGGGTAACTATTAACAGCTACCTGAAGAAGCTACGACACCAGATTGCGCGATACTGTGAAACGCAGCATCCTGTGCCTGTTCCCGTGTTAACGTATGAACCCCGGCAAAGTGACCTTAATTCCGACCACGACAGCGACACGCTGGTGGCGGTAAAACCGGAAGTAGACCGGATTGTTAAGCCCGTAATCTTCGGCATCTGCAGATCCTCAGACAGGTTACACACCGAAATTCTTCCAGACGTAAGTCGGTCTATGATTCATGCGGCTACCCGCGGTCGTTCCGTATTGGAAACGCAGGTGGCTACAGAACGTTTGCGCCGGTTCAACGGGTTGGTAGATTTGGGTCAGTACCGTTTATACAGGCTGGGTCAGACTTCTGATACGCATCAGATGGATGATGTAGATGCTTTCTGGGGACTAACCAAGCACCGCCTGGCTAAGTTCAAGGGGCTGAACCGGAATACTGCCTATTTGCATTTGAAAGAGTGTGAATACCGCTTTAATCATCGTAATGATGATCTCTTTACGGTATTGCTGGAGTTGTTAAAAACATATCCGCTTACCCTTTCCTGATAAAAAATATTCGCCCCGCATTTATGCGGGGCAACTTTAATCTCGATTTAGATTTTGGTTGATGAGCACAGGCGGTATTCTTGCCGCTTGTTTATTTTTATGCCTTTACAAATAATTTGCAATAATTATATGTTAATGAGGTGTTAAAAAGATGTTATCCAAACGTTATCGGGAACTTTCCAAGCTTAACTTTTTGTTAAGAATTATTATATTTGGGGCTGGTTGAAAATTTGCTAAGGAAACTGCTTATGAGGAAGAAGTTGACTGCTTCTGCTGTTTATTCATTGAATAAATCGCAAGAGAACTGCTCAATTGTTTAATTTGGTCAATATCACTGTACCGTTATACCTGCTCCAGCTTTAAGTATCCAATTACAATTTCACCAAACTGCTTATTTAACGGGAACCAATTGAATTAAGGCGTATGGGCCTTGATAATGATGATTATTTTTTAAGGTTAAGGAAACAAAATCATGCTTATGAGGAAAGTATTATTTCTCCTCTTGTCCGTGCTATTTCTGGGCGGGCAAGTCTATGCGCAAAGCCGCACAGTAACAGGGAGAGTCACTGATGCCACAGATGGCTCAGCTATTCCGGGTGCCAACATCCAGATTAAGGGCACCGCAAAAGGAACCGTCACCAATCCGGAAGGGGCTTACACTATCCAGGTAGATGCTAATGCCACATTGATTGTATCATTTATCGGGTATGAGGCAAAAGAAGTACCGGTGGGTACTGCTGCCACATTGAACGTAAAACTGAAAACAGATTCCAAAAGTCTGGATGAAGTAGTGGTAACGGGTTACACGATGGAGAAGAAGATCAACTCCACCATCGCCGCATCCAGTATCAATGGTGCAAAGATCAACAACGTAGCCTTGCCTGATGTAAACCAGATGCTCCAGGGTAATGCGCCTGGCGTTGCCGTATCAACTAACTCCGGTCAGCCTGGCGCGAAAACAGAGGTACGTATCCGTGGTATCGGCTCCATTTCAGCGAGCAACAGCCCACTGTATGTACTGGATGGGGTAATCATTTCCTCCGGCGATTTTACCCAGAATACTCCTTCCCAGGATGTAATTGCAAACCTGAACCCTGCCGACATTGAAAATGTGACTATCCTGAAAGATGCGTCTGCAACTGCATTGTACGGTTCCCGCGGTTCTAACGGTGTGGTAGTTATTACCACCAAAACCGGGAAGAAAGGCCAGAGCAGGATTAATTTCAATGCCAAGTATGGTTTCCAGGATCTGTCGCACGGGATTGACATGATGAATTCCACTGAGCTGCTGGCTTATCAGCGCGAGGCGATGAAGAATGCGACCAAGAAAGATGGCACGCCGCTTTTCACTGCAGAACAGATCCTGGCTAATCGTCCGAACAGCCTGGCAAATATCAATACCAACTGGATAGACGAGGCCTTCCGTACCGGTAAAACCCAATCCTATGGTATCAACGCAGGCGGTGGAAATGAAAAGACACAGTTCTATGCTTCCGGCGATTATTTCAAGCAGCAGGGTATCCTGATCGGCTCCGACTTCAGCCGGTACAGTGGCCGTTTGAACGTGGATCATAAGTTCAATGAGAAATTTGACCTGAGCGTAAAGGTGAACGGCAGCTATACAGATCAGAGAAGTGCAAGCGCAGGTAACACCTACTCCTCACCATTGATGGGTGCGCTGGCAAATTCTCCGTTTATCCCTTCCCGTGATGAGAACGGAAATCCCTATAACGGATATACTGCCGGACAGCCAGGCACCACTTCCTGGGCTGGTTTCGCAGATATCCCTTCCTCCTACCGCCCGGTTTTACGTGGAGGTAACTTCGTGAGCACGGTGAACAGTAACTACAACAGGAGCAATAATACCCAAACAGTTTTTAATGCTGCATTGGGCTACAACATTATTGACGGGTTGCGTTTCGTAGTGAAAGGTAATGCTGAGTTGACCAACATCCGTGAAAAGCAATGGACATCTCCGGACTCCTACGATGGACGTAACTATGGTGGTTACCTGTATAACGTGAATACCAACATGGCGTTGTATACTACCCAGCAATTGCTGACTTATAATTTCAACCTGGGTAAAGACCATAGTATCCGCTTACTGGCAGGTAATGAATACTCCTTCCAGAACCGTGTGTGGAACTATAGTGCAAAGAATGGTTTCCCTAATGGCCAGGCACAGGTGCCGGACGCGGGTTCCCAATATTTCGACATGGCCGGTGATGAAACATCCTACGCTTTCCAGGGTTTACTCGCGAAAGCAGATTATGATTATAAATCAAAGTATTTCTTAAGCGGTAGTTTCAGAAGAGACGGTTCTTCCCGTTTCCCTAAAGACAACCGTTATGGTAACTTCTACTCGGTAGGTGCCGCATGGCGTATTACAGAAGAGGAATTTACTAAAAATATATCCTGGCTGAACGACCTGAAACTGCGTTCCAGCTATGGTATCATGGGTAACGCAGAAGGTTTGGGCGATTATCCTTATCAACCGCTGTACAGCCTCGTGGGCGCTTATGATGGCGGATCAGTTGCTTATCTGAAGCAACCAGGCAACATGGCGCTGAGCTGGGAAAAACAAAACCTGTATGATGTGGGATTGGATATCAGTGTACTGAAAAAACGTTTATACGGTAGCGTAGGATATTACGACAAGCGCTCTTCCGCATTACTGATGCAGCTGCCATTATCTATGACCAGCGGTTTTGATGTAATGACGATGAACGTGGGTAAGATGCTGAACCAGGGTTTTGAAGTAACAGTGGGTGGTATCCCGGTGTCTACTAAAAACTTCCAGTGGACTTCAGATCTGAATTTTGCTACGCTGAAAAACAGGGTACTGTCACTGGGCGGCCAGCAATTTATCCCGGCAGGTTCCCGCCAGCGGATTGAAGTAGGTATGCCATTTGGCTCCTGGTACATGCCGGTTTGGGCGGGCGTTGATCCTGCTACCGGTGCTGCTACCTGGGAAGGCGCTGATGGAAAACCAACTTCCGATTATAATTCAGCAGTGAGAAAATATGTTGGCCAGGCGCTGCCTAAAATTACAGGCGGTTTCACCAATAAATTCTCTTACAAGGATTTCGACCTGTCTGTATTCATCACATTCAGCGCTGGAAATAAAGCGTACAACTATAACCGTTCCTTTCTGGAAAGCGATGGTAACAACACCACCGGAAACCAGGCAAAAGATGCAGGCAGCCACTGGGAAAAGCCAGGCGATATTGCTGACAGACCAAAAGTTATCTGGGGCAATGGCACCAACTCTAATGCTTCTTCTACCCGTTACCTGGAAGATATCTCCTATGTACGTTTGAGAAACCTTTCACTGGGTTACAATCTCCCAAAAAGCACTTTAAGCAGATTGAAAATGCAGGGATTAAGAGTGTATGCACAGGCAGAGAACTTATTTACGCTGACAGGATATAAAGGATGGGATCCGGATATGAGTACCAATCCGATTTCTCCGACCAGCACTGCGTCTCCGGCTACTACCAATGCAGGAACCGATTTTTACCGTTATCCTACTTCAAGAGTGATCACGTTTGGTATTAGTGTGGGACTGTAATGAAGTAACAACAAAAATTTAGTTTAATTATGAAATATTCAAAACTCTCCATATTAGCATTGGCTACGGCTGGTTTGTTTTCAGCTTGTTCCAAGCTGGATCAGAATCCGCAGTCATCATTGAATGAAGGTGATGCCGTAACTGAAGGGAATGCACGTATTCTTGCAAACGGAATGTACGAGCGTATGCAGGCGCTGGAATATTATGGCCGCGACTTCATGATCGTAACAGACCTGGGTGGCAATGATATGAAGATTACTTCGCAGAACTCCAACCGGTTTATTACAGAATTCCAATTGAACTACACACCGCTGCTGGCGCCACAAACAAATACCTTCCTGAATGCTTACAGGGTGGTAAACCAGGCGAATGTGCTGATTGATAAACTGCCTGAAACAGAAAAAACCGGTGCGATCCGCGGAGAAGCTTATTTTCTGCGTGCACTGGCTAATTTCGACCTGGCCAGAAGGTACACCAGACCATATACTAATGTAGGTGCAAAAGTAAATGAGCCTAACACAGGGATTACCCTGGTGACCAAAGCGGTGGATGCACCCGGTACATTCAAGCCAGGTCGTAGTACGCTGGCTGAAACTTACGCAGCTATTATCAGCGATCTGAAAGTGGCGCAGCAAACCGCTCCTGCCGGTAAATCTGAGAACAACAGTGCGAATGTGTTTAATGCTACGAAGGATGCAGCAACAGCATTGCTTAGCCGTGCTTACCTGTATAAGGGCGACTGGCAGCTGGCGATTAACGAAGCAGATAAGCTGATCGGTAAGTATCCTTTATATGAAGCGTCTGAAGTGGCGAAAGCATTTAATTTAGATGCAGCCGGTTCTGAGGAAATCTTTTCCCTGCGTTTTCTGACACCAGATGGCCGTGGCTCCGATAACTTCGGTTATATGTATGTGCCGGCTAAATTAGGTGGGTATGGAGATATCAGGCTTACAGATGGCTTTATGGAACTGTTGGATCCAAAAGATGCGCGTAATGCACTGGTGGAGAATCTTGATGGCAGTAACTACCTGATGAAATTTTCAGGTAATGAAGCTACCGGCCAGGTGGGTCTTGTAAACGTAAAGATCCTGAGAATAAGTGAGGTGTTGCTGAATCGTGCAGAAGCTTATGCCGAGCTGGGCAACCTGCAGAAGGCCACGGATGATGTGAATATGCTGAGAGCGAAACGCGGGCTGGATCCATTTACCGATGTTGCCAATATCAAAGGGGAGATTATTAAACAGAGAAGATTGGAACTGGTGGGCGAAGGTTTTGGTATGTCTGATCTGTTCCGTAAGAACGGGCAGCGTAATATCAAAGATGCTAATGCGCTGAGTACAAGGGTTACAGAAGCGAATGATTTTCGTGTAGCTTTCCCGATTCCGCAGGCCGAGATGGATGCAAATCCAAATATGGTGCAGAACCAGGGTTATTCCAATTAGTATTATTATATGATTTGAAAGGTGCCTTCAGCGAAGGCACCTTTTTTATTTAACCGGAGGCTACTGGATAAGAAGAAGCGGACCGGATACCTATTATTTATTTAAGGAGTACCTGGTGAGGCATTTTTTTAAATGAAAAGGCATATAGGGTAATTAATTATATATTATAATTAATATACTATTAGTTGAATGGTGATTCTCAGAGGAGGGTGGTTGCCGGATATATCGGGAACGGATATTTTAAAAAAAAGCCAGTTTTGCACTAGTATTTTTTAAATTTCCTATATTGCAGTAGAATTTAAACAATATTTAACAAATACGTATCAGAATCTAAAACAGAATCTAAAGAACAAAATCTTAATTAAGTTGGTGCTTGTGTTGATTTAACCGCCATTTCAATCTATACCGGAAACAGTTTCTGATATAGTTAGGAAGAGAA
Organism: Chitinophaga sp. RCC_12; assembly: GCF_041360695.1. Classification (NCBI taxonomy): domain Bacteria; kingdom Pseudomonadati; phylum Bacteroidota; class Chitinophagia; order Chitinophagales; family Chitinophagaceae; genus Chitinophaga; species Chitinophaga sp. RCC_12. Next base: position 1,006,230 of record NZ_JBFUPS010000002.1, read on the forward strand.
CAGAGGAGAGAAACTGGAATTTGCTTTGAGAAAATACGAATAAGGAAGGATGGGTTATGAGGAAAACGATTTACGGAATAACCTTTGGCTAAATGAGTACAGCACTCCCATTTTTATTAGTTAACTGACAATATCTTTCAAATCTAAATTGCTTATGAAAAGAGGACTACTCTTATGGTTGCTCGTGGCCATCAGTGTTGTGCAAGCCTATGCACAAACAAAATTAATCAGCGGCAAGGTTACGGATGCTAAAGACGGCTCCGGACTCCCTGGTGTATCTGTCGGAATTAAAGGTACAGGTAAAGGTTCCCTAACCACCAACGATGGCTCTTACAAACTCGAAGCTCCTGCGGGTTCCGTGCTTGTTTTTTCTTTTATTGGGTATGCTTCCAAGGAAATTCCTGTTGGAGCCGAAGGCACTATCAATGTGGCTCTTGGCGCCGACAATAAAGATCTTAGCGAGGTAGTAGTTACCGCGCTGGGTATTAAACGTGAAAAACGCACCCTGGGTTATACTACGCAGGAAGTAAAAGGTGATGATATCGTGCAATCCAAGGAAGTAAACTTCCTGAATGGTATGCAGGGTAAAATTGCCGGTGTGCAAATCAGTAATACTTCTGGTATTCCCGGTGGTGGTACCCGTATCGTTATCCGTGGTGCGGCCTCTTTAACCGGAAATAACCAGCCACTTTTTGTAGTGGACGGTAACCCGATTGATAACAACCAGATTGGTGCAGGTGACACTGACGATGATCCGGTTCTGGCAGGGGGTACTACTCCCAACAGAGGTATTGATATTGATCCGAACATCATTGAATCAGTAAATATTCTCCGTGGCGCTTCTGCAACCGCATTGTATGGTTCCAGGGCAGCTGGTGGTGCGGTAATCATTACTACGAAAACCGGCGCTGGTTTAAAAGGTAAAGCTTTCAGCCTGACAGTAGGTTCCAGTGTGAACATTGACAAAGTGGTATTGCCTGAATTCCAGACCGGTTGGTCACAGGGTAACAACGGCGTATTCTTTGATGGAATAAACAATAAAACTTCCCGTTCCTGGGGTGCCAAAATGGATACCTTAAAAGTGGATGGCAAGCCAGCTGTTAACTATGATCCACGTGATGCTTTCTTTAAAACAGGTACTACCTGGGATAATAACATCAGCCTGAACGGATCTACTGAAAAGTCAAATTACCTGATGTCCTACTCTTCTTTAAGACAGGAAGGTGTGGCTCCCGGTACCGATTATTACCGTAACTCCTTTTACGCAAATTTCTCTACCCATCTTACTGATAAGTTAACTGCGACTACTGGTATCAGTTATATTGACTCACGTAACGACCGCTTGCTGGAAGGTAATGGTAGTGGTGGTACTTCTTACCTGGCTAACCTTTACAATGCGCCGGTAAGTTACAACCTGTTGCCATATGAGAACTCGGTAGATAAGTCACAGAATATGTATAAGGTTAGTGCTAATAACCCTTTCTGGACCGCGGCTAATACCGGCCTGCAACTGAATGTATCCCGCTTCATTCCTAACTTCAGCCTGGTATACAATCCACTGAATTGGTTAACATTAACGGAAAGAATAGGTGCGGATATTTATACAGATGAACGTGTATTTCATGAAGCAATCGGCTCCTTCGGTGGTTTCCCCAATGGTCGTATGTACAATGAAATCATTAACAACAAGCAAATTAACCACGATTTCTACGCTACTGCCAGGAAAGAATTTGATAAATTCGATCTGACTGTAATGGTGGGTAATAATATCATTTCTGAACATTATACCGACCAGTTTTCAAAAGGTGTAGGATTATCCGTACCTGGTTTCTATGATATTACCAGTGCGGAGTCTGTAACCTCCACCAAATCTTTCTACGATAGAAGAAGGGTGAGTGTTTACGGACAGGCAATCCTGGAATATAACCGCATGTTATCTTTAACGTTAACCGGTAGAAATGACTGGTCATCTTCCATGCCGGCTAAGAACAATTCCTACTTCTACCCTTCTGTGACTGGTGCATTTGTATTCTCCGAACTGGAAGGATTAAAAGACAGCAAAGTATTATCATTTGGTAAAGTGAGAGTAGCTTACACCGCCATTGGTAATGACGCACCTCCTTACAAGGTAGCAACGCCTTTCAATAAAACTGTAGTGGGTGATGGTCTTCGTGGCTCACTGGATCTTCCTTTCAACGGTGTAAATGGTTTCTCCAAGAATAACGTATTGGGTAATCCTGACCTGAAACCAGAGAAAATTAAAGAATTTGAAGTGGGTCTGGAAACAAAATGGTTGGACAACCGTATTGGTCTGGAAGCAAGTTACTATAACAAGGTTAGTACAGATCTGATATTCCAGACAGCAGTATCTGCTGGTTCTGGTTATACCCAGGCTGTAATCAATGCCGGTAAGATCACCAATAAAGGTCTGGAAGTAACTTTAAATGCCAATCCAATCAGATCAAAAGATTTCAACTGGAATATTTCTGCTAACTACTCCAGGAACAAAGCAATGATCAATGAGTTGACAGAGGGTGTAACTTCTATCCAGATAGGTGGTTTCACCACCCCAGGTATATACCTGGTGGCCGGTCAGCCTTATGGTACTATCAGAGGTTCACGTTACATGAGAAACGACCAGGGTAAACTGCTGATCGATGATGATGGTTATCCTACCCAGGAAGATGGAACTTCCTTTGATATTGGTAATACCCAGCCAAGATGGATTGGTGGTGTAACCAACAGCGTATCTTATAAAGGTATCAACCTGTCGTTTACTTTCGACGGCCGTTTTGGTGGTCAGGTGATCAACTTTGATGAATACTACATGACCTTCTACGGTACCAGTGGTCTTACCAGCAGCCGTGACGGATCAATGGTATATGACGGTGTAACTGCCGATGGTAAGCAAAATACCAAATCCATTAAAACTGATCAGGCTTACTGGCAGGCATGGGGTGATACTTATGAAAACCTGATCCAGGACGCAACCTTTGTAAAACTGAGAAATGTTACACTGGCCTATAATTTTAGTCCGAAGTTGTTAAAACGTACTCCATTTAAAGCAGCAGTATTTTCTGTTGCCGGTCGTAACCTGTGGATTTATACCCCACACTTTACCGGTTCAGATCCTGAATTGAGCACTTATGGAGCAGGTAGTAACTCCGGTGGTTTTTACCATTACGTTTCACCAAGCACCAGATCTTACAATGCAACTTTGAAGTTAACTTTCTAAACTGAGTAATGATGAACAAGAAGATAATTATATCCATTATAGCGGGAAGTGTAATGTTAGGGGGTTCAGGATGTAAAAAATTCCTGGATGTAAACGATGACCCGGCTGCAGCCACAAACGTAACTGATGCCCTGTTGGTAGGCGGCGCCGAATTAACTACTGCATTTAATATTGCGGGTGGTTATCCTGCCAGAACCGCCGCTTTCTGGACCCAACAACTGGGTTATGATCAACCCGCTCCGGAATGGGACACTTATAAAGTAACAGCGTCCGATGTGGATAATACCTGGTCTTTTGACCTGTATCCACAGATCCTGAATAACCTGAAGATCCTGCAGGACCAGGCTGCCACGGCAAGTCACCCGCATGCCGCCGGTATAGGAAAGGTATTAACGGCCTATAACATAGCTGTTGCTACCGACTTGTGGAATGCAGTACCTTATTCACAGGCATTTACAGGCTTTGGTAATTTAAAGCCAAAGTATGATACACAGGAAAGCATTTACACCAGCATCAATACTTTACTGGATGATGCTATCGCACTGTTTGCGCAAGAAGATGCTTCCGGATCAGTAGGCGATAAAGATCTGATATATGCTTCTGATCCTGAAAAATGGACCGCATTCGCTTATTTCCTGAAAGCACGTTTTGCTTTACGTTTAACATATGCACCTGGTAAAGTGGCCGCCACACAGGCACAGGCAGCTTTAACAGCATTGACAAAAGCTTTCCCTGATGAAAGTTATAATCCCGGCGTGAAATTCGAAAGCAAATCAGGAGCGCAGGCACCTTGGTCCCAGTTTACTGATAATGCTAAATGGGGTAGCGTAGCGGTATCATCTACTTTCCTTACGTTACTGCAATCAACAAATGACCCCAGATTACCAGTAATGGTTGATCCGGTTAAATTGGGCACTGGTTACAGGGGCAGGATAATAGGTGATGAACAAATTAACATTGATTCACTTTCAGCTGTAGGCCAATTCTTTGCTGCTCCTGATCAGTCAGTGTATTTGGCCACCTATGATGAGCAACTGTTCATTAAAGCGGAAGCTACTTTCCTGACTGCTGGTTTTGTAGCCGCTCAACCTGTGCTTAAAAGTGCAGTGGAAGCGCATATGAAAAGATGTGGTTTAAATCCTGCCAGTGCAGCGGTTCAGGCTTACATTACAGCTAAATGCACCCTCACTGCTGCTAACGCATACGAAGTGATCATGACACAGAAATATATCTCTAACTACCTGTCTCTTGAATCATTCAATGACTGGCGCAGAAGCAATTTCCCTAAGCTGACTGTTGTACAGAATGCTTATCAGGGTATTACAACTGTTCCACGCAGATGGGTGTATCCAGCATCTGAAAATGAAACCAATGCGCAACCAGAACAGCCTGCTAAAGTTACTGATCGCGTTTGGTGGGATACCAAACAATAATCAGTACTTCATTTAACTAATAATAAAAAGCGGTTGTCTCGAAAAGAGACAACCGCTTTTTTTATGCCTATTTTATTCTCCCCCTAAAATGTTATTTTTTACTTGAAAGGTTTACTTATATTTGCTCCCGTCATGAAAATTTTCATGAAGCCAAAATCGGGAATCAAGATTCATTTTAGCGTAATACAATACAACAAACAACGAATACATTTTTTGCTTATCGGGAATTTATAACGGGAATATTTGCTTATGGGGAGCGGCTTACAGCCAGATTTTCCATCTAATTTAATGAGATTCAATAGTTGCCACCCTGCAGTTTATGCAGTAACGGAACCGTATTTTCTGTAACCGCAGAAAATACCGGACAACCCGTTTACAGCAATCTGTATAAAATTATCTGGTTATTCAGTGGCATGCCACTGCTGTATGCTTATTCACTTGTTTATAATGTTAGGATTGCTTATGAATTTTGGAATGCTTATGTAGAATTGTGCTTTGCGAAGGTTACCGTAAGATCAATACTATTGTTTCGTTTAGTCTTTACTGTTAGATAATAATAGCACTTGTGCTAAATGGCCATGCTATGCCTGGACATCTGTATTACATTTATTTTTTCAAATCAAAATCGCTTATGAAGAAAGGATTGTTTCTCTGGTTATTTGCGGCTATTACCGCGCTGCAGGCGCTTGGCCAAACCAGGGTCATCACAGGTAAGGTGACAGACGCCAAAGATGGATCTCCGTTGCCTGGCGTTACCGTAAAAATTGTTGGTACTTCCAATGGCACCATGACTGCCTCCAATGGTGAGTTTAAGCTCAGTGTAGGAGAAAAAGTTGCTGCCATTGAATTTTCTTTTGTAGGATATACTGCCCAACAGGTAAGTGTTTCCGGTAAATCTACTGTAAACGCTCAATTATCTGCCGATCTGAAAGGACTGAGCGAAGTAGTAGTGGTTGGTTACGGTACTATTGAGCGTAAAAACCTCACGGCTTCTGTATCCAGCATCAAAGGAGCTACATTGAAAAATGTGGCTGCATCCAGTATCGATCGTCAGTTATCCGGACAGGTAGCAGGCGTACAGGCTACTGTTTCCAGCGGTATCCTGGGCCAGCCGGCACGTATCCGCATCCGCGGTACCAACAGTATCAGTAGCGGCACCGATCCGCTGTATGTAATTGACGGGGTACCTTATATCACCGGCAACCAGAGCACCATCACCTCCAACAACCCGTTAGGAGATATCAATCCGAATGATATTGAAAGCATGGAAGTGCTGAAAGATGGCGCAGCTACTGCTATCTATGGTTCCAGGGCCGCTAATGGCGTTATCCTGGTGACCACCAAAAGAGGTAAGAGCGGCAGGCCGCGCCTCACTTACGATATGTGGATGGCTGCAGCTACGCCTTCTAAATTATTTGATCTGCTGAATGCAGATGAATTTGTAACCATCGCCAACGAAAAAAAGCTGAACGCCAAGCCAACCGCTACGCCGGATGCTTTCCCTACACCCAATCCTGATGGTGGCTTTTATGATACCGATTGGCAGAAAGTAGTGACCAGAACAGGGTTTCAGCAGAACCACGCGTTGTCGCTAAGCGGCGCCAATGATCAAACCAACTACTACGTTTCCCTGGGTTACACCGATATGAAAGGTATTCTGGTTGGTAACGATCAACGCAAATATCAGGTACGACTGAAACTGGAACAGAAAGCTTTTAACGTGGTAACAGTGGGCGTGAATGCCGGTGTTTCGCACATTACCAACAATGGCCTGAACGTTAGCCAAACCGGGCTTTCCAGCAGCCTTTCCAATGCTATCCGTGCTTTACCTAACGTACCTGTACAGTGGAATGATGGCACCTATAACCTGAGCAACACCAATACGCTCGGCAGTGGCGCCAATAAAGCCACTATCGCTGATAACTATACCAACATTAAATACGTACTGGATCATAACATCTACCGTAACAAAAACCTGAACTTTACCGGTAATACTTTTGCCAGCGTAAAAATTCTGAAAGACTTTGACCTGAGAACGCAGGTAGGTGTAAACTATATGAGTGGAGAGGACTACCAGTACTGGAACCCTATCCATGGTGATGGCCGTGGTACCAACGGTTTTATCTACCAACAGTCTATTCCAAGTTTCCGTTATAACTGGGTAAATACTTTAAGCTATAACAAAACGATCGGTGCGCATAATATTGGCGCTGTGATCGGAACCGAAAATCAGAAAACAAGGGAAAGAAGCTTCTATGCACAAGGTACTAACCTGATCAGCCCTTTCTTTGGTACTGATAACCTCATCGACAACAGCACCGGTACTCAAACTGTTGGTGGAACACTGGTGGAGCGCGCATTTCAGTCGTACTTTATCCGGGCTAACTACAGTTACAAAGACCGCTACCTGGTATCTGCCACGCTCCGCAGGGATGCTATTTCTTCCCTGCCTATCGGCAAACAGGATGTAACATTGCCGGGCGTTTCCGTGGGCTGGAGAGCTTCACAGGAAAGTTTCTTCCAGGAAGGCGGTATCGCCGACCTGATCAGCAATCTGAAGATCCGTGGCGGTTATGCTAAAGTAGGTAACGTGGATATCGGTGCATACCCTTATGCCGGTACTTACAAACCAGCACTATACGGATCTTTACTGGGTATTGCTTTCAACCAGGTGTACAACCCGGACCTGACTTTTGAAACCAGTAAAAAAATGAACATTGGCCTGGACCTGGGATTACTCCACGACAGGATCACGGTAACGGCTGATTATTTCAGGAATGATATTGATAACATGATCCTGGCATCTCCGCTGCCGCCATCATTAGGTGTTCCAAGTGCTACCAAGCCAAATGTATTTTATTCCAACGTGGGTAAAATGTATAACAAAGGGTATGAGCTGACAGTGAACAGTACTAATATTCAGCGCGGTGATTTCTCCTGGACTACTTCCTTCAACATCTCTTTTGTAAAAAATAAAATTACTGCCCTGGTAGATAATGCAGATATCGTTTATCCATATAACATTACCCGCGTAGGTGAATCTATGGGTGCTTTTTATGGTTACGAATCAATGGGGGTGAATCCTGCAAATGGCAACCCGCTATGGAAAAAAGCTGATGGCTCCATTATACAGGGTGATGCATCGAAAGGTGTTTACTATGCCTATAATGCTTCAAAGCCTGAGGATATCTCTACTTCTGCAAAAGCATTATCATCTTCCGACAAAAAAATCCTCGGTAATGCTACGCCAACCTATTATGGTGGTTTGAACAATACCGTTAATTACAAAGGGTTCGATTTTAACCTGTTCCTTTCTTTCTCCGGCGGTAACAAAGTATACAGCGTAACGCGCCAGGAAGGCCTGAACAACCAGAAGTTCCTGAACAACGGTAAAGAAATTTTAAACAGGTGGACTACTCCGGGCCAGGTAACAGATGTTCCTAAACTGTACCTGGGCGCAGATAACTTTATCCTGCAGAGCGGTAATGTTAACAGCCGTTTCCTGGAAGATGGCAGCTTTATCCGTGCACAGAATATTGGCCTGGGTTATACCCTGCCTAAAGCGATGCTGGAAAGAATTAAGCTGAGCAGCATCCGGATTTATGCGCAGGTGCAGAACGCATTTATCATTACAAAGTATTCCGGTCTTGATCCTGAGTTAAATACTTATGTGGATGCAAGAGCTAACACGCAACCTGGTTTGGATTACAATACCAACCCGGTTCCCCGCAGCTATACTTTTGGTATTAACGTAGGATTATAAAAAATAATGAACATGAGAAATACAATGGCATATAAATATAACAGAAGCATGAAAGCAGTAGCAGCAGGATTACTGGTGTTATCACTGGGTGCTGCGTCCTGTTCAAAATACACCGAATTATCACCAAAGAACGCCTTGCCACAAGACGCGGTATTTTCGGATTCATCCACTATCGAGCTTGCTGCAAATGGTATGTATAATACAGCGGCGCTGGGAAGTTATAATGATGATTATACCCTGGGCCGTGGTTATCCTTTCGGTGCTGCTTCTATAGAGCAAAATGAGATGCGTGGAGAGGATATGGTGAACCTGGCTACGTTTTATGATATCACTTATAAAGGTAGTTACAGCCCTACTTCTGCCAATAATGTGCAGATGTGGGTAAATCTTTATGCGCTGATCAACCAGGCCAATACGCTCATTGATGGTGTACGGAAAGCTGCTGCCAATAACGTGATTTCACAGGGTAAGGCGTTGCAGCTGGAAGGTGAAGCCCGTTTTCTGCGTGCACTGGCACATCATGAAGCAGTCATTCATTTCAGCCGCCCGTATGCCGATGGTGCAGGTGCACAAGTTGGGATTCCTTACAGGGATATGCCTGTAAGCACACCAGCTCAAATCCAGGAAGCCCTGAAAATAGGCCGTGGCACGGTAAAAGAAGATTATACCAAAATATTGGCGGACCTGGATTTTGCAGAAACCAACCTGCTTCCCACTACTGCTAATCCTATCAGCAGAGCCACTAAAGGAGCGGCTATTGCTTTGAAAACAAGGGTTAAGCTCCATATGGCCGATTGGCAGGGTGTTATCACAGAAGCCGCAAAGCTGGGTGCAGATCAAAGCGCGCCATTTGTAAGCCCGGTGAAAGGTTATAAACTTACCGACAGCCCGGATGGCCCGTTCACAAAAGCAGATAATAACACAGAATCTATTTTCTCTATTGCCAACAGCGCCATTACCAACGGTAACTCCAATGGCGCGCTGGCAGCGATGTTTGGCCCTTCTGACCAGAAAGGCCGCGGCCTGGTAGCTACCAGCCCTAATTTGTACAACGCCTCTTTCTGGGCAGGCGATGATATGCGTCGTGTTTTATTGCAGGTAAAGCAGGTGACTGTATCAGGCGGCAAACCCGTGCAGAACTTCTACTTCAATTATAAATACCGTGATTATCTGAATAAGTCCGACTGGGCGCCGATGATCCGTTATGCAGAAGTACTGCTGAATGCGGCAGAGGCATATGCACGTGCAGGAAATATCGTACAGTCGTTTAAGTTATACAACGCAGTTCGCAACCGTTCTTTACCGGAAGGCAGTCCGAACCGCATCACCATTGCTCCGCTCGACATGATCCAGGCGGTATTGGACGAACGCAGGGTAGAATTTGCAGGCGAAGGGCGCCGCTGGCCGGACATTACCCGCCTTGCACTGGATGCAAAGTATGGAACAGGTGGTATCCCTGCAAAGGTGATCATCGATGATCTGAAAGATGATGGCAGCAATTATAACACGGTTACCAGACCGGTAACACCGTCTGGTTACGGCAGCATTAAGTATGCTGATTACCGGTTTATCTGGCCGCTGCCAGCTACTGAAATCTCTGCTAATCCAGCGTTGAAAAATGCGCAGAATCCGCAATACTAAACTTTTCCTTGACCTACAATAATAAAAAAACTCACCGGTGTAATGCCGGTGAGTTTTTTTTATGGAGATAGATAACTTATTTCAGTACTTCCTGCAGCTTCGCTTCCAGCGCAGGTCCTCTCAGGTTGGAGGCAATTACTTTTCCCTGTGGATCCAGCAGGAAATTAGTAGGAATAGCGTTAAGACCGTATAAAGGTACCACCGCGGAATCCCAGAATTTGAGATCGCTTACATGGTTCCAGGCCAGTCCATCTGCTTTGATAGCTTCCTGCCATTTATCTTTCGTTTTATCCAGTGATACGCCGAGGATGGTAAAGTTTTTTCCTTTGTATTGCTGATAAGCTTTTACCACATTCGGGTTCTCCTGGCGGCATGGACCGCACCAGCTGGCCCAGAAATCCACCAGTACATATTTACCGCGGAAAGAGCTGAGGCTGATCATTTTGCCGGATGGATCCGGAAGGGAGAAGTCGGGTGCTACCTGGCCTACTTTCACAGCAGAAGGTTCTTCACCACCGGCTGCATCACCGCCTGCGGCGCCCGCGCCCTGGTTCTTTTCCAGTTCCAGGATCTTATCTGTCATACTTTTTACCAGCGTGTTTTTAGGGAAACGGGTAGCAAGATTGGTGATCACCTGTTTGTGTGCAACAATCTCTTCTCCGCTTCTTACCTGGCTGATGGCAAATACTGCGGTAGCAGGATTTTTTGTTTTATCGGCCATCAGGAAAAAGCCGTTTTCAAACTCTTTTTCTTTTTTCTGGAAGGCAGCTACTTTAGACTGGAATGCACTATCAGGCAGTATTGTATGGAGACTGTCCAGGCTGCGCATTTCTTCCGTGAGTGCAATAGACTGTTTGCTGATATCGCTCATAAACTGTTGCAGTTCGGCGGTTGGTTCGGAGCCGCTGATCTTTACATCTTCCAGTTTATCTATATCTCCATCTATTTTCATATCGCCGGCATCGAGTGCGAGCAGTATAAATTTGCCGTTTTCGAAGCGTACACGGTACAGTCCCTGTTCGGCTACCATTCCTTTCAGCGTGAATTTGCCGCTGGCGTCCTTTACATTGGTAGAATCTACCACTTTCACATTGTCAAGTGTGAGTTCTTCCAGTAATACCGGACCCAATGGTAAATTGTTCAGGTGCCCGTCTATTTTAAATTCACCTTTTTCCGTTTGTCCGGCGCATCCTGCGAGGAAAACGGCGGCGGAAATCCATAATAAGTATTTTTTCATGCTATTATTTTTTGAACATTCATCTGACCTAAGCCACTCAATATAGGATAAATATTTTCAATGCTATTTAGCCTTTGAGCTTCTCTGCCAGCAATTCGTTGGTAAGCCGGGGATCAGCCTTGCCTTTGGACAGCTTCATCACTTCTCCCACGAACAACGACATCAATCCTTTTTTGCCACCTTTAAAAGCAGCTACTTTATCGGGATATTTTGCCAGCACCTCATCAATAATGGGAGAAATGTTATCGGCATTATGATCCTGTAATAAATTCAGCCGGGTAGCGATATCCATCGGATGATCCGCGGGTGTTTGGATCATTTCCGGCAATATGTGGGAAGACGCGATGGAAAAGCTCACTTTTCCTGCATCGGTAAGCGTAATCAACGCCGCCAGTGCCTGTGGTGTTACCGGAAAATGACTGATTTCCGCCGAATGTTCATTCAGCCAGGATTTAACAGGGCCCAGCATCCAGTTGGCGGCGGCTTTGTATTGCGAGGTAACGGCGATAAGACTTTCATAATAATCTGCCGTGGATTTATCATCGCAGATAACACGCGCATCATATTCCGGCAGGCCAAAATCGGTGGTGTATTTACGGATGAGTTCTTCCGGTAATGCAGGTAGTGTGGCCCGCACGCTGTTGATGAATTCATCTGTTAGCCTGAATGGCGCCAGGTCTGGTTCCGGGAAGTAGCGGTAATCGTTGGCTTCTTCTTTGGAGCGCAGGGAAAAAGAGCTGCCGTTGGAGGCGTCAAAGCTGCGTGTTTCCTGTACCAGGGTACCGCCGGCTTCTATGAGATCTATCTGTCTTTTTACCTCGTTATCAATAGCCCGCTTTACGTTGCGGATAGAGTTCATGTTTTTTACTTCCACCTTTGTACCCAGGGTGGTGGTGCCTTTCAGGCGAACTGAAATGTTGGCATCGCAGCGCATGCTGCCTTCTTCCATGTTACCATCACATACGCCGAGGTAGCGCACCAGGCGGCGCATTTCGGTGAGATAAGCGTAGGCTTCCTCGCTGTTATGCATGTCTGGTTCAGTTACTATTTCCACGAGAGGAACGCCCGCGCGGTTTAAATCCACGTAGCTGTTGTCGGGGTCCTGGTCGTGCAGGAGTTTACCGGCATCTTCTTCCAGGTGGATGCGGTTCAGCTGTACATTGCGGGTGCCGGCATCTGTAATAATGGTAATATAACCGCCTTTACAGATAGGCGCCGTATGTTGAGATACCTGGTATCCTTTTGGAAGATCCGGGTAGAAGTAGTTCTTACGGGCAAAATAATTGTCCTTTTCAATTTCACAATGACAGGCAAGACCCAGTTTGATGGCATATTCGGCCGCTTTACGGTTCATACGGGGCAAAGTACCCGGGTGCCCCATGGTAATGGGACTGATATGCGTATTTGGAGCGCCGCCAAAAGCTGCGCTGTCGCTGCAAAATAATTTACTTTCGGTAAGCAGCTGGGCATGCACTTCCAGCCCGATCACTGTTTCATATTTGCTGTATATATCGCTCATTTTCCGTACTGATTCCCACAAATATATTCAAATAATACCGTGATTTCAGGCTATTGGGTGCCAATAAATCCCTAAATTGAGATACACATCAAAATTTCTTCCCTATGATCAGCAAGGCCCAGGCAAGTCAGCTTTATCAGGCGCAGCAGGTTTATTTCGACTCCGGCGCCACACTTTCTTATTCTTTCCGGAAAACGCAGCTAAAGCGTTTAAAGAACGGGATTAAAAAGTTTGAAGATAAAATTACCGCTGCGCTGCATGCTGATCTGCACAAGCACCCACTGGAATCTTATGGTAGTGAGATAGGATTTTTATATGAAGAAATCAGTTATATCCTGCAGGGGTTGAAGCAGTGGATGGAGCCGGAGCTGGTTACCTCTCCTTTTGTTACCTATCCCAGCAGCAGCCGGGTGTATAAGCAGCCGTTGGGACTTACGCTGATCATTGGCCCCTGGAACTATCCGTTTATGTTGCTGCTCAGTCCTTTGCTGGGAGCTATTGCCGGCGGCAACTGCGCCATTATTAAGCCGTCGGAGCTGGCGCCGCATACGGCAGCGGTAACCGCTGCCCTGATAAAAGATACTTTTGATCCGGCCTATATTACGGTAGTAGAGGGAGATGGGACAGCAGTGATTCCTACCCTGATGAGTTTCCGGTTCGACCATGTATTTTTTACCGGAAGCATCCCGGTGGGCAAGAAGATCCTGGAAATGGCGGTGCCGCATCTCACACCGGTTACGCTGGAATTAGGCGGTAAATCGCCCTGCGTGGTAGACGAAAAAGTGAATGTAACGGTGGCGGCTAAACGAATTGTATGGGGTAAGTTCTGGAATGCCGGTCAAACCTGTGTGGCGCCGGATTACCTCCTGGTGCACCACAAAGTGAAAGATGAACTGGTAGCCGCACTCAAGGCGGCGATAACAGAATTTTTCGGAGAAGATCCCTCCCGCAGCGACGATTATGCCCGTATTATCAATGCCAGGCGGTTTGATACGGTGGCGGGCTACCTGGGCGAAGGCCACGTATTACACGGCGGGCAAACCAACCGCGAGCAGCTTTATATAGCTCCTACCCTGCTGGAAGATGTGGAATGGACAGACCCGGTAATGCAGGATGAAATATTTGGCCCTGTGCTGCCCATACTTACTTACACCGGCCTCCCGCAGGCCATACAAGCCATTAAGCAGTTGCCTTATCCACTGGCATTGTATGTTTTTACAAAGAGTAAAAAAACGGAGAAGGCGCTGATAGAGCAGGTGCGGTTTGGCGGAGGTTGCGTAAATAATGCGCTGGTACATCTCACCAATCCTGAGCTACCCTTTGGTGGCGCGGGTTACAGCGGGATGGGAAAGTATCATGGCAAATACAGCTTTGATACTTTTACCCATCAGAAAGGAATGCTGAAAACGGCTACCTGGCTGGATGTTCCCATGAAGTATCCGCCGTTTAAAAATAAATTGAAGATGATGAAGATGGTGATGAAGTAGGCTTATATATCCGCCTTATTCAGTTTCACCGGCAACTTAATGATCAGCGTTTGATCGGCGCCATTCCGGCGGATTTTCGCTGGAGCATCGCCTTTTACTTTAGCCTGTGTTTCGCGATAAGCTTTAGACAACTCCGCGGCGTTTTTAACCGGTATACCGGCAAGTTCCAATACGATATCATCTTTCTGGAAACCTGCTGCTGCGGCTGCAGAGGAAGGCGCCACTTCAATTACTTGTGCGCCTTCATTTTTTTCGGTATCCTGTACGCGGAGGCCCAGTTTTTCGTTATTATCCCAGTTGTCGCCAAATCCCTGGAAGCCGCGAGGCATTGGGAAAGAGAAAGATCTCGGTCCGTTCTTTGGCAGTGCAGATAAAGGCGGGTGCATAGTCCAGCCATTATCTATTCCTTTTCTTTCGTCCAGGGTAACAGCCACCTTGTTTGTTTTGGTATTACGTATGTACGTTACCGTTACTTTGTCTGCCGGTTTATGTTTGCCGATCTCTTCAAATAATTCTGCGGGTTCATTGATCTTTTTATCATCTACAGCAATAATGATATCGCCGGTTTTTATTCCTGCTTTATCTGCGGGAGTGCCTTTCGCTACTGATTTTACGGTTACACCGCTGGCGGCTACTTTTTCAGTGATCACACCGAGAATGGCTTTATTCATCACCGGCATTTCTATGTCATTTTCATCATCACCGTCGTTGTCGTTAAACAAATCAAAGCCGCCTCCCTGTAAACTGTTGCTGTCAAACGTGATGGTGTTGCCATCCCGCGGCGTGATCTTCCTGCGGAAAACGGAGAGATCGGAGTTGTCGTACCGGTCCAGTTTTTGACCATTGATGAAAACATCGCCGTTTTTGATTTCCACGGTCACTTTACCGTCTTTGTTGCCTTTGTGTTTGATCACAATTTCATCGAACTCTCCCAGCTGATTTTTGGAAGAATCTTTCGTTTGCGCAGATACCGCGCTCATAGTGAAGCAGGAAAAACCTGCTATGGTGAGAATTTGCAGTAACCTGGTCATGGTAATTAGGTATTTTGTTGATTAAATTTAAACTAATGCGGCAAAATTAAAGGGTGGGCCAGGAAAGAAAAAGTTAAAATCTATGGTTTTGGGCCCAAAAGAATACGCTTTATAGCATGTTTTTTTATTATTTGAAGGAGGGGCCGTCCTTACTTCCGGGATACTTCTCCGATACTTCTCCGATACTTCTGGGATACTTCTCGGATACTTCTCGGATACTTAGGAGTAGCGTATGTGTCGTACTCCCCATACATTCCCCATACATTCCCCATACACTTCCTATACACTCATGATACACTTATGATACACTTCCAATACACTCCCAATACACTATGCCGCCCTGGATAGGATGGTCACGTCCTGAAAAAGGTTTACACTTTAGTTAGATAATCCTGTTTAAAGTTTACAATATAAGTGTTAAATCCTGGAAAAGGTTTACGGTGTTAGTCACGTCCTGGAATAGAGAGGGCTGGCTTAAAAGCTCAATTTGACTTTTTAGCCAGCCCTCATATTTTATGCTGTGAGCATCATTTTATGTTGTGAGCAGTTTTTTTATCGCAGCAATCACCTGATCCAGTTTATCTGTTTCCTGTCCGCCTGCTGTAGCAAAGGTTTTCTGTCCACCGCCGCCGCCTTTTATCAGCGGAGCAATGTGTTCTTTAATGATCTTGGGCGCCTCCCATCCTTTGGATGCCACCAGTTTCTCGTCTATACTGAGCGCCACGCTGGCTTTTCCGCCAATATTGGCAATAAACAGCAGTACATGATCCGGTATATCGTTTTTCAGTTGGAAAGAAAGCTGTTTTAGTCCCTCAGCGTTGCTTACATTTACCACTTGTCCGAGGAAATTAACACCATTGATGTTTTCCGCCTGGTGGCGTATGGTGGCTGCCAGTGCCCGTACCTTTTCCTGTTCCAGTGTTTCCAGTTGTTTTTCCAGGGAAGATTTGTCCTGGATCAGCGCTTCTATGGATTTCACCAGCTCTTTCGGATTTTTCAGGGCAGCTTTAATTTCTTTCAGTTGCTGTAACTGCTCGTTAACGAAGGCTTCTGCTTTAGCGCCTGTTACGGCTTCTACGCGGCGTACGCCGGCGGCCACAGCTCCTTCGGAAACAAATTTAAACTGGCCTAACTCGCCGGTTGAGCTGATATGTGTACCGCCGCAAAGTTCCACACTATAGGCGGGGTCAATAATTACCACGCGTACCGTATCGCCGTATTTCTCGCCAAAGAGGGCCATAGCACCCAGTTTCAGGGCTTCTTCTTTTGGAAGTTCACGGATCACCACCGGTATGTTTTCACGGATTTTTTCGTTCACAATGGCTTCTATCTGCGCCAGTTCCTCGTCGGTTACTTTGGCGAAATGGGAGAAGTCGAAGCGCAGGGCATCGGCATTTACCAGTGAGCCTTTCTGTGCCACGTGTGTACCCAAAACCTGCCGCAATGCAGCGTGCAGTAAATGGGTAGCCGAGTGATGGCGCTCTGTATTGTGGCGTTTATCTTTAGCTACGGCGGCCTTTACGGTTGCAGTTGGCTGTGCCGGCAGCTTATCCGCGAAATGTATGGTGAGGTTGTTCTCTTTTTTGGTATCGGTTACATGAATTACTTCATCGCCGAAGTGCAGGGTACCGGTATCACCTACCTGTCCGCCACTTTCAGCGTAGAAGGGCGTTTGGCCCAGTACCAGCTGGAACTGCTCTTTACCTTTTGCTTTCACAGTCCGGTACTTCAGCAGTTTGGTGGTGCTTTCCAGTTGTTCGTAACCTACGAAAACGGAGTTAGGCGTTTCGTCGAGTACTACCCAATCGCCCATATCCAGTTCTGTAGCGGCGCGGGAGCGGTCTTTCTGTTGTTTCATGGCGGCATCGAAGCCCTCTTTGTCAACAGTGAAGCCATTTTCGGAGGCGATCAGGCTGGTAAGGTCATAAGGGAAACCGTAGGTATCGTACAATTCGAAAGCTGTTTGACCATCTACTGTTTTGGTGGTGGCGTTTTTGATATAGTCTTCGATCCGGCGGATACCACTTTCCAGGGTGCGCAGGAAGTTGTTTTCTTCTTCAAACACTACTTTCTTCACGAAGTCTGCCTGTTGTTGCAGTTCAGGGAACACATGTGAAAACTGTGCCGCCAGTACGGGTACCAGGTCGTGCAGCAGCGGTTTTTTCACATCAAGGAAAGAGAAGTAATAACGTACCGCCCTGCGGAGAATACGACGGATCACGTAGCCTGCGCCGGTATTGGATGGCAGCTGTCCGTCGGCGATGGTAAAGGAAATTGCGCGGATATGATCTGCGATTACGCGGAAGGCTACATCCTTCTTATCATCAGTGCCGGCGTATTTTTTACCGGTAAGTCCTTCCGTGGTGTGGATGGTGCCCATAAACAGGTCGGTGTCATAGTTGGAGGTTTTATCCTGCAATACTCTGACGAGGCGTTCCAGTCCCATGCCGGTATCTACGTGCTGGGCAGGCAGTGGCTCCAGGGATTTATCTTTCAGGCGGTTGAATTGCATGAATACGTTGTTCCATATTTCAATCACCTGTGGGTGGTCGGCATTTACGAGGGTTTTACCGTCTACCAGGTTTTTCTCTGCTGCAGGGCGGCAATCTACGTGGATTTCCGAGCAGGGGCCGCATGGACCGGTATCACCCATCTCCCAGAAATTATCTTTTTTATTACCTAACAGGATACGGTCTTCCGCGATATGTTCTTTCCAGAAGTCGTAGGCTTCCTGGTCTTTTGGCAGATTTTCTTTTTCATCTCCCTGGAAAACAGTTACATACAGTTTGTCTTTAGGGATTTTATATACTTCTGTGAGCAGCTCCCAGCTCCAGGCAATGGCTTCTTTTTTAAAGTAGTCGCCAAAGCTCCAGTTACCGAGCATTTCAAACATGGTGTGGTGGTAAGTATCAATACCCACTTCTTCCAGGTCGTTGTGCTTGCCGCTTACCCGCAGGCACTTTTGCGTATCTACTACCCTTTTGTTGGGAGGAACCCTGTTGCCCAGGAAGTAATCCTTGAACTGGTTCATACCCGCGTTGGTGAACATCAGGGTAGGGTCGTTTTTAATAACGATGGGCGCAGATGGGACAATCTGGTGCCCTTTTGACGCAAAAAAGTCCAGGAATTGCTGTCTTATTTCAGATGCTGTCATAAATATTGATACGAATTAATATGTATTTTATATCTTATAAGCCATAACCGGTTAGGGGCTTGTAGCTGTATTTCAAGTCCTTATGAAGTAGTTAGAAAATTGACAATCAAAAGGTTGATGTTTTAATCTAATTACAGTAGGTTTGTGCGCCTTATTTTCCCGCCGTGTTAAAGGGAGTGCAAAAATATCGAAACCTGTATGATTATGCAAAACAGGTTGTGTTACCCGGCAAAAATAGTTCAGTGGGAAAAGAAATGCCAACGATTACCCATCCATAAGTTTGTGCCTCGTGAAATAAATCGGCTGTCATAGCGTTCACTGCACTATGGCGCATAAAGTACACCCTGGTGCATGAAGAAGGTTAAATATTTTTATAATACCCAAACATTAAAATACGAGAAGCTCGTGGTTTCCCTGCGGGTAAAAATCCTGAGAATACTGGGGTTTGTGTCTGCGGCTATCGTGACCGGGGCTATTTTTCTTTCCGTGGCATACCGGCTGGTAGACTCCCCAAAGGAGAAATCACTTCGCCGCGACCTGGAAGGTATGAAAGAAAAATATGATGCGTTGCAGGGCCGGATGCGGGAAGTAAAGGGAAAACTGGCGGAGCTGGAAGACCGTGACAATGAAATTTACCGGGTGATATTTGAAGCCTCTCCTATTCCGGATAGCACCCGTATGGGGAAAGTAAAGCGGGAAGAAGAAGCCGCCCAGCTGCAATCCTTTGCCAGCAGCGAGATTATCGCCTCCACGGCTGTACTTCTGAAAGAACTCAATAACCGCGTAAAAGCACAGGAAGCATCTTACAATGAAATTGATAAGATGGTGAAGAACAAACAGCAGATGCTGGCCTCTATCCCTGCCATCCAGCCGGTTTCCAATAAAGACCTTAAACATATTGCCTCCGGTTTCGGGTACCGGATCGATCCTATTTATAAGACCATGAAATACCACGCGGGGCTCGACTTTGCAGCGCCCAGCGGCACTCCCATCTATGCTACCGGCGACGGTGTGATTGAGGAGGCCAGCCTGAGCGATGTGGGATACGGCAACCACGTGATTGTACGACATGGATATGGCTATAAAACCCTGTACGGCCACATGCTCCGTATGAAAGTGAAGCCCGGCCAGGCGGTAAAACGCGGCGATGTATTGGGCTGGGTAGGCAGCACCGGTAAATCTACCGGACCACACTGCCACTACGAAGTCATTAAAAACGGAGACAAGGTGGATCCGGTGTATTTCTTCTTTAATGATCTCACCCCGGAACAGTTTGACCGCATGCTCAAAATGGCCAGGTCGGGGAACCAGTCGTTTGACTAAAGTTATAGTTTTTAGCCAGTTGCGGGCTTTCCGTAACTTGTCTAAACCCAAAAAATGAGGTGGGAATGTTACAAGCTACAAGCTAAAAGCTTAACTTCATCTTGTAAAAGATATTTGTCACCTCGTTTTTTACTACGATGCACCAGCTAGACCTTTTTTCGACATCTGGAGTACCGCATCCCACAGAAGCTGCGGTAACAAGACCAGTTAAAGTAAAAGCAAAGGCCAGCAGCAAGAAAGCTGCCGTAGCAACCACCATACCTGGGAAAAAACGGGGGCGTAAATCATTGAAAGAGTTATCGGAGGACCCGGATCTGATTATGGAATTGGATAAATTGGTATTGGAGAAACAGTATTATTCTATCAGTGAGGTTGCAGCCATGTTTAAGGTGAATACGTCGCTGATACGTTATTGGGAAAATGAGTTTGATATACTGCAACCCAAAAAGAACCGGAAAGGCGACCGTCTTTTCCGGCAGGAAGATATTCACCACCTTAAATTAATCTACCATTTACTGCGGGAAAGAAAATATACAATTGAAGGAGCCAAGCAAAAACTGAAAGAAGATCATAAGCTGGCTGCCCGTAATTTTGAAATGGTACAGGCTTTGCTAAAGGTACGTGGTTTCTTAACGGAACTGAAAGATCAATTATAAAAACAACATTATGCGATTGAAAACATTACTACTGGGTGGTGGCCTGTTATTCTCATCCCTGGCATGGGCACAGAACGAAACAGTACTGAAGGGCAAGATAGATATGAAAACACTGATGAATGACACCTCCGCAACGTGGTTCTACAAAGGTGTAAACAGCTACCAGCCTAACGATAATATGCTGAACTATATTAAAACCAACCGCGCTAACTTCAACATGGTAGTGGTGATGGGCACCTGGGACAATACCAGCCGCGAAGTAGTACCAGCCCTATATAAAGTAATGATCACCGGCGGCAGCCCCGACGAACAGATCGTAATGTTTGCAGCAGATAAAAAACTGCAGACAGATGCTCCGGTAGATTATAAAGTAAAGAAATTACCTACCATCATCGTATTCAAAGACGGTAAAGAAGAAGGCCGCATCGTAGGTGCGCCCAAAGAATCCATAGAAGCCGACATTTCCCGCATCCTGCTGAGCAGCACGAAGAAGGAAAAGGAATAGCGGATTTTGTCTTGGCTCAGGATTAAGCTGATTTTACTGATTACCTGGATTTTTACTTTTGGATTTTATAAAGGATTAAGGGAGATAGAAGCGGATATTCGCTTTTATCTCCCTTAATTATTTAAGAAAATCAAGAAATCTAAAAAAATCCAAAAGTAAAAATCCAGGTAATCAGTAAAATCAGCTTAATCCTGAGCCAAGACAAAATCCGCACTACTCCGCCCGCAGGTCGCTCAGGGTAACCGTTGTGGAGGTAGTAGGCAACTTGAGTTCACGGGCCTCCATCAGTTTTATCACACCAAGGTTCACCGTTTCCCTCAGGGCATTATACTGGGTGCCATCAATAATATACGTGTTGAAAATGATCTGAATCACGTAGGTATCTTTGGTGAAATCATTCAGGTTTACCACAGGGTTTTCCAGTATGTTGGGATTATTGTTCAGCATTTGCCGCACATCCTGTAAAAACAACAGCAGGGTGCCTGCTGGTGTATCTGTACCCAGTTCAAGCTTTAAGGCTACCCGTTGCTGGGTACGCAGGGAAAGATTATCCAGGATACTGTCTACCATTTTTTTGTTGGGAACGGTAACAAAAGTTTTTTCCAACGTGCGGATGCGCGTACTGCGCAAGCCAATTTTTTCTACAGTACCCTGCCAGGAATCCACTTTAACGTTATCGCCTACACGGAATGGTTTATCAAAGAAGATAATAAAGGAGCCGATCAGGTTTTCTATACTTTCCTTTGCTGCCAATGCGAGAGCAGCAGCACCTATTCCCAAACCGGCGATGATCTTCTCTACCAGGCCGGGACCAAAGAGGATGCGGATGAAGGCAATGGCGCCCATGATAAATATAATGGCCTTGAAAAAATCCCGGAAGAAAATAATGAACTGGTTATCGGTTTTATCTTCTGTGAGATCGGCTTTCTTTTCCAGTACCAGGGCGATGAAATCGATCAGCCGCAGCATGATCCAGATAATACTCATACTCAACGCCAGGCTCAGTAAAGTATTGGTAACATCGTGCAGTGTTGCCTTGTTATAAACATGAACATTGAGGACCTGCGGAAATGTAAAGCGGTCGATCGTCAGCATGAAGGTGATCAGCAGGAAGAAATATTCCAGCGGACGTAGCAACAGGCTGATAAAGTCTTTTTCTTCAATTTGCGGCGACCAGTGCCGGACCAGCCGGAACAGGATGGTGGCCAGTCCTTTTGAAATATACCGTTTGATAATAAACACAAACAGTAAAACGCCGATCAAAATCAGGTAATCCTGTACGGGGTTGTCTAAAATTACTTTGTTCAAAAATTCGTTCATAAGTTATAGCTAAATAATTCTGCTGGTTTCCTGGTTAATCAATATTACGCCCGGTTTACTGCCAGTGTTAAAACTGCCATAGGTGTTTTGTATGCCCAGGGCCTTTGCGCCGTTAAATGTAGCCCATTGCAGTATTTCTTCCAACGGAATTTCCGGAAAATGTAGGCGGATAGTTTTTATTTCTTCCCAAATAGACAGGCGGTGATTGGATGCGAGGCTATCGGTGCCAAGGGTGATGTTGCATTGCTGTTGCCGGAATTGTTGGATATCCGGTAAGCGGTTTTCGATGTACAGGTTCGCCTGCGGGCAAAAGCACCACCAGGTTTCCACGGGTTGCTGTTGTGTAAACCGGATATCGGCTTCAGAGGTAAAGGTGTTATGCACCAGCAGGATTTTATTCCGGGAGAAGTAGGGAAGATAGGCTTCCAGGCTGTTGGTGCCGGTTGGTTGGAATCCGCTGATATCCATTCCGAAGTGCTGGTAAAAAGAAAGAAACTCCCCTGTTTTATGCTGATACAATTCATTTTCGGCCGGTGTTTCCTGGTTGTGGGTACATACGGGCGCATTGTCCGGTGTGCCGGCCAGTAATGCAAACAGGGCGTTGCTAACTGAATAGGGGGCATGCGGCACAATGGAGCAGCTGTGATACGGGCCGTTGATGGCCCGGAATGATGCCAGTACGTCCATACTATACTGATAACGGCTACCGGCGCCCGCGGGTGCTACACCCATGCATTCCACAAAGGTATGGTAGTACATCCTGCCCTGCTGCTTCTTCACGAGGGTGGTGGCACTGTTGCAGATATCGCCTACAGCCGAAATGCCGCTTTCCCACATTTCCTGCTCGGCCCTGTCTATCATGGCGTCATAATCGGTGGGGGCCTGGTTCCTGGTTTGCATCACCTGGGTGAGGAAGGTAGGCAGACCGGTTTTTTCCGGAATCACCCCTTTCATATGGGATAATTCCAGGTGACAATGGGTATTTATAAATCCCGGACAAAGAATTCCGTCCAGTTCCCTGACGCCGGGGCCGGCATCAGATTCGGCTATAATGCCCGTCACTACGCCATCTTCAGTGAGTGTCAATACTTTCCCGGGACCCAGCAGATGCGTACCGTTAAATATATCTTTTCCCTTTAATTTGATCTGTTTCAATTACCTGCTGTTTAATTAAGTTAATGGTGTTAATTTTGCAACCCGATTGGCAGTATCATTTCCGGTTGGAAAGGGTACTCAAAAGTCAAATATAATTATGATAGACAAACTGGAAGCTATAAAAGGTCGTTTCGAGCAGGTATCGATGGCGCTTACCAACCCGGCGGTTGTTAGTGATAACAAGAAGTTTGGTCAGCTCAGCAAGGAATACCGGCAGTTGGAAAAGATCGTGAAGGCATATGATGCCTACCGTAAATTGCTGGACAATATTACGTTTAACAAAGAAGTGCTGGACAGTGGCGACGATGAGATGCGTGAACTGGCCAAAGCCGAAACGGAAGAATTGCAGGAGCAGAAAACAGCCCTGGAAGCAGAGATCCGTAACCTGCTGATACCAAAAGATCCCCAGGATGAAAAGAATGCCATCCTTGAAATCCGTGCCGGTACCGGCGGTGACGAGGCCAGTCTTTTTGCGGGAGACCTGTTCCGCATGTATCTCCGTTTTTGTGAGCTCAAAGGCTGGACCACCAGTTTACTGAATGAAAATGCGGGATCTGCAGGTGGTTATAAGGAAATAGTAATGGAAGTAAATGGAGATGATGTATATGGTACCCTGAAATTTGAATCAGGCGTACACCGGGTGCAACGTGTACCGGCGACAGAAGCTTCCGGCCGCGTACATACGTCGGCGGCTACCGTAGCGGTATTGCCCGAAGCCGAAGAGGTGGATGTGGATGTAAGGGAAGCAGATATTAAAATGGATACCTTCCGTTCCTCCGGTGCGGGTGGTCAGCACGTAAATAAAACTGAATCGGCGGTGAGGTTAACGCATATCCCCACCGGTGTGGTAGTGGAGTGCCAGGAAGGACGCAGCCAGCACTCGAATCGTGAAATTGCCATGAAGATGTTACGTACCCGTATATACGAAGCGGCGGTGCGTAAGCATGAAGATGCCATTGCCTCTCAGCGTAAAAGCCTCGTATCTACCGGCGACCGGTCTGCTAAAATACGTACCTATAACTATCCGCAGGGACGTGTAACGGATCACCGTATTGGTATGACCGTATATAATATGGACGCCTTTATGAATGGCGATATTAAAGATATGATAGATGCCCTTCAATTTGCAGAAAACGCAGAAAAGCTGAAGCAGGGCAGTTAATGATCACCGGTTTTAAATTTGTGGAAAGTGACGGGTGTTTCCCTGCTGTTATCTTTCCACAAATTTCCTCCGGGTTAAGTCGTAATCACACAAAATATCCTACATTTAGTTAGCGGTCACAAGCCGTAGCACTAAGGAAAACCTTTTTCTTCCCCCTAAATCATCATCAAATGTTAGAGCAATTAATGGACCTCGTCCGCGAAAATGCCCAGGGTACTGTGGTAAACAATCCTGCTATTCCTAACGAACAGAATGAAGCCGTAATAGGCGCAGCCACTTCTTCCATTGCAACGGGTTTGCAACAGGAACTGGCCAGCGGTAACACAGAAGGCGTGTTATCTTTACTGGGCGGCGCCGGCAGCGATACTTCCGCCGCTAATCCCGTGGTGGGAAATATCTCCAACAATTTTATCGGAACACTCCTGGAGAAATTCCACCTGGATAAAGGTACGGCTACACAACTGGCGGCTACCCTGATCCCAACCGTATTAGGCTCCCTGGTAAATAAAACAAAGGATCCCAACAATAGCAGCTTCAGCCTGGATGGTATCCTGAACTCACTTACCGGTGGTTCTGCACAGGGACTTAACCTGAACGGTATACTGGGCGGGCTTTCCGGCGGTTTGGATAAAAACGGCGACGGACAGGTGAACCTGGATGATTTAAAGAGCCTGTTATCAAATGGCGCCCAACAGCAGCAACAGCAACAACAGGCCGGCGAAGGCGGCGGTATCGGCGGATTATTAAAAAATCTGCTTGGATAATCTTTTTACCACTTTGCTTGTTATATAGTCGTACACGTTACATTTTACATGCCCAATTATTGTTATGTGATTTATGCCTGCAATTTTTTTATTGCTTATTTAATTCTACTTATCAATATGTTGTGACTGTTAAATCAAGTTGGCAAACTATTTGCATACAGGATTTCAATTAGTTTTGTCAACGGAATTAATGCTAAAAACCCTTCATGTCTAAATTTATTATGATGAAAAAAATCAATGTTCTGGTAGCCTTGGTCTTGTCTGCAACCATGTTGTTCAGTTGTAAAACCTGGCAGGGCATGGACAATACTAAAAAAGGTGCTGCAATTGGTGTTGGTGGCGGAGCTGCCGCTGGTGCTGTAATTGGTAAAGTAGCCGGTAATACTGCATTGGGAGCTATTATTGGTGCTGCATTAGGTGGTGCTGGTGGTGCTTTGATCGGTAAAAAAATGGATAAACAGGCGCAGGAAATAAAAACGGAAGTACCAAATGCAACCGTAGAGCGTGTGGGTGAAGGTATCAACGTAACATTTGATGCAGGTGTATTATTTGGTTTTGATAAGTCTAACCTGTCTGCCGTAGCACAGGACAATATCAAACAACTGGCTGTTATCCTCAACAAGTATCCTGACACTTATGTGCGTGTGGAAGGTCATACCGACGACAAAGGTACAGATGAGTACAACATGGGTTTATCTGAAAGAAGAACCAAGAGTGTAATGTCTTATCTGGAAGCACAGGGTATTGCCAAGAGCCGTATCCAGGGATTCTGGTATGGTGAATCACAGCCTAAAGTGCCAAATGATACAGACGCTAACCGCGCTACCAACCGCCGTTGTGAGTTCTCTATCTTCGCAAATGATAAGATGAAAAATGACGCGAAGAAAGAAGCTGGTCAACAGTAATAAAAAACATTAAGAATACTTATTTCTCATAAGCAGATATACATTCCCCCCTGGTTACAGGGGGGATTTTTTATTTATCAGCATTTTTGAAGAACAGGGATCTGACAATTTTAAATACCCATACGCCGGCGATAGCGCCCAGGGTATCGGCCAGCACGTCAAACATATCAAAGCTGCGGCCAATAGCCCAGTACTCCTGGATAAACTCTATAGCAAGGCCATATCCTGCAGCACAAATCACCAGCAACACAAGGGTTCCCGCAGAGATGTGTTTTTTTTGCCAGTAGATGCCAAGGCTCAGGAATAAAACAATGCCTCCGAACAGGCCGAAGTGAACGAATTTGTCAAAATGGATTTTATCAAAAAATGTGTTGGAGGGAATGTCCTTCCCGGGCAGGGTACACAAAACCAGGATCAGGATGATCCATAGAATAGCTGGCGTATAATATCTCAGGAGTTTCATGATCCTTTTTTAATTAATGAACGGGTTATAGTACTACCAGTAAAAAGGACAACAGGCTGACCGTTCAATAACGTAGCCTGTTGTCCTTTCTTATATAAAAGATTATTTTGGTCGGAATTATTCCCCTACCAGCGCCTGGTAAGCAGCAGCATCCAGCAGTGCTTCCACATCAGCCGGGTTGTTTACAGTTACTTTCACCATCCAGCCTTCACCATAAGGATCCTGGTTTACCAGTTCCGGAGAAGCCTCCAGTGCAGGGTTCACTTCACTAACGGTACCGGCAACAGGCATAAACAGATCAGATACTGTTTTTACTGCTTCCACTGTACCAAAAACTTCTTCGGCGTTCACTGGCTTGCTCAATGAATTGATATCAACGAAAACTATATCGCCTAATTCGCGTTGTGCAAATTCAGTTATACCGATGGTAGCTACGTTACCTTCTAATAAAATCCATTCGTGATCCTTTGTGTAACGCAGATTTGACGGAAAATTCATATCAAGTTTGATTTTGAGCCGTAAAAATACAGAAACTATTATGATTTTGACGGGAAGCTATCTTAAATTTTGACTTTCTCCGGACATGGTATTTTTTTATTTAGAAGATCAGCCATTTCTTTATGACACGGATCTTCACAGGTACGTCCTGCAATGGTCTGTCGTGGCTGTCGGTTTTTAGTGCGGCGATTTTATCGATCACGTCCATGCCTTTAATTACCTGGCCAAACACCGTATAGTTTTGATCGAGGTGCGGGCTGCCGCCTTCCGTTTTATATACCTGCCGCTGATCTGTTGGGATTTTGCGGCCTTTGAGCCTTGTTTGCTCCAGCTTATCCAGTTGCTCATCGGTAAATACCTTGCCCTGCACAATGTAGAACTGGCAGCCGGAAGAAGCCTTATCGGGACGGTCGTCCCGGGCCGCTCCCAGCGCGCCTTTGCGATGGAATAAGTCCAGCTGGAACTCAGGTGGTATGGTATAGCCCACATCGCCGTTGCCCAATGTATCGCCCGCATGGGCGTGTTTGGAATCCGGATCGCCGCCCTGGATCATAAAGGTTTGAATAACCCGGTGAAACAGCGTGCTGTCGTAAAAGTGCCGTCTGGCCAGCCTGACGAAATTATCCCGGTGTTTCGGGGTTTGATCATACAACCGGATGATCATGGTACCATAAGGGGTGGTTACTTTTACTTTCCGGTCTTTGGCAGTTGCCAGGTTAACAATCAGCAAAAACAGGGTACCCAGGAGTAGCAGTTTCTTCATAAAAGTGTATTAGGCTTCTTCGTGACCGGCAAAGTAAGCAATTACATGTTCTTTCAGAAAGGTTTCCTGTTCCATCATTTCCATTTTCGGAACGGGTTGTAACTCTTTGAAATGCGGCCATCCGTCTTCGTCGTAGCCATCCAGCTCAAAGTAGCCGCTCTGGCTCAGCAGCGTACATACTGCCACATGCATCAGATCCTGCTTCTGTTCTTTGGTATATTTCTTCTTTAAATTATTTATTTCATTTACGCCGATAAGGAAAAGAATGGCTTCCATATTGGGCTTTTTACCAAATCTTTCGGTAAGCATATCTTCTACCGGTTTCCAGCGCTTCTCAAAATCTTCCATATTACTGTTGCTTTTAAATTGTTGGCTTTTTGCCAGGAGCTTATTCTCCGCAAAGGTACGTTATAGGGAAAAATATTATATAAATATGCAGGGCTTTATTAATTTAGGCAGCGCCATAGAATGATTATTTGCCGGAAATGAGCCATAGTGGCAAGTTTAACAGCATTTTAACGGCCCATTCACATAGTGATAAGTTTTATTTGACCAGAGAATGTTTATTTTAGCACACCTGAAAAATTATTAGCATGGAAAATACATCGTCCGACATCCGGCAACTGAATGAGAAGATTCACCAGGCAAGCGCCTTCGTGGACCTGCTCACAATGGAGTTAGGTAAAGTAATTGTTGGCCAGCGTTATATGGTGGAGAGACTGCTCATCGGTTTGCTGGCCCAGGGCCACGTACTGCTGGAAGGCGTACCCGGTCTGGCAAAAACATTGTCTATCAAGTCCCTGTCCTCCGCTATCAACGCGAAATTCAGCCGTATCCAGTTTACGCCTGACCTGTTGCCTGCGGATGTGATAGGTACCATGATCTATAACCAGCAGAAGAATGAATTTGTAGTACGCAGAGGCCCCATCTTCGCCAACTTTATCCTGGCGGATGAAATCAACCGCGCCCCGGCAAAAGTACAGAGCGCCCTGCTGGAAGCCATGCAGGAAAGACAGATCACCATCGGCGATACTACCTTTAAACTGGACGAGCCCTTCCTGGTACTGGCTACCCAGAACCCGATTGAGCAGGAAGGTACCTACACCCTGCCCGAAGCACAGGTAGACCGTTTCATGCTCAAAGTAGTGATTGGTTATCCTACCAAGGAAGAAGAAAAACAGATCATCCGTCAAAACCTGAACCCGGAACTCTCAGCTCCTATCCGTCCCATTATCCAGCCTTCCGATATCCTCGAAGCGCGTAAACTGGTAAGGGAAGTGTATATGGATGAGAAGATCGAAAAATATATCCTCGATATCGTTTTTGCCACCCGTAATCCGGAAGAATATAAACTCAATAAACTGAAACCGCTCATCGCATACGGCGGTTCGCCAAGAGCCAGCATCAACCTGGCCTGGGCTGCCAAAGCCTACGCTTTCATGAAGCGTCGCGGCTATGTGATTCCGGAAGATGTACGTAATATATGCTTCGACGTTATGCGTCACCGCGTAGGTTTAACCTATGAGGCAGAAGCAGAAAATGTTACCAGCGAAAATATCCTGAGTGAAATACTGAACGCAGTAGAAGTACCATAGCAGCTGAAAGCTGCCGGGCATTTATTCGTAAATCACAACTCAAAAATTTTCCCATTGGATACGGCTGAAATATTAAAAAAGGTAAGGCAGATAGAGATTAAGACGAAAGGGCTTACCAACCACATATTTGCGGGGGAATACCATAGCGCCTTCAAAGGCCGGGGTATGTCGTTCAGCGAAGTAAGGGATTATCAGTTTGGTGATGATGTGAGGTCTATCGACTGGAATGTAACAGCACGGTTCAACCATCCTTTTGTAAAGGTTTTTGAAGAAGAAAGAGAACTTACCGTGATGCTGCTGGTGGATATGAGCGAAAGCTCTTCCTTCGGTACCAAGAAGCAGGATAAACGTGACCTGATCACGGAACTGTGCGCTGTACTCGCTTTCGCTGCCATCAAAAATAATGATAAGGTGGGCGTTATCTTTTTCAGCGATGGGATGGAAAAATATATCCCCCCTAAAAAAGGTAAATCACATATTCTTTTCATCATCCGTGAACTACTATCATTTACGCCTAAACGAAAAGGAACTAATATAAAAGAAACCCTGCGTTTCTTTAACAATGCCACCAAAAAACGTAGCATCGTTTTTATGCTAAGCGATTTCTTATCCGGAAATTACCAGGACGCACTGAACATCGCCGCAAAACGGCATGATGTAGTAGGAGTGCAGGTATACGACCAGCGGGATAAAGACCTGCCGCCGGTAGGACTGATCCAGGTAGCAGACGCTGAAACGGGCGCTACGCAATGGGTTGATACCAACGACCGCCGCGTACGCCAGTATTATGAACAGCAATTCCTGCAGCATTCACAATATTGCAAAAATGCGTTTATGAAAAGTGGCGCAGAATTAGTGAGCGTACGTACCGACGAGGACTATGTGAAAGCGTTACAAACATTTTTCCTGAACAGGGCATAAGATTTAAAGGAGAGCAAATTAAACATGTATAAACAACAAGTGATAAGGCGTCTGTTTTTATGTTGCATACTGGGGTTGTTATTTCCTTTCTCCCTGCTGGCACAGCAGGCTGTGGATGTAACCGCCAAAGCAGATACCAATAGTATCAGGATCGGTGAGCAGATAAAACTGCAGCTTACCGCTACGCTGACAGCGCAACAGTTTAAGGACGCTAACTTTAAAGTGCTCTTCCCGGTATTACCCGATTCACTGGATCATTTTGAGGTGGTAACCCGCTCCAATCTTGATACCGTGGTAAACCAGGATCAGCGCATTCTTCACCAGACTTTTACCCTTACCAGTTTTGACTCCGGCCATTGGGAAATTCCTCCCATGCGTTTTGAAGTTTTCAGCGGCGCCAATGCTGCCCCCGATTCTGCTGTGACGCTGCCTATCGGTATTGATGTAAACACCGTAGCAGTAGATACCACCAAAGCATTCAAACCAATTAAAGAAATAAAAGGCGTCGCCTGGAGCATCTGGGACTACTGGTTGTATATCGTTATAGGCGCCGCAGCTGTGCTCATCATCGGCGGACTCATATGGTATCTCCGTACCCGTAAAAAAACGCCGCCGGTTATACAAACACCTACCGTTTCCCCTTACGAAATTGCGGTACAGGAGCTGAAAGCGCTGAAGGAAGAAAAGGTATGGCAACAGGGCGATATTAAACAATACTATACCCGGTTAACGGATATCCTGCGTACCTACTTCGAGCATCAGTTCAGTATTGCTGCACTGGAGCAAACCAGTGAGGAATTACTGCAGAATATCAAGCCGGTGACTAAGCTGAACCAGCAAAGGGACAAACTGCGTTCGCTGTTGGCGATTGCGGATCTGGCAAAGTTTGCCAAATTGCAACCAACAGCAGATGAACATGAAGAATGTATGCGGAAGGCCGAAGAAATCCTGGAGTGGACCAAACCAAAAGCAGGTCCGGCTGAGGATACCGGTACCGATGCTACCCTCGAAAAAGCATAAAGTCAGCATGGATCTTAATTAAAAATTGATGGATTTTTCAACCTGGAAAAATATTGAATTTGCCTACCCGGTTTTCCTGTGGCTCCTGCTGCTGGTACCGGTGTTGATATACTGGTACTTTGCGCGGCGCAGGGGCCGGCAAAGTGTAATGATGGTATCTTCCATTGAAGGTTTGAAAGGACTGCCGGTATCCTGGAAAGTACGTTTCAGACCCCTGTTACTGGTGCTGCGTATCCTGGCGGTAGTTGCACTCATTGTAGCGCTGGCAAGACCACAAACTTCCAACACCTCTGAAAGCATCGACAGTGAAGGTATCGACATTGTAATGGCCATAGATATCTCCGGCAGTATGCTGGCGGAAGATCTGCAGCCCAACCGTATGGAGGCAGCGAAGAAAGTGGCCTCCGACTTCGTGGATAAACGCATCAGCGATCGTATAGGACTGGTGGTATTTTCTGGCGAAAGCTTTACACAATGTCCTATCACTACGGATCATGCGGTGCTGAAAAACCAGATCATGCAGGTGAAAAGCGGCATGTTGCAGGATGGTACCGCCATCGGTATGGGGCTCGCTACTTCGGTAGACCGCTTGCGTAACAGTCATGCTAAAAGTAAAGTGATCATCCTCCTCACAGATGGGGTGAATAATACCGGTCTCGTAGATCCGCTCACCGCGCTCGAAATCGCCAAGGCATTTAAGATCCGGGTGTACACTATTGGTGTGGGTACTATTGGTAAAGCGCCGTTTCCTATGCCCATGTCTGATGGCAGCGTGCAAATGGTGATGCAGGATGTGCAGATCGACGAACCACTGATGAAAAAGATTTCAAAAGAAACCGGTGGTAAATACTTCCGGGCCACCAATACAAACGATCTGAAGAGCATCTACAGTGAAATTGACCAGCTGGAAAAAACAAAGGTGGAAATCACTTCCTATAAACGTTTTGCAGAACACTTCTTCCTGCTGGCAATGATTGCCTTAGGCTGCATCCTGCTGGAAACCGTGTTGCGGTATACGCTTTTCAAGAGCCTGCCATAGCGCGCCTTCGGCGCTGGAAATTGTCTTGGAGCAGGATTACGCTGATTTTACTGATTACACTGATTTGATTATGTTTTGATTTTATTTTTTTGATTTTATAAAGATTTAAGGGAGATAAGAGCGATAAGAGCGAATATACCCGCTTCTATCTCCCTTAAATCTTTATAAAATCAAAAAAGTAAAAATCAAGCTAATCAGTAAAATCAGCGTAATCAGCGCTCCAAGACAATTTCCAGCGCCGAAGGCGCTCCCCCATAAAACAAAATTCGCTTACCTTTGGAGATCTTATGCAAGCAACAGTATATAAATCAACGGGAAGCTGGTATGTGGTTAAAACGGCCAGTGGTGAAACATTCCAGGCGAGGATGAAAGGTATCTTCAAAAAGAATGAAGATATTACTTCTACTAATCCTATCGCTGTGGGCGATGTAGTGGAAATTGTGGAAGATGATAGTGATGCCAACGCCAAAAATGCCATGATAACGGAAATAGGCCCCCGGAAGAATTAT
Source organism: Chitinophaga sp. RCC_12 (assembly GCF_041360695.1). Lineage (NCBI taxonomy): Bacteria > Pseudomonadati > Bacteroidota > Chitinophagia > Chitinophagales > Chitinophagaceae > Chitinophaga > Chitinophaga sp. RCC_12. Next base: position 1,039,328 of record NZ_JBFUPS010000002.1, read on the forward strand.
ATAGTACGCAGTTCCCCTCATGGTAAAAATAAAAAACATATTGTAGCCGCTAATATGGATCAGGCGATGCTGGTGTGTACCGTAAAGGAACCACGCACTTCGCAGGGCTTTATTGACCGTTTCCTGGTTACGGCAGCAGCTTATCATATCCCGGTGATACTTGTTTTCAACAAGCAGGATATTTATAAAGAGAAGGAAAACGAAAAATTTGAGGAACTGGAAGAGCTGTACAGCAGTATCGGCTACCAGGTATTACTGATCTCGGCAGCGAACGGTAACGGAGTGGATACGGTAAGGGCGCAGCTGAAAGACAAAACCACTTTAATGGCGGGGCACTCAGGGGTGGGCAAATCTTCCCTGATCAATGTACTGATGCCCGGTCTCGATCTGCGGACCAAAGCAGTGAGCGGCTGGAGTGGCAAGGGATTGCACACCACTACTTCTGCTGAAATGTACGACCTGCCTTTTGGCGGTTGTTTGATAGATACCCCCGGCGTCAGGGAATTTGGGATCGTGGATATTCCAAAGCCGGAACTCTCCCACTATTTCCTTGAAATGCAACCTTATATTGCCCAATGCCAGTTTAACAACTGTTTACATATCAATGAGCCCGGCTGTGCGGTGAAAGTAGCCGTGGAAGAAGGGCATATTGATGTAGACAGGTATGTGAGCTATGCTACCATCCTGGAAACCATTGAGGAAGAACAATACTGATCAGCCTTTTCTGGGTTTACCTAATTCGTCCAGCACTTTTTCTGCTCCCCAGTTCCGTTTGGGTTGCGGGCAGCCTTTTTTTTGTGTTCTGCAGGCAGTAAAGCACATGATAATGGCCACCAGGGCCAGTGGGATAACTTTGCGCATAGGATAGGTTTAAAACAGCCGCATTTGTTTGCCAGCCTTACGGTTTTGTTGCTTTATATCTTTGGTGTAGTAGTTGGAAGCAGGGCATCCTGTTTTCTGCGATGAACAGCTGGCAAACAGGATGCTTCCCAATGTCAGCAGGCATATGAGTATTTTCATAGGAGGGTATTTACCTGCAATATAACATTTTTTTGTAAGATGATTACTAAGGTACTTTTACTTCCTCTGCGTTCTGGTACCAGGAAGCGTACATGCTGTAGTTTTTTGAAATGCGGTTGATTTCCCCGCTGATGAGGGCCATATCAATATCTTTTACTTTGCGGGCGGGTACACCAGCGTAAATGGTACCGGGTTCCACATGCGTGTCGCTCAGTACAACGGCGCCGGCAGCAATGATGCTGTTGCTGCTTACACGGGCATTGTCCATAACAATGGCGCCCATGCCTACCAGCACATTATCCTCAATGGTACAGCCATGCAGAATGGCATTATGGCCTATAGACACATTATTGCCTACAATCGTTTTGGTTTTCTGATAAGTACAGTGAATCACTGCACCATCCTGTACGTTCACATTTTCGCCGAGGCGGATGCTGTTTACATCACCGCGAACAACAGCGTTGAACCATATCGTGCAACCTTTACCCATTACTACATCCCCTACTATGGTAGCATTGGGGGCAATGTAACAGTCTTCAGGAATTTGAGGAGTAACTCCGTTCAGTGGAATAATGTGCGCCATAATTAAATGTTTTAGTGCTTATGTTACAAATATAACAATTACTAATTAGCAGTTGTTTTCTAACTTCGCAAAGAACAGAGCAGTTAGTGATATGAATAACAGGCAACTTTTTTTGCAGCACGTAGCGCAAACCTCCGATGCTCCTCTGGCATTGGAGATTGTGAAAGCGGAAGGCATGTATATGTGGGATGTAAACGGGAAAAGGTATCTCGACCTGATTGCCGGTATCAGTGTATGTAACGTAGGGCACTGCCATCCTGCTGTAGTAAAGGCCATACAGGAACAGGCGCAGCAATATATGCACCTGCTGGTGTATGGCGAGTTCGTACAATCGCCGCAGGTGGCCTTTGCCAGCCTGCTCACCCAGCATCTTCCGGAACAGTTAAACTGCGTATATTTTACCAATTCAGGAGCCGAAGCCGTGGAAGGCGCCATGAAACTGGCCAAACGGTATACCGGCCGGACGGAAATTGCCGCTTTTAACCGTAGTTATCATGGATCTACACAAGGAGCGCTGAGCATCCTTGGCGATGAATACTGGCGCAATGCCTACCGGCCTTTATTGCCGGGTATCCAACACCTGGAGTATAATAACTTTGCGTCGCTGGAGCTGATCACCGGAAATACCGCCGCGGTGATCGCAGAAAGTGTGCAGGCAGAAGGCGGCGTAATAGTGCCACAACGGGAATGGCTACACGCGCTGCGCGAAAAATGTTCGGCTACCGGCGCCTTGCTGATACTGGATGAAATTCAGTGTGGTTTTGGGAGAAACGGTACGCTGTGGGCTTTCGAACAATTTGGTATTGTGCCCGATGTATTACTGCTTGGTAAAGCACTCGGCGGAGGCATGCCATTAGGCGCCTTCATCGCCTCCCGCGACATCATGTGGACATTGACCAACAGCCCTGTATTAGGCCATATCACTACCTTTGGGGGCCACCCTGTAAATTGCGCCGCAGGCCGTGCAGGCTTCCAGGCCTTGCTGGACCAGGATCTGTTGAAAGAAGTGAATGCAAAAGGTCAGCTGTTCCTGGAGCACCTGAAACATCCGGCTATTAAATCGGTACGCTCATTAGGATTAATGATCGCGGTGGAGTTTGAAAATTTCCCGGTAAATAAAAAGGTAATTGATTATTGCATCGATAAAGGAGTGCTCACCGACTGGTTCCTCTTTGCCGCAGAATGTATGCGCATCGTGCCTCCCCTGATCATTACGCCCGAAGAAATAAAATGGGCCTGCAGTGTTATCTGCGAAGCAGCCGATCATATTTAATGATAGATTAATTCAGGAATTCAGCCGGCTTAAAGAAAGGGTAACGCGTTTGGCAAACAGCTCTATCGCATCGTTGCCGAGGAAAGACAAATAGTAATAGTATTTGCCTTGTGCGGTTATTTCGTGAAGGTTGTTATTGAACTTAAATCTTCCCCGATAAAACTGATCAAGGGTACTGCTATCCGCTGTTCTTTCGGGGTGAAAAGATAAATTGGTGATAGTTGCCTGGTGGAACTCTGCAACAATTTTAAAATCATCGTTTGTAAATCTCAACTGTAGCAGCTTTTCTGTTGAGTCCAGCTGTATTTTTATACATTGATAGTCATTATGCAGATCATAGTAACTACCATCTATTTCTCCCTGCATGATGCATTCAAATAACGGGGTATGTGTTACATCTTTCATGAGCAGCAGATTAAAACTGTAATTTGAAGCTACCGAATACGCCAAAACGCTTGTTGGCAGGTTCTCCCGGCGTTACATCCGGTGTTACTCTCCAGATAAAATCTACCCGCAGGAATTTAAAAATATTTTCTATGCCCGTACCCAGTTCGAGGTAGGGATTACCTTGTAATGTTTTGAATGCAAAGCCGTTGTTGAGGTTCAGTTGTTTGTTGGATTCCGATAAGGAACCTATTACGCCTTTGGCGGTCCAGAACTGGCGCCATTTCAGTTTTTTAATCAGTGGAATATAACCGAAGATACCATTACCAATGGTATGCTCTACGTTAAAGCCTGCGTATTGATCACTGATAAACTCAAAGCGGTTCATCATGTTGAAAGCATACTTATTGTAGTAGTAAATTTCGTTACCGGGATGTACTTCAAGCGAAGTATAAGGCACCGTACCAAAAATTTTACCGCCAAAAACATTATAGTAAAAAGAACCGAAAGGCGGCAGTTTTACATAATCTGATACGCTGAGTGAAAGGCGTTGATATTTTTGTCCGCTGTTGGCTACGCCTGGTACACCAGCAGCAAATTTCAGTTCTGCAATGGGGTATTTGCTACCCAGGCTGATCCTGTAATAATTCCCTTCCAGGAATTGTTCGTGGAAAGCATAGCGGAATTTCAGTTCTACCTCCATGCTGGTCAGCGGATCGCGACCGTCGGGCGCTTTCGGATAAAACGCAGTGGTTGGAAGCGGTTCAAATGGTCTCACCTGTTTGTGTGTGAGTGATATCTGGTGGGAAAAACCGCTGTAGTATTCTTTGAAGAATTCAAACCGTTTTTCATTCACCATTAAGAATTTCTGCGGTACGCCATTTTTCCGGATGGCGAGGGTAAAGATGTTATCCGTACCTACTTCATCATAGTAGTGGGTGCCATTGTCTAGATCTTTTGTAAAAGATGCATACAGATAGGTACGCGGATGTCTTTTCAGCAGCCATAGCGCCGACATTTTCCCCTTGTATACATGATCCGAGAAGCCATAGGCCAGGTAGCCATACAGGTACAGATCTTTATTGAACTGCGGGGTAGTACCGAGGTCCAGTCGTAAACGGAAACCTTCCAGCCTGTTTTGGGAAAACAGGTAATAGTAAGGTCCCCATTCAATAGGGCCAAAGGGCTTATAGCCGGTAGCGAGGAACCGGATCGTATTTGAATAGCTCCGGAAAAGCGGCATTTTCTGAAGGGTATCCACCATTTTGTAGATGCCTTCTTCATTTTTGCTGAGATTTTCCGGGCGGTTATCCATCCAGAAAGAATCCTTCCGCGCTCTTGCGCTATCCAGCACCATTACATTTTCCGGATATTTTTTATCACTGAAGATGTTGGTAGCAGCGGTATCATTCGTAATTACGTCATCATAAGTCGTGGTTTTACGGCCTATGAAGTCAAACGTTTTCCCCGGCTTAGGGCTTGGCGCCCAGAAGTCGGCAATAAATTTATCTTTATACAGGAACCAGGAGCTATCGGGTAATTGCCGGAATTCCTGTACCATACTGATTTTGCGGACGAAGTTGATGTTGGCGTCCCGGGGTACCGACAGCGTAGTTTTTTGTACGGCGTAAGTGGTATCATGTACCCAGATATCACCAATAAAAGTATTTTCTCCTTTGCGTTTAGGCGTGAAGTTTAGTTTAATAAACCGCTGGCTGTTGACGTATTGTGTATCTGCAATGGAGTAATCGTAGTAGAAGGCGCCGTTGTGGTGAATGGGACTTACAAACAGTTTATCGAATACCGGGATGAAGTTGTCGTATACATTTACATTCTGGTACATCCCTCCCAGGAATTTGGTCACGCTTTCATTATCTATCCCCGACGTTCGGGCGGCCTTGATGATTTCTTTTGTTTTGCGGGGGCTCGACTGGAAATAATAATCCGATAATGTTTCCGTGAGGAAAATGGGTAGGAAAGGTTTGTCTTCAGAAGTACTGTCTATGTTATCAAGAATAAACGCAAACGGTTTGGTGAAGCGGTTTTTGCCGAGTTTCTCTTTGTTGAGATTCTTCATATCCAGCTCCAGCTTATTATATACCTCGTATTTGTAGTTATCGAGGCGATTATAATTATTCTCCGGTTTATGTTTAACGATTTGTTTCAGGAGAATGAGTGCCCAGTTTACGTTGGCTTTCACCTCGTATGTTTTCAGGGAAACATCTGAGCGGGTTACCTCAAAGTTGATGACCTGTTCTTTCTGATCTTTGTTAACCGGCAATTTAAGGATGTTATATCCCATTACCCTGACCAGCAATGAATCTGATGGGATAACATTTAGTTCGAAGAGGTATTTCCCTTCCGCGTTGCTAACCATACCTGTTTGGGTACGCACAAACTGAAGAGTGGCGAACGGAATGATTTCCTGTGAGTGCGCGTCTCTAACCACTCCACTAACCTTGTACTGCTGCGCCATCAAACCCGAACCCCAGCCGCTTACGCCGATGATTATTGCTAATATTCTTTTCCAGCCAACCATATCTGACAACAATATTATATCATTTATTGCGATTCTGGACAGTCAGTATCCTATAGGTAACGCAGTTATAACAAAAAATTATATTTTGTGATTCGGATTTTTCTATTAGCTTTGTATTGCAAAGTACTTTTTTGTATGACAGACCAACAACATCTGCAGGCATTAACAGACATTAAGCGAATGATGGAACGCAGCAGCCGTTTCATTTCGCTGAGTGGATTAAGCGGTATCTCCGCCGGTATCTGTGGCCTGATCGGCGCATTTATTGCCAATATGTGGCTGAATGAATATTATTTCAGGTGGAACACTACCGGTGTACATAGTCATTCAGATTTCATAGTGCTGAAGTACCGGTTAATTGTTTTGGGGTTTTCTGTGTTAGCGGCAGCGCTCATCGCCGGAACTTTTTTTACCTGGCGCAAGGCGAAGAAAAATAATTTACCGATCTGGGACTTAACGTCGCGGAAAGTGCTGATCAACACAGCGATTCCTTTGGCAGCGGGCGGCGCTTTTATAGCCGGGTTATTATTTAACCACCTGGAAGGACTGATAGCCCCTACCTGCCTGGTATTTTATGGGTTGGCCATCATCAATGCCAGTAAATATACTTTGCCCGATGTGAGGTACCTGGGAATCTGTGAAGTTGTTCTCGGTATACTTAATCTTTTCTATTTGAACGATGGTCTTTATTTTTGGGCTATAGGTTTCGGTTTACTGCACATCATTTATGGAGCGCTGATGTGGTGGAAATATGAACGGAAAGGGACAGTTTAATCAATCGCATGAACCCGATAGGTAACTTAAATAAGATTTTCGAGAGCCGTATACGCCTGGGCGTTATGAGTGTATTAATGGTGAACGAGGAAGTAAATTTCAACGATCTCAAACAGATGCTGGAAGTAACCGATGGTAACCTGGCATCGCATCTCAATACACTCGAAGAGAACGGGTATCTCAAAGTGCATAAGGGCTTTATTGGCAGGAAAACCAATACTACCTATGCCATTACCGCGGCTGGCGAAAAAGCTTTTAAAGGCCATATCGCGGCGCTTGAGCATATGATCAAATTCACTAAATAAATTTTTTTTGTCTTTTTACTTTGAAATACAAAGTACTTTTAAAAATAAAAAAATATGGAACCTTCAACAAACGGATCTCCTTCTTTTTTTGACCGCTACGCCTACGCTATTAAAGCGATCATCATTTTTGTATTGATGCTGGTACTGCTTGTGCCGGCGGCCTTGATTCAAAACATCATCTGGGAACGCCGCGACCGGCAAAACGAAGCCACCCAGGAAATCAGCAGCCGCTGGGGAGGCGAACAGAATATTACAGGACCAGTGCTGGCCATTCCGTATAAAGCCGGAACCGACGAAGCAACCTATGTGTATCTCCTGCCGGATAGTTTACGGATCAACGGAGAGCTGTTGCCCGAAAAACTGCACCGCGGTATTTTCAATGTAGCCGTGTACAATGCCAGGTTGCAGCTGAGCGGCACTTTTAACCGCAATGAGCTGTTGTCGCTTAATATCCCTCCTTCCGCCTTAGATTGGGAACATGCGTCAGTACTCATTGGCATCAGCGATTTGCGCGGCATTGGCAACCAGGTGCAGATGATGTGGAATGGTAAATCCTATTTATTTAACCCCGGTTTGGTCAGCAAGGACCTGTTTGATAATGGTATCCAAACCCCGGTATCGGTTGTCCCCGGCGACGCCGGCGCCCTGGGCGGTAACTTCTCCCTGGAGCTGGGCATAAAAGGCTCCGGACGGATCAGTTTCTCTCCCATTGGTAAAACAACCATGGTAGGCATCAATTCCAGCTGGACTGATCCCGCATTCGATGAAGCGTTCCCGCCGAAAACCCGCCGGGTGGACGATAAAGGCTTTGCCGCTACCTGGCAGATACAACACCTGAACCGCAACTATCCGCAAAGCTGGGAAGGCAAGAAATTTGACATCCATTCCGCCGATTTCGGGATTAAGTTATTCATGCCTGCCGAAAGCTACCAGATGTCTATGCGGGCGGTAAAGTATGCCGTCATGATCATTGGGTTAACTTTTTTTGTCTTTTATTTTATTGAGCTATCACAACGCCGCGCCCTTCATCCATTGCAATATGCCCTCATCGGGTTAGCCCTCTGTATTTTTTATACCCTGCTCATCTCTATTTCAGAACAAATTAACTTTACTATGGCTTATCTTATTGCCAGTGTGCTCACAATAGGTCTGATTATTGCATATACGGCTGCTGCCTTTAAAAGCGGCCGCATTGCAGCCGGCATCGGGGCTACGCTTGCCATCCTTTACGGATTCATTTACGTGATTATCAGTGCAGAAGATCAGGCACTGCTGATGGGAAGCTTAGGACTCTTTATCATCCTCGCCCTGATCATGTATTTCAGCACCACCATTAAATGGGATAAGTTAGGACAGAAAAACACCAATATCCAGCAATAAAAACAAACATGGGAAACTCTTATATCAGCAAACGGTTGGCCAGCTTCGGATACGCATTCAGTGGTATTGCCGCTTTCCTGCGCAGTGAGCCACATGCGCGTATTCACGCCTTCGCTACCATCGTGGTAGTGGCAGCCGGTTGCTGGTATAAAATAGCAACGCCGGAATGGATTTGGATCATCCTCGCCATTACATTGGTGTGGATTACAGAAATGCTTAATACAGTTATAGAAAAAATAATGGATCATCTTTCGCCACAGCTGCATCCAAAAGTGAAGTTCATCAAGGATGTAGCGGCCGGCGCTGTACTGATAGCGGCTGTAGCAGCCGTTATTATCGGGGCTGTCGTATTTATTCCCTACATTTTAATTTGACTAAAAGTAACCATATGCAATTGATGAGAACCATTCGTTTATTACAACACCGTATAGGCCGCTCCCGGCACCAATACACCCTGTATACATCTGTACTGTTCAGTATGGCGTTGCTTCTTTGTCGTGTAGTTCATACCGGCAGCTATCTGCGGGTATCGCTGATCTGGAACCTTTTCCTGGCCTTCATTCCTTTCGCTATCACCGGCTGGATGGAAAAGCACCCGGAACAAATCAAAAACCGGTATAACTGGTACGGCTGCTTCATCGTATGGCTGCTGTTTATTCCCAACGCCCCCTACATCCTTACGGACCTGTTCCATTTATTTGATGGCGGCGTGCCCTTGTGGTTTGATCTGTTTGTGATTTTCTCCTTCGCCTGGAACGGCATGATGTTCGGGTATATGTCTATCCGCAGCATGGAGAAATTGTGGAGCAACCGGCATAGCCGCTGGCCCGCATGGTTATTTACTTTCCCGGTGATGTTCCTCTGCGGAATGGGCGTGTATATAGGCCGGTACCTGCGTTACAACAGCTGGGATATTATAAAAGATCCGCTTACGCTGCTGGGAGATATGAGAGACATTTTCCTGCATCCCGTGGAAAACAGGCATGCCTGGGCTTTTACCATCTGTATGGGAATATTCCTGAGCTTAATGTACCCGCTGGTGAAAAAGCAACATGCGTAGGATCGCCTTCGGCGATGGAAATTGTCTTGGAGCACTGATTACGCTGATTATACTGATTTTTTTGATTGATATGATTTTTATAAATGAAGAAGGGAGATATAAGCGAATTCGCTTGTATCTCCCTTCTTCATTTATAAAATCCTAAAAACAAAAATCAGGTTAATCAGTATAATCAGCGTAATCAGTGCTCCAAGACAATTTCCATCGCCGAAGGCGATCCGTTTAAAAGTCGACGCCCATACCGAAGTACCAGATCGGGCTGCCTCTGAAAAACGCTACAGCAGGCCAGCCTGCATCTGCGCGGAGGAAGTAGCCGGCAATGGTGGTGCGTGCACCAAAACCATAACCACCTACGAAAGGTCCGAGGAAGCCTTCTTTGATGCGGGTGGTTATACCCTGACCATCGTCATAAGTAGTATAATTGGCGTCTTTAAAGCTCAGCTTTTTATTCCAGGCGGTACCAATATCAATGAAAGAGGTAACCTGGAAATTGCGCAGGAACGCAGAGTTGATTGGTTTGTCGATGAAAGTGGCAAACACCGGTAAACGGAGCTCTGTGTTCAGCAACATTACATTGTTACCATTCCTTGCATTCTGTTTGTAACCGCGCAGGTTACCCGCAAGGGTCTGGAAGGCATAGTTTTCACTAAGGTTTACCGGGGTCCTGGTGTTGATCTGTGGGTTCAGCCAGTTGTCGATACCGCCCAGGTAATACAGCAGTTTACGTGTTCCCCACGACATATCCATTGCAAAACGTGTTGCCCAGATAAAGTTGCGGTAAATCTTTGTATAGTGACGGATATCTACTCCCATGTTATAGGTAAACCTGCCCTGGGCGCCGGCGGAAAGACCCGGATTGAATAACTCATTCAGTCCGCCATTGGTCAGCTGTGCATTGGTTTCTCCATAAATTTTATAACGGGTACCATTCCAGATATTAATAGCCGGGTTGATCGTATTGTCGTATACGTATTCCAGGCGCATTAAAGCATACGTTTCCTTGTAATCAGGCGCTATCAGTGATTCTTTGTTCTCTGACTGCACTACCAGTTTATCGGTACGTATACCTGCTGATAAACGGATACTCCTTACCTGGTCGAAAGGATATCTCATTTCACCCTGGTAAATGTTGGTGATCATTTTGGTAGGAACAAAAGCGGAGTCCTGACCAGACTGGTCACGGATCGCAAATCCACTGCTTTTATCCACTTTACGGTAGTAAGTGAATTTATAGTCGAAGCGTTTCTTCAGGTAACTAGCCGTAAAGAAGTATTCCGATCCCTGCAGGGAAGACGGAATACGGAAGCCGCCGTTGAATTTCAGATCTTCAAACAAATCGCTTACTCCAATGCGGATTAACCCATTCACCGGGTCGGTGAGGCGGATAGGACCGCTGGGAGGACCGGTAAATGGCTGGTATTTATTTACCAGGATAGAGTTATCCAGTTGCAGGATCAGGTAGTCGGAAGCGAATTTGAATTTATACGGGAACAGTTTCGACTTTTTAAGAATCGATTCATTTTCTTTCCTTTTTTCAAACAGCGCCGGTTCGTTGGCTGTATTAGCATTGTTGCTGGTATCGGCCGGCTCATTCCCAAACTCGTTCTGGAAGAAATTAGGATGTGTGGAAGTATCTTTTGACGGCGCCAGGTAAGTAGGCAGACCTAAACGTAAACTGTCGGCATGCATCTGGGCTTTCCTGAAATTGGTGTTTTTTGCCGTTATATTCCTTTTTTTCAACACCACGGTATCTACTTTCAGCTTCATCAGGCGTTTGATATCCGCATACTGCACTACTTCCGATACTTCTCCCTTTTCACCGGTAATCCGTGATTCCTGGATACCGTAAGGATAATTGGAAATAGGGAAAGTATAGGTAGAATCTTTGGTGATAGTGATCGCCTCTACTGAATCCGGGGCGGTAGAACCATAGGCGGCCATCGCTGAATCCAGTTCTTCCTGGTCGGGGTTATGGAGGATTTCAGAGCCTACATAGAAGAGGGAATCCACGCCATCTGCCTGCGACTTGAAGAAGCCGGCATAACGGTTACGGATACCGTTGGCATCAGAAACAAAGGTGAAGTGGGTGGTGTTATACTGCATGGGCAGTTTGGCGTTGCCATACTGCAGGTCGGTCAGCTGGGTGATCTGCTTTTCAGAGCTCCTGTTCCAGTTGTCCACCATAAAGATGTTGAAAGGATTGTTCAGCAATGAAGTATCGCTGCCTCTTCCTTTGGGGCCGGGCCTGTTGGAAGAGTAAAGAATACCGCTTTTGCCGGGGAATGCGGCAAAGGATGGATCCAGGTCATCGTACACGTCGTTGGTGATCTGGTCTGTTTTAGAGTTGCTGATGTTATAGGTAAAGATGTCGGTGTGTCCGTTTTTCACGGCAGACAACAACAGGGTATTTTCCTGTACCGGCATGTATTTAAAGTCGATGATCCGGTCAAACTGGTTCAGTTCCTGGCGTATAGTCGTGCGGGTGATCAGGTCATAGATCATCAGTTTGGTTTTGCCTTCGTGCTCGTACACAACGGCCAGGCGGTTGCCTTTGGTGTTCCAGGCCATCTGCGGATAGTTTGGATCTACCTGGTTGGCCAGTTGCATTACACCGCTATGCAGCAGTACTTTTGGCTTATTCCAGCCAAGTTGGATCTGTACGCGGTAAACTCCTTTTTTAAACTCAACTACTGCGTAGGAATTATTTTTAGGATTCGGGTTAAAGCGGTAGTAGTCGGCTTTCGGCGTAATTTCCTGGGCTACGATAGTACGGCCTTTGGCAGAAGTTTTCCTTCTGCGGTTATCTTCCTGGAATCTTTTCTGATAAAATACAAAGAAGTCTTTGGTAGCTTTCTTCGGTGTTTGGTTAAGTACCTGCTCAAAGCCTTTTTTCAGTCCGCGGTTAATGCGGGTGATATACATGAGATAAGGCACGGCATCTTTGCCGTACTTGCTTTCCACATAGTACCAGAACGCCTGGCCGGCTAAAAGGGGGTGGTCATATGCGAGGGAATTGAAGTTGCTGTATTTGCCGGACATGATGATGAGCTTCAGTTCCTCATCCTGCCTGGCGGTCCAGTTTTCGGCGGCATAGCCAATAAAGCCATCGGTGAACCATTTCGGGAAGTCGATCAGGGCAGCATTACCGGCAAATTCGCCGATATCTTCCCCAAACAGCAGCGTTTCCAGCATGATGCGGGCAATCCCCTGCCGGATCTGGCGGCGGAGGTTTTCATGGTTACCGTCGAAATAGACGATCATTTTGTTACCCACCAGTTTAGTCACTCCTCCTGTATTCTGCCAATCCACGCCAATACCGATATTGGACTGCTTCATTTCCCCGAAAGAGTTGTAAACCACAATATTAATACGCTGTCTGGGGTTGGATTCCATGAACTGTTCCAGCTGGGGTAATTCCTTTTCGGCTACCTGTGCCGCATACTTACCAAGTTCCAGCCCGTTCTGGGCGAAATAGGTGTTGAAATGCCGGCTTTGATAGTATCTCCACTTGAAGTTCTTGAACTGCACACGATTTTGTCCGAATTCTACTGTATTGGTCTGGGCCTGGGATACTATCGTTCCAAGTAATAGGGTACCGTGGAATAATAACCTGGTAATAAATCTGTTCATACAGAAAGTATTGATAATATTGTGATCTGTTTTAAAATTAGCCTAAAAAAATCGGGTTACAATGATTGAAATACAACAATTCACTTTTGGTCCACTACAAGAAAACACTTTCCTGCTTATTAACGGAAAAAAGGAATGTATAATTATAGACCCAGGGTGTTATTTTCAGGACGAAAGAAAAGAATTATTACAATATATACAAACGCACGGGTTAAATGTTATAAGATTATTGAATACGCACTGCCACTTTGATCATATATTCGGTAATAAGCTCGTATCAGATACGTATAAAGTGCGTCCGGAGTTTCATGAGCTGGAACAGCCGGTACTGGACAATTCCCAGCGGGCGGCGGGGATGTACAACATTCCTTTTGATCCCTCCCCGGAGGCCGGTCGTTACCTTACAGAAGGGGAAAAGATTCTTTTTGGCGCCGATGAGTTAACGGTATTGTTTACCCCTGGCCATTCTCCGGGAAGTGTAGCCTTTTATTGCCTGGGCCAGCATTTCGTGATTGGGGGCGACGTGCTGTTTTACCAGAGCATTGGCCGGACCGATCTGCCGGGAGGCAATCATGCCACCCTGTTGAAAAGCATCCGGGAGCAAATGTTTGTATTACCGGATGAGGTAAGGGTATTCCCCGGCCACGGACCAGCCACCACTATAGGTTTTGAAAAGAAACACAATCCTTTCCTGGTGGATTAGCCTACTTTAATAAACTTCCCGATCACCGGTAAACGGGCAAACTCCTTCTTCTCCATACGGAAAATGAACCAGGCATAAGCCAGAAAGAAAGCCGTGGCCACTGCGAGCGGAAGGGGTTTGAGGGCATAAATGTCTTTCGGCGACAGCACCGTGGCATTGAGCCAGCCGAATAGATAGTAAATGCCGGCGGCCAGCCCCATGTAGGTAATTAGTTTAGGAAGATGGTAAGGGATGGGGTAATACTTCTGCCCCCACACATAGCAGATGACCATTTGTACAAAATAACATACCATCGTTGCCAGTGCAGCGCCATAATAGCCCATCACCGGTATCCACCAGTAATTGAGCAGGAAGGCCAGCACGGCGGTGATGATGGTAATCACCGCGCCCGTTTTGGTGCGGTCCGTGAGCTTAAACCAGATCGTGAGATTGTAATAAATGCCCAGGAACATGTTGGCCAGCAGCAATACCGGTACAATACGCATCCCCTGGTAGTAGAACGGCACCCGGAGGAACGCCTTCCAGATATTCAGGTAAAGACTTACAAACAGGAACATGAAGCAAAGCATGATCACAAACAGCTTCATGATCCGTGCATACATTTTCCTAGGATCGCCGCTTTCGGCCTGTTTAAAGAAAAAGGGCTCGGCTCCTAACCGGAATGCCTGTATGAACATGGTAATCAGGATGGCCAGTTTATAGTTGGCGCTGTACAGCGCAATAACTTCTTTTTTAGCTTCCATGTTATCGCCTGGCAGGAACTGCGGTAAAAACCAGGCCCTGTCGAACGTTTCATTAACCATGCCCGCCATTCCCACAACGATCAGTGGAAGGGCATAGTGCATCATTTGTTTCCATAAACCGGTATCAAACCTCCATTCTATTTTGCGGATCTGGGGCAGAAATAGCACCAGCGTAATGGCGCTGCCCAGCATGTTGCTCAGGTAAATATACCCCGTCTGGTCGCTGCCGCTTTGGAGATCCGGCAACCAGTGATGGCCGGCAGCATACAGTTTCGGGCAAATGACCAGGAAGAAAATATTGAAAAAGATGGTAGTAACTATTCCGGCTATACGAATGGCAGCATATCTCATTGGCCGTCCTTCCAGCCGCAGTTGCGCGAAAGGAATGGCTGTGAGCGCATCAAATGCCATCAGCAGCACCACATAGGTGTAGTAGGTGGGATGGCCATTCAGTCCTGCCAGCTCGCCGGTATACGAGTTAATGACCGGCGACCGCAGCAACAACAGTAAAACGGTAATGCTGATAGTGGAAAGTAAGAGGGAAATGGTGGAAGTACCCAGTACATGCGCTTTGTTCTCCTTTTTGGCGAAACGGAAAAAGGCCGTTTCCATGCCATAGGTCAGCACAATATTGGCAAACGGTATATAGGCGTATACGTTGGACATCTCCCCGAATGATGCACGGGTTAAGATGGTCAGATAAAAAGGAGTAAGGAAATAATTGAGCAATTTGCTCACTATGTTACTCAATCCGTAAAATACCGTTTGTCCTGCCAGGTTCTTAATACTCAATTCCCAAATATTTTGACGCAAATTACGAATTACGGATTACGAATCGCGGATTTATGAGGATTGACCGGTGACCTGGCTTATTCAAATCCCCCTCTCCGTTGCTGCTTTTTATCGGAATGCTTCTTTTTCGACTGGATACGTTTTTCCTTTGCGGCTTTGGAGGGCCGTGTAGGTACGCGCTTTTTGCGTGGTATCAGCGCTTTGTTGATCAGGTCATTCATTTTGGAAATCACTGTTTGTTTGTTCCCCAGCTGGGTGCGCTCCGTCTGCGACTTTACCTGGAGCAGGCCATCTGCGTTGATACGGTTCGACAACTTCTCCGTCAGCACTGTTTTTTGTTCCTGGGTTAACAGGGCAGAAGCCATGATATCGAAATAGCCTTCCACCATCGTTTCCACCTTATTCACGTTTTGTCCGCCGCTGCCGCCGCTGCGGGCTGTGCGGAACGTGATTTCGGGGGTCACATTGATATTCATCTTGATTTAATTTATAATATAAAAAATGCCTTAGGAAGTGCAATTTATTACAAATTACGGCGAATAGTGCTGTTTTTACCGGGGGCAGCGGTTTCCCCCGGTTAACATGTAGTGCAGCGGCATCGTTTTATAAAGGCATTTATAAAGTATAGGGGATCAGGAAAACACCGGCGGAATCCCGGGGCACTGCAACAGGGTTGTCGTTTAACTGCAAACTGTATAGCTCTGTACCACAGCAGCCAACTGATCTTGACAGGAAAGTCAATTTATCCAGGGTAACCTTAGCCGGCCTGCCAACCCGCAGGGTTTGAGGTCCCAGCACATAAAAATATAACAAGGCGGTATTACTGGGTGTATCTATCACTTGTTTAACCTTTATAGTAGTATCCTGCATCAGTATTTTGATACTATCTACGGGGATGCGGGCATAGGGACCATAAACAAGATCGCGACCGGTTCCTGCTTCTACCAGTTTGAATTTGCAGGCAGGAGCCATATAGTCGCACACGATGCCCTCGCAGGGATTTTTCTCGGAAGACGTGGTACAGGCTGTAAATAAAAGTACACTGATAAACAGGTAACAGATACGGGTCATAGAACATTGATTTTGGTGTCCGTTAAACGTAAACGGAGTGTAATATGTTACAGATACAAACGATTTGCCTTAATTTTCCGGCGTTAAATAAAAATCCATGAGAGCAGTTATACAACGTGTCAGTTCCGCATCTGTTACAGTAGACGGGGCCATAACCGGTGAAATCCAAACCGGCCTGCTGGTGCTGCTGGGTATTGAAGATATTGATACGGAAGAAGATATTCAGTGGCTGAGTGCTAAAATAGTGAACCTCCGGATCTTTAACGACGATGAAGGAGTGATGAATGTATCTGTGAAAGATGTTCACGGTGATATTCTGCTCGTCAGCCAATTCACCCTGCACGCCTCCACCAAAAAGGGAAACCGCCCTTCGTATATCCGTGCCAGTAAGCCGGACGTAGCGATTCCGCTGTACGAAAAAATGATCGTGCAACTGGAACAGGATATGGGCACTACCATTCAGCGCGGTATTTTCGGCGCCGATATGAAAGTGGCATTGTTAAATGATGGTCCCGTTACGATCATCATAGATTCACACAACCGGGAATAAAGTCAATCCATTATCTTTAATAAATAAAAACTAATTCATGACCATTCAGGAAGCCCAGCAAAAAATCGATAACTGGATTAATACTACCGGTGTGCGCTATTTCAGTGAGCTCACCAACATGGCCATCCTTACGGAAGAAGTAGGGGAAGTGGCCCGTATCATGGCCCGTAAGTATGGGGATCAGTCGTCGAAGGAAAGTGATAATAAAAAGCTGCTGGCAGATGAACTGGCCGATGTGATGTGGGTGTTGCTTTGTATTGCCAATCAAACCGGTATTGATATGACGGTGGCCCTGGAAAAGAATTTTGAGAAGAAGAATATCCGTGATGCGCAACGGCATCATAACAACCCTAAATTAAAGTCTTAATACAGCCTGCATACTTTTTGTTTACTGTTACTAAAATGCTGCTATGAAAAAACCGAGCAAGCTTAAAATCATCTGGCAGGTACTGAAGCAATCCGGTATTGATTTTATAGATGATAAAGTGATGAAGCTCAGTGCCGCCCTGGCCTATTATACGATCTTTTCCGTGGCGCCCATGCTGATCATTATTATCTTTTTATGCGACCTGTTCCTGGGCAGGGATGCTATCGAAGGAAATATTTACGGCCAGATCCGCGGACTGGTAGGCAATGATGCCGCCATACAGATACAGTCCATGATTAAAAACGCCTCTCTTTCCGGTGACATGAGCTGGGCCACCATGGTAGGGTTCATTACCCTGATCATTGGCGCCACCGGGGTATTTGCGGAAATCCAGGACTCCATAAATTTCATCTGGCGACTGAAATCCAAACCTAAAAAGAATGGCTTGTTACGAATGATACTGAACAGGTTGTTATCGTTTTCACTGGTGGTAAGCCTGGGGTTCATTTTGCTGGTATCACTGGCCATCAACGGTTTGGTGGAATTATTCTCCGCGCTGGTGGTGAACCTACTTCCGGGTAAGCTTACATCAGGTATCCTCTTTTCCCTGGCCGATTTTGTAGTGCCGTTTGTGGTGATCGCTACATTGTTTGCCATCATTTTTAAAGTGCTGCCCGATGCCCGTATCAAGTGGAAAGACGTACGGGTGGGTGCTATTGCCACAGCCATCCTTTTTATGATCGGTAAGTTTGCGATCGGTTATTATCTCGGCGCCAGCAGGGTGAGCTCTACCTACGGCGCTGCCGGCTCCATTGTTATTATTCTGTTATGGGTATACTATTCCGCGGCCATCCTGTATTTTGGGGCCGTATTTACCCGCAATTACGTACAATATTTCGGTGCACAGATTTATCCCAATGATTATGCGGTTTGGATCAAACAAATTGAAATTCCACATGAGCCGGAGACCGTCCAGGAAGGCTAATCACCAGTTTATAAATTATTTAATAATCGCATACGTATTTTCAAAATAGCCCTTTATCTTTGCGCCACTATGTCTACAGATCAGAATAAATTCCAGGCGATCATATCGCATTGTAAAGAATATGGTTTTGTTTTTCAGTCCAGCGAAATTTACGATGGACTCAGCGCCGTATACGACTACGGTCAGTACGGTTCAGAATTGAAGAAAAACATTAAGGATTATTGGTGGAAAAGCATGACCCAGTTGCACGAAAACATCGTGGGGATCGATGCCGCCATCTTTATGCATCCTACTACCTGGAAGGCGTCCGGACACGTGGATAATTTCAGCGACCCGATGATCGATAACAAGGATAGCAATAAACGCTACCGCGTGGATCACCTGATTGAAGGTTATGCAGAAACATTACCACGGGAAGCCGGCGATGCCCTTCTGGCGCAGATGGATGAACTGCTGAAAGAAAATGATTTTGCAGGTCTCAAAACACTGATAGAAAGCAACAAAATAAAATGCACGGTAAGCGGTACTTCCAACTGGACCGATGTACGTCAGTTTAACCTGATGTTCTCCACCCAGCTGGGCAGCGTAACAGATGAAGCCAGCGAAATATACCTGCGTCCGGAAACGGCCCAGGGTATCTTCGTAAACTTTCTGAATGTGCAGAAAACCGGCAGAATGAAAGTGCCGTTTGGTATTGCACAAATTGGTAAAGCTTTCAGAAATGAAATTGTAGCCCGCCAGTTTATTTTCCGCATGCGCGAATTTGAGCAGATGGAAATGCAATTCTTTGTACGCCCCGGCACCCAGCAGGAATGGTATGAGAAATGGAAAGAAGAACGTATGCAGTGGCACCTGAGCCTCGGCATTGATCCGGCAAAATATCATTTCAAGGACCACATCAAATTAGCGCACTATGCAGATGCCGCTGTGGACATTGAATACGAGTTCCCGTTCGGTTTCAAAGAAGTAGAAGGTATCCACTCCCGCACTGATTTTGACCTGAAACAACACCAGGAATACAGCAAGAAAAAAATTCAGTACTTCGATACAGAAATCAATCAGAACTATGTTCCTTACGTGATAGAAACTTCTATCGGTTTGGATCGTATGTTCCTGCTGACCATCTGTAATGCTTATGCAGAAGAAGATCTGGGCACACCGGAAAAAGAAGATAGCCGCGTGGTTTTGAAATTTCCGCCTAAATTGGCTCCTATTAAACTGGCAGTATTTCCATTAACTAAAAAAGATGGTTTACCAGAAGTGGCAAAGCTGCTTATCAATGAATGTAAACAGCATTTTCATTGTTATTATGAAGAGAAAGATAGTATCGGTAAACGCTACCGCCGCCAGGATGCCATTGGTACGCCTTTCTGCGTAACCATTGATCATCAGACAAAAGAAGATGGTACAGTGACCATCCGTCACCGCGACAGCATGGAGCAGGAACGCATTCCACTGTCTGAAGTGAAAGCACTGGTATTAAATAAAATCGGCTAGTAACATATAAGGGCTACAACCGTTATATTTAGTATAAGCACCCCTTTATGCCTATACGAAACTATATAATTGTTGCAGCCCTTTTTATTTGCAGTTCCCTGTCTGCGCAAACAGCGCAGCCCTCCATCACAGCCGACAGTATTGTTCCTGCTAAAAACCCCTATTCGCGCAACTTTACGCAATTGGTATACGCCAGCCTATTTGGTCCCACCATCTTTGCGGGACTGAACTACGACATCCGTTTTAATGGTACCAGCACAGGATTGGGTGCCCGGGTTGGACTGGGGATGGTTCCCGATTACCATGAAGCCTATTACAACAAAGCTGATAAAGCCTTACACTATATAGACCTGCCGGCCGCATTTACCGTTCCTTTTGGTCTGAACTACGTGATGGGCGCCAAAAAGCATTTTATAGAATTCGGGGTTGGCATGATTTACCTGGGGAGGGATTCACTAATGTTCGACGATATCACCACCAACTATACCTGGTTAGGATGGTTTGAGATTAATTATCGCCGCGCCGTTGGCAAGCACCTGGTAACCAGATGGGGGTTTACAAATATCATTTCCTCCAGGTATGCTTTTCCGCTGTCCATTCCTGAATTTGGAATGGGATACCGCTTTTAGCCATACAATTCCTGGTGAATATCATGCCGGTCGTAACCCATGGCCTGTATCCGTTGCTTAGCCTCGTCGATCATGGCCTTCCAGCCGCAAAGAAAGAAGTTGGCAGGACGCTTGTCCTGCAGTAGTTCTTCATAAACAGCATGCACATAACCTTTTTTGCCGCTCCAATTTTCTTCACGCGATAAAGTGGGAATGTAGTTGAAATTGGGTAAGGAGGCCGCTAATTGCTCTAACTCAGCGGCATAGAGCAGGTCGTGCTGGTAGCGGACGCCAAAAATAAGGTGAATAGGCGCATGCGGTAGGCCATGCAGATGAATGTAATGCGCCATAGAACGGAATGGCGCTATGCCGGTACCAGTGCAAATCAGGAATAATTCCTTGTCTAACTGTTCGGGCAGTACGAAAACTCCCTGTGGCCCACGCAGCAACAGTTCGCTTCCCTCCTTTATTTCATTGAACAGGTAAGTACTCCCCAATCCTCCCTCCAGTAAAACGATTACCAGCTCAATTACATTGGTGCCGTCCGGATGGGAAGCAATGGAATAACTACGCCAGCGTTTGTTCTTTTTCTCGTGAATGGGAAGGTCCAGGGTTACAAACTGTCCCGGTTTGAAATCAAACCGTTCCATGTCCGGTACCTGTATCCAGAAACGGCGCGTATTGTGGGTTTCATCCACCAACTTAGTTACGATTCCGGTATGCCATAGGTCCAGCATGGAAGTTGAGTTTGGTCTTATTGAATATAGTGAAAATTTAGCATTCTGCTATTGGGATCTCTTCTTATTTGTTTTTTTTATTATGAAAAGCGGAAGTGGCTCCTCTAAATATCTTCCCTGATCAAATCTCAAAATCGGTAAATCTTCGTACCTTTGCATTCTTCATGAATTTACAGGCTGTATTACAACTATTTCAACGTGATGCGCGTCTGCAGTCGCTGGTGAAGGGGATTCAATCACCCACCCCACAATACTTTCAGCTCTCCTCCATTAGTGGAAGCGCAATAAATTTTGTGGCAGTCAGCACCTGGGCGCATGCAGATGCAAACCATCTCTTCATCTTAAACGATAGAGAGGAGGCAGCCTATTTCCATAACGACCTGGAGCAACTCAGCCAGGCACTGGATATTTTCTATTTCCCCGACTCATTTAAGAAAGCCGGTCAGTTCCATGAAATCAACGGCAGCCATAGTATGCTCCGTACGGAAGCACTCATGAAATTTTCCGGGGAATCTGTGAGGAAAAAGATCCTGGTCACCTATCCGGAAGCACTCTGGGAGAAAGTAGCCGGGAACCAGGCGTTCAGCGCCAATATGGTGCAACTGAAAGTAGGCGATGTACTGAAAGTAGATCCGCTGCTGGAACAACTCATCGGCTGGGGTTTTCACGCCACCGATTTTGTGTATGAACCCGGTCAGTATGCCGTAAGGGGAGGGATCCTGGATATCTATTCCTTTGGTAACGAAAAGCCTTACCGTATTGAATTATTTGGAGAAGATATAGATTCTATCCGCCTGTTTGATCCGGAATCACAGCTTAGTGAACGCAGGCTCACACAGGTAACCTTAATCGCCAACATGGACACCCATGCGGCAGACCACAGCAAAACACCACTCACCGAATTCCTGCCCGCCAATACCGTAGTATGGATGAAAGATCCTTCCTATGTAAAAGGCGTGATAGAACAAATGGAACAGCGGCTGGATGATTTCCTGCTCACCGGTCAGAAAGTGAAAGTGGATGAAGATGAAGAAATGGTGCTGAAGGAAGAGGATTTTGTGAAAGCCACCCCACTACTGGAACAACTGCTGCAAAAGCCAACAATTGTTTTTGGTAATAAGGACTGGCTGACAGACAACGGCTACCAGCCTCAGCTCATCGCCTTCGATACACAGGAGCAACCCGTATTTAACCGGCAGTTTGACCTGCTGATCAAAG
This sequence comes from Chitinophaga sp. RCC_12, assembly GCF_041360695.1. Taxonomy (NCBI): domain Bacteria; kingdom Pseudomonadati; phylum Bacteroidota; class Chitinophagia; order Chitinophagales; family Chitinophagaceae; genus Chitinophaga; species Chitinophaga sp. RCC_12. The sequence goes on from NZ_JBFUPS010000002.1 coordinate 1,061,547, forward strand.
ATCTCGGTAAACATAACAGTAATAAATATTCCCTCTTTATATTTTCAGATAACCCGCGTCAGCTGGAACGTTTGCGCAGTATATTCGAGGACCTCAAAGCAGATTTTGTATTCTTCCCCATCCCGGTTGCCATCAGCAGCGGGTTCATTGATCATTCGCTGAAACTGGCGTGCTATACCGATCACCAGATCTTCCAGCGCTTCCATAAATACAAGGTAAAACAAGCCTACAACAAGAATAAGGCGATTACCATGAAAACCTTGCGGGAGCTGCAATCGGGCGACTTTGTAACGCATATTGATCATGGTGTGGGCATGTACAGTGGTCTCCAGAAAATTGAAGTAGGGGGTAAAATGCAGGAAGCCATCCGCATCATTTACAAAAACAACGACCTGTTGTATGTAAATATCAACTCCCTGCATAAAATCAGTAAATACACCGGCAAGGAAGGCGTGGAACCTAAAGTAAATAAACTGGGCAGCGATGCCTGGGATAAGCTGAAGGAAAAAGCCAAAACGCAGGTAAAAGATATTGCTAAAGACCTGATCCAACTGTACGCGGTACGTAAAGCCCAGCAAGGCTTCGCACACACGCCGGATACCTATCTGCAAACAGAACTGGAAGCCTCTTTCATCTATGAAGATACGCCGGATCAGAGCAAGGCTACCGCTGATGTGAAACGCGATATGGAATCGCCGGCGCCGATGGACAGGCTCGTGTGCGGAGATGTAGGTTTCGGTAAAACAGAAGTCGCCATCCGCGCAGCGTTTAAATCTATTGTAGATGGTAAACAGGCCGCCGTACTGGTGCCTACCACCATCCTTGCATTCCAGCACTATAAAACATTTGCCGACCGCCTGAAAGACTTTCCCTGCACCGTTGACTATCTCAACAGGTTTAAATCTTCCAAAGAAAAAAAGGAAACGCTTAAGCGCCTTGAAGAAGGAAAGATCGATATCATTATTGGTACGCATGCTTTACTGGGCAAAGAAGTGAAGTTTAAAGACCTCGGCGTGCTGGTAGTAGATGAAGAACAAAAATTCGGTGTTTCTGCCAAAGAAAAACTGAAGCAGATCAAGCATAACGTAGATACCCTTACACTAACGGCAACGCCTATACCGCGTACGCTCCAGTTTTCACTGATGGGCGCCCGCGACCTCTCTGTTATCAATACGCCGCCGCCAAACCGCCAGGCCATTGAAACAGAAGTGCAGGTGTTTAACCAGGACCTGATCCGCGAAGCCATTTATTATGAAGCCGAAAGAGGCGGACAGGTATACTTTATCCACAACAGGGTAAAAGGCCTGAAGGAAATGGCCGGCCTGATCCAGGGACTTTGCCCGGATCTGTCTATTGCTACTGCACATGGACAACTGGAAGGACATCAGCTGGAAGAAGTAATCCTCGATTTCATTGACCGCAAGTACGATGTGCTGGTGTGTACCAATATCGTGGAAAGTGGGGTGGATATTCCAAACGCCAATACTATCATCATTAATAACGCCCATCATTTCGGATTGAGCGATCTGCATCAGCTGCGTGGTCGCGTAGGCCGCAGTAATAAAAAGGCTTTCTGTTACCTGCTGGCGCCGCCTATGAGCACGCTGCCTTCAGATAGCCGGAAACGCCTGCAAACACTGGAACAGCACAGTGAGCTGGGCAGCGGTTTCCAGATTGCTATGCGCGATCTCGATATCCGTGGCGCCGGTAACCTGCTGGGTGGTGAGCAGAGCGGCTTTATGGCTGAAATTGGCTTTGATATGTACCAGAAAATCCTGGACGAAGCCATCCGCGAACTGAAACAAAATGAATTCCGCGACCTGTTTAAAGATCAGCTGGAAGAGAAGAAAGATTTCGTGAGCGACTGTACCATTGACACAGACCTGGAAATACTGATTCCCGATACTTATATTGAAAGCATCCAGGAAAGACTAAATCTTTACCAGGAGTTGGATAATATCACAGAAGAAGGCAAACTACAGGCTTTCGCCAATGATATGATAGACCGCTTCGGCCCTATGCCGGAACCGGTGAAAGACTTGCTGACCGCTATCCGCTGCCGTTGGATGGCCATCCAGCTCGGCTTCGAAAAAATGATGCTGAAAGAAGAAAACCTGCGTTGCTACTTTATCAACAACCCGGATTCTCCTTACTTCGAATCTCCTACGTTCAATCATATATTAACGTATATACAAACCCGTACCAACAACGCCAAACTAAAACAGGTTGGTAAAAACTTTATGTTGGTGGCATCCCGTATCCGTCATATGAACGACCTGTACGACTTCCTGAAAGCCATGACCGATAGCCGGAAATAATTCTTCCCCCTGTAACATAATTCCTCTGTAATCGTTTCATAACTAATATGAAATGTATAATTCTATTTCTGTAACTATTGCATTAACAAAATTTTATAAATCCCTTTTTGTGGAAACACTTTTAAGCCCCGCATCATGAGGGTGTAAATAACAACAAACACTAATTTTTTTAACAATAGAAAACATCGACACATGAAAAAGGTAATGTTATTAGCAGCAGGATTATTTTTTGCACTGAGCACTTTTGCACAGCAAACAGATAAGCAACCGCCGGTAAAAAAGATTGAAGTAAACGGATCCGCAGAAATGGAAATCACACCGGATGAAATTTATTTCAACATCTCTTTAAGGGAATATCTCAAAGGAAAAAACAAAGTAGACATCAGCACACTGGAAAAACAACTGCAGAAAGCCGTATCTGACGCAGGAATTCCGAAAGCCGATTTCACCATTGAGAATGTATATGGTAACAACTTTGAAATTTTAAGGAAGAAGAAAGATCCGCTGGAATTTATGGCGCGCAAACAATACCGTCTTAAATTAAGCAAGCTGGATAAAATCAACGAAATCCTCGCTGCAGTAGATGCTGAAGGTATCGAAAATGCCAGGATAGCTTCTTATTCTTCCAGCAAAATGGAAGCATACCGTAAAGAAGTAAAAATAAAAGCTTTACAGGCCGCGAAAGAAAAAGCGGAGTATATGCTTTCCGCTATTGGTAACAAAACAGATGGTGTGATCGAAATTCAGGAAATGAATACAGATAACTATTCTGATGTTCGTCCTGTAATGGCTAACTACATGGCTAAATCTGCAGATAGTGCCGAAGCAGCGAGTGATATTGATTTCAAAACTATTAAGATCCGTGCAGAAGTAAGAGCAGTATTTGCTATCAAATAATTACACCGGAGATGTAATACAAAAAAAGAGGTTGTTCCGTATGGAACAACCTCTTTTACTTTTTATTAAGACAAGCTGAATTAGAAGCTATATCTCAGGCCCAGCTGCATCTGATGACGGGATGCAAAGAAATCTTTTGAATAAGGAGTGCCTGGTTTGCTGAAAGTATAAGTAGGATAATTGTTAACTACTTTACCGGTAGGATTCAAACCAACGCTCGCCATAGAGTTAAAGGTGTTAGGCGTGAAGTACTGAATACCCCAGTCTTTGTTCAGCAGGTTAGTAACGTTCACGATGTCGTAAGTCAACGTGATGGTGTGTACTTTTTTACCGGCTTTAAAGTTGTAGTCCTGCGCGAAGCGGAAATCAGCCTGGGTGTTCCATGGTGTGCGGCCGCCGTTACGTTCAGTAAACTGGCCTTTACGGCCATTCAGGTAGCTGTTGCTGTTAACATAGCTCATGAAATCATTCGCCTGTTGAGCAGCTGTTGGTCCGCCTGCTTTATCTGTAAAGAAGTTAGTCGCTTCAGCCACATCTTTCGGGATGTAGGTGAGGCTCACCTGCTGTGGTGTACCGTTGATGGTAGCATTCACTAAACCATAAGAGAACGGTGTTCCGGAAGAAGTATTAAAGAAGGCAGAGAAGTTAGATACCCATTTGCCTTTAGTACCCCAATCCTGTTTGTAAGCAACAGTAGCTACGATACGGTTACGGATGTCGAAGTTAGAGTAAGCAAGGCCGGGGTTGTTAGGATTCAGCGCCTGGTTCAGCTGCCAGTTCGATTCCATGGAGTTGCGGATACCATTGGTGATATCTTTTGCCTGGCCGTAAGTGTAAGCCACCATGAAGTTCAGACCAAAAGGGAACGATTTGGATACCTGACCGGTGATGCTGTAACGGTAACCTTTATCGGTATTGGATAACAGGTAAGCGTTAGTATATAAAGGATTGATTTTAGAACCGGTGTAGATAGGCTGTTGCTTGTTTACATCGTATGCAAAGTAAGTTGGGTTATCCGCCAGGTTCACCTGCTGGAACATCAGATCCTTGATTACCTTGGTATAGATACCTTCAATAGAGAACTTCCACTGGTCGTGGGTAGTGTAATCCAATGCGAGGCTGCTTCTCCATACCTGTGGCATTTTGAAGTTGTTGTCGATCATATCCACCTGGGTGGCGCCGGCTGCATTTTTAACGTCTACACCATTCTGAGATGCGAAGTCTGCGATACCATTAGGAGACGGTTTTGCTGCAGGCAGCGGCGTGTTAACAAATGGTTTGGTGCTGCTTCTCTGATCGTAGGCACCGTAAGTAACGCCATTGTTATAATAGGCATAACCGATCCATGCGAAAGGAATACGGCCGGTAAATAAGCCGGAACCACCACGCAGTACCAGGCTGTTATCGCCTTTAATATCATAGTTGAAACCTAAGCGCGGAGAGATCTGGACGTTATTCAGGAAGTCGTTTTTGATATCTTTTGGTTTCGTATAGCTGTAAGTGTTACCGTAGTTAGGATCTTCCGGTGATTTAATGGTTTTATCACTCAATGGCTGTTTGTTGGGAATGCCCGTGTAATCCAAACGGATACCTGGCGTAATCCTGAAACGATCAGACAACTGGATCTCATCCTGTCCGTAAACGCTCAGCAGGTTGGCCTTGAACTGAGCAGGAGGATTAGCCATGATGTAATCACGGGAGTTGTTGGTGTAGTTATAGTTACCACGTACACGTGCGGGATTATTAGCCAGGAAGTCTTCAACACTGTTGTAGTCTAAACGGCCATTCCAGGAGTTTACAAAACCATAGGTGATGTTGTAAAACTCATTGTGTGTACCCAGGGTAATCGTGTGATTTCCTTTGAACAGGGTAACGTTGTCGGTTATCTCAAAAGTTTTTTGCTTCATGTTGAAGATACTGGCTTCACGGTCGGTACCCAGGAAGATGGTAGAACCTGGTGTTCTTCCCTTGATCTGGATCTGTGGTGTAGCCGGATCAGACAATGGCTCCCTGTAATCGTGTACATTGGAATAACCGAGGATCAGGCTGTTGGAGAAACCGCTGTTAAAATTACTTTTCAGTTCAGCCACAGTGGAAGTCTGGTTATTTACCTGTTTGAAGTCAATACCCTTGAAACGGAAGTTTTGCTGATCGCGTTCCAGGTTGGTGGCTTCAGAAGTGATGGTGTTGTTACGAACAGACAACTGGTGCTTTCCATTGATATGCCAGTCGATCCTGTTGAAGAATTTATTGGAGTTGGAATAGATGCTGGTGTTACCTGAGGTACCCGGATCTACGCCGTATGTTTTCATCAGTGCGGTGATGTCAGCAGCGTCTTTTTCTGTTAAGATGCCACCACCATCAGCGGAGCCTGCGCCGAGGATCACGGGATCTACGCGACGGGTAATTTCTTCATTGGTGAAGAAGAACAATTTGTTTTTGATGATAGGGAAGCCGAGACGAACACCGGTTTGGTACTCATGAAAATCGCTCGGTAACTTAGAACCGTCGCCGGCGTTGTTTTTACCAACCAGTGAAGCGTTACGGCCAAATCCGTAGATGGAACCGTGTACTTCGTTGGTACCGCTGCGGGTTACAGCGTTAACGCTACCACCAAGGAAGTTACCAACTTTCACATCAAAGGGAGCCAGCAATACCTGTATATCCTGGATCGCATCTACAGATACCGGATTGGTACGGGTGCTGCTGCCTGGCTGACCGCTGGTGTTGCTTTGTCCGCCCAGTGAAGGGCTAAAGCCAATGGCGTCGTTGTTGATGGCGCCATCTACAGTTACGTTGTTGTAACGGTAGTTGGTACCCAGGAAGGAGTTGTTGTTGCTCTGCGGTGTTACTTTGGTAAGATCCTGCAGGCTGCGGCTCAGTGTGGGGAGCGCTTTAATCTGCTCCTGTCCTACCCTGGTACCGGATTTACCTGCACCCGCGTTACCTGTTACCACTACTTCACTCAGTGCGGTTGATTCTTCCTGTAATTTAAAATTGAAACTGGTGGTTCCCAGTCCGAGGTTAACATCTGATTTTACTTCTTTCTTATATCCAATGAATGAAACAGTGATAGTGTAAGGACCGCCTGGATTCAGGTTAGGCAGATTATAGCGGCCATCAGTGTTTGTTTGTACGCCTGATTTGGCGCCGGTGCTGTTATTTACTATTACTACTGTAACGCCGGGAATGGCCTGTCCACCCGGATCGGATACTTTACCCGATATAACGGAAGTGGTCACCTGTGCGTTCGCGCTGTAACATAGAATTACAATGAAGCTAGCTAATAGCGTAAAGAATGATTTCATAAACTGTTTTGTAAGTATTTACAGGTGCAAAGGAAACAGTCTGATGCAACCAGAATGTTAACAGATTATTACGGAATTGTTAAGAAGTGCATAAAACATCCTAAAAAGGAGCCGTTGGTAGTCTTTTGGTGTTTAGATACTATCAGAAACGAGGCGTTTGTTTGATTTTAATGTTAACAGCCGCTGAAAATGAGATAGGAATTAATTGTTAACCCAGGGTAAACAACAAACAATATAATATAACCTTAACGTGCCTACGAAGTAAAAAGCCCCGCCTTTAAAGGAGGGGCAAGTGAGAAGTTTCATCAAATGTGTTTAGTAAATCCCGACTTTAAAAGTCCCGTCCGTTAAAGGTTTTTCTGTTTCACCACTTATTAATACACCGGAGAATGTTCCCTCCGCGTGTTTACTATTAATGCTCGTTATAATTACTTTGATATTTTTACTCAGGTAACCCGGCTCTTTTTCCTGGATATTCATCAGCGACATTTCTACATCTTCTATATAAGTACCAGCTTTCAGGGAATCCGGAAAGGTGATCATCAGTTCCATATGATGGCCGAAGTTATTGGTAACACCATCTACTACCAGGGTCTTTTTACCGGCGTATACGGTATCAGTGAGGTATGCTTCTGTGGCGTTGGACTGGTATTGAACACCGTCCATTTTAAAGGAGAAGTTGCTGACCGGTGTGGTCTCATTTTTTTTATCACAGGAACAAAGCATCGTTCCTAAAGCGGCAATAACGGCAACCATTAAGAATTTCATTCTCATAACATTAAGTTTAGGTATGCCGCTGTTGATGAACGAAACCAGTGCCGGCCGCTTTCTGTGCAGCCGGCAATTAATTTAATTTGACATAGGATACTGGTTAGGTTCTGTTGGCATAGGGATAATAGGCCTGCAATATATATAAATATTTATTAATTAAATAAAATATATATGGGTAAGGTGACAGGTGTATTTTTATGCTGACGGGGCGGTTAGGCACAATTAACACTTTTTTTGCGGCCGAATTGCGTATTATTACGGGGTTACTGAATAATTAAACAGAAGCACATTATGTCATCGGAAGTAATAAAGCAATTACAGGAGGCGGTGCAGTTTTCGCCGGAGAATGTGCCTTTACGTATGCATCTGGCGCAGGTACTGCTGCAGGATTATGAATATACCGCCGCAGAAGAACAATACAGGAAAGTACTGGAACTGTCGTCATCCAATACCGCCGCTCAGCTTGGGCTGGCGCGCACTTTTTATCATCAGCACAAATATTCCGCTGCCATTGTAGTACTGGAGCAACTGGAGAACCGTGAACCGGATCATTTCGATGCGCTGTTGCTGCATTGCCGTATCCTGGTGAAGGAACAATCTATGCCCTCGGCAAAGGAAATATACCAGCATTTACTGCAAATAAATCCTGGCTTCCGTGATGAAGCGTTAGACGGGCTTTTCCGGGTAGCCCAGCAACCCTCCGTTTCTTTTAACGGAGAAGATGAGGAAGAGGAAGAAAGCGAGAGCCTGTTCATGCTGGAAAAACCTGAAATTAATTTTTCAGATGTAGGCGGTATGGAAAGGGAAAAACAGGAAATAGATCTGAAGATCATCAAGCCCCTGCAGTTCCCGGATCTTTATAAAGCCTATGGAAAAAAAGCCGGTGGCGGCATTTTGCTGTATGGCCCCCCGGGATGTGGTAAAACCTACCTGGCTAAAGCTACAGCCGGACAAATACAGGCAGAATTTATCAACGTAGGTATTCATGATGTGCTGGATATGTGGGTGGGTACCAGCGAAAAAAATCTGCATAGCCTGTTTGAGCTTGCCCGTCAGAGTAAGCCCTGTGTTTTGTTTTTTGATGAGGTAGATGCTTTAGGTGCCAACCGTGCGGCACTCCGGCAGTCGGGCGCAACGCATATTATAAACCAGTTCCTCGCAGAAATGGATGGTATTGCTGCCAGCAATGAAAATATTCTCATTATCGGCGCTACCAACGCACCATGGAGCCTTGATCCCGCATTCCGCCGTCCGGGCCGTTTCGACCGGATCATTTTTGTGGCGCCACCGGAAACGGAAGGCAGGGAAGAAATTCTGAAGCTGCAGTTACGCAATAAACCCGTAAGCGATATTAATTACAATGCACTCGCAAAGGCCACTCCGGGTTACTCCGGCGCCGACCTCAAAGCAATTGTGGATATTGCGATAGAAGAAAAACTGCTGGAAGCCCTGCAAAAAGGCGTACCGCAACCTATTACACAGAAAGAATTATTAAAAGCCGCTAAAATACATAAACCCACCACAAGGGAATGGTTTAATACTGCCCGTAATTATGCGCTGTATTCAAATGAAACCGGTCTTTATGATGATGTATTGAAATACCTGGATATTAAGAAATAACGTTTATGGCTGTATTAATTCAGCGCGCTCAGATTTTAGTTCAACAAGGCCGCTTCCAAGATGCCTTTGCTGCTTTACGTCAGCACCTGAGCACCAATGCCCACGATACCGACGGATTGTACCTGCTGGCGATCTGTTACCTGGAAACAGGCAACACCGCAGAAGCAACACAGATAGCAAGCAATACCCTCAGCTTTGCTCCATACGATGATCGTTTCCTGTACCTGTTGTCCAGGATTGCTTTTGCAAAAAATCAGTTTAATGAAGCTATCAGGACCATCAGCAATGCAGTAGCTATAAACCCCTACCGGGTGAATTATTTTGCTATGTGGAGCCAGATTTTGTTGTCGAGGAAAGAATATGAAGCCGCACTTCACAAGGCGGAAGAAGGGTTGGCAATTAGCCCGGAAGATGAAGCCTGTCTTAATCTCCGCTCCCATGCCTTGTTCCGGCTGGGGAAAAAGGAAGAGGCTTTTTCCAACCTGCATGAAGCATTGGAGCACAATCCTGAGAATGCTTATACCCATGCCAACCTCGGGCAGAAGTGGCTGGAAGCCGGTGATCACCGCAAGTCGCTGGAACATTTCAGGGAGTCATTGAAACTGGATCCTAATAATGAATGGGCGCGGCAAGGCATGGTGCAGGCCATGAAAGCGCGGTACTGGCTGTACCGGCAGTTCCTGAACTACGCTTTTTTCATGGCGCGGCAAAAAGCCCGTACACAATGGATCATTATCATTGCGATCTTTATATTGACGCAGATCGCTAGCCAGGTGTTCTTCCCGGTGTACGTCCTGTTGGCATTCCTGGCGCTTTCTACCTGGCTGATTACGCCGGTGAGCAACCTGTTCCTGCGCCTCAATCCATACGGCAGGTATGCGCTCAGTAAAGAGCAAACACAGGTGTCTAATGTAGTGGGGATCCTCTTGTGCGTGTCGTTAGCGGCAGGTGTGGCGTTTCTGTTTACTCACTTGCAGGGATTGCTGGCATTGTGTCTTTGCAGTGGCATCATGTTGCTGCCTGCGGCAGGATTTTATATACCGGAAAGCAAAAGGAACCGCCGGATTATTACATGGTATACGGCGGGACTGGCGCTGCTGGGCGTGTTGGGCACTGTGCTGGCATTCATCATTAATGATGCCTTTAATATAGTGGTTACCGCTTTGCTGATAGGTGTGTTCCTGTACCAGGTGCTGGCAAATTATATTCTTACGAGAGAAGGATAAAGAAATTATTTTCAGAAGATAAACAAAAAATCCTGCCGCTGAAACGGCAGGATTTTTTGTTTATAACTATAACGTATATACGTAATTAAGCATCAATCTTAGCATACTTCGCATGTGATTCGATGAACGCCCTGCGTGGAGGTACTTCATCACCCATCAGCATACTGAATACGCGGTCTGCTTCAGCAGCGCTTTCAATGGTTACCTGTTTCAGGGTACGGTGTTCCGGGTTCATGGTAGTATCCCACAGCTGTTCTGCGTTCATCTCTCCCAAACCTTTATAACGCTGAATGGTTACGCTGTCTTCCTTACCGCCGCCAGCGAGCCTTTGGGTCGCTTCTTTACGCTGTTCTTCTGTCCAGGCGTAAGTTTGTTCTTTACCTTTCTTCACGAGGTACAGCGGTGGTTGTGCAATGTACACGTAACCCTGTTCTACCATTGCTTTCATATAACGGAAAACGAAGGTCAGGATCAGTGTGGCAATGTGACTACCATCCACGTCGGCATCCGTCATGATGATGAGCTTGTGATAGCGCAGTTTGGAAAGGTTCAGTGCTTTATCATCTTCTTCTGTACCGATGGTAACGCCCAGTGCGGTAAAGATGTTTTTGATTTCATTATCCTCGTAGATCTTGTGCTCCATTGCTTTTTCCACGTTGAGGATTTTACCACGGAGCGGCAGGATGGCCTGGTAGTTACGGTTACGTCCCTGTTTGGCTGTACCACCTGCGGAGTCTCCTTCGACAAGGTACAGTTCACATTTGGTAGGATCGTTATCGGAGCAATCGGCCAGTTTACCTGGTAAGCCGCTGCCGGTCATTACGCTTTTGCGTTGTACCAGCTGACGTGCTTTACGGGCAGCTTCACGGGCCTGTGCCGCCAATACTACTTTGTTGATGATGGTTTTGGCTTCGCGTGGATTTTCTTCCAGGAATGCCTCCAGGACTGCAGCAACAGAACTGTCTACCACACCCATTACATCGGAGTTACCGAGCTTGGTTTTGGTTTGTCCTTCAAATTGCGGTTCAGGAACTTTCACGCTGATAATAGCGCTCAGTCCTTCACGGAAGTCGTCGCCGGTAACTTCGATCTTCGACTTCTCAAACATTTTATTTTTATCACCATAAGATTTAAATACGCGGGTAATAGCGCGGCGGAAACCGGCTACGTGTGTACCTCCTTCAATGGTGTTGATATTATTTACGTAGGAGAAAATGTTTTCACTGAATGCGTCGTTATATACCAGCGCAACTTCTACTGCTACATTTGAAACCGGTTCATGTACTTCTACATAAATAGGATTCAGCAATATCGGGTTACGGCGGCCATTTTTGTCGAGCATCTGGATAAACTCGCGGATACCACCTTCACTGTAGAAAATTTCAGAGAAGAAGTTACCTTCTTCATCTTTTTCACGTTCGTCGGTTAAAGTAATCTTGATTTTGCGGTTCAGGTAAGACAGCTCACGTAAACGACCGGCAAGGATTTCGCGGTTGTAGGTGGTATCTTTAAAAATCTCACCATCGGGTTTAAAGTGAATGGTGGTTCCGGTTACTTCACTGGTACCTATTTCACGTGCAGGATACTGTGGGGCGCCACGGTGAAATTCCTGTTCAAATAATTTGCCTTCACGTTCTACGGTTACATAAAGCCTGTCGCTCAATGCGTTCACGCAACTCACACCCACACCATGCAAACCTCCGGACACCTTGTAGGTGTTCTTGTCAAATTTACCGCCGGCGTGGAGTACTGTCATTACTACTTCCAGGGCAGAACGACCCTCCTTTGGAATGATGCCGGTTGGAATACCACGGCCATCATCCTTTACACGGATGGAGTTATCTTCCAGGATGGTAACATCAATATTTTTGCAGTACCCGGCCAATGCTTCATCGATAGAGTTATCTACTACCTCATAAACAAGGTGGTGGAGACCCTTGACGCCAATATCGCCGATATACATGGCCGGACGCTTCCTAACGGCTTCCAGTCCTTCCAATACCTGTATACTCCCTGCATCATATCCGTTGCTGCTGGGGCTGGGTGCTTGCACTAATTCTTCGCTCATATGTTGGTGTAAAATCTATTAGAAATAAAATCGGTAGACAATCATGCAAATGTACGAAAAATAAGCCTCATTTCCACAAAAGAAGGGCTGTTTTTATGCGGTGAGGATCCACCATTTTTTCCACTAGAGATTTCCAGCGCCAGCAATGTCTTTTACCCCTGTAAATAAAGTTTTCCACACCAGGTTAAAAAAAGACTTTTTGATGTCGCGGGTATAGGTAACATCGGCGGTGCGGGGTTTTTCGTCTTTGGATGGATTTTCGGACTTGATTACCAATGCATTAGCCACCAAGCTGATGAGTCCTTTACGTTTAAACCCATCATGATCCTTGTTTTGCTTTAAAACGGCAATTTTGAGGTTCTGATACAGCAGTTTTACATGGCCACTGGCGCTTCGCTCACCTCCGTTGATATTAAAGGTCAGGTCCTGGATATCGCACGACCTGATTTCGATCTTCCCCATTGGCTGGGTAATTACATTCAGATCTTTGCCGTTCATATTACTCAGCCGGCCGGAAACGCCAAACCGGCCACCCTTGTCGTTCAGCACAAAATCAAAACGGGCGGTGAGTTTACCGCTTTTCATAAATACCGCGTCAAGGTCGGCTGTGAGGTGCCTGTTTTTGGCCACCAGGCTATCGATATTGGTGATGTTGCGGAATAAACCATGTACATGACTGAAATCGATATACCCGGTTTGTTCGGTAACCGGGCTCAATTCCGTATATCTGATATCAACATTATTGCCGGTAAGCGTATCTATATTTATGGGAACATCCAGCTTTGCCAGCAACTGGTGGGGATATTGGCCCAGTTTATTGCCGGGAGGCATAGGCATCATACGGTTCCTGTAAATATCTAATCTGCCATTCTGAATATTTACCCGGTCGGCCCAGATCTGTTGTTCCTGTAACAACAGGCGGGGATTAAGATTACGCAGACTTATATCATTAAACACCACTTCAAACCGGTCTTGCTGCACGCCTGTTTTTTTCTGGAAGGCCGTTTTATCATAACGGGGTTGCAGTTCAAACCGGCCCACGTGCAGGGTACGTTCCGCCGCATCGTACCGTATCCCGCGGATATACATCCAGTAAAGACTATCCCGCGTCCGGTTCATGTAGTCCTTCATCCCGATTTCGTAGTTGCGGGCATATAAAAAACGGGTGGGGTCGTCCAGGGCAACCGAGTCTATCAGGAAATCATTGATCCGGACCCTCAGATTGTGGAATTGATGGATCACCCGGGAAGAATCTTTCCGGGTAAAAATATATTTGAAATTGGTGCTGTCCAGTACCAGTTTGCCTATGAAAATGGATTTCATTTTGGCCGAGATATTCTGGTAGGCTGTTTTCGGGGTACTGGTATCTTTTACGGTAGCATTTTGATCCAGGATAATACTGGGACCCGTTACAGTAAGGACTCCTGCGTTGAGATGCTTTCCGAAGAAATAGCGCCACGGCTTAAAGTACCTGAGTTCCAGCCGGTCAACGCTGATAGTGTAAATATCGGCTGGCGCCCTTTGTTGCGACAGCAGCCGCTGATATACCGCAGAATCGGCCGTCATACTGGCTTTGTCGATAGTGACACTGCCGGAAAGCACGTCCAGGTGCAGGTCTTTGAACTTAACGGTATACAAACTGTCCGACAGATCGGTCACATAGCCCTGAAGCTCCCGTTTCAACAACTTATTCCAGTGTTGATTGAGATACCAGCCGGTACCCACTACCAGCACGGTAAGTATACCGGCTACAATGAGTATGATTTTTACCAGTCTGCGGATATTAAAGCCATTTTTTGCCATCCCTAAAGGATATACGAAATTTATACCAAGTAAATCGCGGTTTTAACGGGAGAAGGATAGATGTGTTTGTAACTGTATTGTCAAAACGTATTTGTTTAAAAAACGAATCACTAAATTTGTGACTTCTATAACAGCACGGCGTTTAAAAACAGATAAAGTGAAAGAAATACAGGAAATATTGTCTTTGGCCATTCCGCAGCCCGCGATGAGCGACCAGTTACAGCTGGCGGAGCAGGATAGTGTGTCAGTACCTGACTGTCTTGATTTTACCTTACAACGTTTTACTTACGATAAGCCGTTACCTGTTGAAGATGTGGCGATGGTCATTTACCAGCCGGCCAAAAGGGGGCAATCTGCCGCCATTGAGCTCCGGTATTGTGTTGCCGGCAGCAAATATTGTAAAAATCCTTCCTGTACCGATCAGCTTTGTTCAGAGGGAAAGAAGGAAGCCTGCAATGACAGGGTGCCATCAGTAGATCTGATCACCGTTCGCTTCCAGCCTGCATTCATACAATCGCTGCAAAAGGGTACCACTACCTTTTCCTTATTTGAAAATCAGTCCCGCAAACCTTTCGTGAAAACCATCCAACCGTGTACGAAGTCCAAATCCGTACTGGAAACAATGGTACATCACGATTACGAGGGCATGCTGAAAAATATATTCCTGCAAAGCCGGGCGCTGGACCTGTTACTATACAGCTCCGACCAGTTTATGCAGAACGACACCGATGAGCGCTATGGTTGCCGCTTCCTCACCCACCTGGAAGACCGTGAAAAAATAGAGAATGCCCGGGGTATCCTCCTGGAGCAGCTGGACTCTCCTATTACCATCAGGGACCTGGCCCGCCGGGTGGCCATGAACGAATGTTACCTGAAGAAAGGCTTCAAAGCCATGTATGGCACCACCATATATGATTACTTCCAGAAAGAGAGAATGGAAAAGGCCAAGGGGCTTTTGTATGAAAAGGGAATGTCCGTTTCTGAAGTAGCTATGCTGATGGGGTATTCCTGCATTTCCCACTTCTCCACTGCCTTTAAAAAGCACACCGGGCTGAAACCCTGTGAACTGTTGCTGCGCTAAACAACAGCTTCTCCTTTCTTTCTACGTCACTTCTATGATTTTTCCGTAAGGTGAAGTACTTCTGCGTTAAATAACCTAACTATCTTCATATAATCTTTAATCATCTGTTCAAACTCATAGCAGATGATAAAACAGCACACATGTTGAATGACATCTATATATATGAAAACAGGGATCTCATCTATTTAAAATTATATGAACGAAAAGCTCGGCGTTTAAGCCTGAACATTACAGTACTTGGTCCTGATAAGTTGAAAGGCAACGCCAGGTATGAGAAATTCCTGTCTCTTTATGAACATTATAGTGTCAATTCGTTTGAGTTTGAAGTAAGTTGTTTCGCCCGTTATTTCGCCATTGCGGAAGCCCATAAAAGTGAGGATGCTTTTATTCTTTCCGACTCAGACATTTACCTGGTAAACAACCTGCAGCACATCCGGGAAGATACATCGCTGCAAGGCATATTTATAGGGAGTGAAGGGTTTTACGGAGAAGGCAGCGAACACCAGATTTCGCCACATTTTTCGTTCTGGAATAAAGCGCTGATCAATAGTTTTACTGATTACCTGCTGGAAACCTATGAGAGAAATAAGCAGGATCATTTCCTGGCCAGGCATTACGAAATGCAGCAGGAAAAGATAGGAAGAACGGCTATTTCAGATATGACCCTGCTCTATATGTGGGTAAAAGAGAAGGGAATTCCCTACCTGAACTCCAATGCCATCGGTAATTCACTGGGCATTGACCATAACATTTCGGCTGTTTACAGCGAAAACGGCGTTTACCAGTCCTTTGGCGACAGGAAGGCGATCACTTTAAAGGGAGAGACTGTGTATTGTAGGTCCATCGACGGAAGGGTGCAACCTATGTCTGTATTACATTTCCAGGGTGAATATAAGTGGGTTTTGAAGTATTTCTACCAGGGATCGCTAGTCCGGTTTTATTGGTTTACCGTTTCCCGGGCCCTGAAAAGAGGTTTGAAGCCGGGCAAATGAGCTGGTATTTTCCCTTTTCGATCATTTGTTTTCCCGATTTGAAAAACGGAAGATGAAATATAGGTGTTTCTTTGTAACACGATAGGCAGATATCCATTTGCGTTTCCTATAAGCTTCCTTATCAGATTTGACCTTGGAAGAAGCTTGGCTGGCAAAGTAAGTAAAGCCATAAATCATACTTGCATGAATATCAAACACCATTGAAGTGCAATATGCCAGAAAAGTTTCTACCAGATTTTATAAAGTCGTTCGCTTCTGCGGGCGACTTTTTTTGTTTGGGTAAAGCAACCTGCTGATATGTGGTTGTGGAATTTGCAGGTTCTACCGTTGGGAAAAATTCACATGTTGGGAAATGATAGCCTGCAAAAACAGAAGTGAGGAGTCATAACAAATAAAAAACCCCGCCCAAAAGAGCAGGGTCTGTCCTATTTATCCCTATACCTATGAAATACTTGTTTGTGTTATTCAGTGATGGTACCAGCTTCATTCAGCAACACTGCCTTGTCCGTACCGTTATCCTGAATATTGATTTTGTAGTATGCAGCTACATCTGATCTCTCAATTTTCCAGCCATCTTTTATGGTTGCCGCCGGATATTTTGTTTTCAGTGTACCAGCCACTGATTCCGGAAGGTTTTGAGCATCATACGCGCTTCTTGTGGCAACCCATTTGCCATCTGCATCATACTCTGCAATTGTGTTTATATTGTCTTTTTGGAAACTCGCTGTCCAATGTCCCGCACTTGTCTTTGTCCACTTAGCAGCCGCTGTTCCCGCAAAATTCTGATCAAAAGAACTCTTAACTGCCTCAGGTGCTTGCACCGCTTTGGCAACTATCTTTGTTTTTTTAACTGATTTTTTTTGCTGTGCAAAAGTTATGCCGGAAGTGAATAGAACCGCGCAAAATATTAACGTCAACTTTTTCATACTCGATATGGTTTTTTCCGTTGGGCTAAAATTAACTACTAGGTTTTTCTAATTCTTCCTGGCAAGTTAGCTAAAACAATGCCAAAAACGCAGCTTCTGTATTCTTTATTGCAAATTACAAAAAAAACAATAAAAAATATTCAAAAAGCATGGTTTTTAGTAAAGATGGCTATTTAGGAGCCAGCGTATTTTCTTAACTTCGCACAATTTTAATCAATTATTGTCTAAATAACATCAAAGGGCGGGGAATTGTTTTATGTCCAGCAAATATCAGGAATATAGCCAGTTGAATTTACCTCAGATAGAGAAAGATATACTGCAACACTGGGAGCAGCACCAGGCTTTTGAAAAAAGTGTGGACGTGCGCGAAGGCGCCACTCCTTTTGTTTTTTATGAAGGACCTCCAAGCGCCAATGGCTTACCCGGCATTCACCATGTTATTTCACGTACATTAAAAGACCTGGTATGTCGTTATAAAACGATGCGCGGTTACCAGGTAAAGCGTAAAGGCGGGTGGGATACCCACGGTTTGCCGGTGGAACTGGGTGTTGAAAAAACTTTAGGGATTACCAAAGAGGACATAGGTAAAAAGATTTCTGTCGCTGAATATAATGATACCTGCCGCCGGGAGGTATTGAAATATAAAGATATGTGGGATGACCTGACCCTGAAAATGGGATACTGGGTAGACCTGAAAGATCCTTATATCACTTTTGAGAACAACTATATTGAAACACTCTGGTGGTGTCTTCAAACGCTTTATAAAAAAGGATTCCTGTATAAAAGTGTAAGCATCCAACCTTACTCGCCCGCGGCTGGTACCGGCTTGAGTTCCCATGAACTGAACCAGCCCGGCACCTATAAGGATGTAAAGGATACTACGGTAGTGGCGATGTTTAAAGCCCAAAAGGCAAGTAATTCCCAATTCCTTTTTGATGCTGCGGGATCGGATGAGGTGTTTTTCCTGGCCTGGACGACCACTCCCTGGACTTTGCCATCAAACCTGGGTTTAACAGTAGGGGCTAATATAGAATATGTATTGGTAAATACTTTTAACCCTTATACCCACCTGCCGGTAAATGTGATAATGGCAAAAGTGCTGTTAGGCAAATATTTCAAAGCAGAAGGGGAAAACGCTGACTTTGCAGCTTATCAGGAAGGCGATAAAGTAATTCCATGGAAGATACTGACCAGCTTTAAGGGCAGTCAGCTTGAAAATATCCGTTACGAGCAGTTATTGCCATTTGCCCAGCCGGAAGAAGGTGATCCGTTCCGTGTACTCCTCGGTGATTTTGTTACCACGGAAGATGGTACCGGTATCGTTCATACCGCGCCTGCTTTTGGTGCTGATGATAACCGGGTGGGTAAGAAATATGGTATAGGCATTTTAACACTGGTAGACCGGACCGGTAAGTTTACCGGGAATGTGGGTGAATTTTCAGGCAGATATGTAAAGAACTATAAAGATGATCCCGATTACAAAGATGTAGACGTGGATATCGCTGTGAAACTGAAGAAAGAGAACCGTGCATTTAAAGTAGAAAAATACGAACATACTTATCCGCATTGCTGGCGTACTGATAAGCCAGTGTTGTATTACCCGCTGGATGCGTGGTTTATAAAAACTACCGCGGTAAAAGACAGAATGGTAGAGTTGAATAAAACGATCAACTGGAAGCCGGCATCCACCGGTACCGGTCGTTTTGGCAACTGGCTGGAAAATATGGTCGACTGGAACCTTAGCCGCAGCCGTTACTGGGGTACGCCGCTGCCTATCTGGCGCACTGAAGATGGTACGGAAGAGATCTGTATCGGGGGGATTGAGGAACTGAATGCCGAAATCCGCAAAGCGAACCAGGTGTTGGGTGGAGATGTGAATAAGTCCTATCTCCATGAAGGGATCCTGGATTTACATAAGCCGTATGTGGATGATATTATCCTGGTGAGCCCGTCAGGTAAACCAATGCGTCGTGAGCCTGATCTGGTGGACGTTTGGTTCGACAGTGGCGCGATGCCGTATGCACAGTGGCATTATCCTTTTGAGAATAAGGAATTGATAGATAAAGGACAGGCTTTCCCCGCTGATTTTATTGCGGAGGGAGTAGATCAAACCCGTGGCTGGTTCTATACCTTACACGCCCTGGGTGTGATGCTTTTTGATAGCGTAGCGTATAAAACAGTAGTTTCCAATGGATTAGTGCTGGACGCGAAAGGGCAGAAAATGAGTAAACGCCTGGGCAATGTGGTAAACCCGTTTGAAACCATTGAAAAATTTGGGGCAGATGCCACACGTTGGTACCTGATCACCAATGCTTCACCCTGGGATAGTTTAAAGTTCGATGTAAAAGGCATAGGAGAAGCGCAGCGCAAGTTGTTCGGTACCCTGTACAATACCTATAATTTCTTTGCTATGTATGCCAATCTTGATAAGTTTACTTTCAAGGAAGCATACATTCCTTTAGAAGAACGCCCGGAAATTGACCGTTGGATTATTTCCGTGTTGAACACCCTGGTGAAAGACGTGACCAGCAGCTTTGACGATTACGAGCCTACGCAGGCAGGCAGAGCAGTGGAGCGTTTTGTGGATGAGCAGCTGAGTAACTGGTATGTGCGGTTGTGCCGCCGCCGGTTCTGGAAGGGAGAATACGAGCATGATAAGATTAGTGCTTACCAGACATTATACGAATGTTTGGAAAAAATTGCACAATTGATGGCCCCGGTTTCCCCATTTTTCACCGATTGGTTGTTTAACAACCTGAACAGTGTGAGTGGCCGCAGCAAGGCTGCTTCCATCCACCACACTGATTTTCCGGCGATAAATGAGGGTGCGGTAGACATTGATCTGGAAGAAAGAATGCAGCTCGCACAGGATATTTCCTCGCTGGTATTATCCTTGCGTAAAAAGGTGAACATTAAAGTTCGCCAGCCTCTGCAGAAGATTTTAATTCCGGTGGCAAATGGGAGGATGAAGGAGCAAATAGAAATGGTAGCGGACCTGATAAAAAGTGAAGTTAATGTCAAAGGGATTGATTATCTTACGGAAACGGAGGGTTTTATCAAGAAAAAGATTAAGCCTAACTTCAAGTCCCTCGGTGGTAAAATGGGAGCAAAGATGAAATCTGTAGCAGCCGCAATCAGCGCGTTTACAGAGGCAGAAATTACCACCATTGAGCGCGACGGCCATTTCAACCTGGTTGTAGAGGGAGAGCAGTTGCAAATCCAACTCTCTGACGTTGAAATCATTTCCGAAGACATTCCGGGATGGACAGTAGCTAATAAAGGCGCCTTAACGGTAGCGCTCGATATTACTATTACTCCCCAGTTGCAAGATGAAGGCAATGCCAGGGAACTGGTAAACCGAATACAAAAGATCCGTAAGGATAGTGATTTTGCTTTGACTGACAGAATTGACGTAACGATTGAAAGTGTAGACACGCTCAAGTCGGCCATTGTGAACTATAATGATTATATTTGCACGGAAATTTTGGCAGATAGCCTGGAATTAGTGGAGCGATTACAAGATGGTACAGAAATAGAGGTAAATGACCTTAAATTTAATGTATTAGTTAACAAAAAAAGCTAATCCCCCATGGCAACAAAAAAGAAGGTTGCTAGTAAAACGACCCAGAAAGCAGCTCCGGCTAAAAAGACTGTGGCAAAGGCATTACCAGCGAAGAAAGCTGCTAAACCTGCTCCGGTAAAGAAAGCGGCGCCTGCTCCAAAAAAAGCAGCTGCAAAAGCAGCCCCTAAAAAGGCGGCCCCTAAAGCAGCAGCAAAACCAGCAGCCGGAAAAGCCGTGGTAGCTAAAAGCACTGCCAAAAAAGTCGCTCCGGCGCCTAAAAAAGCAGTGAAAAAGGCCTCTGCCTTACCAAACAGTAAAACATCATCCGTCAAGAAAGTTGCTGTACCTGCGAAATCGACCGTTAAAAAAGAGCCTGCTGTAAAGCAGCAAGTGGTAACGAAAAGTGTTTCCGCTGAAAAAGAGAAACCATTTATTTCTAAGTCAGAAGAAAAAGAACTTAAAACGATGGCAGTAAAGAAAGCAGATACTAAGGTAGAAGTTGCTAAGGAGAAAGAATCCACAAAAAAAGCAGCCGAAAAGCCTGTTGTTAAGGCTGAAAAGTCAGTAAAGGCGGAAAGATCCGAAAAACCCGAAAAAACTGAAAAATCTGAGAAAAAAGGTGGAAAAGCTACCCTGGTAACTTATCAACCTGAATTCACCAAGTCAGTGCTGGATCAACCGGCACAACCTACTGGTCCTATATACAGATATAGTGATTCAGACCTGCAGGAGTTTAGAGAACTGATCCAAAAGAAGCTGGAATCGGCTAAAAAGGAGCTCATCTATCTGCAAGGCTTGATCACCCGTAAAGATGAGGCCGGTACCGACGATACAGAGAACAAATACATGAGTATGGAAGATGGCAGCGGCTCCCAGGAAAGAGAGCAACTGAACCAGATGGCCAGCCGTCAGATCCAGTTCATTGATCACCTGGAAAAAGCAATGATGCGTATTGAAAACAAAACCTATGGTATTTGCCGCGTAACCGGTAAACTCATAGATAAAGCACGCCTCAGAGCAGTTCCTCACGCTACATTGAGCATTGAAGCTAAACTGGCTAAAAGTAAATAGTCTTAGTACTAATTAAGACAGAAAAGGCGCAGCGGTTATCCGCTGCGCCTTTTCCTTTATAGTTGAATGAATATCATCAACAGGTGGCCATCTCTTTTTTATTACGTATTTGTCGCACGGCGAAGTAAATTAACCCCGCTCCGGCCAAACCTATCAGGCTGCCGACTCCAATTGTACGCGCCTGCTTTTTACTGATAGCCGGCAATTTAATGCCAAACTTCGCCGGGCTCGCCTGCGCAATATCCAACAGCGGCACTAATGATAAGCCGCTGATAATTTTATCGGCAACCTTTTCTACAACATTGCCCGGATACTGTGGACAAAAAGCAACGCCGATGCCGGCCTCCGTTAATAATTTACTATCCCGTTTTCCATCTCCCACATAAATGATATTTTGTGTATTAATATGATACTGCTGCGCGATGTAAGGAAACATATTACTCCGGGAATATTCCTCTCCTTTCATGAAGTAGTCTGCAATAGTAAACTCGCCGGTAGCCACGCTGTTAACCAGGTGCAGCTTATTGGCAAATACGAAATCCATTCCCAGCTGATTCTTGATATGACGGGCTACGGTACCAAAACCGTCGGTGATCAGGCCAACAGCATACCCTCTTTTTTTCAGTTCACGCACTATTTCGCGGATGCCGGGTACCAACGGAATGGCATCCGCTACTTCCAGTAATTCTGCAATATTGCGCCCTTCAAAAAGAGTGGCTTTTAAATGTAATGTAGTTACCGGATCATGCCCGGAAGCTTCAATTTCCTGTAGCCCTTCCTCCTGCCCGAAGGCCACTGCAGCCCATTGGATGTAGTCTTGTGTAAACACGGCATGGTCCAGGTTAAAGATGACCATCTTCTGCAGTTTATCAATAGACTCCAGGATGGAATACTCCATTTGCTCCCGTATCAGGTTAATGTTGCCCAGTGTTTCAAGATTTTCCTGTGGTATATTTTCCGCTTTGCGGAGAATAGTGCGGGATACTTCTCTCGACATTTTGCTCAGCTGTTCCCAGGTTTGCATGGCATTTTCCACCTTTCCGATATTTGCTTCTGTAATGCGGGCGCCCAGGTGATGCATATCTATCAGCAGACCGATATCCACGCCATAATCATTTTCAAAATGCACACGGGAAAGGAATGATTTGCGCGCAGCAATCATCCCGCTGAGCGGCTGCTGGAAATGAGCAATCTCGGGGAATAATATACTCAGCAGTGGCTTGGCCACCAATTGGGTGACCCTGCCTGCCTGCCTTTCAAAGTAGGATTTGACGAAGTCGGCTTCGTCTTTTTCGATAGGACCAGTTAATAGGTCTATAATATTGTCGGGGTAAGTCAGGATGTCGCCATCAACATAGGCAATAATATCGTGTTTGGCAGCCATCATACCTTCACGCATAGATATTCCCTTCCCGCGCTGGCTGCTGGTAATCACTCTCACATGTTCTTTCATCGCCTCTTCCACTGTGTTGTCTGTAGAATTATCGTCTACCACAATGATCTCAATTTTCCGGGACGTTTTCTTTACGGTTTTAATAACCTGGCGTATGGTAGCACCTTCGTTTAATACAGGAATTACGATAGATATCATAGGAGTTCGCTATGTTAAAGGTTAAAAAATAAGTGCTGCAAAGAGCTGGTGTTGGCATTGTCAGGGCGCTTCAATAACAAAAACCATACCTATTACGGGTTTTCGATAAGAAGAAAATGTTACCGAAAGCCATGCGGAGACTGGTTAAACGGGCACGTTCCACTCAAAGCAGAACATGCCCGTTTACGTATATTCTTTAACGTTAGCAATTAGCTATTTAAATTCCTGCATTTCCACCAGTTTGTGATAGATGCCGTGTTGTTTCAGCAATGCGTCGTGTGTACCACGTTCTTTGATTTCCCCGTGGTCCATTACAATGATTTCACTGGCATGTTGTATGGTGCTCAACCGGTGGGCAATCACAATAGTGGTGCGGTTTTGCATGAGTTTATCCAGTGCGGCCTGCACCAGTTTTTCGGACTCAGTATCGAGTGCGGAAGTGGCTTCATCCAATATGAGGATAGGCGGATTTTTGAAGATGGCACGTGCAATGGTAAGTCGTTGACGCTGGCCCCCGCTGAGTTTCAGCCCGCGGTCGCCGATAATGGTATCATAACCGTTGTCCAGGTGTTCAATAAATTCATGTGCATTGGCAATCTTTGCAGCGGTGACTATAGCGTCCCTGTCGGCATTCGGCTGACCAAAAGCAATATTGTTCAGCACCGTATCATTAAAAAGAATGGCCTCCTGTGATACAACGCCGATCAGGCTGCGGAGATCATGCACTTTCAGGTCACGTATATCGATGCCGTCTATACGAATTGCGCCCTCATTCACATCATAGAAGCGTGGTAAAATATCTGCCATCGTGGATTTTCCTGCACCACTGCGGCCTACCAGCGCTACCATTTGTCCCTTGTTAATAGTAAGCCTGATATGTTTCAGCACATATTGCTGTTCGTATTTAAAGGAAACATCATCGTATTCCACGCTGGTATTAAACCCGCTCACAGCGCGTGCATTATGCTTTTCGTGAATGGTTACCGGGGCGTCCAGTATTTTGAAAATCCTTTCACTGGCTACCATTCCTTTTTGTATAGTGGTAATGGAAGTTGACACATTTTTTGCCGGCTGCATGATCTGTGAATAGAAAACGAGGTATGTCATGAAAGTAGCGCCGGTAAGCAGTTCGCTGCCGGATAATACCAGGCTGCCTCCATAAATTACCAGGATTACGATAACGATCACGCCTAATATTTCAGAAATAGGAGAAGCGAGTTCGCGCTGATTGTACATCGATTTGCTCACTTTCACAAACCGGTTGTTTACCTCGCCAAATTTATTTTTCATGAAACGCTCTGCGGTGAAGGATTGTATGATCCGGATACCGCTAAGTGTTTCTTCAGTTACCGAAAGAATTTTTCCTAACAGGTCCTGGCTGAATTTTCCTTTTAGTTTTAATTTCTTGGATACATAAGATATCAGCAGACCGGAGATAGGAAAAAATACAATCGTGAACAGGGTGAGTTTTACGGAAAGGTAGAACAGTGCCGCGAAGTAGCCGATTATAATGAACGGGTCGCGCAGCAGTGTTTGTATGGCATTGATCACGCTGTTTTCTATTTCCTGTACATCGTTGGTCATGGAAGAAAGCAAATCTCCCTTTTGCTGATCGCTGTAAAATGACAGTGATTGCTGCGTAAACTTTTCATAGAGGCGTATACGTAGCCGGGAAAGTACGGTCATTTTAAGGCGTACCATTACCCTGGCGCTCATGTAGCGGCCGAAGTTGGCAATCACGATACATACGCCTATCACAGCACAAACGAAGTACAGGGCGCTTTGTTTGGAGCCGCTGGCCCTGATAAAGTTGTAGAAATAATAGTTGAACAGGTCTATAAAATAATTGATAGAAAAGGTGAAATGTGGTTCAGGGAGTGCCTGTGGAATTTCGCCCACCTGGTTGAAAATAACGGTCAGTAACGGGATCAGCATAGCAAAATTGACCATACCGAATATGATACCTATAAAAGTATATATAACATATTCCGGCAGATAATGGTGCAAAGGCGTGGCAAATCTTAGTAATCGCTTGAATGTCTTCATTCCTGGTAGTCTGTTTAACTTGCTGGCAAAAATAGCATAATTAAGGTATGAGGGGGTGTAAATGCGGCTATTCTTTCCCGGAAATGGTTAATTTCGCAACTGACGGGCTGCTGGCAGCCGGTTATGGTTTGGCGGGGCGGGGTAATTATGTTATTATCGTACACAGACTGTTTTACTAACGATTAAAACTGAATGAGATGCAGGAAACTAAAAGGCAGAAACAAATAGGACAACTAGTGCAGCAGGAGCTGAGTGGTATTTTTCAGCGGTTGGGATTTAATGTAGTGGAAGGGGGAATGATATCTGTTGCTGCCGTGAAGATGACCCCAGACCTGCTGGAGGCGAAGGTATACCTGAGTATGTTCCAGATCAAAGCCCCTTCAGAGATGCTGGAGCGGATCAAGGAAAGAATGGGTGAGATCAAGAAGTTACTGGGAATAGGATTAGGCAAACAATTGCGCAGGATCCCCGAGTTGAGCTTCTTTTTAGACGATACGCTTGATTACGTATTTAAGATGGAAGAGTTATTCAAGAAAATCAAGGAAGATGACGCCAATATCAAGGATGGCAAGAAATAAGGGTTACGGATTCTTTATTCTTCATTCGTAATCCTACAAATACATGGTTTGGCAATTTGCTTCCCGTTACTTCCGGGCCAAAAAATCTACCAATGCTATCAATATCATTGCCTGGGTAAGTGTGGTGGCAATTGCAGTTGGCGCTGGCGCCCTGATTGTGATACTGAGCGTGTTCAACGGCTTTGAGGGCCTGGTAAAATCCCTTTATTCCTCTTTTTACCCTGCAGTGAAAATTGCGCCGGTTACCGGTAAAACAATTATCCTTACGCCTGCGCAGCTGCAGCAAATAGCAGCGGTGCCGGGTGTAGCCCATTTCTCCCGGGTAATTGAAGAGAAGGCAGTACTCCGTTACGGTGACGAGCCTACGATTGCCGTATTGAAGGGAGTGGACAGCAGTTATAACTATGTTACCGATGTAAAAAGCAATATTATCCGCGGACGTTTTGACACCGGCGACAGTGTGGCCTACCGGGCAGTGCTGGGATTGGAGCTGGAAGGTGCGCTGGGCGTGGATGTGGTGCATAGCATTGCACCTGTAACCGTATATCTTCCCCGACGGAATGTGAATGCTTTTGTGACCCCGGAGGATGCGCTGAACAACGGCGTTTTGTATCCGGCGGGAACTTTTGCGATTCAGCAGGAGTTCAACAGTAAGTATGTTATTACAAACATTGAATTTTTACGGGGCCTGTTGCAGATGGGGGCCGATGAGATGTCGTCGCTGGAAATCGGGACACGGGCAGGGATAAACGATAATGTGCTGAAAGTGCAACTTGAAAAGTTGCTGGGTGGCCGGTACAAGGTGCAAACCCGGTATGAGCAGAATCAGTCGCTGTATGCCATCATGCAAACAGAGAAGTGGGCAGTATATGTGATACTTAGTTTTATTATGATCATTGCTGCTTTTAACATGATTGGTTCGTTATATATGCTGGTGATAGAAAAACAGAAAGATATTACGATCCTGAAGGCGATGGGGGCACGTAAGTCGCTGATTATGCGCATTTTCCTGGCCGAAGGATTGATTATTGCGGGTATTGGAACGGTACTGGGCTTTGGGCTGGGAATCACCTTTTGTTTGTTGCAGCAGCATTTTGGGATTATTAAGCTGGAGGGGACTTCTTTCCTGGTGGATTCATACCCTGTGAGTATGCATGCGGCAGATTTCGGGTTGGTATTTGTTACGATTATTGTAATAGGCGTGGCTGCCAGCTGGTATCCGGCGAGAAGGGCAGCAGTGGAAGCGATTACCTTGAAGGCAACCTGATATTTAACTCATTAAAATATTAAAAAAAAGAGGCTGTATCATAAATAAATGATGCGGTCTTTTTTTTTATTTTAATACCCGTCCCCCATTTATCCACGTTCCTGG